>CAYYXA010000024.1:0-10553 GCA_964475465.1 uncultured Brevinematales bacterium
TAGCACCTATCTATGTTCTTACAGGTGATAAAAGCTTTAAAAACATAATACTAGCATTACACACCTATAACACAATAATTCCTGACACAACAATGACAAACGCAGGAGGTCAAAACCTGTACGGAATCGGCATATTAGTTGACTACTCAATAGTTAAGTTAGCTGCTACCTACTCATACAACGAGACATTCAAACTTTGGAAAAATGCTACATACCAAAACATTTACGGAATACTTGGCAAAATTTCACTATCTGATGTTGTTAAAGGATTAGGAATAGTTGGAGCATACTACCTACTCGACGAAAATGCTGACCCAGCTAAACAAAAGCAATATATCACTGCAGGTATAGAATACTCACCCATCAAAGGCTTAACAATAACTCCAAACTTCAAACAAGATATCCAAAAAGATGCTTTCAAAGCCTTAGACGGTAGCAAAACCGATAGCGAAACCTCTATAAACGTTAACGTACTATTTAAATATTAAAACTTCAGAGGAGTGCTGTAGCACTCCTCTACTCCTCTATTTGGTACCTTCCAGAAGCTTAATCTTATTAGAAGCGTATTCAAGAAGCTCTAAGTAAGTGTTAATCCCGTATCTCTCTTTTATCTGATCACCGTAGTTATAAAGAAACTTAACAAACTCGGGAAAGATCAAAGAAAAAAGATACTTTGAATAGAAATTATCGCTGTAGAGAAGCAAAGAATTATCTATGTTCCTAAGAGCATCGTAATAGGCATAATCCCAATATTCCAAAAGTGCCTTCATTGAAAGTATCATACTACTGTGCACATTTAGAGGTGCACCTGTAAACAAAGAAAGTTCCCTAGCATCAGAATACTTAAGGATCGTAAATATATTGGCTTTTTTAGTGTCAATTCCAACCCTTCTATGGAACTCAGCAAACTCAACAGATGATTTAAAATCGCTTAAAATTTCACCATCCTCATAACTAGTTAACCTATCAACTAGCCTAGGACTCAAGAATACCATTGATTTTAGCTTAACTTCGTTGTCAACACCAACTAACCCAAGATCCCCAAAATCAGTTCCCTCAACTTTAAGGTAATCTAAGTTCCCTTTAACCCCAACAAGAACAGTGTATATTCCCGTGATCATCAAGAAGCTATTTGTAAAAACACTGTCAAAAGTTTTGATTATTGAGACAAAATCATAGACTGCGAGGTTATGAATCGGAACCCACTGAACAAAAACCCCATCACCAGAGAGTTTAGAATAAACAATCTCATAAAATTCCTTAGTGAAAAGCATCCAACTATCAGCTGAAGCAGGATGCGTAGCATCAGCTATGATAAGATCAAAAACACCTCTATGCCTTTTAAGAAAGTTTCTTCCATCATCTGCAACAAAAACCCAGTTCGTCCTATCAAAAACGTTGTAGTTATGGTTTGAATAAAACACCAAAGCATCAACAACATCAGGACATATATCAACAACAAATACACTCTTATTACTAACATGGTGAAGCAAACTATTTAATGTTATGCCACCACCAAGTGCATTAAGCATAACATCATTGTAATTTGTCTTTAACATGGGAGCAATATTACCCAAAACCTTAAATGTAAGAAGTGAATTATAATCGTTAGGCACCTCATCAATACCGTTTATTTTCATAAATCTAACATTATCAACATCTAAAACCGAAATCGTTCCATAAAGTCCTTCTTTGTAAAACCTAAGTTCTCCTTTCACTCCCATAAAACCATTGTAAACCTTAGTAAACGTTATATCTCTGGGGAGCAATAAAACCAAGGATACAAAAGCAACAGCTCCAAAAGCAATACCAACTGACAACCTACGATAAACCATAAATAGCAACAAAATACCAGAAAGTGCATAAAGAAGCGAAATAACAAGAAGAGAATTAGCAAAGCCCAAAAGAGGAATAAGAACATAGACCATCAAAACTACACCAAGCACACTACCAATAGTGTTCCAAGCAAGAATCGTCCCAGAAATACTATTCTCATCTTTGTTAGTTTCCGATTTGACAATATCAAAAATAAGTGGTATAACCACCCCGGAAGCAATTGCAACAACACCGGCGGTAATTAAACCAAAAGCATACCGTGTAAAGAAAAGAGCCAAAGTCTCTGCAAATTTATTATCACCAAGAACGTTAAAGAAGAAATTCCCAAGAGCGTAATACAATCCCCCAACTATCCCATAAGAATTGTTCAAAATAAACACAGAAAACATCAAATAAACAGAAGTAAAAAGGGAAACGACAACAAACAGCAGAGCTGCTGAATTCTTACCTCCAGCCCCAAAAGCTTTAACAAAACTTCTATAAAGAATTGAGCCAAGAGCTATACCAAGAATTATAACCGAAACTATCACAGAAAACGAAAATGTATTGTTAGCTATGAGGTAGACCATTAGCCTATACCATAACATCTCAAGAGCCATACCAGCAAAGCCAAAAACCAAAGCAAATATTCCCCACACCTTAACATCAACGAACCTAAAATCAGCTTCTCCAAATCTAACACCTAACCTAAATTCTCCAGCCAAATATACTACCAAAGCAAAAACAATAACATTAATCACAAAAGCAAAAACAAACGTCCCAACCAACCCGAAGAGATTCAACAAAACGACAGAAGCAAAAAGAACACCAACCGAAGCACCCAAAGAGTTAAAACCATACACCCTACCTATGTTACTATCTCTGGTAATTGAATCAACATACTTCACAACAACAGGTATAGTGATACCCATCAATGTTGTAGGTAAAATCAAAACCAAAGCGGAAATCAACGATTTCCCAATTAAACTTTCTCCAAGAATAGTGTAAAATTTGTCTATAGATGGGAAAAGCAAAAAGACAATAAGCGAGTAGAAACCAATAAACAGCTCAGCATACCCATAAACAATAAGATAATTATTTGCTTTTATGAACTTAGCAACGTAGTATCCCAAAGCAAGCCCCAGCATATAAGTAGCAACGACAACAACCGTAGAGTGAATAAATAAACCAAATGTTATATTAAAAAGCCTCGTAAAGAATATCTGATATATCAGAGAAGAAAACCCAGAAGCAAAGAGAAGTAAATACACAATATTCACATCACTTCTTTGCTTACTCATAGCTTCCCCCTAGTGAAATTATAGTTGATGCCTCAAAATCCTAACAAATATCCAAGAACAAGTAATCATCAACATCAAGTGCTATTGATTACACATATAAGCATTAAACTCTTCAAACATTTGATTAAGAACCTACTAAGAAGCATTTACCTACTCCAATGTTCAAGGGAACAATAAGATCTCTTAACCGACAATAAGTTTAACCTAACAATTGCCTCTAAAAGAGTTATCTATCTAAATTACAACCATGGCAAACTTTTTTGAAAGCGTATATAAAGTTCTTCTTCTAAGGCTCCACCCAGCTACAATAAGTATGGAAATACTAAACTACATATTTCTTAGATACTTCAACAAATTTGAGTTTTTAACGAGATAAACCTAACTTGAAAAACTAATCTTTTATTTTTCTATACTTCATAATATCTCTGAAAGGGTAAACAAAATGAGCATACATAGCATTTACAAAAGATTATGCATCAACTGCGGTGGAGAAATAGATGATTACAGAGCTTCAGCAGGATTACCTTGCTCAAAATGCTTACCGGATACCTCACTAGGTGAAATTCTAACAAGCACTAATTCGGCAAATGGAAGCTCAAACGAAGCACTAAAAAACATCTCCTCATCAAGCAAAGAAACAGAATTTGACATAAAAAAACTTTTAAGCATCTCTAAACCAGGAAACCTAAGAGAAATATTCCAAATGAGAGAAAAGATAGAAGAGCTATCAAACATATTCAAAAAAGCTATTGGTAGTAGCCCTTGGAATATCCAGATTTCTTGGATAAAAAGAGTAATACTTGGTAGAAGCTTCTCACTAGTAGCACCAACAGGTGTGGGTAAAACAACGTTCGGATTAATAACTGCTCTAGCACTAGCCAAGGAAGGCAAAAAATCAATTATCATTCTTCCCACAACTAACCTTGTCAACCAGGCATACGAGAAACTAAAACTCTTTTCCGAAAAAACGGGAATCAACGCAAACATCCTAAGATACTCTTCGAAAATCAAAGAAAAAGAGAAAAAAGAGTTTAGGGAAAATATCAAAAGCAGTAACTTTGACATAGTAATAATCACATCAAGCATGGTAAAAAACCTCTTAAAAATTTCCGAAAACCTAAAGTTTGATTTCACATTTGCTGATGACGTTGACGCACTACTGAAACAGTCAAAGAACATAGAACACGTAATAAGGCTAACAGGTGTGCCTAAGGAATACATTGATAAATCCTTAGAGTTAATCAAGACAAAATTTATATTAGCGGTATCAAAAGATACCGATAAAAAAGGAGAATACCTAAATAAGTACAAAGAGATACTAGAAGAAATCGAGAAACTAAGAGACTCAGAAAAAGGGGTAATAGTTCTATCAAGTGCAACGGCAAAGCCCCGAGGAGCAAGAGTAAAACTATTCAGAGAAATATTTAACTTTGAAATAGGGGTAAAATCAGAATTCAGCAGGAACATAGGGAATTACTACATAATGACAAATAACAAAGAAAATGAGTTAATAAAACTCATAAACAAACTCGGAGATGGCGGATTAATATTCACACCAGTAGAAAAAGGCGTAGATTACGCCGTATACATTTCAAATCTGATAAACCAAGAAACAAACTACAAAAGTAAAGTTGTATCCTCACTAACCGAAAGCCAAAAAGAAATAGAAAACTTCAAGAAAGGAAAACTAAACCTACTAGTAGGAGTAGCAACATATTACGGATCATTAGTGAGAGGAATAGACATACCGGACAGAATAATATATACCATATTCGTGAACTTCCCAAAATTTAAAGTACCTATAAAAACAGAAAGCTTAAAGCTTTCTCCATACCAAATAATAAAAATCCTTTCGGAAATATTGCCTTACGAAGAAGACCAAAAGAAGAAAAGACAACTCGAATCACTAATAAGAAGGTTAAAAAGAAACCAAACATACCAACCAATCATCGAAGAAGGAAACAATGCTGTAAAAACCATTATCGAGGATAGGAAATACCTGGATATACTGAAAAACTCAGATGACATCTTAATTGAGGAAACTGAAAATGAAACATTGGAAATAATAATTCCGGATATAAACACATACATTCAGGGAAGTGGTAGGTGCTCTAGACTCTACCCTGGGGGAATGACCAGAGGAATATCGGTAGTGATAGAAGATAATCCAAAACTCATGAACATGGCATCAAAAAGGCACCAATTAATCGAAGAGACGGAATGGTTCAACCTAGAAGAATCAGAAGAAAAACTATTAGAAGACATAAAGAAAGCAAAAGAAGTCAGGGAAAACCTGAGAAAGGTACTACAAGGCGAAGCTTCACCAGAAATAAAACTCCAAAACAAAACCATTTTGATAATAGTAGAATCACCAACAAAAGCAAAAACGATATCAAAGATGTTTGGGAACCCAACAGAAAGAGTAATAAAAGGCTTGAACTGCTACGAAGTACCATTTGGTAATATCACACTCCTTGTAACAGCCTCAAAAGGCCACATCTTCGAACTCACAACAGATAAGGAAGACATCTTCGGATTAAGATTTCTAAACAATACAGCAATACCCGTATACGACACAATAAAAAGATGCCCAAAGTGCGGCAAATCATTTGTAAGTAGCTCAAATGTATGTATATACTGCGGAAATGAAAACATAAACGACAGATACAAAGATTTAGTATCACTAATAGAGCTAGCCAAGGAAGTAGATGAAGTACTAATATCCTCCGACCCTGACACGGAAGGTGAAAAAATAGGATTTGACATATCCCTTTCGGTACTACCTTACCTAAAGGTACTAAACGGTAATGTAAAAAGGATGAGGTTCAACGAAGTAACATACTCGGCCATAAGAAAAGCAATAGAATCACCAACAGACATTAACAAAAAACTTGTCGAAGCACAGCTACTAAGAAGGATACAAGACAGATTAATAGGTTTCGGGCTCAGTAACGTCCTACAAGAAAAATTTGACAAAGAAAATCTTTCAGCAGGAAGAGCACAATCCCCAGTTCTAGGATGGATAATAGAAAGATACAGGGAGTACAACAATTTAAAGTCAACATTCTGTGAATTGGAACTCAGTTCAAACGGAAAAAGCCTAAAAGTTTCAATAGAAGCAAAAAGAGAAGAAATAAACCTAAAAATCGGTGACAAGGTAAATGTAAAGAAAGTTGAAGAAAAAGAGTTAGAACTAGAGCCACTACCACCATTTACAACTGACACGATACTATCATTCGCCAACAAGTACTACAAAATGCCGTCAAACGAAACAATGGAGATACTGCAAGAACTCTTTGAAGAAGGGCTAATAACCTACCACAGAACAGAATCAACAACAGTCTCGCTAACAGGTCAAAAAGTTGCAGAAGAATACCTTTCAATGAAAGCTAAAGAACTATTCCAGCCAAGAAGCTGGACCTCTGAAGGAGCACACGAATGTATAAGACCAACAAAACCAATAGACAGAAACACACTAGAACAAATGATATATGAGGGGCTAATTGACGAAAACATAACGAAAAGGCACTTACTAATATATGAAGCAATCTTCAAGAGATTCATAGCCTCCCAGATGAAAAAGAGCATACTAAAAAATATATCCTACGAGATAGATCTAAATGGCAAGCTACTAAGTACATCAAGGAACGTAAAAATAATAGAGCCGGGATGGACAACAATAGGATACATACAAATTGAAGAAGAGTTAGACGAAAAACTCGAGGTGAAAAGCATAAAATTCGTGCAAAAGCCAAAAACTTTCCTATTCTCCGAATCCGACATAATACAACTCATGAAAGAAAAAGGTATCGGAAGACCATCAACATACGCAAAAATAATCCAGACACTTTTACAAAGAAGATATATAATATCGAAAAACAACAAACTCATACCGACAAGCTTAGGTATCCAAGTGTTCGAACAACTCTCTAAAGACTTCGGAGACTTCATTTCAGAAGAAAGGACACAATACATAGAAAAAATGATGAACGACGTTGAAGAAGGTAAAAAAGAGTATTTCCCTAGCTTAAGTGAACTAATCGAGGAATTTAACTCAAAAATAAAGCCTCACCTGAAACCTGAATAAAGTCCATCAATTAACTACCAAGGGGCTACCACCCCTTGCAAACCCACAGTAGCCCAGATACATCACAAAAGTTTTGAATTTCTCACGCACGATTAAATATATTATTTCCTGAAGAAGGTAAAATCATGAAGGGAAATAATGTAACTATAAAGATAAAGTTCAGCTTAGGTAAAAAGATATTTCTCTTCGTTCTCTCCATAATCACACTCCTAATCGTTATAGTCTACACATCAACAATAGCATCAATATCAAGAGGATTCGAACAGGAAATGAAAATAAGAGGAATTTCAATATCAAAAAGTATATCATCATCACTTTCAGCTATATTGTCATCAATAATAGCAGATAGAATAGCAAAAGACCCAAAATCAGCAGAAAAGTTATTCAAATCAAAAGAATTCATGAGCGAAATATTTTCAGAGCTACAACTCAAAGAAGAATACCTAAACCTAATAGAGACGTTTGGAGACATACCAAAAACAGAAGACATAATATGGGCTTCAGCCGTTGACATAAACAAAAAAGTACTCGCACACTCACAAAAAGATATCCCGTTCATGTCCGATTTCTTACTACCAAAAGATGCCGTTGACAACGAAAAACTCCTGAAAGCTTACCTAATCTTAGTCTCAAATCTAAACGCAAGGGAAAAAAATATCTTTGAAAACCTTGAAGAAAGTATTTTATCTCTATTTGGAGCAAGAATAACAACCCTAGAGTATAAAATACCAAAAGCGAAATTGGTAAGCATAATAAAAGAAAACCTAAACCTAAACGAAAAAGAAGTTAAAAAAGTTATAGAGAAAGCAGAAGCAAACCTGATTGACAACATCTATACAACAAAAGAAAAGTACTCATTGCTCTACTGGAGCATAAAGAACATACAAAGAAAATACAATGGTACCAGCTTTGACAAGGAATTCAGAAACAGAGTAAATTCATTACTTGGTATAATGAAATACAACTATCTAACTTACGAAAACGTGTCACCCAAACTAAACGACATAAGAAAGTTTATAGAAAAGATAAAAGATAACATATCAAAAGGAGACTTTGAACTTATAAACGTAATGATAGAACAATTCCTAAAAAGCAGCTTCGGCATAACTGGCTTCATCCAGTACTACTCAGAACCAATGAAAGGTAGCTCAGCAAAAAGAATTCTTTTTACCTATCCGGTACTGATAAAAGAGGATATAAGCAAATACATTGGCGACCTATACATAGGGATGTCAACTGAAAGTATAGAAAGGACAATAGCATCAATAGAGAGGCAAATCCAGACAGGAGCACTCCTATCAATATTGATAGGAATACTGTTCACAATACTTTTGTCCATAAGAATATCCAGGGGAGCAAGGCTAATAACAAAAGCAATGAACGAACTATCTAAAGGAAATCTACAAGTAAGAGTAGATTTCAATTCAACTGATGAAATAGGATTCATTGCCCAAAACTTCAATAAGATGGTTGATGAAATAGCAGAGAAGGAAAAAATGAGAGACATAATGAACAAAGTTGTCTCAGAAGAGATAGCAAAGGAATTAATGGAAAAAGGGATAGAACTAGGGGGAGAATTAAGATTTGCAACTATGCTTTTCTCGGACATAAGAGGCTTCACCTCAATGAGCGAAAAAATGGATCCAAGAACTTTGATATCAATACTAAACGAATACATGACAGAGATGGTTGAAATAGTCAAAAAATACAAAGGGGTCGTTGATAAGTTCGTAGGAGACGAAATAATGGTAGTCTACGGAGCACCCATCTCATTCTCAGAAAAAGGTGATGCATTCTTAGCAGTAATAACAGCTTATGACATGATAAAAAAAATAGATGAACTTCACAAAGTATGGCAAGAGCAAGGTAAACCTCTTCTCACACCTGGTATAGGGATAAACTCCGGATATGTAGTTGCTGGAAACATGGGTTCAAAAGACAGGCTAAGCTATACAGTAATAGGTGATGCAGTAAATACAGCAGCAAGGCTATGCGGAGCAGCACCAGGAAAACACTGCATAATAAGTGACAATACATACAAACTCGTAAGTGAGCTAATAGAAGTAGAGGCACTAGAACCTATAAAAGTAAAAGGTAAAAGCGAACCTCTAAAAATATTTAAAGTTACAGGGATAAAGCCAGAAGGTTACGAATACCTGAAAACCTTATTAAACCCCAATACCTAATAAATTAATCCTTCCTTCTCATCTATCCCAAACATAACGTTCATATTCTGTACAGCTTGCCCTGAAGCTCCTTTTACTAAGTTGTCTATCACTGAAAATATTATAAGCCTACTTGTTCTATCAATATACCTTACTGAAATCATACAGTTATTCGTATTGCTAACCCACTTCGTTTGAGGAATCTCGTCAACAACATGTACAAAATTTTCCCTATCATACCAAGACCTGTATATATCAAAAACTTTTTTCTCGTTCACCCCTTCAGCCTTAAGGTATATCGCTGAAAATATACCTCTATCCATTGGGACAACATGAGGAACAAAAGTAACTTTAGCATCAATCCCAAAACCAAGCTTCAAAAACTGCTCTATCTCAGGTGTATGCCTATGATAAGGTAATCCATAAGCATAAAAGTTCTCGTTGTGTTCAACAAAAAGTGAATCTTCGGAAACCTTTTTACCTTTACCTGATATTCCAGACTTTGAATCAATAACAATACTACTAAAATCAATTTTATCTTTTATTTCTCTAAGTGGTGCTAAACCCAACGATATGCTAGTAGGATAGCAGCCAGGATTACCAACAACCTTTGCATTTCTTATTTCATCTCTGAAAAGTTCAGTCAAGCCCCAAACAGAATCCTTGATAACCTCGTCATAAGGGTGAGGGATCTTATAAACTTCTTCAAAAATCTTTTTATCTCTAAACCTATAAGCAGCACTTAAATCGACAACTTTTATAGACTTAGAATGGAATATTTTAGCATATTCTACAGCAGCATCATGCGGCAAAGCCAAAAACACAACATCAACATCACTAGAAGTCACACTCTTTGAAACTTCCTCAGTACTAACAAAATTCATCTTAAGCCAAGGAAACTCAGGAAAAACCTTCGTGACCGGTTGCCCAACAAACGTTCTTGAAGAAAGGAAAACCAGTTCAACAAACCTATGCCTAAGCAATATTCTTATGAGTTCAGCACCTGTATAGCCGCTAGCACCTAAGACCCCTACCCTTACTTTCATTCGGAGAGGGTGGGATTTGAACCCACGGTTCCCCGCAAGGAGGAACAGCAGATTTCGAGTCTGCCCCAATCGTCCGCTCTGGCACCTCTCCAAAACTGTGTAAGAATTATATAATTTACTCATAAGCAAAATAAAATTC
>CAYYXA010000025.1:0-17282 GCA_964475465.1 uncultured Brevinematales bacterium
CTGAACCGCTCTTCCGATCTACCCGAGTAGTTTTTTTGCTTACCTTGTTAGTGGATATGTTAGTACTTTTAAAACCAATACTTTGGGTACAGAAGATACTAGTATATCAAGTTCATCAGCTGGTTATTATTTGACTTTCCAGAGAACTAAGGTTAGCGATGAAGCGTTAGAAGATATGAGGAAGGAAGCCAGTTTATCAGGTTATCAGTTAAACATATCTGGTGATAGAGTTTATATAGGTCCATTTGGCGAGAAGAGCAAAGCCATTGATTTTGGTAAAGATATTTCCGCAAAGTATAAAATTGAAATGAGTTTGGTGAAAATATCTGTGAAGTAGGTATTATTCTATTCCCCTGACTGAGAAGCCTAATTTCTCTTTTATTTGGTTTATTAGTGATATGTATTCTGCGTTGACTTCGTCATCTTTTTGTACATTTCTTACTCCTTGGAACTTCATAAGTATGTTTACGCTTTTGTATCCCTCGGGTATTGGTGCCCCTTCGTATATATCTACTACTCTTACCTCAACTATTGCTATATCTTTAGAAGTTTCGTAGTTTTTTATGAATTCCACCAAGTTGCCTACGTAGTAGTTTTTGGGTACTATCACAGAAATGTTTCTTGGTGATACTGGGAATCTCTTTATTTCTTCGAAGGTAATGTGCTTTTTTGTTTTTTCTTCCAGTTTATCTAAATTTATCTCACACATGTAGACTTCTTCTAAGTCAAAGTTTTTGGTTACTTCTGGGTGAAGTTTACCTATTATTCCTATTTCGTCACCACCTATAATTATCTTACCGGAAATATAGGGGTGCAAGAACGGAAGAGTATTTACTGGTTCTACTTTTGTTTCGCTAGCTAATGAAATCATTAATCTATCGATTATGTCTTTAAGCTCGAAGAAAGAAAAGTTTTCTTTGCCTACCCAGCTGTCGTATTTTTTCCCGTGTAATGCTATACACACGTGTTTTTCTTCTATTGGTTTGCCTTCTGATTTTGTAAAAACTTTACCTATTTCGAAAACCGATAGGTTTTTGTTACCGTAATTTATGTTGGTTCGCAACGTTTTTAGAACGTTGATTATCAATAGTGGCTTTAATAGAGTTTCATCATTGTTCATAGGGTTTGATATTTTCACTACTTTGTCCTCATTGATTAAATCACCTAGCTTGAATAGTTTTAGGTCTTTTTCGGATACGAATGATGTATTCATTATCTCGGTCAGTCCTTGTGAAACTAAGTTGTTCCTAATTCTGCTTTCAAATGCTATGACATTTGACGGTATTTCTAGGTTTTTGTTTATTTTGGGAATAGTTGGAGGAATGTTGTTGTATCCATATATTCTGCTTACTTCTTCTACTATATCTTCAAGTATTGAGATATCCATTCTGTAGGGTGGCACGGTTATTAGAACCTCATCTTGCTTTTGTGAAATTCCAAAGCCTAAATTTGTTAATATGGTTTTTGTCGTTTTTTCTGATATATTGTGCCCAATTCTATCGTTTATCTCTTTGAAAGATGTTTTTATTGTAGGTGTTTCGAGTTTTTTGGTTTTGATGTCTTTCGGTTTTGATATGTTTGTTAGTCCTAGTAGTGATATCGCCATGTTTATGGCTAATTCGGTGGTGTAGAACCCTATATCTCTGGAGAATCTATTTGATGATTCTGTGGATATTCCTATGCTTTTTACTGTGGTTCTTATTGAGTTGTAATCAAAGTATGCACTTTCGAAAAGAATAGAGGTTGTTGAGTTTGTTACTCCTGTTTCTTCGCCACCTATCACACCAGCAACGGCCACGGGCTTTTTCTCATCAGCTATTACCATTGTTCCTTCTGGTAGCTCGATGTTGCTACCATCTAGTGTCAGGATTGTTTCTCCTTTTTTGGAAGGCCTAACAATTATCTTTTTACCTTCGAGTTTGTCGTAGTCAAATGCATGCATTGGTTGTCCTATGGCAAGCATCACATAGTTTGTAATGTCTACTACGTTGTTTATTGATCTCACTCCGCTTTGGAGTAGCCTGAGTTTTATTTTGGTTGAACTTTCTTCTACTTTCACGTTTTTTGCTACTCTTGAGCAGTATCTATAACATCTGCTGTCTTCGACTTTTATGTTTGGTGCTGGTAGAGTAGCAATTGGTAATTCAAAATTTAATGGTTTTAGAGGTATGCCATATATTGCACTTAGTTCTCTGGCTATTCCTAGAACTGATAGAACATCAGCACGGTTTGACGGAGTTTTTACGTTAAAAATGTATTCTTTCTTTAAGAAAGGTAAGGTGATAATATCTATTATCTCTGTGCCTATTTCTATGTCTTCTTTTATTCTCCATATAGTGCTGCTTTTTTCTTCTATTCCTAACTCATCTAGAGACAATAGCATCCCATTCGATCTTATGTTCTCGAAATTAATTGGCTCTATTACCTTACCAATCTTATTGAGCAGTGTGCCGGGAAAACAGTAAGCTACTCTATCGCCTTTTGAAACTGTCTTGTCTGCTGTTACTACTATTTCGTTTTCTCCTTTTCCTATGTCTACTTCGCATATATTGAGTTTTTCTATTGTGGGGTGCTGTGATACATTTTTTACTACTCCTACTACAACACTTCCTTCGTAAAATGAATTTTCGGTTAACTCTTCAACTTCGATTCCTGCCATTGTTAAGCTTTCTGCTATTTTGTTAACATTACTTTCATACTTAAGCAGTACTTCCAAATCTATAAAATCATTCAGCCAGCTGAATGGGAACTTCATATTTTTCCTCTGTTCTTAAAATTTTACATATATTTAGCTTTTTAATTCAAGAAGATTGCACTGAGAAATCCAGCTCTTGTTGAATTTGTAGATTAATAGACATTAGTGTTCTCCTATCTTCAGAGTTCTAAGGAATGTGCTAAAGCACCTTTGACACTTTCTTGGGTGAATGAGAGTGATTAGTGAAGCCTATACAAACATGTAAAGGTGAAAGATTGTATCTGAAGTAATTAGAATTAGAAGATACAGAGGGTGCTATGAAAAAGTTTCTGATTATCTTTCTTTTGTTTTTGTTATTACCTATTTTTTCGTTCTCGGTTTATACGAGGTCTTACCAGATTAGTTTCCATATAACTAATGTTCAGGATTTTTTTTCATTGAGCAATGTTTCATTTTTCGAGGATGGTAGTGGCTTGTCTCTCTCTTTTCCTATTGTCAGCCTTTATAATGGGATTGAGAGTTTTGTTAGTTCTGTTCTTTATTTAGAAGGTAAAATATTTTTTTCAACAGTCAACCCAAACAATGTGTATGTGCTAACAAGTGTTGGTGCCCAGCTTATAAGTGGTTTCCCTGATCATGCTATTATAACAAGAATAAAGAAGGTTGATAATGACGTTTTCATTTTGACTGGTGAGAGAGGTGCTATATACTTTTTTGGTGAGAATGGTGAGAGAAAAAAGGTTTTAGAAGTTGATGGTTATATTTGGGATATTTTTAAGCTCGGTAATGACTATTTTGCAATATCAGGTAATCCGGCAAGAATTTATAAGTTCTCACTTACTGGTGCCTTCGAAATGATTTTTGAAGCCTCTAATGAAAAGCATTTTCTGAGTGTTGGTATTATGGATAGATTTGCTTACATTGGTTCAAGTGGGACTGGCACAATATACAGGTTTGATGGCAGGGAAGTGAGATCGTTTGTTTCTTTGCCTGAAGGCGAGATTACAGGTATAAAAGTTTATGGTGGTAACCTTATAGTTTCTACCTATGATATAATGCAGCAAAAAGTGCAACAATCACCTCAATCTGCTCAGCAACCATCTCAACAGGAGCAAAAACAGATAATGCAGCAATATTCATTCAGTTCTATAGGTAAGATATATAAAATTTCTCCTTCTGGGAGGAAGAAGGTTTTAGTTGTGCAGAATGGTATTTCTGGCTTTGAGATAGTTTCTAACTATGTTTTGGCTGTGACAACTGATGGTAAGTTGATTCAATTTAATGTTGATGACGAGAAGTTGGTGAAAATTTCTTTTTATGGTGATAATTTCATCAAGATTATGGATATTGGCGGAGGTGATTTAATCATCTTAACTGGTTTACCTGCTGGAATGAAAATGATAAGTAATACCTTTAATGATTATGTTGTGGGATTAGTGGAAACTAAGGAAATTAGTTTAGGAGATGTTCATAAACTGGGTAGGATTTCTTTTGATAGTAGGTTACCTAAGGATAGCGAGGTTAAGGTCTTTGTTAAGGGTGGCAATTCACCAGTTGAAGATAATACTTGGTCTCAGTGGATAGAAGTTAGAGATGGAGAAAATTTGTCATCGAAGGGTGTTAGTAATTTTAGTTTTTTGAAGCTAAGGGTTTTTATAAAATCGAAGTATTTTGATTCTCCGGTTTTGAGAAATGTTAAGATTTTCTACGTTCCTATTAATTCTGAACCTATGTTTAAGAATTTTTCGTACTCGATAAAGGATGAGTTTATTAATTTGGAATGGGACTGTAGAGACTCTGATGGCGATGATTTAGTCTTTGATGTTTTGGTTAAGGGGTACAAATCCACTGAGTGGCAGAAACTAAATTCTTTGCCGATTTCAGAGCAAAAGTTTTCTATTAATAGGTATCTGGTTGGTGATGGCTACTTTGATTTTAAGGTAGTTGCTTCTGATGAATTAACAAATCCTAAAGGATTTGCTAAGACCAACTTTTCTATTATCAGGAATGTCGTGATTGATATAACTCCACCGTCAATTGATCCTTCGTCTGTCAGAATTGTTAAGTCAGCTGACTCATTTCAGGTTGGTTTTAGAGTTGTTGATAATATCCTTATCAAGGAAGTTAGATATTCAATTGATGGGCAGAACTGGTATTACGTTTTGTCTGAAGATGGGGTGATTGATAGCCCTGTTGAATCTTTCAAGTTGAGTTTGCCTTTGAATTCTAGGGTTTTGATAATTCGAATTGTCGATGGGCAAGAGAATACTAAAGTTGAGAGGATTGATTTATGAGTTTCTTTAGGTTTTCTATTCCGCCTTCCACGTTTTGAACCTTTTTGAATCCTTTGGATTTCATTACGTCTACGATTATAGAGCTTAGCATTCCTGAATCGCACACTACAAGGTACGATTTTTCTTTATCGAAGCTTTCTACTTCTTTTGGTGCTACGAAAAAATCAATGTTCACTGCTTCTATTCCAAGAGATTTGTAGAATTCTTTGTCTTTCTCAAACTCCCTTTTCGACCTCAGGTCGATTATTTTATCTACCTTTATGTTTATTTCCATACTATTCTCCAAAGAAGAAGTTGTTGAAGAACTCTTTGAGTTTTTCTAGAGTTCCTGAAATTTTGGGTTTTTGAGATTGTAGTATTATGTTGCCGCTTTTGATGGGGTAGTAGAGTATACCTACTGCCTTGGAGTAGATCGGGCTTTTTACGGCATCTGCAATACCACCGACATTTTCGACAAATGCTATTCTACATGGCATGTCAAGTACTTCTTCGGCAACTTGGTCTATTCCTTGGAGTAGTGCTGTGCCTCCTGTTAGAACTGCTCCAGCATTTGCAAAATCGTACATGCCGCTTGATGTTAGCATTTTCCTTACTGATTCAAATATTTCCTCAACTCTGGCGTTTATTACCTCTGCTAAATCTTTTCTTTTTATTGTTTTTATCCTTTTGTTTACCGTTTGAACTTCTATTGTTTCTGTTTCTGGTACGGCTGGAGGCCAAGCGTGCCCATACATTTTCTTTATCTTTTCGCTTTGTTGGAGCGATAGCTTGTATATACTTGATATGTCTGAAGTTATCTCCATGCCTCCTATGTTCAGTGCTCCGTTGAACATTAGACTATCGTTGTAGTATCCTACTACTTCTGTGGTGCCTGCACCAATGTCTATTAAAACTACCCCTAGGTCTTTCTCCTCAGGTGAAAGAAGAAGCTCAGCTTCCCCTATTGTCCCAAGTATGAAATCATTTATATTTACTCCGGCTTTTGATACTGCTTTTATAGTATTTTGAATTACTGTGTAGTTCGCTGTTATTACTCTTACGTAAGCTCCGAGTTTTGTACCATTCATTCCTATAGGGTTTTTTATTCCATCTTGGTCATCTATCACGTACTGTTGGGGTATGACGTGCAGTACTTCCCTGTCTGATGGTGTTACTCTTTCAGTTGCTATGTCTATAGCTCTTTTTACCTCTTCTTGCGTTACCTCACGGCTTTTGTTGTTTATAGCTACTACTGATTTTGTGTTTATGCCGTCTGTGTGTATCCCTGAGATACCTACATATACACTGTTTATCTCTTGCCCTGCCATTAGTTCCGCTTCTTCTATTGCTCTGGCTATCACTTTTGAAGCTTCTTCTATGTTGATTATCGTACACTTTTTAACTCCTTCTGACAAAGCAGAACCGACACCTAGAATTTCCAGATTTTGGTCTTCTGTGGCTCTACCTATCACACAGGCTATTTTTGAAGTTCCTATATCGAGGCTTGCGATTATTGACGGATCTTTATCTTTCTTATTAGCCATTCCTTTCTCAAAGAGATTTTAAAATTTTAGCTCTTTTCTATTCAAGTAGTTAAGATATGAAATACCTCTGAGAAGCTTATAGCATCTTTATATGTCATAAATATATTTTTTAGAGTTAGTGCTTTTTGATTGTTTCCTGTCGTGTAGGACATGGCTTGAGGGATAAATTATCCGTATCATTGAGTGAACTTATAGAACACAAATGTGTTACTTTGCTTTCTGAGATGATTTTTAGAAAGATTGTAGGTTATTTAAGGTTTTGATTGTGGATGGTTAGACTCTTCGTATAGTTAAGTCTTTGTATTTATGGTTGGAATTACTTTAGGTGAAAAAGCTTAGATTGTTGTTTCATAATTTCAAGCATGAAAGTAATATTGCTTAAAGATGTTAAAGGTTTAGGGAAAATTGGAGAGGTAAAGGATGTTGCTGATGGGTATGCTAGGAATTACCTACTGAAGAACAAGCTAGCTTTAGAGGCTACAGAAGGCAACATCAAATTCGTTAAATCTCATCTTGATGAACTCAAGAAGAAGAATGAAAGAAAATTTGAGAATGCTAAAGAGCTTAAGAATGCTCTTGAAGAAATTGTTGTTAAGATAAAGGCGAAGGCGGGTGATAATGGTAGGCTTTTTGGAGCTGTGACTTCAGAAGATATAGTGGAAGCTATCAAAAGCCAGCATAACATAGATCTGGATAAGAAAACTATAGATTTGGAATCACCAATTAAAACTGTTGGTTCGCATTTAGTTAATGTCAAGCTTGGAATGAATGTTAATGCTAAACTTAGGGTAGAGATAGAAAAGGAGTAGTTTTCCAGGGGGGAGCATGGTTCGCATACCTAGAACAATGTCAACTCAACATCCTGATAACGCTACTGTACCGTTTTTCTCGAATAGTATTGTTCTTCAGGGAGAGGATGAAATAAAAGAGGCATATTATGCTTTTTCTTACTTGGGTGTGGATGAGGTGATGTGGGATGTTGAAGGGAAGGAAACAGATGAGTTTGTGATAAGAAAACTCATTTCGGACTATGGCGATTTCTTCAAAAAGAAAGTTATAGGTAAGGATGTGTTTATAACTTTGAGAGTGCCAAATCCAAACTACGAGAAGGCTGAAGGTAAACTTCTTATAGAGACTCTTGAAAGTATTCCTCGATCTTATGACACGGCACAGGTTTTTTATAGTGATCTTAGTGTGGCTCCGATATTTGAGGTTATTCTTCCGATGGCTGATGTGAAAACTGCGAATAGAGTCTATTACTACTACAAGAACGTTGTTGTTGGTAAGGAGAATAGAGAATTTTGTGATGTTGAAAAGGGATTGAAGCTAAAAGATTGGATAGGTGAATTTAATCCGAAAAGGTTAAATGTTATTCCTCTTTTCGAGGATATTGAGGAAATTATGAAAGCTGATGAGAACCTAAGGGAGTTCCTCAAGGATAAATTAGATGAATTGGAATATCAGAGAGTGTTTATAGCTAGATCCGATCCGGCGATGAACGATTCTTCATTGAGTGTAGTAATAGCTATAAAAATTGCTTTGGAGAAGATTTATGAGTTACAGGAAGAACTTAAGATTAATATTTACCCAATACTTGGGTGTGGAACTGCCCCGTTTAGAGGTAACTTCTCGCCATATACGTATAAGTTTGTAATTGATAACTACCCTAGTGTTAGTACGTTTACGATACAGTCTGCGTTCAAGTACGATTTCCCCGTGAGGGATGTTCAGAGAGCTGTTGAGAACATAAATATTTCCCCTGTGAAAACTCCTCATTTTTTGGAATCTAAGGACATCTTGATAAAAATAATGAGGAAAGTTTCAGAGGAATATAGGAGGCAACTTAAGGAAATAGCACCTTTGGTCAACAAGTTAGCAGTTTTCGTACCTAGAAGAAGAGCTAGGAAGCTGCATACGGGTCTTTTCGGATACTCGAGACAGACTGATGAAGGTATAGTTCTACCCAGAGTGATATCTTTCTGTGCTTCCCTTTATTCTATTGGCCTACCTCCTGATATACTTGGGCTTAGTGCTTTGGATTCTAGTGATATGAAATATATCAATGTTGTTTTCCCAAGGTTTAAGGAAAAGATATCTGAAGTTTTATCACTATGGAACGATGAAGTTCTCGATATTTTACCTGCTTCTATAAGATCTGACATAAGGGAAACTGTGAATATGTTTGATTTTAAGCCTAACAACGATCATAAAGTCTTTTCTAGTGAGCTTATAAGAAGGGTTAAAGAGAACATCTTAGATAGTAAGATAACCGAGCTAATTACTGCTTCGGGTAAAGTGAGAAATTTCTTAGGTTGAGAAGTATTTGTTGTTCAAGGGGCACGAGGTGCTCCTTGTGGTCTATAGAATTTTCGTATTCTTTATTCTTTCTATTGCTTCTTTTATTCTTTCGTCATTTGCTGTTACGGATATTCTGAAGTAGCCTTCTCCGAACTCACCGAATCCGTTGCCTGGTGTGACGACTATTCCAGCTTTGTTTAAGAGCAAAGTGGATATTTCTTTTGAAGAAAATCCTTCAGGATTTTTTACCCATATGTAGAATGTCGCGTTTGATGAATATACCTTGAATCCTATTTCTTCTAGTGCCTTAGTTAGGTTCTTTTTCCTGTTTTCGATTATTTTCCTTGTTTCTTCGACATACTTTTCCATATCTGGTTGTAGTGCTCTTATTCCTGCTATTTGGATAGCATTGAAAATACCAGAATCAACATTTGACTTTATACTTCCTAGGCCTCTTATTATGTCCTCGTTGCCTATGGCAAATCCTATCCTCCAACCTGTCATATTGAATGTTTTTGAAAGTGAATGAAATTCTATTGCTATTTCTTTTGCTGATGGGATGTTAAATATACTTATTGGTTTTTCGTTTCCTTGATATATTTCTGAATATGCCAGGTCGGAACAGAGTATTATTTCGTATTTTTTAGCGAACCATACAGCTTTTTCGAGCTGTTCGTATGTTGCTATAGCCGAAGTTGGGTTATTTGGGTAGTTTATGAACATTAATTTGGCTTTTCTAGCGATTTCTTCAGGTATGCTATCAAAGTCAGGGAAGAAGTTGTTTTCTTCTTTTAGCGGAACTTTGAATGGTATTCCTCCAGCAAGTATTGTTGCACCGTTGTATACAGGATATCCTGGATCAGGAACTAATGTGTAGTCTCCAGGGTTAAGGAAAGCCCAATGTATATGTGCTATACCTTCTTTTGATCCGATTAGAGCTATTACTTCTTTTGAAGGATCAAATTCTATTCCGAACCTTCTAAGGTACCACTCTGCTGCTGCTTTTCTAAATTGTATCATTCCGTAGTATGAAGGATACCTATGATTTGAAGGATCTTTTGCTGCTTCGTAAAGCGCTTCAATTATTGGCGTTGGGGTTGGTAGGTCAGGATCTCCTATACTCAAATCTATTACGTCTACACCTTGTGATATAAGTTTATTTCTTATTTCTTCTATTTCTGCAAAAAGGTATTTAGGGAGTTTTGATAGGTTATTGGAAAGCTTAGATTTGATGTCCATAGCGGTCTCCTGTAGTCTGTGGATGATTTTAAATGAAGGGTTTTCTTGTACTCAATTAACCAAAGTTTTGTTAAACTGTAGTTGTAACTTTTAGGTTGAGGTGATTTTTGTTTAAAATTACCGTTCACTTGGGAGGATGTGATGGATACTTCTAAGGGTAAGGTAAATGCTGCTAGGGCTGCTTTAGATTATATAAAGGATGGTATGGTTATAGGCTTAGGTAGTGGTACTACCGTCCATGAGTTCATAAAGCTTCTTGCCGAAAGAATCAGAGATGGGCTCAGAGTTATATGTGTGCCTACCTCATATAATTCGAGAATGCTAGCTATCGAGAATGGTTTGTTAGTTACTGATACAGATGCTGTTGATGTTATAGATATAGCTATTGATGGTGCTGATAAAGCAAATGAGATTGCTTTGCTCAAGGGTGGTGGTGGTGCTCTAACGAGAGAAAAGATAATAGATTACAATGCTAAGGAATTTGTTGTTATAGTAGACGAAAGTAAGATATGTAAAGGAGTACTAGAAGGGAAGGTAAACATGGAAGTATTGCCATTTGCTGCTCCACTTGTTATGAAAGAACTAAAGGATTACAACCCTAGGCTCAGAGTAGGTACGGGTAAGTTGGGGCCAGTTGTAAGTGATAACGGTAATTTCATTCTTGAATGTGATATGAGGATAGAGGATCCAAAGGCTATGGAGAAGTATTTGAAGAGTATACCAGGTATCATTGAGAATGGTATATTTACAAAGTTTTCTACGATAATAGTCGGTACGGAGGATGGGTATTATAAGTTAGTTTAGAAAAGCTTAAGCTCGTCGTTTTTCTTTTTGATTATATCGATTAGTTCAGTTAAGGTTTTACCTGTTAGGGATATAAATTCTTCCTCAGATATGGTTTTGATACCTAGTTCTTGTGCTTTTTTGTATTTGCTTCCAGGTGATTCTCCAACTATGATGAAATCGACTTTCGATGAAACTGATTCAGACACCTTTCCGCCTAGCTTTGTTATCAGGTTTATTATATCTTGCCTTGAAAAGTTCTTAAGAGTACCTGTAACTACTATTATTTTGCCTGAGATAGGACTTTCTTTTCCTTCCGTTGGATAGATTATTTTTACACCGTTTTCTAGCATTTTTCGTATTAGTTTTACATTGTTTTCATCTCTGAAGAATTTGTATATTGAGTTTGCAACAACGTCACCTATGCCTTTTATTTCTAAAAATTCTTCTAGTCTTGCTTCGATTAGCCTGTCAATGGGTATGAATTTGTTTGCTAGGAGTTTGGCTGTTTGCTCGCCGACGTATCTTATTCCCAAGGCTGTTATGAATTTGTCATAATCTATGACTTTCGATTTTTGAATCGATTCGTATATTTTTAATGCGTTTTTTTCTCCAACTCCTGCGAGGAATAGTTTTCTGGCATCTAGAGAAAATATATCGGCTATGTCCTTGACATAGCCCAGATTGAATAACTTTTCAACTATTTCGTCTCCAATTCCTGCAATATCAAACTTACCTTTTGATATTGCGTATTTTATTCTTTCTAGTGCTTGAGCCTTACAAGAGGCATTTATGCACCTATATGCTACCTCATCTCCTATCTTTTCGACTTTCCCACCGCACACAGGGCAACTTTCAGGTATTTCTATGTCAATTTCCGTTCCGTCCCTCTCTTCTACAAGCACCTTTGATATATATGGTATCACATCGCCTGACCTTTCAACAATTACTTTATCTCCTATTTTGAGATCGAGTCTTTTTATTTCGTCGTAATTGTGTAATGAGACTCTTGATATAGTTGCACCTTTTATTTCCACTGGTTCAAGCTCTGCTACCGGGGTCAGCACTCCTGTCCTACCAACCTGGACTATTACATTTTTTACTTTTGTTACTTTTTGTTCTGGCTTGAATTTCCAGGCTATGGCCCATCTGACATCTCTGCCTGCTTCACCTAATATCCTGTGGTGTTCTACATTGTTTACTTTTATTACTATTCCGTCTATATCATATGGTATGTTTGGCCTTTCTCTTTCAATTTGTGTGTAGTATGAATATATTTCCTCTGGGTTGCTTGATACAATGTAATTAGGAGTTGCAAATTTCCAAATGCTTAGGGTATCTATTATTTCAGATTGTTTTTCTACTTTGAGAGTATTTGATCTTAGATAGTATGCGTAGAATCTTAATTTTCTTTTTGCTGTTATTGAAGGGTCTAATTGCCTTAGTGAGCCTGCTGCGGCATTTCGTGGGTTGGCAAAAACAGGTTCGCCTTCTGCTTCTCTTTCTTCATTGAGCTTTATGAAGTCATCCCTGTGCATTACTACCTCGCCGTATACCGCTAACTCATCTTTTACGGGTATTGATAAAGGAACATTTCTGATTGTTTTGACATTGCTTGTTACCTCTTCACCTACTTCACCATCTCCTCTCGTTGAGGCAACGTCAAGTATTCCGTCTCTGTATATTATTTCAACTGCTAATCCGTCAAATTTTGGCTCTACTGTGAATTCTACTTTGTCCACTCCTAGGTTTTTAGCTGTTCTCTTTACGAATTCTAAAAATTCCTCGTAAGTTTGAACGCTGGCTAAGCTGTACATAGGAAATAGGTGATTTACCTCTCTAAATCCTTCTGCTACCTTTCCGCTAACTCTTTGGGTGGGTGAATCAGGGGTAATGAGTTCTGGAAATTTTTTCTCAAGTTCTGATAATTCTTTAAAGAGTTTGTCATATTCGCTATCTGGTATTTCGGGTGAGTTTAAAACGTAATACTTATAATCGTGGTACCTTATTAGTTCCTTTAGTTCTTCTATCCTCTTTTTTGCTTCCTCTAATGTCATAGACTTATTATAAAAAGAGCTGCTTTTGCATTCAAAAATTCGTGGGTATGAAGTTTGTTAGGTCCAGGGCTTATTTGACATTGCTATTTTTAATGTTTAAGGTGCATTTTGCTGGAGCCAGTATATTTTTTGTTGAGATAGGTAAGAAACTAAATTATTTGCTTTGTTGGGGGTTTTGTATTCTTACTTAATTTATTGTTAGAGAGGTGTTACCTCTCTATATATCCCTTTACTTAGGTACAATCAACAGAATTTGAATAAGGTGCGCTTAGTTTTTAAATTTAATAACTGTTTTTCTGGAGGGAAGATGAGAGATGTACAATCTGACAGAGATTTGAGGGGTAAGGATATTAATAAGGTAGGTGTGAAGGGGGTTAAGTATCCTATAGTTCTTTTGGATAGGGAGATGAAAGTTCAGCATACTATAGCTGAGATTGATATGTACGTTTTTTTACCCCACAACTACAGAGGTACTCACATGAGTAGGTTCTTGGAGGTTATTAATGTATACAGAAGGGAGATATCTATTGAGAAGCTTAGAGACATTCTTACGGACCTTAAGAAAAAGCTTAACTCTAAGCGTGCTGAAATTCATTTAAAGTTTCCTTATTTCATTGAGAGGAAATCACCAGTTACGCATAATTACGGACTGAATTACTATGATATTTACTTCAAGGGGATTTGTGAAGATGAGTACGATTTTACTTTGACTGTATCAGCTTTAGGGATGTCTCTCTGCCCATGTTCCAAAGAGATAAGTAAATACAACGCGCATAACCAAAGGGTTAATGTTTCAGTTTCGGTGAAGATGAGCAAGATTGTCTGGATAGAGGAAATAGTTGATATAATAGAGAAAAATGTGTCTTCACCTCTGTACGTTGTTTTGAAGAGAGCGGACGAAAAGTTTATTACTGAACATTCCTACGAAAATCCGAAGTTCGTTGAAGATATAGTTCGAGATGTAGCAATAAGCCTTGATAAGCACCCTAATATTACGTGGTATTCTGTTGAAGCTGAAAGCTTCGAAAGTATACATCCATTTAATGCCTATGCTTATATAGAAAAAAGTATATGATTTGAGTATATAGCTTTTTGGCCTGGTGCCTACTTTTGGCTATTGTACTTTAGGTAGTACAACTCTAATTAAGAAAGTTCGTTTTCTTTACTATCTAGGTATTCAATAAAATCTGGTTTAGGCATAGTTTTTAGGTTGGCGTGGAGTTTTTTCAGTCCAGTGAGGTTTGCTTCAGGAAATTTTGTTTTTGTTTAGGTTTATAAAGATTTGGTACATTGCTATAGCTGCTGCGTTTGAAGCATTTAAAGAATCTATTTTGTCTGTTGTTGGTATTCTGGCCAGAAACTCACATTTTTCTTTTACCAATTTTCTTAGTCCTTTTCCTTCAGAGCCTATGACAATTCCTACTTTTTGCTTATGTTTTATTTGAGTTATTTCTTTCGTAGCTTTCCCGTCTAGTCCTATTATGGTATAACCGTTTTCTTTCAGAGTTTCTATTGTTCTACTTAGATTGACTACTTTGCAAGGGTAGGAGTGGAATACTGCTCCTGAAGATACTTTTACGGCTGAAGGAGTTATTTCTACGCTTCTGTCTTTCGGTATAATTATACCGAGGAAATCGAATAAGACAGCACTTCTTATCATAGCTCCTAAGTTGTTGGGGTCTTGGATTGAGTCGCATAGTAAGACGTTGAATTCACCTTTGATTATGACCTCTAGATCGAAGTACTTTATTTTAACATCGCTTAGTATACCTTGGTGGTATGGTGTTTTGGCTATACTATCGATAGATTTTTTATTTAGTCCTCTTACTCTTATTCCTAAGCTTTGGGCTTTTTTAATTATTTCATCTATTCTTTTATTTTTGCTTTCTTTGTCGTAGATTATTTCATTAACTTCGCTGACATACCAGGACTTTAAAAGTTCTTCTACTACATTTATTCCATAAACTATCATGAGATAAAGGATATAATTGGGTGTACTACTGAATTCAACTTCGAGAGGTTCCATTGAATTCTGTTTGTGATCTAAGGAGGTTTTTGGGTATCCTGAATAAATTTGAAATTTTCAGTTTTGATGTGTTATAAGTTAGTTTGCAGGGGTAAGGGTATGGAATTATTCACCTTAGAGAAAACTGTTGAAGGTGCTTCTGAGATAAGAGGACCTTTGATGATATTGGAGAACGTTCCGGATGTTGGTTATGACGAGATAGCAGAGATAGAGCTTGAGAATGGAGAAGTTAGACATGCTAAGGTGCTAAAATCAGGTGAAAAGGCTGTAACTTTGCAGGTTTTTGAGGGTACATTTGGAATAAATAAAGATAAAGTTAGAGTTAGGTTCAAGGGTACTCCTTTAAGAATAGGTGTTTCTAAGAAGATGTTGGGTAGGATATATAATGGTGCCGGTAAGCCTATTGATGGGTTAGCCGAAACTGATTATGAAGATATAAGGAATGTCAACGGGCTTCCTATAAATCCATTCATGAGACAGTACCCGAGAGATTTTGCAGAAACTGGAGTTTCTGCTATTGATCTAATGAACTCTCTGGTTAGAGGGCAGAAGTTACCTATATTTTCAGCAGCAGGTTTACCTCATAACGAGTTAGCTGCTCAGATAGCGTCCCAGGTAAAGATAAAAGGAGCAACTAAGGAGAATTTTGGTGTTGTTTTTGCTGCGATGGGTGTTAAGTATGATGACGCATATTTCTTCAAAAAGGTGTTTGAGGAAACTGGTGCGTTGAGTAATACAGTTCTATTTCTTAACCTTGCTAATGATCCACCGATTGAGAGGTTAATCACTCCTAGAGTTGCTTTGACTGTTGCTGAGTTCTTGGCATTTGAGAAAAATATGCACATTGTTGTGATAATAACGGATATGACAAATTATGCCGAAGCACTTAGAGAAATTGCTACTGCTTTAGGAGAAATTCCCGCTAGAAAAGGTTTCCCTGGGTACATGTACAGTGATTTAGCAACTATATACGAAAGAGCCGGTAGAGTAAAAGGTTCAGATGGATCTATAACTCAGATACCAATCTTGTCGATGCCGAATGACGATATAACTCACCCAATACCTGACTTAACAGGATATATAACTGAGGGGCAAATAGTGTTGTCCAGAGAGCTACACAATAGAGGTATATATCCACCTATTGATGTTTTGCCATCTCTTTCAAGGTTAATGAAGGAAGGAATAGGAGAAGGTAAGACAAGGGATGATCATGCTAGAGTTTCTAACCAGTTGTATGCACTTTATGCTAGAGTAAAGGAGGTTAGGAATATTGCAGCTATTGTTGGTGAAGAAGAGTTGGGATCTAGGGAAAAGCTAATATTGAAGTTTGGTGAACTTTTTGAAACGAGGCTTGTTGCCCAAAAATTCACTGAGAGGAGAACTATAGAAGAAAGCCTTGATATAGGGTGGGAATTGATTTCGATGTTCCCTGTTGAAGAGCTTACAGGTATACCGAGAGATGTTATTAGTAAGTATTATAAGCCTTCGGTTAGAGAGAAAATAGCAAAGATGTTTGCTGAATAACAATAAGATGAAAATATACACTAAGATTGGAGATAGTGGTGATACCTATACTCTTGGTGGAGGTAAGGTAACTAAAGATCATATTAAGATTGTTGTTTATGGTGATATTGACGAATTAACTTCTTGGCTAGGTGTTGTTGTTTCATTACTTAGTGAAGTTAGGGATTGTAATTCCGAGGAAGTGGATAGACTGATTTCTTTTGTTAGGCTAAACCAAAATAGACTATTTGATACCGGTAGCTTGGTTATAGGTGGAGATCTTCCGGAAGTTTCTGGCTGGGTTGAGGATTTGGAGAAGGAAATTGATAGGATGGAAGAAAAGTTGCCAAAGTTGAGGAAGTTTATACTTCCGGGAGCAACAAAAGTTGAAAGTTTTATAAATGTTGCTAGGGCTGTGTGTAGGAGAGCAGAGAGGAGTGTAGTTTCACTTTCAAAACAGTATGAAATTGATAAGGAGATTATTAAGTATTTTAATAGGTTTTCTGATTACCTTTTTGTTTTGGCTAGGTATGTTAACTTTTTGATGGGTACTCAAGACATTGTTAGGGATGATTCTGTTTATGTTAGAAATAAGAGAAAGATTGAAAGGCGTCATTGATGTTCTTGTTGAAAACTTTGAATATTTAGGTGAGTGGTGGCCTTACGAAGAAAGTAAAGAGGAGATAATAGTTACTGCAATTCTTACACAGAATACTAGTTGGAGTAGAGTAGAAAAGGGCTTTTTTGAGCTAAAGAGGTTTTTAGGTAGTGTTAAGGTAGATACGATAGCCTTTTTAGATGTTAAGGAACTGGAGAAAATTTTTAGAAACTTAGGTTTTTTTAGGAGTAAGGCTAAGACTCTTA
>CAYYXA010000026.1:0-43025 GCA_964475465.1 uncultured Brevinematales bacterium
TTTTCTAATTTAAAAAATTTAAAAAATGTTAATAGTTTTGAAACATTATCTATCTCTTTTTTTCAATTCAACATATCTTTTGACTAAACTAGAGATCTCATTAGCAACATTCTCTAAAAAGCTCTTATCTGTTTCGTTAAATGCATCAATATAATCACTATCTATATCTATTTCACCTATAATTTCTCCTTCATCATTTCTTATGGGAACTACTATCTCAGATTTTGTATGCTCCGAGCAAGCTAGATATCTCTCATCCCTAGTAACATCATTAACTATTAATGTTTTGCCTTCTCTAAACGTAGCACCACATAACCCTTTATCTAAGGGTATTATTTTGTGAGGTGTAGGTCTGCCTATATAATAAGGGAAAAGTTCGAGAACACCATTCAGATATACATATATACCAACAAGGTTAGACCTGTTTCTTATCTTTAAAAAGTGCCTCAAGCACAAGTGCTTTAAGCACAAGTGCTTTAAGCACCTTACCTTACTAACGTTACTCACTCAAGAAAAGTTATTTTGTATATTTTATCGTCCCCTGGTTGAGGATTTCCTCTTCCATCCCTATTGCTTGTTAAAACGTAAAGGCTACCATCTGGCCCTAGCACTACATCTCTTAATCTACCGTATTTACCTCTGTTTTTGTCATAAGCAAACCAACGTTCTATTCTAACAACCTTATAATTTGCCTTATGAAGCTCTAGCTTTATTCTTATCAAAGCTTTACTTCTTAGAGTTGCTACGAAAAGAGAATCTCTGTAAAATTCTATTCCGCTAGGTGGAGTTGAATATTCCCAAAATATCAATGGATCAATAAAACCTTTTACCCCAGGTGCACCTATCACTATAGGCCAACCGTAATTACCTCCTTTTAAAATTAAATTAACTTCATCGTGCCCAAAACCTTTTTCGCCTGAAGGACCATGATCAGAAGCAAACAAATCACCAGTTCTAGGGTTCCACGCAAGCCCTTGAGGATTCCTCAAACCATAAGCATATACCGGAGAATTTGGGAACGGATTATCTCTAGGTATGCCACCATCAGGTGTAACTCGCAGTATTTTACCACCCAAAGAATCTAAATCCTGTGCAAGTTCACCCCTAAATATCTCACCTGTTGTTATATATAACATCCCATCCGGCCCAAATTTTATCCTACCACCGTTATGAAACCTTCCACCAGGTATCTTATCTATTATAACCTTATCAAACACACCAGAATTACCCCTATCTAGAATCCTTACAACTCTATTAAATACCGATCCCTTATCTCTGTACGTATACATAGCATACACATACGACTCCTTTGGAAAGTTAGGATGAACGGCAAGCCCCATCAAACCACCTTCTCCCTCGTTGTTCACATCTATTCTCATATACGGTTCCTCAACAAGCTTACCATCTCTTATCAACCTAATTCTTCCAGGTCTTTCACTAACAAGAGCTCTCCCATCAGGTAAAAAAACAAGAGACCATGGAACCTCTAAATTCTTTACCCAAACTTCAACCTTAACCCCGCTAACATCAGGAAGATAAACCTCATCAATACCTGATTTCATCCCATAGATCGATATGCTTAGATTAATCAAAACAATAAGAATCAGCAATTTCATAAAAATCTACCTTAAAAGAACCATTATATAAACTTTAATAAACTTTACAAATCAAGACTACTATTAAACTGCTATTATAGGTTTGGCTGATTCAGGTGAAGGTGCTTGTGAGTATTTAATGTTGAACTCTAATTTTACAACAAATTCCTTTCTAGGAATTATTATTCTCTCATCCATCCTATTAGCTATTTCATTTAAAAAATCTGGTTTCATCGTCCTCGTCTCAAACCTTTTCAATACCTCTTCAAAATACTGCGTATCTTTCTCAAAAACTGTAGCCCATCCCTTAAGCTGGAAACCCTTAACAGTATTGCCTTCCCAATCAAAAATAGAAACAGAAATCTTGTTAGAAACTTTCAAGTTTCTTATAACATCCTCTTTACTTTCTATAAATGTTATGGTATTAGCACTAACATCAACAGCGAACCTTGGATATACAACCGGATACCGATTTAAAACAAATCCAAAACCAAAAATACCATTGTTAAGCCTCAAAAGTTCCAAAATTTCATCATCTATCAAAACAACATTATCTCCCATAAACTCCCCCAAATAAATTAGTAAAATTTTACATTTTCAACTATCACTTCCGTTACAGCTAAAGGTTTCGGAGGTTTATCTAACTTCACTTCCCCCTTCTTAACAAAACGAGCATTCAAAAAAGCCTCAGCTAATATTCTGGACATTTCTTCATATTTATCACCACTAGTTAAATTATTAGCTATACCAGTTATAACAACCATTCTAACATCTCCCTTAACATCGTTTACCCACTTAGAAATACAAACCTTCGAGTTTTTCTTTAAGTTATAAAGCGTCTTATTCGGAAGGCCACTACCAAAGTAGAGCTTATCATCAGAGCCACTAGTATCTATGCTTAAAATAAATCTAGGAGATAAATTAACTATTCCGAACTCACTCATCGTAGCAACTAAAACAATATTAGAATTATTGCCATTCATAATGAAACTAATAGCTTCATCACTAAGTTTCATAGAAATCTCCTATTTGATATTTAATAAATTTAAAATAATTACATCATAAAGTCAAGTTTACATGGATTTCGAATACCTCTTAAAAAGTTTTAAAAGAATCAAATTCTTAGCAAGAAGTGGAATAGTAGCTGGAAAAATAAACTCACGATACAAGTGTTGTACCTAAAGTATCTCAAAGAGCAAATAATGCTTTTTCTCAAAACTTCAAACTAAATACAATAGAGCTACTAGCAAGAAGAACTCAGCATCAAACTATTATGTACCTAAGAAAACAGAGGGCATACTGCAGTGTGATCATCAAAATGTCATAAAACTATGACACAAGCCTATTGCATATATAAAGCACATTTTTCAAGGTAAGTATTAGAAGAGATTGATTAAGAAAAGCTAGATGATTCTCACTTCAAAGTGTGCTAAACATAAGTAATTTAAACACTGCTTTAAGTACAAGCCTCCAAGCATCGTCTTAGGTATTCTGTAACATTCTAAGATACGTTTATAAAGGTGAAGATAGGTCAAATATTTATTTATTATAACTTTATGAAAATTAAGAAAATAGTTCTAAAAAATTTCTGTTCACACAAAAACACAGAAATAGAATTTGACGACTCTCCAATAACAGTCATAACAGGAGACACAGGAGCAGGTAAAAGTAGTATACTTGATGGGTTGGCTTTTGCCATTTATCAAAAAGTACCAAGGTACAACGATAAGGAAGTAAACAAGGTGCGATTCGAGGGAGCAACAGAAACCGAAGAAACAAAGGCAGAGATACATATCATAAAAGATGGCAAGGAACTTAAAATAACAAGAATACTGAGAGCAAGCAAAGACAACACATACGAATCATTACTAGAGATAAACAACCAAAGACAAATAGGCCCAAAGAAAAAAATAGACGAGAGTATAATAAACCTTACAACAGGTGTCAACTTTGATATATTCTCCAGAACCATAATTTTACCACAGGGCAAATTTGCAGACTTCTTAAAAGCCGACAGCCCAGAGGAGAAAAGAGAAATAATAAAAGGGATATTCCCCGAACTAAACATATATTCAAAGATTGAAGAAGAAATCAGTACCGAATTCAAAGAAATATCAAACAACCTAGAACTAAAACGAAGAGAAACAGAATATCTAAAAAACCAGGTAGAAAGAGAAATCCAGGAGTTAAATGAGATCTTAACGAACCTAGGAATAGAAACCTCCATAGAAGAACTTGATAAAGTCCTAGAAGAAATCAAAACACTGTACGATAACAAAATGAAAAACCTCGATGAAGAAACAAAGAGAATAAGAGAACTTTTAGAAAACTATAAACTTCGCCAAAGAACCCTTAACCAAATAATGGAACTAGAGAAAAATATTAAAAGCATATCCCTTTCCATAGAAGAAGATATATCAAAACTCAAAGAAATAATTCAAGAGATAGAAACACCACCAAACATAAAAAACACGCTAGTACAACTAATTGAAACTAAAAACCTCTCTTTAGCACCTGAAATTGCCAAGTCACTTAAAAACGAAATAGAGAGTATCAATCTAAAAGTTTCTGAATTACTCCAATATAAGGCAAAATACGAAAGCCAAAAAGACAACTACAAAATCCTCAAAAAAGAATATGAAGACATAAAAAGCGAGATATTCAGGGAGATAAAAGAAGAAGTTCCCGAAGTACAAGAGGGAATAGAAAAACTAAACGCATACATTTCGAAACTTGAAAAAGAATTAGAAAACTTAAACTCCAAAATAAGTCAACTCGATGAAAACAAACTACTCGAAGAAAAAACAAAACTCAGCGGAGCACAGAAAGACTTAGAGGAACTCGAAAAAACAAAGAAAAAAATAGAACTACTTGAAACTGAACTAAGAGAAAAAGAGAAGAAACTCAATTTTGAAAAAGAAAAGCTTGAAGCTCTCCTAGAAGAAGAAAAAAACTACAAAAGCCAGGAAATAAGATATTACTCGGCATACATAAGAGATAGCCTAAATGAAGGTGACACGTGTCCCGTCTGCGGAAATATATTCTCTTTAGAAGAAGAAAGCAAAGAATCACACATAATCTCAAAAGACCTAACGGCTTTCAAAGAAAAAATTGAAGAAATAAGAGAAAAGATAGAAACCGTAAAGAGGGAAACATCAAAGATAGAAGGGGAAATCAACAACTTAACAAAACAAATAGAATCAGAGAAACTAGAATACTCTAACAAGGTTTCAGAGCTATCGGGTAAAGGAATATCATCAAAAGAAGACATAGAGAAAATTGAAGTGAAACTCGAAAGAGAAATTCAAGAACTCAGGAAAATGAAAGAGGAAAGAGATACCTTAGACAAAGAAATACATCGAATCAGCACAAGAAGAGAAGACATAGAAAAAAGATTCGAAAGAATAAAACAAAACGAAGCTGAATTGAAAAAATTCAGAAACACTCTATTAGAAAAACTAAGCTTCTTGAACTACGATAACAGTAAACCTCCAAAGTTGGGTCTCTTCTTCTCAGAAGAAACTCACACAATGATAAAAAACTATATTTCTGAACAGGAGGTGAAACTAAAAACCATCCAACGCTCCTTAGACATAGTAAATGAGATATCAGTAAACCAGAGAAGATTAGACGAAAACGAATCGATGCTAAAAAATATAACCAAAGATCTAGGCAAAGAAATACTTGACAAAAACATAGAAGAAATCAACAGACTAATAGAAGAGAATGAAACCAAGCTCAGAGAACTACAAAAATCGAAGGAAGAGACAAGCAAATTAATGGGAATAATAGAATCCAAGATAAGAGCAATACAAGACAGAATAAAAGATATAAAAACCAGAGAAGACGAAAGGAAAAACTTAGAAAAAGACTTTGACGTGCTTAGTAAATTGAAAGAGAGATTTAAGGCAAACGAAATCATAAACTTTGTTACCAAAGTCAAGATGCTAGAAATTGTCGAAGTTGCAAACGAGTACTTAAAAATGATGGGAATTCATGACAAAAGGTTGGAGGTAAACATAACCAGTAACTCGTTAGATTTCGAGATTGTATATTCCGACGGTAACAAAAATACAGTGAAGAGCCTAAGCGGTGGCGAAAGCTTTCTATTTTCAATAGCATTGGCTTTTTCAGTAAGCAATGAAATACTATCAAAAAATTCCGTTAAAACCCTTTTCATTGACGAAGGTTTCGATACATTAGATGAAGGATATAACTCAAAGCTATTCCACTTCTTAGAAATGTACTCTCAAGAAAGAGATGTTAACATCTTCATAATAACACACAAAAGGGAAATATCTGAAAACACAAACTACAAAAAGTATCTAGTTTACAAGGAAGGCAATATATCGAAAGTTAAACTTCTAAATTAGCTGGCGGTGGGGATTGAACCCACGACCTGCTCATTACGAGTGAGCCGCTCTACCACTGAGCTACGCCAGCTTAATTTATAACTACTCTTCAACTTCCTCGGATACCTTTAGTGTTGGGACATTCTTATAAAGGTGCTTCGGCAACGGCTCATACTTTTCAAATTGCATTATGTAACTAGCTCTACCTTGCGTTAACGATCTCAACACTGTCGTGTAACCAAAAGTCTCAGCCAAAGGTATATAAGCGGTTATGACCCTCGTATTACCCCTTTGATCCATGGATATGATCCTAGCTCTCCTTGAGTTAAGATCACCCAAAACATCACCTAAGTAATCCTCAGGAGTTATAACGTCTATTCTCATTATCGGCTCCAAGATTATTGGTGAAGCCTGCTTCATAGCATCTTTAAAAGCTTTGGAAGCTGCAATCTTAAATGCCAACTCCGAAGAGTCAACTTCGTGGTAAGAACCATCGAACAAAGTAACTTGAACATCAACAACTGGATAACCCGCAACAACCCCACTCTCCATTGCTTCCTTTATACCAGCCTCAACCGCAGGTATGAACTCCTTAGGTATTCTACCACCAACAATCTTATCAATGAACTTAAATCCTGAGCCTCTTGGCAATGGCTCTATCTCTATGAACACATGTCCATACTGACCTCTACCACCTGTTTGCTTTATGTACTTACCTTCAGCCTTGGCACTCATTTCTATTGTTTCTCTATAAGCCACCTGTGGCTTACCAACATTCACCTGAACTTTAAACTCTCTAACCATTCTATCAACCATTATTTCAAGATGCAACTCTCCCATTCCCATTATAAGCGTCTGGTTAGTCTCAGGATCAACTTTAACCCTGAAAGTAGGATCCTCTTCCTGTAGTTTTGCCAAAACGTTTGACAACTTGTCAAGATCTTCTTTAGTTTTAGGCTCTATAGCTATTGAGATAACAGGCTCCGGGAACTTTATCGATTCTAAGACTATCTTTTCAGCATTCTCCGCGATTATTGTATCACCCGTAGTTGTTTCCTTAAGACCAACAAGAGCCACAACGTTACCAGCACTCGTTTCTTCTATCTCTTCCCTCTTGTTAGCATGCATTAAGAGTATCCTAGAAACCCTTTCTTTCTTACCCTTAGTGGAGTTATAAACATACATCCCTGACTTCAAAACACCTGAATATATTCTAGTGAAAACAACTTTACCAACATATGGATCCGACATAACCTTAAATGCCAAAGCCGTAAGAGGTTCCGAATCTAGCGGTTTTCTCTCAACAATAGAACCATCATCTCTATAGCCTTTCACAGGTGGCAAGTCCAGAGGACTTGGCAAATAATCAACAATAGCATCCAACAGAGGTTGAATTCCCTTATTCCTCAAGGATGAGCCCCCCAAGACGGGAAAAGCTTTTGTACTGATTGTTAACTTCCTCACCATCTTCTTTATCGTCTCAGTGTCTGGTTCTTTGCCCTCAAGGTACATCTCAAGTAATTCTTCATCTTCCTCACAAACAGCTTCTATCAACTTGTCCCTATAATGTTTAGCCTTTTCTTTTAACTCCTCTGGTATCTCACCAACCCTGTAGTCCTTGCCTAGCTCGTCAGTATCCCAGTAAAGCGCTCTCATTTCAACTAAATCGATAACACCAACAAAAGAAGATTCAAAACCTATTGGTATCTGTAGTGGTAAAGGTTTAACCCCTAACTTTTTCTTTATAGAATCTAGACACATGTAAAAGTCAGCACCAACCTTGTCCAACTTATTAACAAATATTATTCTTGGGACTTTGTATTCGTCAGCTTGCCTCCAAACAGTCTCTGACTGAGGTTCAACACCTTCACTACCATCAAGAATAGTAACAGCTCCATCAAGAACTCTCAAAGATCTCTGAACCTCAACGGTAAAATCAACGTGACCAGGAGTATCTATAAGGTTTATTCGGTGATTCTTCCAAAAACAAGTAGTAGTAGCACTAGTGATTGTGATACCCCTTTCCCTTTCCTGAACCATCCAGTCTAGTTCAGCCGTGCCTTCGTGAACTTCACCCATTTTGTGAATTTTACCAGTATAAAACAAAATCCTTTCACTGGTAGTTGTCTTACCAGCATCAATATGAGCTATTATACCAATATTTCTTATCCTCTCAATAGGAATCACTTCTCCCATAAATCTCCCCTTAAAAACTTTGGTCTTTTATTATAAAATAAAAAACTCCGTTTTTTCTAATACAGAGGCTTGAAAAATTACAAATCGTACTGATCCCAGATAACACAATCCCTACAGATACCATCGTAATCACCGAAAAAGTGAGTCTTGTAATAATCTGCTTTTCTCAAAGCAATCTTAGAGATATCCTCATTAAAAACATTACCAAGCTTATCATCCAAAACTAAGTCATTTAGACATAATGGCACATCACCATTAGGTAAAATAATTAAGCTGGTCTGAAGCTTATAACAAGGAACACGAATAGGGAAAACAGTATCAGCATCCATAAGTTCTCTATCAAACGTTCTAGAAATAATAACATTGTATTCCTTCATAGCACTGTAAAAATCTGGCAAGTGTTTCACACTCTCTCTATCCCTAACAAATTTGATGTAAACCCTGGTAGGATCAATTTTCCTAAGCCTATCAACATTAGCTATAACTTCACTAAATCTATCACTACCTACCTTCGGTAGGTTAACAACAACATAAAACCTATCATATCCCCTGTACCCTAACATCCCCTTAGCTCTTCCATAAGCATCCAACAAGAAGTCATCTACATACGGCAAGGAAGTTGAAAGCACAAAAGTAATCTTTCCTAATTCATGAGAAGTAACGAAATCAAATATCTCTCCTACCCAATCGACAAAAAGAGGCTCATTATAAACTCCAAGAACGAACACAAACTCTTTAGAAAGTTCCTTAACCTTCCCAAAAACTTTTGAAAACACTTCAAACGATGCACTATCAAAACTAACGCTCCATGACCTACTAAGTTGTGTATCTTCCACTCTCTTGTTTGAAACCTCAAACATATAAAAAGTGGGTATTTCCATCAGTACTTCCGGATTACTTTTTAGCACCTCAAGAATTTGAGGTGCCAACTCTTTTGAAAAATCAATACAACTGTACAAGTACTCAACAACTTTCCTACTTTTATAAGTATTGGGTACTAAATCGAACCTATAAAGCCTCATGTCTGGTTGATAAACATCAACAAAAAAAAGTGATTCATCAAGTTCAAGAGAACCCATAGAATTTCTCAAAGGCTTTTTCAAATAAGAGAAAGTCTTCAACTTCTCCAGGAGAAACGAAACATCCCAAACCTCAAACTCCATGTAATCAGGCAAGTTAGGAATAAACATTATATCATAATACTTGCTCTTGGAGGTAAGCATATCGATAAGATTGTAATCAAGGAATGAAGTTGAAGCCCAAGTTACAACAATTTTTTCTTCCTTACCCTTCAGAGATTCCAAAACCTCAATAAGCCCTTGGGTTGAAGGCTCAGAAGAGAAAACGTTATCCCAACTTCTAAAATGATTATTTTTAAAATCTGTATCCTCAATAACAACTATTACCATTTTACTCTTGCTGCTCTACCATCGTATAGCATTCAACAGTGTCACCTTCTTTTATATCGTCAAAGTTCTTGAAAGATATACCGAATTCGTAACCTTCAGAAACTTCGCTTACATCGTCTTTAAACCTCTTAAGAGAAGCTATCTCTCCATCAAAAACAAGCTTACCATCCCTATAAATCCTAACCTTAGCTTTTCTCTGTATAACACCACTCTTCACGTAAGCACCAGCTACATTACCGACCCCACTAATCCTGAAAACTTTCCTAATTTCGGCAGTACCCAAGACTTTTTCAACAAGCACTGGCTCCTTAAGACCTTTGATTTGCTTCTGAACATCCTCTATTATCTCGTATATTATCGAATACTTTCTGATATTCACTTTCTCCTGTTTAGCAAGCTCAGAAACTTTACCGGCAACCTTAGTTCTAAAAGCTATTATTGAAGCACCAGACGCTGAAGCAAGCATCACATCACTTTCAGTAACTTGCCCCACCCCAAAGTGTATAACTTTCACTGTTACTTCGTCCGTTGAAAGTTTCTCCAAAGAATACCTTATAGCCTCAGCGCTACCAAAAACATCAGTTTTAATTATAAACTTAAGCTCCTTCCTCTCAGCAAAAGCATCTTCATAACTTTTAATGCTTTTAACATTCTCCATCTTAGAGTAGTACTTTCTCTTTTCGGCTACCTCCTTTGCTATATCCTCATCTTCTACAACATTGAACTTATCACCTGCATTTGGTAGTTCCTCAGCACCCACAATCTCGCCGGGCAACCCTGGCAAAATCTCGCTTATTTTCCCTCCTTTATCATCAAAGATAGCTCTCACCTTACCCCATGTATTGCCAACGACGAAGAAATCCCCAGTCTTAACACTTCCATTCTTAACTATCAATGTAAAAACAACACCTCTGCCAGGATCAACCTTACTCTCTATAACATATCCAACACCCTTCTTATGATGGTCCGCCTTCAATTCAATAAGTTCAGCTTGCAAAAGTATAGCTTGTAGTAACTTATCAATGTTCTTTTTCTTGAGAGCCGAAACCTCGACGTACATAGTATCACCGCCCCACTCATCAGGAATAAGCCCTAATTCGCTCAATTGGCTTTTTACCCTCTCCGGATTAGCACCTGGTGCATCAATCTTATTTATAGCAACAATAATTGGCACTCCAGCATCTTTAGCATGATTCAGTGCCTCAATTGTCTGGTCCTTAACCCCGTCATCGGCAGCAACAACAAGAACCACTATATCCGTAACTTTAGCACCTTTAGCCCTCATCGCAGTAAATGCTTCGTGCCCCGGCGTATCTATAAATGTTATCTTCTTGCCATCTATTTCAACAACAGAAGCACCTATGTGCTGAGTAATTCCGCCCGACTCAGTCTCAACAACTCTCGTGTTCCTTATAGCATCGAGAAGAGTCGTTTTACCGTGATCAACATGCCCCATAACGGTGACAACTGGAACCCTCTCTTTAACATACTTCGGATCATCAGGTTCTTCCTGTATTGTTATCTCATCGTATATAGACTTTACTTTGACTTTAGCACCAAACTCTTCTGCAACAACTGTTGCAGTATCAGCATCTATCTTATCGTTAATAGTAACAGTTAGCCCCAACTTTGACAAAGTATCAATTATAACCGAAGCTTTAACATTCATTTTTTTAGCGAGGTCCCCAACCGTAATAGTCTCGAATATCTCTATTTCACTAGGTACAGCAAACGTTTCTTCTTTCTTTTTCCTTATGAATGCGGCATCTAACTTGGATACAAATTCTTCCTCCACCTCTACAATTTCAGGCTCCTTGAAAGAATCTCGTATAGAAGTCTTCTTAGGTGGAGTAATAGGAACAGCTCTCGGAGGCTTTGGACCACCTGAAGGTTTCGGAACAGGTTTAGCAAATCTATCACCAATCCTAAAACCTCTCTGCCCCTGACTACCCTCTTTTCTCCTAAATCTATCTTGCGTAGTAGTCCCTTGCTCCCCATGAGTTCTTGCCCCACTATCCTTACCAAATTGCGAACCTTCCTTTCTATCCCTTCCAGTCTTGTAATAAGGAGGCTTATACTTCCTTTCTTCAACGTATCTATCAAATCTCTTCTCGTAAGGTCTCTCCCTCCTAAACTCCTTTACTTCCTTCTTTTCTTTTGAAACAGACTCTGCCTGTTGTTCTTGCTGAGGAGTAGACTCAGAAATAGAAGGTAAAGGTGCCTCACTCTCCTTTGACTCTTGCTGCGAAGCTACCTCTTCTGGCTTCTTCTTTATTTTTATTTTTATCTTCTTCTTCTCATCCATAAATTCCCTTACTCCTCCACCTCTATCTCAATATATTCATTTATAACTCCATTTATATGAGCAATTTCACTAGGTGTAAAGCCCAAATCTTTCAGGTTATCTAAGTTCTCTATGAGAGAACCTATCGTTCTCAAGCCTTTTTCCTTCATCTTATTAAGTATAACCCTATCAAACGGTAGATAATCAACATACGTATTCTCATTTATCATATCTTCTTCTATCTCTATCGGAGGTTCCCCAGCCCTCTCCTTCTCAACATCAATCGAAATAACTTTAACACTCTTGCCTATCATTTTCTCAAACAACGTGATATTCACTAGTTTCTTACCTACAACTCTAGAAAGATGCGAATCATAAACTTTGAGTATTACCTCACCACCTCTATCCTCAACCGAATGTATAGCATCCCTACCGAAAACGTTCTTAGCAAACTCCAATATGTCATCACTCCAAAGAACAACATCTATTTTTTCACCACTAACCTCTCTAGAAACAAAAGCGATTCTGCTACCGCCAACACCAATACAAGCACCAACAGGATCAACATCCTGATATTTCGAAGCAACAGCAACTTTAGACCTTTCACCAGCAATCCTACCAACTGCCACAACCTGAACTATCCCTTTCGAAACCTCAGGAATGTTCTGCTCAAACAATTTCTTAATAAACTCAGGTGTAGTCCTTGAAAGAAGAAGTTTAGATTCTTTTTGCCTCTTCCTTTTGACCTTGGTGTCCTCTTTTTCTTCATCCGAGGAAGGAGAAATTATATCAATAAGCACTGCTTTTATAGTATCACCAACAGAAAAAACTCTATGGTCCTCTGGCATCTGATGCTCATAAGGCAGAACACCATCGACCTTAATATTCCCTAAGTCAACGATCACTTCTATATTTTTCCCCCTTATATTAGCAACCTTGGCTGTAATAATCTCACCTATCTTGTTTCTAAATATAGAGTTAACTTTATCTCTCTCCACTTCAGCCTTCTGCTTAAAAATGCTGGACTTTATTGCCTCAAGCGCGCCTCTACTAAACTTAGAAATATCTATAGGTACACTTATCTGATCCCCAACTTTAACATCTTCAGAATATTTTCTTGCCTCCTCAAGAGAAATCTCCAAAACGGGATTTCTAACTTTATCCACAACTTTCTTAATAGACAAAACCTCCAACTTCTGAGAATTTTCGTCAAGCCTAACGGAAACATTATCGTATTCCTCACCAAATTCCTTTTTATATCCCTCTATAAGGGCATTCTCAAGCATCTTCGTAACTATTTCCTCAGGCAATTCTAACACCTTAGAAACCTCTTTTATACTTCCAAGAACGCTCATAAATTATCCTCTCCTCTAAAATATCTATCAAGATCAAAATACAACTTTGCTTTCTCTATATCACTGAAATCCACCCAAACTTCTCTACCATCAAGATCAAACTTTACAACATCCCCCTCAACTCCGATTATACGCATGACATTACGAGGCGAAGGCAAATTATAAATCTCAAAATTCCTCACATTTACCTCCGTCTCTTTACCAGAAAAAATCTCAAAATCTCTAAGATCCCTCAATTCTCTATTCACACCTGGTGAGCTAACAAGCAACATATAACTAACAGGTATAGGATCCTCTACATCAAATAATCTAGAAAGGACATTCGAAACTTTTTCACAATCCCTAGTCGATATACTCCTTTCTTTAAGATATATTTCAACTTCTACAAAAACTTTCTTTCCTTTCTTTATCGAAAAACTCACTAGCTCATAACCCATATTCTTAACAGCCGTAAAGACCTTGTCCCTCATCTTATCGTAAATCTCATTGACATCAAAATTAACCTTTATGTCTTCTTTTCTTTCCTTCCTTCTAGTTTTTCCCATTCTTTATAAATTATACACCATACAACATAATATATTCAAAAAGAAAGGGTTTTGTTGTTCTAAGAGAGCTATAGCCTAATCTGAAACTATTGTAGAATCAGTTTTCAAAACTTAAGTAAAGAGCGACCTGAAGTTTCCTTAGAAACCTCTATATCTGTTTTAACAAAATTCTCAAAGTAATTCAAAGACTGATCTGTAGAAACAACAAAAAGGTTGTTTATATCTTTTTTCTCTTTCACATCACCGTGGGGAAGTTGTTTAAGATTACCCTTAAGCTGCTTAAGTAACATCTCTTCCTTCCTACTTACCTTTGTAAGCTCCTCTTTAGCCTTCAAGTTTAGCCAAACAAGTAAAACCAAAATACCGACAATGAGTACTATTCTAAAAGCTATGTTAACCACCCTAAGAAAGTTAGGTTTGGAATAAACGAATCCAACATAAAACAAGTCCCTATAAGATAAAACTTTGTTATTGAGACTCTCCCCTTCAATTTCCAAGTTTTCCTTAAAGGCATTTTCCCTTAGAAGAGCAGCACTCGTTCCATTAAGCGAAAAGAGAACGTTCGTAGAGTAATAATCCACAATATAAACATCCCTGAAATCCTTAAGCTCACTATTGAAAACCTCCTTAAAGAACAACTTAGCATCAAGTATAACTAACAATCTACCATCAATAAAATCAATATCCTTCTTAAGTTCTCTAACCTTAACGAAGTACGGTCCCACCAAAGCCAATTGCCTCCTACTAATAACGTAATCAATTACATCTTTATTCACTTCTTTACCATTATATGCAATTTCAACCCCCCTTGATGAGTATATACCGATACCAATAAGATAAGGATAATCAAAAGAATTCTTCATCAAATCATACAAAACTTGGTTGTTACCCCCTATCAAGGACTGAATGACCCACGTCTCAAACAAAGGATTATTGACAAAAAGATTTATATCGTTATCAATTTCACCAACAGCAGCATCTAGCCTTTTTAGGATAACTTCCGGCAAAGTCTTATACTTATAGTGATATCCATCATCAGCCAAAAAGTCAAAAACGGCAGAAAAAGGCTTATAAATCTTTAAAAAAACATCATAAGACAAGACAACATCAGAAAAATCAATAAGATAATTTTTCACTTCATCAGGTAAAAACCTAGGTAGCTTTTCCGTCTTCGCCAAGTACAAAACAAAAACAAACAAAAGCAAAATCATCAATAGATATTTAACAACTTGGTATACGAAATACTTCATAAGACAATAGTATTTTCGGAACAATCAAACTTTCACTAAAAATATTTTAACAAAAAACATAATAATTATCTAACATAGCTTTTAAATCTGCCTATGCAGATTAAACTTCTACCCCTTTACCTACTCTTCCCCAAAATAAGAACCATTCGCCTCTACTTCCCATCGAAACGATATACTCCAAGCCTCATCGAACTACAAGCAGTATTGAATATCACATCAAGTTCATTAGATACCCCATGGACAGACACCCCAAAAATACAAGCACGATATCTTTCTAAAGCTTTACTCTTTTATATCCCCTGTACCTGAAAAAGTTTCTTCTTACTTTACTTATGCTTTACCACTGCAAAATATACACCAAGTAAAGGTTTTAAGTACTCTCAGTTTTTAGAAATTCTTATGAATTTTCTTCGGAGTACGGAATCTTCACAAGCTTGGCCAAGTACATATTTCCCCCTACCTGAACGAATTATATCTAGGTTAAATATTTCGAGGAATTACCTTTTCTCCATACTCTATCATTCTATCATTTTTGAATCTACAAATGTCAGGTTATATAATGATATCTATGTCAAAAATAATAATACTACCCGAGGAAGTTTCCAAAAAAATAGCAGCAGGTGAAGTCATAGAATCACCTAGCTCAGTTGTTAGAGAGCTAATTGACAACTCAATAGATGCAGGAAGTAAGAAAATAATTGTGAGTATAATTGAAGGAGGTAAAAAGTTAATAGAAGTAATCGATGACGGTGAAGGGATGAGCAAAGAAGACTTGGATAAATCATACTTAAGACACGCAACAAGCAAAATAAAATCAGTCGACGACTTGCACAAAATAACAACAATGGGCTTTAGAGGTGAAGCGCTGGCAAGTATAGCCGAAGTGTCTGAACTAGAAATAATATCCAGGCCCGAAAACCAAATAGAAGGGCACAAAATAGTAGTTAGAGGGGGTAAACTCATTCAATCAACAGCTACCTCATCACCAAAAGGAACAATAGTAAGAGTAAGAGACATATTCTTTAACCTACCAGTACGAAAAAACTTTCTGAAGTCGGATGCAACAGAATACAAGTACATACTTGATGTATTCATAAAAAAGGCAATAGCCTTCCCGGAAATCACCTTTGAACTCGTCAAGGATCTAAAAACAGACATCCTATTACCTAAATCTGAATCGCTCTACGAAAGAATAATCTCAATATATCCTGAAATAAAATCCCTAAACCACAAAGTATACGAAGATCAAGACATGAAAATAGAAATATTCTTCTCCAAACCATCGGTAACAAGACCAACAAGAAACCTTCAGCAAGTTTTCGTAAACAGAAGATTCGTAGAAGCTAAAAGCCTACTAAACGCATTTTCCAAAGCATACGAAAACCATACCCCCAAAGGTTCATACCCTATTGTATTTTGCTTTATCACAATAAACCCACTACTAATCGATGTCAACATTCATCCTGCAAAAAAGGAAATAAAATTTAAAAACGAAGGTAAGGTATACCACCAAATAATAGAACTCATAACTAGTGGATTAAAAGAAACGGACCAAGTAGTAGAAATAAACGAATTCGAACTGACATTTAACCCCATAGAAAAAAGCATAAAGAAATCTATCGAAACATTCCTCCAAAGCAAGACCAACCAAATAACACGCCATCAAGAACCATACAAAACCTTCGTAGAACCAAATAAATACCAAGAAGAACACAAAACATTGTTAAATCACAGAGAAATAGAAGAGAAAGTAAGCTTGACAGAAACTATTTATTTAAGCAAATTTAAAATTCCCGAAACTCAACCTTCTCAAAACGTAGAACAAGAAAAACCAGAACTTAAAAAATACAAGTTCATAGGCTCTGTATTCAACACATATCTAATATTTGAGGTAGAAGGTGAAGATAAAATACTATTGATTGACCAGCATGCTCTACACGAAAAGATAATCTATTCCTCAAAATACAAAGAACTAACAACAAGAGGATACATCACAAAACAAAATTTACTCATACCCCACAAATTCAAAATATCGAAAGACTACTTAGAGATAATAAAGGAAAACCTAGAAACATTCGATAAGCTAGGTTTCTCAATAAAAATTGACGAAGGCAACATTGAAGTTATGTCCCTACCTTCATTTTTCAACATAGGTGTAGACATCGAAGGCGGAATAATAGAGATATGCGAAAAGCTAAAAGAAGAAAACTCATCAAATCTGGAGATGATACTAGAAAAATTAGCTTCCATATCCTGTAAAAGTGCCATAAAAGGTAATACACCAATATCCTCCAACGAAGCCTACAAACTATTAGAAGAAGCACTAGAAGAGGAATATAGATACACATGCCCCCACGGAAGACCAACAATGCTATACATTGAAAAAAACACCATAGAATCCATGTTCATGAGAAGATAAACCTTAGTTCGTTATAAAGAGTCCCTATCCTCCCTATACAATCACCATAAAGTGAGAATCAGAAAAATACTCTAAACAACTTCACATGAATCACTTATTAGCAAAAAATTTTTTTACCAGCAGTGCTCTTTCCTTGCCAATAAACGAATCATTAGGTATCGAAATGCCAGAATACAACATTATGCTAGTATCCCTAAGAAGCAGAAGCAAATAATTAATCATCGTGTCCATTTCCGTTTCTTCATAAGGATCCTCTTTACTAAAAAAGTTAATCATTGACAGCTTTGTCAAAGTATTAACAAGAGCCCTATAGTGCATAAAAGTTATAGACTTAAATGAGTCTTTCATCTCTCTGAATTCTCTAAGAAGGTTGCTGTAATTAATTTTAGCTTTCTGCCTCTTCCTTTCCTCTATCTCACTATAATGGAACTCCTCAAGCAAAGACAAAAAAATCTTCTTATTCTCATACATGGATTTGTCAGGTGAAAAAGTATAGGTAAACTCCATGAACCCACTCTTTTCATAAAGCTGGTTATACGAATAAACTATTCCATTGCTAGACATGGCACTCAGAACTGAAGGGAAAATTTGGCTACCTCTCAATCCCCAAAGATTAAGCAAAAACCTAAACTTAATACCATGTCCAACAAGAGATAAATCAGAAGTTATGAATCCATAACTCTTATCAAACATAGGCACAAACTCTTCATCAAAAAGTATTGCAATATCGTTGAGCTTATTATATATGCTCTCAAAACCATTACCTATAACCGTAGACCTAACCAAGAAATGCTCCGAAAAATTCAAAAAGAACCAGATATCATAGTTTTCGCTAGCAATTATCCTGATAGAGGAAATATTCTGAGGTGTCATTATCCTAAGAATGTCATCATCTATTATCTCTCTATCGATAAGCCCCAAAAGTGCTATGTCATCCTTAAGTATTCTACTAAGATCAACAACCCTGTCTACAATAGAAAGCTTCGATACGAAAGGAGTAAGCAACTTAATAACATTCTTTTTTTCTTTCTCTTCGGCAAACTCTGGAAACTCATACCCCTGAACATTCCTACCCAGAAAGCCACTCATAAAAACAACAAAATCATTCTCCTTTCTTACAATTTGCGGCATCACACTATCTATCGTGATACTTTTAAAAGACATATTTATAAATATATTAAAAAACTTTACCAAAAAAACAAAATTAAAGCAAACTAACCTAAACCTTTACTACGTTAAATTTTCAACAAGTACTTCACAAAACATTTTACACTATCAAACATTAAACAATACTAAGGAGGTGTGTTATGGAACATGTAAATCAAAAAGGAATCCCACTTTTAGGGGATGATTTTCCATCAATGACTGTTCAAACAACACACGGTGTGATTGAGTTACCGAAACACTTCGCAGGAAAATGGTTCGTGCTTTTCAGCCATCCTGCAGACTTCACACCTGTCTGTACCACGGAATTTGTTGCTTTCCAAAAGAAATACGAAAAATTCAAGGCACTGAATTGTGAGCTTATAGGTTTGAGTGTTGATCAGGTATTCTCTCATATTAAGTGGGTAGAATGGATAAAGGAGAAACTAGGTGTAGAAATTCAATTCCCCATCATTGCTGATACCGGAGAAGTAGCAGATAAGCTTGGTTTAATCCACCCTGCAAAAGGAACAAACACTGTAAGAGCAGTGTTCGTAGTTGATAACAATGGTAAAATAAGAATCATTCTCTACTATCCACAAGAACTTGGCAGAAACATTGACGAAATAATAAGAGCAGTCGAAGCAATGCAAATATCAGACCAAAACAATGTAGCAATGCCAGCTAACTGGCCAAATAACGAACTAATAAAAGACAACGTAATAATACCACCAGCCAAAGACATAAAAACAGCAAACGAAAGATTAGAAAAAGCTAAAGCTGGAGAAATCGAATGCTTCGATTGGTGGTTCTGCCACAAAAAGCTAAAATAGTAACTAAAGGGAGGCTAAGCCTCCCCTTACTAAACCATAAGACCTAAAAGAACCTATAAAAAGAGTATTAACTTCCGGAACTTGCCCAACACTATCAATAACTAAAGTTTTAATTCCCAAAAGGCTTAACTTCTCTTTTAAAACCTCACTTCCATCGTTAGGATCATCAATTTTTAAAATGTAAATCTCCTTAAACTCTTTTTCAAAACTAAAAAGAACCCTAGAAATCTTATCAATTTCCTTATCCTTGAGAAGTGATATAGCAAGCACTCTAGGAGTGCTTGCTAAACCAATAAATGTCAAAATTGATTTTTCAATTGATAAAGGAGTGTGAGCAACATCAAAAACAACAAAAGGTTCTCTCTTAATAACCTCGAACCTTCCTCTTATCGGTAGATCGACATTCACTAAAAACGAATACTCAATAGGTATAACCTCCTTAATCATCTCGAAAGCCATAAGTATATTCCATACAAAATACTCACCTACCAAATTTGTACTTACATCAAAAATTACACCATCAACCAGATTCTCAACTTTAGCAAAAGTGCCTTTTCTCGAAACATTAACCTCCTTTAACTTATAAACGTCGTCAATAAAAATAAGCTTTGATCCCTTCTCCATGGCTACACTTGAAATTACCTCCCTAACCGATCCTTTTTGATACATTGACACCACGGGAACACTACTCTTTATTATGCCACACTTCTCGTATGCTATCTTCTCAAGCGTATCACCCAAAACTTTTGTATGGTCATAGTCAATAAGAGTTATACCACAAACCTTAGGAACACAAAAGTTTGTAGAATCAAGCCTACCTCCCAAACCAACTTCCAAAACTACGTAATCAACCTTTTTAGAGACAAAATAAACCATTGCCATCACTGTAAGAAAATCAAACGTAGTAAGGTCAACACGAAGTTCCTCCTTAGCTCTTCTAACCTTAAGGTAAATATTCTCAAATTCCTCCTGCGTTATATAAAAAACTTCACCATTTCTAAAAATAGAGATCCTTTCAGTTATTGAAAGAAAGTGTGGCGAGGTAAAAAGACCAACCTCTCTACTCTTTTTAGAAATCAGGTAAGCAACTATTGTCGAGACAGTACCTTTACCTTTCGTTCCGGCTATGTGGAACGTAGGAACAGAAGCAAAGTCTACTAAAAGGTACCCTAAAGCTTTCTTTATATTATCTACACTACTCTCTGGAATTCTCTTATCTCTTGATACCTCAAGGTTTGTGAGAGAATATATATACTGGACCGCTTCATTGAAGCTCATAAATGTTAAAGTGTCCCCTTAGTAGAAGGTAGCACACCTCCCTCTATCTTCACCGCTTCTCTTATTGCTACACCCAAAGCCTTAAAAATAGATTCTGCTATATGGTGCTTATTAAAACCTCGCACAACATCAACATGTAGAGTTATCCTAGCCTCTCTAACGAAAGCCGAAAGGAAAACTTCTATTAACTCCATGTCAAAATCCCTAATACTACCTGTAAGGTACTCTGTAGAAACATACAAAAAACTTCTGCCACTTATGTCTAGCGAAACGTTAGAGAGTGCCTCATCAAGAGGAACCGAAGAAAAACCAAACCTCTTTATCCCTCTCTTATCTCCCAAAGCCTCTCTAAAACATACTCCCAAAACTATCCCAAAATCCTCAATAAGGTGATGAAAATCAACATGAGTGTCACCTTGGCACTTAAATATTTTCACATCCACTCCAGAGTGTTTGGAAAGCGTATTAATCAAATGGTCAAAAAAGCCTATACTTGTGGAACCCGAAAAAGCACCCTCCCCATCAAGATTAACCTCAAGCTCTATATCAGTTTCTAAAGTTTTTCTTGAAAACTTATATAACCTCATACTAGAAGAAACCTAATAACATAAGTATTAACGCAATAAGAATCAATGTACCAGTTGTAATCCCTATAATTATCAACAAATTCGATGTTTTGTCATTAATTTCTCTAACCTCAGGCTCAGCTCCTAGAAGACCTGTGGTAGTCTTCAACATTTCTCCTTCATATTTCTTAACTTTAACGTTATCCTCTTCAACAGATCTGCAATATATACCCGGACCTATACTAGTCAGTATAACGTAATTTTTACCCAAAACTTTAACTTGTTCAACGGTAGCAGGAACAGGTTTCTCCTCATTTGTGCTTTTATCTATAGCTCCCAAAAGTTCTTTGAAATACTGGCCTCTTTGAGTCTTCTCTGTTATCCTTGTCAAAACTTTATCACCTGGCCTAAGCTCATAAACAGGAACACCCGTTATAGGAGACAAAACGAGAGCAGACTCCAAAACAATAGAATTAGGAGGAAGGTTAAAGTCATCTTGTGCCTGTTGCTGCTGTGGAGTCGTTGAAGAAACCTTCTTTTCTAAATCCTTCTTAGTCCTTTTTATGTTTACTTCCTCAACTTCCTCCTGGCTCACCAATTCAACCTCAAGGTCAACAGTTACATTCTTATCTCCCGTCGGCCTCTGAAGTATATTTTGGAAAAACTCAGAAAGCTTAGGAACCGTACCCTTAGTCAAATAATATATTATCTCATCAGTCCTTTCTTTTGATTTCAACTCATAATCTACAGCTTTCTGGATATCGTTAGTTATATTTATAGAATACTCACCACGCCACTTTATGTTTATTATCCTTTCCTCAAACTCATGCCAAGGCATTTGAGGCGAATTCTCGTATATTGAACTAAAGTGCGAGGATGCCACTTGGATCTTTTCTAGAACTTTCGAAAGGAGATTAAAAGAAACAAAAAACAATCCAAAGGTATTAGTACCTAAAGCTTTAAACCTTCCCTTTATTATTCCATAAGAAGGAACAAAATTCTCTGGCATAAAAGCCTCTTGGATATTTTCGGAATATATATTCTGTAAATCAATTTTAAATTCAACTCAGCAAAAAATTCAATAAATACAGGAGTAGCTATATTCAAAAATTACATCTAAGACAAGTGTACTCAAAGAACTTGTGCTTAAAGCACCTGTACTTAAACTTATGAAAAGATATATAAATGTTCAAAAAATGTATTAGCATCCTTAAGTAATAGAGGAGGATTTAAATGGGATCACGGCAAATCACACTTTCTTAAGAAGTCCATCTGAAAACCATTATTTAGTCAAATAACCATGATCCCAGTAACTTGTAAAATCACTAACCTATACCATCGAAACACTCAAAATACTCTCAATTACAAAAACTTAGCAACATTCGATCAATTCTAAAAATCTAACTTAATCCCCCATAAGCCAATTCTCCGCCTAAGTACCCTTGGAAAAATCCTAATAACACTGACAGTAAAACTATAGACAAATAAATCCATCTTATAAAATTCTTCTTAGCCTCATCCTTAATAAGTGAATAAAGTACCCTAAGAACCAAAACTAATAAGTAAGAAAATGTTAGAGAAAACCCCAATAATTCATGTGTCTCAAGTAACTCATGACCTTCTTTTGACAAACTTTCTTCATCAATATGTGTGTAAACATAATAACCCGAAATTGATGCCAAAAGCGCACCAATAAAAGCCAAAACGACAAAAGTAAACTCAATAGAATCTGGCCTCTTCCTCAAAATGATATACAAAATCTCTAACACTAGCAATGAAACCGGAAAAGCTATACCGAAATGAGTAAAAGGTGGATGCACCTTCGCAATCTCAGGACTAAATACCTTTTCCACTTCATCAGAATGAGCATACAAAGCACCAACAATAAGCAAAGAAAATAATAAAAAGAAAATTGAAACTTTCCTACTCATACCTCTTATCCTCCTTATATGAAGGTAAAAAACTATTAACAAAATTTTCAACAAAATGTAACTTGCCATAGTTCATAGCTACCCCATCACTTAAAAATGCGTTAACAGAAACCGTGACACAAGATACCTTAAACACCAGAATTTCACTAAAACGCTTTAAACAAGCAAATATAGTTATGTGGAATAAGATCAACAAAATTGTTTAGAATTTCTTGTCATGGAAGACTTTAGAAGAAATGCTTTACTAGTTTTAAAGGATGGTACCTATTTCCTAGGAAGATTCGTAGGCTACAAAGGTGAGACATGGGGCGAAGTTGTATTCAACACTGGCATGACAGGATATCAAGAAATACTCACTGATCCATCTTATCACAGACAAATAGTCGTAATGACATATCCCCATATTGGCAATTACGGAGTAAATAGCTTTGATGTAGAATCTGACTCACCAAAAGTGAGTGGCCTCATAATGAGAGAGATATCACCGTACCCCAGCAATTCAGATGCCGAGAAATCACTAAGAGAGTACCTCATAGAAAACAAAATAGTAGCGATAGACAGAGTAGATACACGAAAACTCACAAGACACATAAGGAGCTATGGCGCAATGATGGGCATAATCTCAGATAAAATTGACAGAATAGAAGAACTCAAAGAAGAGGTGCAAAAACTACCTGACATGATAGGATTAGATCTATCAGTTGAGGTATCATCTAGGGAACCCCATACAGTGATAAATGTAGAGAACCCACTATATAACATTGTAGCACTTGACTACGGAATAAAATGGAACATTCTCAGGCTCTTCGCTGAAAGAAAAGCAAAAGTCACAATAATGCCGTACACTGCAACTGTTGATGAAATAACAAGCATGAAGCCAGACGGTATATTCATATCTAACGGGCCAGGTGATCCAGGAGCGACACTGCATGCTGTGAAACTCATAAAAGAACTAATTGGGAAGTACCCAATGTTCGGAATATGTCTAGGGCATCAGCTTATAAGCATAGCTCTAGGTGGTAAAACATACAAGTTAAAATTTGGGCACCATGCGGTAAACCACCCTGTAAAAAATCTAAGAACCGGGAAGATAGAAATAACATCTCAAAACCATGGTTTTGCAGTTGACCCAAACTCCCTACCTAAAGATGTAGAAATAAGCCATATAAACCTCAACGATAAGTCAGTAGAGGGAATAATTTGCGAATCAAAGAACATAATGGCAGTTCAATATCACCCAGAAGCAGGGCCAGGACCACACGACTCCAGATATCTCTTTGACGAATTCCTAAGTATGATAAAATAATTCCTACCTAAGTACTCCTATCCTACTTGGAGGCCAAAACCTAAATACCCCCTTACCAATCAATAGCTTCTCTGGAACCAATCCCCAGTACCTACTATCGCTACTTTCATCTCTATTATCACCCATGGCAAGATAATAACCTTCAGGTATCCTATTGCTAAGAATGGAAGCTTTAACTCTCCCCAAGTCTCCTTTAAAGTATTCTAAATTTGGCAATGCTCTCTCAGGAAGTCCATAAGACATCATCATAGACCTATACGTATTATCATACAAAATAATAAGATTTGATATAGAAAAATCCCTCATTATCCCATCGTCATGGAAATATCTACTCTTCACCCTAATGACCCAATCCATCTCTTTGTAATATTTCCAGTATCCATCATCTCTCAAAAATTCTCTCTCAACCCTCTGGCCATTTATATAAAGTTCATTGTCTCTAAGTTCAATTGTATCACCAGGAACACCTATGATTCTCTTCACAAAGTATTTCGGCTCGTTATCAACATTGACAACCGAAAAGGTAAGCAACGTTATAAGCTCTCTAACAATACCCGGCGACCTATAAGTTGGATTTTTGAAGACAACAATATCACCTCTCTGCGGTTCATAAAAACCTGGCAACTTCACATTAACTATGGGGAAATTTATACCATAAGTAGGCTTAATAACTATAATTCTATCGCCCTCCATTATAGTAGGTATCATAGAGCCCGTAGGTATAGCAAAAGCCTCCAAAAGCAAAAGCCTTATAACAAAAGCTATTAAATAAGCCTCACCCAAAACTTTAAGATTTTCAATTATGACTTCCTTAATAGTCTTCTTCCTCTTTTCTTCCTTCTTTCTACCCATAGACAAGAAATTATAAAGTAGGAAATATAATTTTATCACCTTCCCTAGAATTGCGCTAAAAAAATTCCCGTACTAAGCAGTACCCTGTTTTAATCTCTATAAATGAACTACTTGATCTTACTACCCGCTAAAGATTTAACCTTTAGTATTAGAGAAATATCATAAATAATTTTAGACACTTTCCTAGCAACCGAATCTTTAATAAGGTCAACAGAAACCATATTTCTCAATGGATTACCATAAGCATCAAGAACAATAAGCACTTCCGGCATCATATCATAATCTGAATGTAATCTAAGAACTATCCCTATCTCCCCTGTCGAAAGCTGAACAACAGAACTCTCAGTCAAAGGAGACTGAATCTTGTAAACCTTCGATATCTCTATAGCAAATCGAAGAGCTACTTCAGGGTCAAATTTAGTACCTGCCTCCTTAAGTATCTCCTCAATCGCAACTCTAATTGGTAATGGTGGCCTATAAGGTCTTTCAGTAGTCATCGCATCAAAAGCATCGCATATCGAAGCTATCTTTGTGTATACCTCTATCTTATCTCCCGTAATTCCCAAAGGATACCCCTTACCATCAAGTCTCTCATGATGCATAAGAACTATCCTTTTAGCTATGTTATCAATCTCTGGAGAATCTTTTATCAACTGATACCCTATTATTGGGTGCTTTCGGATACTCTCTATCTCTATAGATGTAAGAGGCTCCTTTTTATTAAGAACCGATGAAGGAATTTTGATCTTACCTATATCCATCAAAAGGCTTCCGACACCTACAGCGCATACTTTATCAGAAGTAAAACCGAACTTTGTAGCTACCAAGGTAGCAAGCAAACTACAGTTCACCGCATGAACGTAAGAATACTCATCATGACTTTTTAAATCAACCAAATTAATTGTTTTACCAATACCTATTCTTATCTCCCTAGCAACATCATCTATAGATTCTTTAGCTTTATCCAATCTAGGAGTAGAATTATTAGCAACATCCCAAACAACATTAGCAAAACTGTTATAAACCTTCCTTTGAGTTTCCTCAGAAATCATTGGATCACTAACTTGGCTCTTACTAACAGTTGTCTCCACAGAAATAGGTCTATAAGTAAGCTCAGTTATACCTAAACTCTTCAACCTATCAATGAATTCCTGTTTTATGGGCACTCTAGCAGGCCACAGAAAGCCTCCCTTCATATCATAAAGAGGGCCACTCAAAACCATTCCATCTTTTAGATAATCAACCGTTATTATTTGACTAGTATCGAAACCGCTGCTCATTATACCTTCTCCTAAAATCTATTATAGAACTACTTTATAAACATTTCAACAAAATAGGTTAAAGATTGGCTTTCCAACGATAGAGATGGGCAAATGAAGATCAAACTTAACCTTATCTATTATCAGAAAGTGCTCTGAGATAGTCACCTAGCTCAGTGATTTTATTTTTTATCAAATCTCTTATTTCTCTTACCTCATCAAGATTTTTATCCTTTGGGTCAGGTATACTCCAATCAATAGTACCTCTAGAAGGGTAATAAGGACAACTATCGCCACACCCCATATTAACAACAAAATCAAAAATCATCCCTTTGGGCAAATCATCAAATCCTTTAGGTCTCCTATCAGAAATATCAATACCCACTTCCTTCATAGCTTCAACAACCAAAGGATTCACCTCATTAGCAGGCCTAGAACCTGCACTATAAGGCTCAATCACATCGCTTAAAAGCTCTCTAGCAAAAGCCTCAGCCATCTGACTCCTACCAGCATTCTGAACACACAAAAATAAAACTCTATATTTCTTCATAACATGAATATTAAACGAATATCGATAAGAAATTTACAAGATTTTTATAAAAATTTGTAAAGAACTATTTCCAAAGGAATTAGACAAAATAGAAGAGAGGCTAAGCCTCTCTTTAAAAATGATACTCATTAAAATAATCTCGCCAGAGTAAATACAAAAAATTCGAACTTTCTCAATAATCAGGAAGATGGAAAAAAATGAAGCATTACATTCAAAATGGTGTAAGGTACTAAACTATGATAGACTTACACATGCACACTTTCTTGAGTGATGGAGAACTATCCCCGAACGAGTTAGTCCAAAGAGCTAGGAAAGCTGGATACACAGCAATGGCAATAACGGATCACGTTGATATATCCAACGTTGAAATAGTCGTAAAGGAAATAGTCAAGTTCTGCGAAGAATCAAAAAACTACTATACTGACATAATCGTTTTGCCGGGAATCGAGATAACTCACGTACCACCCCATTACATAAACGAAATTGCCGAGTTTGCTAAAAAGCTAGGAACGAAAATCGTAGTTGTTCATGGAGAAACGATCGTCGAACCAGTTGAACCAGGAACAAATAGAGAAGCAATAAAAAGTAAATATGTCGACATACTAGCCCATCCAGGATTAATATCCGAAGAAGATGTGATCCTAGCTAAAGAAAACCAAAAATACCTTGAAATCACAGCAAGAAAGGGACACTCAATAACAAACGGACACGTCGCAAAACTGTGTAAGAAACACAATGTAAAAATGGTAATAAACACAGATACCCACTCCCCAGAAAACTTAATCTCTGACGAAATGGCAATAAAAATACTTAAAGGTGCAGGACTAGATGAGTCAGACATCATAACAGTCTTCCAAAACTCATTAGAAATAGTAAAGAAATATACCACAATATAAAACTTAAGGGGAATATCTATTCCCTCCATCTCTGAAAATATCATTTAAAAAATATCCCAAAGCTGGTACTTCGAACAAAACAATGCTTCATAGTATCATTCCTTTGAACAGAAAGCAATACAACATCCAACAGCCATCTAACCAAATTGAAATTAATCAGTAAGTGAATTAATAATTTTCTTTCATCTTATCTTTGGGGTTAAAAGTATGGTAAAAAGAATCAATGTTGAAGATTTGAATCTTTCCGAAGAGGCAAAAAGAAACTTAAACACCTGGCTAAACTTTGGTGATGACGTGAGAGAGGAAATACAAAGGTTAGTTGATGAAGGAAATGTGAAAGAGCTAGAGGACAGGTTCTACAAAAAACTAGAGTTCGGAACTGGCGGAATGCGCGGCAAAATGGCTATAGGTACAAACAGGATAAACAAGTACACTATTATGTTCGCCACCCAGGGACTCGTCAACTACGTAAAAAGTGTCAAACCTAACAAAAAACTCTCATGTCTTATAGGATATGATACAAGGAAAAATTCTTATGATTTCGCCATAGAAGCAGCTAAAGTTTTGATTGCTAACGATGTCGATGTCTACATTTTGAAAGTACCTATGCCTACCCCATTCTCCTCTTTTGGAATCAGGTACTACAAAGCAGACTTCGGGATAATCATAACAGCATCACACAACCCACCAGAATACAACGGATACAAAGTTTATTGGGATGACGGTGCGCAAGTTGTAGCCCCACACGACAAAGCAATAATTGACGAAGTATACAAAATAGATCATATTTCTAAAGTAAAAACTATATCTGACGAAGAACTAAAAAATTCAACAAAATTACACTGCGTTCTAGAGGAATTAAAAGAAGCCTATCTAAAGGTAATGAAAGTCAACTTAAGTGAAATCTACGATGTTGACGATACCTCCTACAGAAATAACATTAAGATAGTTTATACACCTTTACACGGAACATCAATAAATCTAACACCTGACGCTTTAAGGTACATAGGATTTGAAAACATACATCTGGTTGAGGAAGAAACAACAACTGACGGTACATTCAACGCAGTTCCTTCTCCAAACCCCGAGGACGACAAATCATTCATAGGCAGCATAGAGCTGGCTAAAAAGGTTGGTGCTGATGTGCTTTTCGCATCTGATCCTGATGCCGATAGAGTAAGAGCAGGAATAAACGAAAACGGTAAGATAACACTCTTTTCTGGTAATCAGCTAGCTTCGATGATGCTAAACTGGATATTATCTAATCTCCTTAGAAAAGGAAGATTACCCGAAAACGGTTTCGTCGTAACAACGATAGTAACAACAGATCTAATTCAAAAAATTGCCCAGAACTACGGAGTTGAAACGTACCTTACGCTAACTGGCTTCAAGTACATCGGAGAAAAGATAAGAGAATTTGAAGGCAAGAAAAAGTTTATATTTGGATGTGAAGAAAGCATAGGTTACCTCTACGGCACAGATGTCAGAGATAAGGACTCAGTAATATCGACATGTATAATAAGCTTAATGGTTGAAGATCTTAAAAAGAGAGGCTTAACACTCAAAGACTATCTGCACGAGATATATAAAATGTACGGAGTGCACATTGAGAAATTAGAATCAATAGAACTTGAAGGAATAGAAGGACTTAAAAGAATGAATGAAATAGCTAACAAGCTAAGGAAAGAAAAACTACCAGAATTCAACGGGCTAAAGCCACTAACAAGAATAGACATCAAAAATAGGACAATAGAGGACTTTGCAACGGGCGAAGTTAAGGAATATGTTACCGACTTGCCAAAATCAGATGTAATAATAATAAACCTAGAAAGACAAAACAAGTTCATAGTTAGGCCATCTGGAACAGAACCAAAGTTAAAAGTATATTTCTTCAGCAAGTTTGACAATGATGTATCGAAAATCGAGGAATACGAGAAAGAAGCAGAAAAACTCGTTGAAAGTGTCAGAAGATACATACTAAGTTAGTATGCCAGTTTTCCTAAAGAAAATAGAACTCTTTGGATTTAAGTCATTCGCTGATAGGACAAAAATAGAATTCATTTCAACAATTACGGGTATTGTTGGCCCCAATGGCAGTGGTAAAAGCAATATAGTTGATGCAATAAGGTGGTGTCTCGGGGAAAATAGCCCAAAAACTCTAAGAAGCTCTGGCTTTGAAGATATACTTTTCTCAGGCTCACAGTACAGGCAACCCCTAAGCGTAACTGAAGTTTCGCTCCTATTCGATAACTCAACTAGAATACTACCCATACCCATGGACGAAGTAGAAATAACAAAAAGATACTATAGATCAGGTGAAACAAAGACGCTTATCAACAGAAGAGAAGCTAGAGTCAAGGATGTCATTAACCTCTTTTTAGGCACAGGATTCGGTAAAGAAGGATACTCAATAATTGGCCAAGATGAAGTCGATAAACTCATAGTAGGTGACCCATCCGAAAAAAGAAACTATATTGACGAATTACTAGGAATATCAAAAGCCAAATTCAAAAAAGGAGAAGCCGAAAAAAGATTAAAAGAAATACTACTCGACTTAGAGAAAATCTTTATTTCTCTTGAGCAAACGGAAAGAGAATACTTCAAACTTAGAGAACAAGCAGAAAAAGCTAAAAAATACAAGGAACTCCAAAACCAAATAGAACTATACGACAAAGCCATCAGTAAGTTCAACCTAGAAAAGTACAAACAAAAGCTAAATAACCTAGAAAAAGAAAAAAGCAAAGCGTTAGAAGAAATCGAAGAGATTCTAAATAAAATTGCCAAAATCGAAACAGAAATAAAAGACGTTGACAATAAATTACAAACATGCTCAGCAATACTAGAAGAAAAGAGGAGAAAATTAAGCGAAATTGAAAGAAATCTCAGCGAGAAAGAAGTAGAAAAAAGAGAAATACTGTCGAAAATAGAATTCAACAACCATCTCATAGATTCACTAGAAAAAGAAAAAGAGAACCTAGAGACAAGGAAAAAAATTCTCCTAGAAGAAAAGGAAGCTATCAGCTCAAAACTTTCAAAAATTCTTGAAACCACCCCAGAAATATCAAAAAAGATATCAGATTTGGAAGAAGAAATAGAAAATCTGAATAAGGAACTAACTCTAAACGAGGAAAAAAGATCAAAAATCTACGAATTGGTAAACTTCTGCAACAAAGCACTCAAAGACCTAGAAATCGTTGAAAGCGAAATCAGTACCACCTTATCAAGGGAAACAGAAATAGAAATAGAAATCTCATCTCTAGCCAATAAAATTTCTGATCTCAAAAGTAATCTTTCAGAAGTTGAGGTTCAAAAGAAAAATAAAGATATCGAAATTGAAAACCTGAGAGAGCAAAAAGAAGAACTAAAAGAACAAATAACCCAACTCAAAAAGTACATAGCTACATCAAGTGACGTAATAAAAGAAACCCAAAGCATGATCAAAGAACTCACCAACGAATCACAAAAGCTATTTGACGAGTTTTCAAAAGAAATTGGAAGGAACGCAATAATTGTAGGTAACTTCATAAAAAGAGCCAAGGAAATCTCCGAACTCATAATAAACAAATGTAACCTAATAGCCAATTCTCCAGAACCAGCAAAAATAGCAAAAGAGATAAAGGATTCAGCTAATGAACTATTAAATAGTTTATCTTTACTACCATCTTCCATAAGTGGTGACTTTTTCATAAAAAGGGAGAAAATAGACAAAGAAATATCATCGCTAAGATCAAAACTGGAAACTTTGCTCGAAGATGTAGAAAACAAAAAGACACATCTTTCAGAACTAACCGAAAAATTGAATACAATAGAGAAAAATCTCCTTTCTCTAGAAAAGGAATACTTATTCCTAGAAAGAGAGTTTAAAACCTTAGAGCAAAATATTACTTCCTACGAAGAAGAACTAACCTACAAATACAATGAACTAGAAAAACTAAAAATGAAAAGAGATAGCCTAAGCAAAAGAAAAACGGAAATAGTAAAAAATACCATAGAAACCCTAAATGATTATAACAGTGCATATATCACCTGCATTCCAACCATACTAAAATCAAACGAAGAGGAACCAACATCCAAGCTAAGAGAAATTATTGAAGAAATTTCAAAAAACGTAGATCCTAATCCAATTAACAACTCTATAAACCAACTCAAGCATCAGATTAGTAAAAAACAAATAGAACTCAACCAGCTTCAAAACTCTCTAATAAAGGCACAAACCGAAAAAGAAAATATTTCAAATAGGATGGATAACATAGAAAAAGAAGTAAAAGAAATCTCCACAAGATTAAGCAAGATAGAAAATGAAAAAAAAGAACACATGAAAAGTGTAGAAGATCTAAAGCTTCTACTTCCAGCAAGAGAAGAAGAAATTTCTAGACTCAAAAACATAAAGGATGAACTCCTCAAGGAAATAGGGGAACACTCCTTCAAAGCCAAAGAACTAAACGAAGTTTTTAAGAACTACGTAAAAGAGATCAACGCACTAAAGGACGAGGAAATAAACAAAAACAAAATTTTACATGAGCTAATCGGGAAAATAGAAATCACCAATAACCAAATAGAAAAAGTAAAAAACAGTACTTTCGAAAAATACGCCTCAAACATTGAAACTTTTGAACTGCCGGAAGACTTCGAACAAGAGGAATATCAAAGAAAGCTAGAAAATCTCAAGAAGGAAATAAACAACCTAGGGAACATCAACTTCTCTGCAATCGAAGAACTACCAGAAGTAGAAGAAAGATATAAGTTCCTTAAATTTAACTACGATGATCTCCTACAAAGCAAAGAAAAACTAGAAGGTGTAATATCCGAAATAAACAAAGAAATAGAGACAATAATCTCTTCTTCTATACGAAAGGTAGAAGAAGTCATAACTAACGTATTCAAAGAAGTCTTTGGTGGCGGAGGGGTAAAGATAGAATTAGACAATGACGATTTAGTTGAAGGAGGAATAGAATTCATAGTAAACATACCAGGTAAGAAGATAAAAAACATACTTTTATTGTCAGGTGGAGAAAAGGCCTTAGTAAGCATAATACTGATTTTCTCAGCACTGATGATAAACAACACACCTCTCGTCATACTTGACGAGGTGGACGCACCTTTGGATGATGAAAATAACGAAAGGTTCAAAAGGCTAATAAAAGCATTCGAAAGTAAAACTCAGTTTATAATAATATCACACAATAAATCGACACTAGACATATGTAACACAATATACGGTGTAACAATGGAAGAAAAGGGGGTTTCAAAGGTTGTCTCTTATCAACTGAAAAATAACGAGAACCATTCTAATCAAAGCACCTCTCATATACTTCAATCACACCATCTATGAATCTCTCAAACGAATAATAATCTAGATATTTGCTCAGTAATTTCTTCTTCTTATCCCTTAACTCGTCGTTGTTCATAAATAACTCAATTTTCGATGCTAAATCTGTAGGTGAATGAGGATCAAAAAACACATCTTCATCCATACTAAAAAACAATTCTCTGCTAACCGGTATATCAGATATCAAAGGTAAAGTATCAAATTTTAAACTTTCAAACGGAACAAATCCAAACCCTTCATAAAGAGAAGGAGACACAGTCAAAATAGCATTTTTGTAAAGAAAAGAAAGATAAGCATAAGGTACACCTTCTAGAAGAAGCACCCTTTCCCTGACTTGAGAAGCCTCAACTAGCTTATCCAAATAATCGTACTCCTCAAATTTCTTCCCTACTATCACCAATCCTAATTCCGGATACTTATCCTTGAGTAACTCCAAAGCTCTCACAACCACACCAAAGTTTTTGTGAGGCTTCCTATTACCAACACATAAAACATAGATCTTAAAAGGCTTCGTAAAATTATCTTCCTCTTCACTATCACTATAACTAATTTTCGGTACAGGATTGTATACAACAAAAACCTTGCTTTCGTCAATTTTGCAGAAGTCAAGTAATTCATTTCTTACAAAATTTGACACACATATCACCGCTTTAGCATTTTTGACAGTATTCTGTAAAACCATTTTACCCAAAACTTGCTTAACCTTACTTGAATAACCAAACCTGAATTGTATTAAGTCATGTACAGTCACAACATAAGGCATAACAGAAAAAAAGGATTTGTTGTAATTTAGATAATGTACCAAATCAAAATCTCCCTTACTCCTAAGTTCCATGAAAAACGTATCCACCTGCTCCCTAAGAGAGTATATAGAATCCGATAAAGGAATGATCTTTACATCTCTACCAAAGGACCTTTCTATGTCTTCTGGCTTCCCAGCTAAAGCAATATCTAATGGCAATCTCTTACATTCCAGAAGTCCTTTAACCAAGTTTTTTGTATAAGTACCAATTCCTGTCCTAGTAACGTTCCTAGCATCAACTATTACCTTCATTTCAGTTCCTCTTCCTTCACAGGCCTAACAATGAATATTTTGGACTCTTCGGAGAGTTTTATTGTCTCGCCATCATCTATTTTTGTCCCGAATTCATCATACACAACCTTAACCACAGGTCTGAAAGGTGATATAGGATCAGAAGATATCACTTTAGCTATAGCTCTAGTATTAAGCATCACATACGATCCAACAGGATATACCGACATCATCCTGAGGAAAACCTTAAGTATATCAGGATCAAACTTCGTACTACCCTCTGCAAGTATTGCTCTCATGGCCTCAAATGACATCATTCTATCTCTGTATACTCTCTTTCTTGTCATAGCCTCGTATGTATCGACTATCGAAGCAATTCTAGCATACTCAGATATCTGATGTTTCTGTAATCCTCTTGGATAACCTGTACCATCCCACCTCTCATGATGTTCCAAGCAAACCCTACCAACCTCCGGAGACATATTGTTTTCTTGCACCACCGCCTTATACCCCAAAACAGTATGCGTTTTTATCTTGTTGTACTCCTCATCTGTTAGCTTTGTTTCTCTCTCTAGTATACTCATAGGTATAAAAACCATACCTATATCCATCAGCAAGATTCCAGTACCAAGCAATTTGAGTTTAGATTCGGGATAACTCATCTCTTTACCTAGGAGTAGCCCAAGTATTGTCGCATTAAGAACATGAGTTGATAAGTACTTAGTCTTATCAACGATGTTTATCAAATTCAAAAATACGTTCTTATCACCCACTTCCGAAATTTTGGTAATTATCTTCTCAACCACATTCACAACTTTCTCAGGTAATATCTCTTTGTTAACTTTGTAATTCGTGTATATGCTCTCCACGCTATCAACTAACGACTTGTAGAATGTCACTAACTCTCTTGCTGACGACTCAACCTTATCAACCAAGGGCACCTCTTCCTGAATTTTCACAATTCCCTTGAGTTCACCAGTAGTCTCAACAAACTTAACCCCCTTTTTCTTTAAGTTTTCTATGTCTTTAGAAGTTATTGGAGTATTAGGCTCGGCAACAATTTCATAGTTATCGCCAAACACAGTCCTGGTAAATACCATTCCAGGCTTAAGTTCCTCAACAGGTATTTTCTTCATTTGTGGCATCTCAGGCATATCATTCTCCCAACTTAGTGTAGTAATTTTTTATAATGATTCCGTCATATTCAACATTACTACTTTCACTAACTATCACTCCCTCAACACCAAAATACTTTATTGCCCTTATAACATATTCGTAATGAAATCGACTTTCTTCAAACGTAACATGATATTTTTCACCTTTACTACCATACTCCATACCACTTATGTGCATATGCATATTCTTCAAAGCAAATTCACCTAACTCATTACCTATATACTCAAAAATACCGAATATCTCCTTCTCATCATTATATCCTCCTATACTCCTAGCATAGAGATGTGCAAAATCTACACAAGGTAGTACGTTAGGGAAATGCTTTGACACTTCCACTATCTCTTCGAGCGAACCAAACTGTGTAGGTTTACCCATTGTTTCAGGCCTAAGCCAAACATTGAAAGGAAAAGAAATCGATTCTAAATAACCATTTATTTCCTCAATTGCAGTTATAACTCTCTCCATTACTCTTTTCGAATCATCTCCCAAGTAAAAGGCTGGATGAAAAACAACACTCCAAGCACCTATTTTCTCAGCAGCAAGTAGAGTTTTTATTATATGCTCTTTACTCCTCTCATACTTCTCTTTTTCTTTGGCATTCAAATTTATGTAGTACGGTGCATGAGCAGTAAAAACCACCCCCTTCTCCTTTCCATACTTTCCGAACCTTACTAGTTCTTCATCCTTTGTTCTTACTCCATGGACAAACTCAACCTCTATTCCATCTAAATTCAACTCCAAAACCCTATCTATCCCTTTTATCATTGTTTGAGGCTGAGGAGTAGACAGAGGTATACCAGCAGTAAGAACCTTCAAACCCGAAAAATTTTTCGGTATATTCGTTTTTTGCTTCATCAGAGTAACCCCAAGTTATCATACTTTCTAATTTCTTCTAAAGATCTTACCTCTTGAGCCCTCGTAGCATACGGAGGATACGGGAATGTTATCACTAGCGGCACTTCAACATCCGGCTGATACAGCATCATAGTGCCACTAGCTATTTTCTTTGCCTTCTCCTTAAACGTTGGTGGTAAGTACTTGTAATACTTACTTTCGAGTTCTCCTGAGTCAACCCTACCGTTAACTTTTATGCTACAGTTAGAAACTATTCTCGGCTCAACCTGACTCACCATCTGCTGAGCTCCTATCAGAATAATACCTAAACTTCTACCCCTTTCAGATATGTCAACGAGTAAGTTCTTAAGAGGGCTTTCACCTTCAGAAGGTGCATATTTATTCAACTCATCGAGCATTATGAACACATATCCATTGACTTTATCCAAATACCCAGCTTTGTCCTCATCCATATTAAGTATATCCGAAAGAACAGCACCAACAACAAACCTCTGAGCATAATTATTAAGTATAGTATCAGAAACATTAACAACCACAGCCTCAGGCCCTTCATTCTTACTAAAACTAACTCTCCTACTCTCAGCACCACCTATCATGTAGTAAATACTTCTCGAAACGTTTGAAAACTTCCTTATGAACTTAGAAACGGTAGCTGGTGCAGCATTCGAGGGGAAAAGTACCCCTTTAAACTTAATTCCTTCATCTTCATCTTCCTTCAACGTATACAAATCCAAGAGAGTAGTAAGAGAAATATTCACCGGTTCACCTCTCTTGATTCTTGCTATCACCTTCTCTACATCTTCATCCTCTTTGTAAAGAGAGTCTATATTAAATTTCTTCTTGCCTATCTCAACTTCTACTCTTGCTCCCTCGGGACTGCCCTTGGCAAATTCACTCATGCGCTTGGAAAAGTGAGTTAGCACAAAATAAAAGTTATCATCAATATCCGAAGGATCAAACATGTATTTCATCAAACCTTTTATGAAAAAGTCCCTTAGTGACCAACTAAAAACTTTTATTCCCTCCTTCCTTTCATCTGACCACGGAACATCAAAATCTTCTTTCCTCGGAGGAGAAAAGAAAGTGACATCCTTCTCACCAAACGGTTTTGGCTCAATACCTAGTTTTCTATACAGAGCCTCATGGGCTTTATCAAAATTCTTATTATGCTTATCTATGTGCAATAAATCCTCACCCTTCACATTAAAAACCAAAACCTTTATTTTTCTCTTCTCCTCAATCCTTAATTTGCTTGAGTAAAACATTGAATGTATAAGAAACAAAGCATACGAAGTTTTCGTTGCCACTCCAGAAATACCGGACACGGAGATATGTGCCCCTTTTGTGCCATTAACAAAATCCCAATTTATATAGCAAACCTCACCATTGTTTAGTATTCCTGCCGGTAGCAAATTTTCTTTCGTATCCATATTCATAGCTTTCTTATTCTCATCTTCCTCTTCAACCAGATAAACCACACTACCTGGATTAGGCGGAACAAAAACCTCCTTGTTCAAGCTCGTCATTATTCTCGTTATTGTAACGGAAGCTACATGGTACCTCTCAAAAGGTATTATACCATTCACAGCCTCAGAATTCCAACTATCGAACTCCAACCCCTCAAAGCCCTTTTCAACATTTTCAACAACACCATAAAAGTGAACTGTACCATATTCTGGTATATCGCACGTCACCTTGACAATATCATTGACGGAGAGAGACCTATCCTTATCCACTTGAACCCAAAAGTTAAACGAAGTAGCCGGCTTAGTACCCATCACTATACCAACTCTCTTCATACCGAAAGTAAATATAAAATTACAACACCTAAGTTTCAATATAAGACTCTAATATGTAGTTCTGCCCTTTAAAAACATAAACAAAATCTTCTATACAATGAAAAAAACCCATATCATGCTTTATCATTTATTGTTGCCATGTGGAATGATCTCACCAAAGCTCAACATGAAACTTTGGAGTTCATAATAGAGTACATAAAGAAAAATTCCATCCCTCCAACATATCAAGAAATAGCAAAAGCAAACAGAATAACAATAAAAAGTGTTTTTCAAAGGCTAAAACAGTTAGCCAAAAAAGGTTATATATCTCTCAAGAAGAACACACCCAGAGGAATCTCTCTGACAGAAAAAGTTGGTTTCTCAATCCCCCAGAATATACTTCTGAGTATATACACATCTTGTAAAAAAGTGAAGAGTAGCATAAAACTAGAAAATCCCGAAGGTACAATCCTCCTACCTAAGGATTTATTAGACGACAAAGATGAAGAAAAATTTTTCATTTTCAAAGTCTCAGGAAAAAGCAAGATCTCTAATTACATAAATCTAGATCTACCTATAGGAACTCTAATAATTATCGAAAAATCAAGAAATATTGAGCACAACGACAAGGTTATGTGCATTTACGGCAACGAAATCATACTAGGCACAGCAAAGAAGATAAATAACTTCCTCGTTTTAACTCTGAAAGAAGATAAGAACATACCAATAGGTGGAAGCAATGCTTTTGTTGTTGGGAAAATACGAAAAATCATCATTTCACTCTAATCATCATCTAATCATCACCTAATATAGCTAAGAATTAAATTTACAACTTCATCTATTGATAAATCCGTAGTATCGATCACAATCGAGCCTTCGGGCACCCTTAAAGGAGAATCCTCCCTATTCATATCAATCTGGTCTCTCCTGTTTATCGATTCTATTACCTCCTCAAGTGACAAATATTTACCTTTGTATTTTTCATCATTCATTCTTCTCCTGGCTCTAGCCTCAACTGAGGCAGTTAGAAAAAACTTATACTTCGCTTCGGGATATATAGCTGTTCCGCAATCCCTACCTTCTAAAACTACACAGCCTCTACTCGCTATTCGCCTCTGAGCTGATCTCATGAATTTTCTTACCTCAGGTATAGAAGCAATTTGTGACACAATGTCGTCCACTTCCCTAGTTCTAATCAAATCCGATACATCCCTACCATCTAGAAAAATCCTTCCCTCAGAAAATTCTATATCTGTACCCTCAGTAAGTAATACAATCTTATCTATATCATCAACTCCTATACCTGATTCCAAAACCTTTAGAGAGAAAGCTCTATACATTGCACCTGTATCTAAATACGTGTAATTCAACTTCCTAGATAAAATCTTCGCAACTGTACTCTTTCCTACCCCAACAGGACCATCTATAGTTATAACTTTATCGTTCATTTTTGTTTTCCTCTTCATCCGCCTCGTAAATCCTTATTATCTCCTTGACCAAATCATGCCTTACAACATCCTCTTTCGAAAGCTCAATTATCTTTATTCCTGCAACATTGTTAAACAACCTTTTAGCGTGCAATAATCCAGATTCTTTATTTCTCGGCAAGTCGCTCTGGGTAGTATCTCCAGTTATTACCATCTTTGAGCCAAATCCTAACCTTGTCAAGAACATCTTCATCTGCTCTTTAGTGGTATTCTGAGCTTCGTCAAGGATTATGAATGAGTTGTTCAACGTTCTACCTCTCATAAAAGCCAAAGGTGCTATCTCTACTATGTTCTTCTCCATAAGCGAAAAATACTCCTCAGGCCCAAGCATATCAAAGAGAGAGTCATACAACGGCCTCAAATAAGGGTTTACTTTCTCTTCTATGTTTCCTGGTAGATACCCTAAGCTCTCACCTGCCTCCACAGCTGGTCTTGTCAGGATTATCCTGGTAACCAAGTTCCTATAGAGATAATTCAAAGCCATAGCAGTTGCTAAATACGTTTTACCTGTTCCAGCAGGCCCTATACCAAACACAATGTCATTCTCTTCTATTGCTCTCATGTACTCAGCTTGCCCTATAGTCTTAGGCCTTATTACCTTATTTTTCCTAGAAACAACAACACCCTTAGCTAAAAGATTATCTAAGTCTATGCTCTTGGAAGGATCTTCATATTTATACTGCCTTATTAGCAAAGCTATATCATCCTCAGAGACTATTTTATCACTGCTCACCAGATCAAAAATGGAATTGAATATCTTCTTAACGGACTTAACATCCTGTTCTTCACCTATTATCACAAAAGAGTTCTGGGTAAGGTATATTTTAACCTTGAAATTACTCTCCAAAACTCTAAGATTATAATCATTCACACCGGTAATCAAAATAGGATCAACACCCAACGGAAAACTTATTTGTGCCTTCATATCTTCAGCAATTCTACTCTCTTACAGGGAAAGTATAAGAAATTACTCTTTCATTTTCAAGTTCTACCGATTGCATCTCGAAACAAGGGAAATACACTTCACTATTCAGAAACTACCAAAACTATATCCAACACACAAACTACTTCCTTACCACATAAGATAGAGGCTTAATCGAAAGACGCTCAAAGCACTAAGAGTGTAACAAAGCACTCGCTTTATCTGCCACTTGTAGATAAATATAGTCACATCTCACCAAAGAATAGTAAAAGTGCTTGAAATAATTGCCCATATGGTCTCAGGCTAATAGGACAAACTTGTAAATTCTCTCATAATCCTTCGAGGTTGAATAGTTAAAAAAAATATCTTTATAATAAACCTAAAAAAATTTTGGGAGGATGTTATGGCAGATATTTTTGAGAAGGTAAAGGATCTAATCGTTGACCAGCTTGGCGTAGACGCTTCAAAAGTCACCCCGGAAGCCTCCTTCGTCGAGGACTTAGGAGCTGACTCCATTGATATAGTTGAGTTAATAATGGCTCTCGAAGAAGAATTTGGTATAACCATATCCGACGAAGACGCACAAAAGATAAGAACTGTTGGTGACGCTGTTAAGTATATCGAAGAAAATCTTAAGAAATAACTCTATGGGGGATTCCCCCCTTTCCAAAAACACTAAAATACAATGACTCCTGAAGGTCTAACAGAAGCTATTCTTTTCCTAAGTGGCAAGAAAGTTAGCAAGTCATTCCTAAAAGAAGTACTTCAAACCTATTTCGGAAACGTAGAAGTAGAATCTGTCATTTCTAACCTGATTGATAGATACAAAAGGCTAGAATCAGGAATAACTATACTAGAATTTGGTAACTACGTACAAATGACATCATCTGACAAGTACTACGAAATACTTAGTAAAATATTCCAAGAAGAAACAAACGATTCAGAACTTTCAGACGCTCTTCTAGAAACACTCGTAATAATAGCTTACAAGCAACCTATTGAAAAGAGTGAAATAGACAGGATAAGAGGCATATCATCCGGCAGAGCAATTTCAAGCCTGATAGAAAAAGGTTTCATAAAGCCTATCGTAAACGACAACATAGCCGACAAAGTAAGCTATATAACAACTGAAAAATTCTTAGAATACTTTAACCTAAAAAGCCTAGAAGAACTACCAAACATCGAGTTACTAAAAAAATCTCTACAAAGGTAGAAACTAAACTTTAGTATAGAAGAAAACTCCCTTTTCCTTGCTAGGTTTGAACTTGTCAGTTATACCGAAAAGACTTTCAGCCGGACTCAAAAAAAGGTAACCATCATCTCTTAGAGCCTTATATATATTCTCAACAACCCTATTAATAGACTCCTGATCCAAGTAGATAAGAACATTCCTACACATAACTATATCGATGTTTCTTAAACCGTTATCATACATCAAATTGTGGTAATCAAACCTAACATACCTCTTGTATTCCTCTTTAACCTCAAACTTACCATCTGGTAACCTTCTAAAGTATTCTTCCACTATATATTCAGGAACACCTTCTAGCTTTTCCGGGGGATATATACCTCTCTGAGCTATCTCTATACATCTAAGGCTTATATCAGAAGCTATTACCTCAACAGAAAAATCTAACATATTCTCCTTTATTGACTCTAAAGCAGTTATAACTAAAGAATACGGCTCCTCACCTGTAGCACTACCAGCACTCCAAAGCCTTATTTTGTTTATCCCCTGAACTTTCCTCCTAAGTGCTATATTCGGAATAAGCTCTAACCTTATAAGTTCAAATTGCTCATTATGCCTAAAGAACTTAGTAAAGTTAGTTGTCACGGAATCAAGAAACGAAATCAGTTCTTCATAATCTCTATTCAGCAAATCAAAGTACTCACTCGGCGTATATCCTCTCTCTTTACACTTGCCGAGAATCTTCCGTTCTAGGACAATCATGTTACTATTAGAAAAATATATTCCACTCCATTCCCTTACAAGTTCGGCATAATTCTTCAAAAGTTCATTGGTAATCTGAAATTCATCCGCCATAAACTAACAAGATTTTTAAACATCCCAAGCATTTTTTTCAATCATACTTAGTCTCAGTAAATCATCTGCAAGTATCTTAACTACACAAGTCATCACGCTTACACAAATTTGCGTCCAATAGTTACTTACAATAGCACTCCCCTAAACTACAAAATTAAGGGGCGCTTAGCATCTTCTATACAATACCCTACCACTAAAAGTACTTTTACCTTTAAGTTACCTTTCACTTAGCTAATAGAGAACGAAGAAAAACTTTGCCTTCTTACAAAACGGAGTAAGTCGAACTTACCCATATTAGTAAGCTAATAACTTCCCTATGGAGTTAAATATAAATCAAAAATTTATAAGCTCCCCCAACTCAACATTCTTATCATCTCAGCTT
>CAYYXA010000027.1:0-68192 GCA_964475465.1 uncultured Brevinematales bacterium
ACCGTAGGTATAATAGTAATCCTTTCTTATCTAGGTATAGAAATACTACCTATAATAACAACTCTCGGAATAGGTGGTCTCTTGATAGGTCTTGCATTAAAAGATACTTTCTCCAACATCTTCTCAGGAATATACATACTCACTGAAAAGAACATAAAAATAGGAGATTTCATAGAACTCGAAAACGGCAAAAGAGGCTACGTAATAAACATAAACTGGAGGGCAACAACGATAAGAACACTCACTAACGATTTAATCATAATACCAAACGAGAAATTAGCTCAAAGCGTAGTTTATAACTACTCCGAACCCGTAAAAGAAACAAGGATGATAATAGAACTTCACGTTTCTTACAACACTGACATAGAAAAATTAGAGGCAGTGGTGCTAGAAGAAACATATAAATTTGCAAGTGAAGATCAAAGGCTATTACTCGATCCTCCACCGGTCCTCAGATTCATTCCAGGTTTCGGAAATAGCTCATTAAACTTCTCACTGATCTTCACAGCAAAAGATTACGAATCAGGATTAATAATACAGAGCGAACTCAGAAAAAAGTTATTCAAAAGGCTGATAAAAGAAGGGATAGAAATTCCTTATCAGAAGGTAGACGTATACATAAAAAAAGAGTAACGGTATTTTCTTGATTCATTGAAAAACCTTCATAATCTCCTTCATTTTAATGTTAAGGAGGGAAGTATGAAAAAGGTAATTTCAATCTTACTAATCCTTTTTATAAGTGTATTTGGATACTCTCTTTCAAAGGATTATAACATTTCCTCAACTGGTGGGACAGGAGTAATAACATACCCTTCAATTGATGTTTCATCAACATTTGAGATAGGGCTAGGTGCAAATTGGGTATTTGCGCCAGGATCCGTTATATCACCAGCTCTTAGCATAGCAATCCAAAACTTCAACATAGGATTAGCATTTGACTATTCAACTTACAATGAAGGATGGCCAAAACCTCTTATTCTCTCGTTGAAATACCAAATAGATAAAGCAGGATTAGGGATCTACGGAGACTGGCAGTACAACATGGATCCCAACAATATGGCTTTCAACGTTATGTTGCTAGGTGGAAATGGATTTCTTGGCTTAACAATAGGTGGGGGCTGGAACATAACCATGGGAATAGGTATTTCATTCACACCTAACTTTGACTGGGCATTGAACACTTTCATAGGTTTACAGAAAGCAATATACAAGGATCTTCTATTCCTTAATGCCGAATTTGGTAACTACTCCTATAGAAGGATATACGATCCATACTTTGCAGACGACCATAGGGGTATATTCAACTTAGGAATCAACATTGCCCCAGCAAATTGGATAACGATAGGCGTCAATTTCCTTGACTTATTAGACAACAATAGAAGCATAATGGCGGAATTAAACTTTAGATTTAACCCTTAGGCTTAGTGTGGGGTAGTACCCCGGATTCTGTTCTTCTGGCCATCTATCTTATCTCCTGCCTTACGGCAGGAGATTTTGCTTTTCACCCGCGGTTAAAGGTATGGGCTACCTACCGCTGCTTAAAATTGTACTTTGGTGGGGGACCGTGACACTTAGCCTCACGGCTAAGCCGGTGAGCTCTTACCTCACCTTTTCACCCTTACCGGGAATTCCCGGCGGTCTAGTTTCTGTGGCCACCCCACACAATGCTGGCTCTTAACCAGCCAAAGCCCATAAGTATCCGGAAGTTCCTCCGTGCTGACGAAATGCACGGCGGCCAGACACCCCACACTAAGCCATAGCTTCTATCATCTCCAAGAGTCCTCTACCAGCAGGCACCATCGGCAAAACATTTTCTTCTTTCTCAACCCAAACATCAAGAACGAAAGGTCCATTATGATCTAGCATTTCCTTTACCGCAGACTTCAATTCTGACGGCTTCTCAACTCTAAGAGATTTAACACCATAGGCATCAGCTAACTTGACGAAATCAGGCACATAAGTTTTCTCACTCACTCCTAGGAAAACAGAAGAGTATCTCTTGTCATAGAATAAATCTTGCCACTGTCTAACCATACCTAAATAGAAATTGTTCACAATTATAACTTTAACAGGAACGTCGTACTCTGAAACTGAAGCCAAATCCTGCAAAGTCATCTGGAACGATCCATCACCAACAAAAGCTACTACCGTAACGTCTGGTCTCGCAATTTTAGCTCCAATAGCAGCGGGGAAAGCATATCCCATTGCTCCCAAACCTCCGGAAGTCATAAAAGATCTTGGCCTTTTGAACTTGAAATACTGTGCCACCCACATCTGATGCTGCCCAACATCAGCGGTAACGATAGCTTCCCTACTCTCAAGAGCGTCTGAAACTACTTCCACCAAATATTGCGGTTTAATGACAGTATCACTGTTCTTATACCTAAGAGGATGCTCCTGTTTCCACTCTTCTATTTGCTCTAACCAATCTGCGGTGTCAAGCTTACTAACATGTGGCAATATATCTTTCAAAACCTCCTTAACATCACCAACTATAGGTATATCCACAACAACATTCTTACTGATGGAAGAAGGATCTATATCTATATGTATCTTAACAGCATTCGGTGCGAAAGTTTCAACCTTTCCAGTAACCCTATCATCAAATCTTGCACCTATTGCTATCAGCAAATCGCAATGGCTAACGGCATAGTTAGCATAAACTGTTCCATGCATTCCTAGCATCCCTAAATACAAAGGATGCCCAGAAGGAACAGCTCCTAGCCCCATCAAAGTAGTAGTAATTGGCGCTTGTAACTTTTCAGCTAGCTCTATAAGTTCCTTCGAAGCATTTGAATGTATAACTCCTCCACCAGCGTATATGACTGGCCTCTTCGACTTCTTTATAGCCTCAATCGCTTTCTTTATCTGTAATGGATGCCCCTTGTATTGTGGCTTGTAACTCTTCAATTCTATTTTTTCAGGATAATCAAATTCAGTTTCCATAACCTGGACATCTTTAGGCAAATCTATAACAACTGGTCCAGGCCTACCAGTAGTAGCAATGTAATAACCTGTCTTTATAGTCCACGCCAAGTCTTCAACTCTTTTAACCATTCTGTTCCACTTCGTTATAGGCCTGGTAATACCCGTAGTATCAACCTCTTGGAAAGCATCACTCCCAACCAATGAAGTCGAAACCTGTCCGGTAAAAACTACGATAGGTATAGAATCCATATAAGCACTAGCTATACCAGTAACAGTATTAGTAGCACCAGGACCACTGGTAACCAAAACTGTACCAGGCCTACCACTAGCTCTAGCATAACCATCAGCAGCAAAAGCAGCATTTTGCTCATGCCTAACAAGATACACACTCAAATCCTTTTCTTTGTAAAGTTCGTCAAATATAGGTAAAACAGCACCACCAGGATAACCAAAAATTTTTGTAACACCTTCCTTTTTCAGAGCCTCTAAGAATATTCTAGCACCCGAATATCTCATACTGATCTCCTTAATATTTTATTATAGTAATAAAACATCACAAATAAAGTCAAGAAATATAGATTCTGCCATAAAACTCGCAGAGAACCCAGAATCTGCAAACCAAAGAATTCATCACTTTATTCAGCAATAATTACCTTTATTTAGTAACATACACTAAACATTAACCATCCATCATAACCTCTCAAAGGGAGGTAAAGACACTCCTTACTCTCCAAGCACCTAGCTTATAGATACAGGGACTTTAAAGAACTTAAATAAGTTCAACTTTGTCGAACCAATAAGCACCGCTATAACTATCAACAAAATACCTAAAAAAGTAACAAATTCATTTTTGATATTTTTCAGCAATAGAATCGTTAATCCAATTTGAAATAAATTGTTCATAGTGTTTAAAATTAGTGTCAAAATTCAGGGGTTTTTTATGAGGGTAACTTACGCTGTCTCTTCGAGAAAGAGAAGAAAAAAGATCTTAAAGGCAGTTAAGGGTCACAGAGGAGCAAGAAGTAGAAGGTATAGAGCCGCAAAAGAATCATTAATGCACGCTCTTCAATATGCTTGGGAACACAGAAGACTAAGAAAAAGAGAGTTCAGGAGACTTTGGATAATAAGAATAAACAACGCCGTTAGAGAATATGGGCTAAATTATAGTCAATTTATCAACCTTCTCAGAAAGAAGAACATTCAAATCAACAGAAAGGCATTATCTAATATGGCAATAGAAGATAAAGAAGCATTTAAAAAATTAGTTGAATTTGTCAAGGAGGACACAAATGTCAAATAAGGTAGTTTCATACATAAAAGAAAAATTTTATGAAGACAAAAATTACCCAGATTTCAGAGTAGGTGACGTAATAAAAGTTCACCAGAGAATAAAGGAAGAAGGACAAGACAAGGAAAGGATCCAGGTATTCGAAGGAGTAGTTATAGCAATAAGAGGCGAAGGCCCTTTTAAAACATTCACTGTGAGGAAGGTATCTTACGGCATAGGTGTGGAGAAAATATTCCCCTATTACTCCCCTACAATAGCAAAAATAGAGATAGTACGAAGGTTTAAAGTCAGAAGGGCTAAGCTATACTACCTAAGAGGGAAAATAGGAAAAGATGCTAAACTTAAAGAATTAAGGCTCGAAAAAGTTGATAGTGGAAAGTAAATTTATTTACAAAATAATATAAAAAAAATTTTTAAGGAGGTGAGAGGGAAAGATGGAAAAGGTAAGTTCTCTTGGGAGGCACTTACTTGTTGAATATTACGATTGTGATGTTGACGTTTTGGATAGTGTTGAAACAATAAGGGAAGCTATGTTAAACGCTGCCGAAATGTCTGGAGCTACAATAATTAGCGATACTTTTCACCACTTTAGTCCTCACGGTGTTAGCGGTGTGGTAGTAATAGCTGAATCACACCTAGCTATACACACCTGGCCCGAACACAAATTTGCAGCTGTTGATCTGTTCACATGTGGTGATGATGTTGATCCTTGGGTCGGTTTTTACCATCTAAAAGAAGTGCTAAAATCTAAGTACTTTACTGTAATGGAAATGAGAAGAGGGTTACTCAGTACAAAAGACGGAAAATTGTTATTCAAGCCCATCTCTTTCGAAAGTTACGAAGATAAAAAGGAAGCTTACGCCAAAGATATATGACTCAATAGCCTTTCTGTAAAACTTAGCAAGATACCACAAAACAAGAGATTAAATTAGCCTATAAATTTCTCTTAGAGAGGCATAAGCCTCTCTGGATTCCTTTAGTTTCCTTTCAATTTCTGGCTTTTCAATCCCTTAGCAAACAAGATTATGTAATCAATTCCTGAAGCAAGGGTAACGATAGTCATTATCAGTATCACAAAGAATGGTACATACGTAAAGAAACCAAAAGTCTCTGTTAGGAATTTGAAAGTAAGGTTAGAAGTCACTTGAGATGACACAAAAATCATGTACAGAAATATTACAGAAATACCTACAAACTGAATCGTTGTCTTCGTTTTCGCAAAAAACGTAGTAGGAATAGAAAAGCCCAATCTATCAGAAATAGGCTTAAGAATCGTAACCATCAAATCCCTAAGAAACATCACAAGTACAGCCCACAAAGGAATATTCAAATATTCTACAAAAGACAAAGTAACCAAAGTACCCAAAACCAATATTTTATCTGCTATTGGATCCACTACAAAACCAAACTTTGAGGTACTACCTAACTTTCTAGCAACGATGCCATCAAAAGCATCCGTAAGACTACCAACCAAAAACAAAACAAAAGCCAAAATAACATTTAAATAACCACCTTTCAGCAGCAAAAGAACAATAAAAGGAAGAACCAAAACTCTAAATAAAGTTATGAAGTTCGGAATTATTAACCTAACAAAGTCATGAATACCTTGCATACAAATCGTATCCTACTACTTTAACTACTAAAGCATCCACAAAATCTCCCTTTTTCAACTTTTTAGATGAAACAAGATGAACAGCTCCATCAACCTCAGGTGAATTATATTCAGTTCTAGCAATATAGTTTCTTTCATCTAGAACTTCGTCAACTATCATCCTTTTTATTTTGCCAACTAAAGCTCCCAACTTCCTCTCCGTGATAGGTTGCTGAAATTTAAGTAATTCGATTCTTCTTTTTGCCTTAGACACCTTGCTTACATCATCTTCTAGGCTAAAGGCATCAGTTCCTTCCTCGTGAGAGTATTCAAAAGCACCAACCCAAGTAAACTCTGCCTCATTCAAAAATTTCTTAAGCTCTCTAAACTCTTCTAAAGTCTCCCCCGGGAAACCAACTATAAACGTCGTCCTTATAGCAGCATCTGGTGTATACTTCCTGATATTCTCGATGATTTCTAAGTACCTCCTTTTATTACCTCCTCTCTTCATCAACCTCAATATCCTGTCACTTACATGCTGTAACGGAATATCATAGTACTTACAAACCTTTTCCATCTCAGAAATAGCTTTTATCAAATCCTCATTTACCTCCGTAGGATAAAGATAATGCAGTCTTATCCACTCTATGCCTTCGATTTTACTGAGTTCATAAAGAAGTTCTATCAACCTAGGTTTACCGTACAAATCCACTCCATAGCTGGTTGTATCCTGAGAAACTAATATTAGTTCCTTTATTCCATTATCAGCCAAAAACTTGGCTTCATCAACCAAACTTTGAATAGTCCTACTCCGCTGTTTACCCCTTATAAGCGGAATAGCACAAAAAGAACATGTATGATTACATCCCTCAGAGATTTTCAAGTACTCAAAAGGGTACTCCTTGTTAAATACCCTTCTATATTCCTTCTCAGCGAAAATTATATCCCTATATTCATCAGAAGTATCCAATACTTTTTTGCCATTGTTACCATTGATTAGGTTCAAAGCGGCTAAATAATCTCTAACGCCGAATATATAGTCAATCTCTGGCATCTCTTTAAGTAGTTCTTCTTTGTATCTCTCTGCCAAACATCCAAAAACAACAATTTTAGGGCTCTTAGCTCCCTTTACTTCTTTGAGTTTGGAAAACGACAAAATGTATTCTATTGACTGTAGTTTTGATTGCTCTATGAAACCACATGTATTTATAAAAATGTAATCAGCATCCTGGGGTACATCAGTAAGCTCAACACCACTTTGCTTTAGCACAAAAGCCAACCTCTGAGAATCAACTATGTTTTTAGCACATCCCAATGTCTCTATATACGCCTTTCTCATAAATTCTACACAAAAATTATAAATTTAACAAAAGCAAAAAAGAAAAATAAAGAATTCAGGTGACTATTGTACCCTATACCCTATAGTAACAAGAACCAAGCCATTTAAAAAATCGCTACCAGGCTAAGTGATACTTAGAGTAAAGTGTCATAAGCATCTTTAAAAAAATCTTTAATCCCTTAGGAATAAACATTTTCTAACTAATTACACCTCCACAAAACTATTGCTAAACCATTTATTAGCCAAGCATTTTGAGAAATTTCTCCTTTGGCAAAAGTAAACTTTTTATATTAGTTTCCTTCCTCAGATCTTCAAATTTAATCGCCTGCTCAACTCTTATTTTGCCTATCCCTACTCTTCTTAGGTTCTCAAGATACCCACCAACCTGCAAAATCTGGCCCAAATCCCTGGCTATAGATCTTATATAAGTACCCCCTGAACACTCAACAAATATAATTGCTGAATCCCCAGTAAAGTCCAAAAGTTTTATTTCGTATATATACACCCTTCTCGGACTTAAAGATTTAAGAGCCCTGTAATAATCCTTTTTAGCTATTTCGTAAGCTCTTTTGCCACCAACATGTACTGCTGAAAAGGCTGGAGGGACCTGTAGCACCTCCCCCTTAAAGTCATCAAGAGCATTTTTCACCATATCATAGGTTAAGTTAAAGTTCTCAACCTTAGATATTACAGCTCCATATACATCATCAGTAGCTCTCACTTCTCCAAACTTTACCTTTGCTATATACGATTTTGTAACCCCCCTAATCACATCAAAAAGTTTCGTTGCCTTGCCAACCATTACAATTAGAAGCCCACTAGCGAACTTATCCAATGTTCCCCCATGTCCAACCTTATTAGGCTTCACAAGCTTCTTGACAAAGTTAACAACGTTAGAAGACAAAACCCCTGAAGGCTTATCAACCAATAGTACCCCTTCTAACTGTTCTGAAACCATACTATTCATCTCTCATCAACATATGGTCTTTTGCTAAGATTTCTCAGATTCAGAAGCAGATACCTCTGAGTTATCATCTATTGAACTTTGAGTATCCTGATAATATTGAACACCACCATCATGCTCGCTGGTTTTAGCCCTACTTTGCTTTGAAAGTAACTCCTTTTCAGCATCTATCCTCGATAAAGCAACTCTACCCATAGCATCAACACCTATGACCTTGACAGTTATCTTATCACCCACCTCGAAGAAATCCCTAATATTCTTCACCCTCGTAGTGAAAAGCTTAGAAATATGTACCATACCTTCCTTACCAGGCAAAACTTCGACAAAAACACCGTAATCCTCTATCCTGGTTATAGGCCCAGTAATTATATCACCAACCTTAACACCTTCGATAATTGACTTTATTATCTGATAAGCCTTATCAACGTCCCCTTCATTAGGTTTAGCTGAAATTGTAATCTTGCCGTCTGGCGAAATGTCTATCTTCGTATTTGTCTCCTGTATTATTTTCTTTATAATCTTACCTCCAGGACCTATGATTTCAGGTAGTTTCTCAGGATCAGTTTTTATAAACCTTATTCTTGGAGCATGTTCAGAAAGCTTAACTTCCCTACCTCTTATTTTTTCTTCCATCACATCCAAGATCTTATTTCTCGCTTCCTTAGCAACATAAAGTGCCTCTCTCATTATTTTTATCGGCACTCCTTCAATCTTAAGATCCATCTGGAAAGCTGTTATCTTGTCCCTAGTACCAGCAACCTTGAAATCCATATCACCAAATTTATCTTCGAGACCTTGTATATCAACCAATATTTCATACTTCCCAGTCTTCTCATCAAGAACTATACCCATAGCAATACCTGCAACCAAATCTTTTATTGGAACACCAGCATCTATAAGCGAAAGAGAAGCACTACAAACAGTAGCCATAGAAGATGAACCATTAGACTCAAGAATCTCAGAAACAACCCTTATAGTATACGGAAATTCCTCTTCTGACGGCAAAACAGCTTCTATTGCTCTTTCTGCTAAGTGCCCATGCCCTATTTCTCTTCGTGAAATAATCCCTAACTTCTTAACCTCACCGGTTGAAAAAGGTGGGAAGTTATAATGTAGCATAAATCTCTTAACAACTTCTTCCTCTATATCATCAATGAACTGAACATCACCACCGCTACCCAAAGTAGTTATACCCAAACTCTGCGTCTGCCCTCTTGTAAATATTGCTGAACCATGAGTTCTTGGCAAAACACCAACCTCACACCACATAGGCCTTATCTCTCTAGGCTTCCTTCCATCAACTCTTATACCCTCTTCTATAACTTGTCTTCTCAATATGTCCCGCTCCATCTCCTCAATATGGAATTGAACTTCTCCCCAATCAACAACTTCGTTCACTTTCTCGCCACACACCTCTGCTATTCTAGCCTTTATAGCTTCAACAATGCCATTCATGTTAGCTTCCCTTGTCTTTTTGTCCCTTTCATTCATCGCAACCTTCATTTCCTTTTCGTATGACCATATAATATCAAGTATCTCTTTCGGCAACTCTCTTTTCTCAATAACCATCTTCTCCTTTCCAACCTGCCTAGCTATCTCCTTTTGAAACTCTATAATCTGCCTTATATACTTTTCGGCAATCTCCAAAGCTCCAACCATCACTTCCTCATCAACTCCCTTAGTTCCACCCTCAACCATCGTTATACCTCTTTCCGTACCAGCAACAACTATATCAATCAATGACTCATCAATTTGCGCAAAAGTAGGATTAATTATATACTTACCATCAATATAACCAACTCTAACAGCACCAACAGGACCATTGAAAGGTATAGACGAAACCATAAGAGCAGTAGAAGAAGCAATAATACTGATAACATCAACAGGGTTCACCTGATCAGCAGAAAGAACCATCGCAATAACCTGAACTTCCTTTTTAAAACCCCTTGGGAAAAGAGGCCTCAATGGCCTATCTATCAACCTAGAAACCAAGATTTCCTTATCCGAAAATTTAGCTTCTCTCTTTACATACCCTCCAGGAATCTTACCAGAAGCATAAAACTTCTCTACAAAGTTGACAGTAAGAGGGACAAAATCAACACCTTCAACTTCATTACCAGAGTTAGCAGTAGCAAAAACAACAGAATCCTCAAATCTTGCAAGAACAGCACCATCAGATTGTTTAGCTATATGCCCCAACTCAATAGTTAAATTCTTGTCATCGATCTTCATACTGAAAGACTTCTTTTCATACATATAAAATCCTCTCCAAATAATTTTTGATTATAAAATTATAAATCAAATCAATACCTAATACCAAATTTACCAACCCTTAAAAACTCTTATACCTGAGTAATTTCTACCTATCAACTAAAAGGTATAACTTTTGCATCCCTACTCACAAAATCCCTAAATAAACTACTAACCAAATTTACCTCAACGAAAAGGAAAGTAGATCTTACATGCCAGATGTACTAATCTTACCCCTTGCAAGCCAAGTTATCCAAGTATCAAAAGATTGAGATGACTACAACGATGAGTCATCACTATCAACTCAACTAATCCAAGAAATGTTTGAACTATTTTTTGAACAATAAATCTAACGTCTTTTTTGATAAAAGAATTTATCAATGAGAATGTACCTATCGTATAAATAAGTTATAGAATCGCTCAAGTACGAAAAAATCCTGGAATAGAGATATTGCGGCACATAATCAAAATTTAACTGTCCAACCAAATTCTCATCGTAATAATAGTTAATACCTCTTTCCAAAACCTCAAGCTTGATAGAATGGTAAGAATAAGATCCTGAAATATTACTATTGGTAACAATGAGATTAGTGTAAGGCGACTCTATACCATACTCAGCAAAATTTGTATACCCATCGTACTTAACCCTAAAAAAGAACTTTACAGAATTACCTGAATTGTGAAGAGTGAAATCAAGAACAGAATTATCATTAGTTTTCAAAAACGAAACAGCGAAATCTCCCCTCGAGAACCTATACCTAGAAACCACACCGCCGGAGGAAGAAGTATTGCGAGGAACCACAAAAACCAAGTTACCATTGGAAACAAAAACATTATCAGGTTCCAAATACGAAAACAAAAAATACTCATTCAATCTATTCCAATTCGAATCATCAAATGTATTAAACTCGTCAATCAAAAAGTCAGAACTAAAGACATCGTACAACTCACTGATCAAAGGTTCCCTAATACACGAACCAAAAAGCAAAAGAAAAGAAAAGCCAAATAGCAAAAAAAACAGTATTTCCCTCTTCTGCCCAAATAACATCTGGATTTATTATCATACACCAAGCTGTAAAATTTCAATAGAATCTAAGTTAACAAAATCATCTTAAGCAAATGGTAACCTACCTCGATTGGTTGAAAATAAGTTCCCCTCTTCAATTTCAAGAGTTTCTAACAGAAAAGCACATAAATAAGTGCTATTTAAGTACTCCACTAACTCTACTTAAGGTAGAGAACCTTACCTCTCTACCTTATCCAGAGCATCAAAACAAAAATCTATGTTATTCCCTTCTTAACTTATTCAACTCTTCGACGAACATTTCCGCCAGTTTATCCTGAATTCGTTTATCAGAAACAATCACTTCGTTTGGTATAGGACTCAATACTCTCAGCTTAACTTTACGAAAAGGTGTAACGAGAATTTCACCTCTTCTCATTATGTTAATAGTACCCCAAACAACAACTGGGAGCACATCCAATCCTAACTCTTCAGCCAAAATGACAAATCCTCTTTTGAATCTTTGTACACTGCCGTCATAAGAACGTGTGCCTTCCGGAAATATAGCAGGGCACCCATCAATAACTCTAGCCTTGTCTCTTATAACAGTAACTGAAGACTTTAACCTCTCTCTGGGAAGTGCTATGTAACCCATAGCCTTCATAAACTGCCCGATAAAAGGAATGTTAAATACTGATTCCTTAGAAACCCACCTTATCTGTAAAGGTATGTAAGCAGAAATAGAAATTATGTCAAAGTAACTCTGGTGATTAGCAATAATTATGTACTTCTTTGAAAAATCTATATTCTCCAACCCATCAACTTCAACCTTTGTGAAAGTAAGCAAAAGAACAATTCTAAAGTACAACTTTTCTACATAATGTGCCAAATCTTTCGAAAAGAAGCTAAAAACGATACCAAGTATTGCCAAGAAAACCGTTATCGGAATCAAAAATATCAATAACAAAGCTGAATATATAAACTTTATCACTATCATCTTCCGTAAATATCTGAAAATCTAACTATGTCATCCTCGCTTATGTACTCACCTATCTGTATCTCTATTATCTCCAGAGGTATCTTACCTGGATTCTCTAACCTGTGTTTTGCCGTTTTAGGTATAAATGTGCTTTCATTCTCCTTGAGAAATAAAACTTTATCATCAATCGTAACTTTAGCAGTTCCCCTTACAACAACCCAATGTTCGCTCCTATGATAATGCAATTGCAAGCTCAAACTTTCACCAGGATTAACAACTATCTTCTTTATCTGATAGTTCAGCCCTCTATCTATGACTGTATAGCTCCCCCACGGTCTATAAGAAGTAACACCTGCATCGAGTTCCTCCCTCCCCTCAAGCAACTTAAGAATATTTTTATTGCCAGGCGAATTAGTACAAACATAAACAACATCTGGAGTTTCTATAATATTAACCCCCGAAACTCCATTAACCACTATAAGCCTCTTAGTAGAAACTATCAAAGAATCCTTTGTATCATTAATAACGACATCACCACTTAAACTATTACCTTTATCATCATTTCTAACGACGCTAGTAATGTCAGAAATATCATCTATATCCAAAACCTCAGCACCCAAGTCATAAACCAAAACACTGTCCTTCACTTTACTAACGAACATTTCAAAACTCTGTCCCTCATAACCAGCAGAATCATATAAACTTTCTAAAGACATACCAAAAGTTTTTTGTAACATTTTAACCAAATCCTTAAATCTCACAACATATATTCCCAAATTACCCAGATTAGAATCTTTGTCAAATCCATCAAACTCAAAAAACTCATCTTCAAATTTCTTACCTAACCTAACATAATCTCTAACTTTTATAGCCTTACTAGAAACTGTACATAAAACCTTATCAAAATAAAAGTCTCTAACCAAATCAAAAAACTTCTCTAACTCCCTTGAATAATCCCCTCTCCAAACTTGATCAGAATTGACAAAAACCAAAACTTCATTTTCATTAACTTCGTTTTTGATAAGCTCTATCAACGAAAAAACAATTGCCAAGAAGGCACCTTTAGGCTCAGGCTCAATAATTTCATTTAGTCTTCTGGAACCAAAAACTTCAATAACTTGGGATCTGACGAAAAACTTATACTCATCTGGAAAAACTAAAAAAATATCCTCCCAAGGAATAAACCTAGAAAACCTCAACAAAGTTTCTTGAAAAAGTGATCTCTCAAATATAATTTTACTAAACTGCTTAGGTAAATTTTTGCGAGAGATAGGCCAAAGATTCTCGCCCCTACCACCACAAAGAACAATAACCTTCATGTTTCTATTCTAATCAATTCAAAAAAACCCTTTCAAACACAAAAGATTTTGCCAAAAACTCAATAGGTAAATAAAGTCCTGTTAAAGCACAAGTACTAAAGTAGCTAACCAGATACGTAAAAGTGCAAATCATGAACTCCTCATATGAAAGAAAAACAAAAAATCAGTTTCTAATTGCAACTCATGCTTAGTATAAATTAAAATCGATTTATGAATTATGCTTGGGATATAACATTTATTATCATCTCGTTTTTCCTAGGATCAATACCTTTTGGCAAGATAATAGCAAACTTTAAAGGAGTTGATATAACAAAGGTCGGAAGTGGAAATATAGGCGCTACGAACGTCTTTAGAAGTGTTGGCAAATTCTGGGGTATAATAGTACTCATACTCGATGCTTTAAAAGGTATGATACCTACATACCTAACTTTAGTACTAAGTAAAACAATTCCCTTTTTCTTACCAGAACCGTACGTATTCGTAGGAATAGCAGCAATACTAGGTCACATGTTTTCGCCATTCATGAGGTTCGAGGGCGGCAAAGGGGTAGCCACCTCTTTAGGCGTTTTCTTAATACTTACACCAATAGGTACAGTAATAGGAGTTGCCGTCTTCACTTTGCTACTAATAGTATTCAGGATAGTCTCCATAAGCTCAATAGCAGCAACCATAGCTGTATTCGCTTATGTATTGATTGATTCAATATCAAAATCAAACCTTCAGAATTCTTACATTCTTATTTCCACAACATTCATAATTATGGTACTTATAATAGTAAGGCACTTACCAAACTTCAAGAGACTCATGAAAGGAGAAGAAAAGAAAATAATCTAAATCTAATATGCATATATTCCTCTCCTATTTGCTTTAGCTTCGGCTTCGGCACTTCTTATAATAGAGGAATATTTACCGAAAGCTGGTAACATATAAGGCCTAGCTAACCCCTTTCTCACCATGTGAGCATTAACAAGAGTATCACCCAACCAAACCCATCCCAAATTTCTACCATATCTATCTGTTTTAACTATTTCAACCCTGACAACCTTACCATAAACAAGTCTACGCATTTCTCTTTTTGCTTCCTGCCCAAGTTCCAACAATCTACTCGGGGGAACATTTATAAATACGTTAAACTCATTATTTACATAAGGCTTTGATATATCCCTTTTAAACTTAGCGTTCCTGCTTGATTCTGGTGCATCTATCCCCATAAGTCTTATCTTATAAATGTACCTCCCAGAAGCAACACTTATAGTATCACCATCTGAAACCTTAACAACCCTACCTTCTATGGTAATAGCACTCAGACTTAAAGCAAAAAAGAAAAACAGAAATATACTCAAAATAGCTAATCTCATACTAAATCATTATTAAAAAGCCATTATCAGAATTTCAAAATACTAATGGTCACCTCCAAGTTTTTCGGAAAGGTATTAATTACTTTACGAAGCTTAGTGCTAACTTCAGTATAGCAAAGTAGAAAGATGTATGGGAAATAAACTTTACGTTCACTTGACTTTATCCTGATCATTTCCTAAGCTTCAATCATGAGTGACAAAGAAATTAAACTTGACGAAGAAATACAAAGATGTTACATAGAGGGATGGTATGGAATCGATGATGATTGTGAGTGTGACGAGCCTGACAACAGTACCTTTCGATATGGTTCAGATGATATAAAAGACAACTAGAAGTTATACGTACGATCAGCAGGGATATAAGAACCCTATCCAAGTAGATTGAGATGACGAGAAAGAAATTAGGGGAAATGGAAACTTCAAAGAAAAGGATTTTTATAACAACCTCTAACTCCATTTGAAAGAAGAATACAAAGGCAATCAAAATTATCTTATGCTTTCCGAAAAAGAGAAAAAAGAAATTCTAAAATTAGCAAGGTTGGCAATCGAAAGTATTTTCAAAAAGGAACTCATACCTGAACTGTCAAAACGAAAGAAAATTGTGAAAGATTTCGAAATCAGGAGTGGTGTATTCGTAACGATAACCAAAAGAGGAGCCTTAAGAGGTTGTATAGGGTACATTCTGCCAGTAAGGGAATTTGAGGACTTAGTCGTTGATGCTGCTATATCAGCAGCAATGAGAGATCCAAGGTTTGATCCACTAACAGAAGAGGAATTAAACGAAATTGAAATTGAGGTTTCCGTACTCTCAGAACCAAAAAAAATAGAAAGTATATCAGAAATAGAAGTAGGTAAACACGGATTAATAGTTAGAAGGGGACCGTTCCAAGGTTTACTACTACCACAAGTAGCCACTGAATACAATTGGGACAAGCTAACTTTCCTAAGACAAACTTGTATAAAAGCAGGACTATCACCAGATGACTGGAAAAAAGAAGACACGGAAATATATACATTCACAGCTGAAGTATTCAGTGAAAGAGAATTAAACAGTAATGAATGAGTACGTTGTTCTATCTCTCGGTAGTAACATTGAGCCAAGAAAAGAACACCTACTACTGGCACTAAAAGAATTAGAAAAGCACATAAGAATAGAAAAAATCTCCAGAATCTACGAAACAAAACCTGTAGGTTTCGAAAAACAAAGCAATTTTCTAAACCTTATCGTAATAGGTGACACAAAGCTAACTCCTCAAGAACTCTTAAGGAAAATAAAAGAAATAGAAACAAAGATAGGTAGAAAAAAAAGATTCAGATGGGGACCAAGGGAAATAGACATTGACATAATCTACTTCAAAGATGAAGTAGTAGAAGAAGAAAACCTGATAATTCCACATCCAGAGAGATTAAGAAGGAATTTCGTCATAATACCACTACTCGAACTCATGCCTGAATTTATCGACATCCAAACGAGAAGGCCAATAAAGGAGTTTATTCAACAAAACCAAGAAGTAAAACCATATTCTAGTTAACCTCAAAAACGTTCACAGTATTACCAAACTTATCATGAACGGTATTATAATTAAGAGGGTCAGGCACTATCTCATCATCAACAATGAAATAGTAGTAATGTGTCCCTTTTGGCAGGCTAATGGTTATTCTCCACACTCCACCTTTGTACCTCGTCATCTCATATTGATAAGGATTCCAGTTATTAAAACTCCCTACTAGTATCACCCTAGAAGCTCTAAGATCTTTGTAAACAAATTCATAAAGGTTTCCATGTATCCTTCTAGGATTACTCTTAAAAACCTCAAAATCCTTATCAAGCTTAAGTAGCGAATAGAAACCACCTCTGCCATCAGGCTTGATAACAGAATTCAAAGGATCAGAAACAAAAATATCATCTATAACCAATTTATACCTATACTCTCCCATCGGCAGATCTTCAGTCCAAACATAATACCATAACCTAAGCTTCTCTTCATAGACCATTCTTCTTTTCTCCCAGCGGGTAAAATCACCTATAATCTCAACCTTTTTAGCCTTGTTAGTAACAATAAAAAGTATATAATCATCAGCAACCAAAGGCGAGACAAAATAATTTGTATACTCATCAAGACGAATATTCAACTTCTTTGCTCCCCCAACTACTTCTTCAGTAGATCTAGTTGAAATTCCTTCTCCACCTTTACCTTCAGAAGCACCATAAGAAAGGTAACTAAAAACAACAAAGAAAACCAGAAAAAACAACTTGCTTCGCTTCATACTTTTATAATTATACGAAAATAACAAAAATATTTAAAAAATAACAAAACACATGAACCTCTGTCTCCATCATTTTACAGGAAACCTCTATTAGTTCCAACCTATTATGTCAGAGATAAACCAACTTTCTTAAAGCTCAATCTCATGAAAAGGTAAATATCACACATTCACAAGTGCTTTTAGCACACTATCAATATAGGACCACAAATGCAAAATTAAAATATCCTAACTCCCAAAATAGAAAATGTCCGCTAGGAAATACAATAATTCTAGGTAATAGTAGTAGTAAAAAAAATTTTTAAAGGAGTGCTCGGCACTCCCTTTAGATGTTATATAACGAACATTATCAATATTGCTATAGCTATACCGTAGATAGCTATTCCTTCTGCCAAACCTATAAAGATCAAGCTAGTACCAAGCATTTCAGGCTTTTCAGCTATAACAGATATAGCAGAAACACCAATAGGTCCAACAGCAATACCAGCACCAATAGCTGCAATGCCAACAGCCAAAGCAGCACCAACATACTTAAGCCCCAACGCTATAGGATCAGCCTTCTGTGCTTGATGCTCAGCAGAAGCTACCTCCTGAGCAAAAACATTTGATGAGAATAGTCCTAAAACAACAAAACTTAAAACAAGCACAAAAGTACCTAATATAACAGCCTTCTTAACAGATTCCTTCTTTCTGGAAGCAATAGCTCTGAATAGAATAAAGAAGTAGACAGCACCAGCCACAAGAGTCAAAATTCCCGCTATTATCCCCATTTTGCCCTCCTTAAGTTTAACATTATTGTAAGGTAATTAATTATTTTTTTTCTAGTAAAAAAATTCAATGTGCTATAACTCATTGAAAAAGCCTAGCCTCGAAAAAGCTTAGCATCTACCCGATTTCAAAAATACGAGAACTACGAGATGAAATAAATCACTTCAGCATAAAATACATTGAAAGAATAACCTCAACTTGATAATAATTTATTAAGGGGATTGGATGAAAATCGTTTTAGCCTATTCCGGGGGACTAGACACCTCAGTTATTCTAAGCTACCTAAAGGAAAGATTCAACGCTGAAATAATTGCTTTCGTTGCCAACCTTGGGCAAAATGAAGACTTCGAAAAGATAAAAGAAAAAGCCCTGAAAACTGGAGCCTCAAAGGTATACATCGAAGATCTCCGAGAGGAATTCGTAGAAGATGTCGTTTGGCGAGTACTTAAGGCAGGAGCAAAATACGAAAACTACCTCCTCGGCACCTCAATGGCAAGACCAATAATAGCAAAAAGGCAAGTCGAGATAGCAATAAAGGAAAACGCTGATGCAGTGGCACATGGTGCCACTGGTAAAGGAAACGATCAAGTAAGGTTCGAACTAACGTACAAAGCACTAGCTCCTCATCTAAAAATAATCTCTCCATGGAAAGATGATGAATTCTTGACAAGATTCAAAGGCAGAAACGACATGATAGAGTATGCAAAAGGAAAAGGAATACCAATTGAAGTAAGTATAGAAAAACCTTACAGCATGGATCCTAACTTAGTTCACATAAGCTATGAAGGAGGAATCCTAGAAGACCCAACGAATCCATACGACGAAGAAATGTTCAAAATGACAGTATCACCAGAAAAAGCACCATCAACACCTGAAGAATTAGAGATTGAGTTCGAAAAAGGAATACCTACAAAAGTAAACGGTGAAGCGTTATTATCTTACGAACTGCTAAAACTACTAAACGAAATTGGTGGCAGACACGGAATAGGAAGGATCGATATAGTTGAAAATAGATTAGTCGGAATAAAATCCAGAGGTGTATATGAAACACCAGGGCTAACAATACTACACTTTGCACATAACCTCCTTGAGCAACTAGCATTTGACAGAGACATCTACAGCACAAAAGAACAATTAGCAATAAAATACGGCGAACTAGTATACTACGGCAAATGGTTCCATCCATTAAGGTATGCACTTGATGACTTCTTTGATAGGATCAATAACTACCTTACCGGCAAGGTAAAACTAAAACTTTACAAAGGCAACATAATACCTCTATCAAGAGAATGCAAATACAGCATCTATGACCCGAATCTGTCTTCATTTGAAGGAGTAGAAGAATACGACCACAGAGACGCAAAAGGATTCATAAACCTCTACGGACTACCCACAAAGATCATGGGACTAAAAAGCATGATTTAAAGAAAGAATAAAAAGATGAAACACTTAATAGGTATAAAAGATTTAAGTGTATCAGAAATATCATCGATACTAGAGCTAGGCGAAATATACAGAGAGAAGCTTTTGAGGGACAAAACCAGTATTCCCAGGGATTTGAGCGGTAAAGTTGTACTAAATCTGTTTTTTGAGCCATCGACCAGAACAAGAATAAGCTTTGAGATAGCAGCAAATCTCCTAGGTGCCACAGTTGTAAATTTCTCTGAAAATGTTAGCTCAGTACAAAAAGGCGAAAGCAGGCTCGACACTCTGAAAACTATCGAAGCCATGAACGTTGACATAGCCATAGTAAGATCATCAATATCTGGGCTTCCCTACCTACTAGCAAGAGATCTCGAAAGAATAAGGATCGTAAATGCAGGAGACGGCGCACACGAACACCCATCACAGGCATTACTAGATGCACTGACAATGAAAATTAAATTCGGAGATTTGAAAAAAGTAAGATTAGCGATAGTAGGAGACATACTCTTCAGTAGGGTAGCAAGATCAAACATACTCTTAATGAATAAGTTCGGTAATAGTGTCATGATATACGGACCAACAACGTTGGTCCCTAGAGAAATCGAAAAAATAGGTGACATAAAGATAGCAAAAAGTTTTGATGAAGTTATAGAATACGCAAACGTGATAATGCTACTGAGAATACAAATGGAAAGACAAAATTCTTCCTTTGTACCTTCTACAAGAGAATACAAAAAATTCTGGGGAATAACAGAGGACAAACTAAGAAGATGTAACAAAGAAATACTCATAATGCACCCGGGGCCAGTCAATAGGGACGTAGAAATAGCTTCAGATATAGTCTATTGTGACAAATCGCTAATACTCGACCAAGTGACTAGCGGTGTAGCCGTCAGAATGAGTATCCTTTACCATCTTTTTAATTCAACACCAAACTCATGAAAAACACCCACAATATCTTGGAAACTACCAATATAAGTGATCGAAAGCCAACCGTAATTTAAAATAGCTCCTACACTCGGTAATATACCTCTGGTACTTGAAAATCCTAACTTGAAAAGAAACCAAAACCCAAACTTCTCCGAATGAGAATCAAAAGAAAAAACTTTCGCTTTTAAAGTTGAAAAAAACTCTTTTGAAACTTCACCAACGTTAACATTAGCAAAAAAGTATACATAATTCTCAAAAAGAGTATACGAAAAATCAATCAACATACTATTGCCGTAAGGCAATAGGTAAGTAAGTATTGAAATTACATTGCTATTAATGAACCTGTATTCTAACCCAAGTATACCACCAAATTTTACATCACTGAAGTAGTAATAAAAATCATAGTTTACCTTTGCCCCAGCAATGTAAATAAACTTATCAAATCCCAGCCAATTACGATAAACCAAACTAAAACTAGAAGAATACAAGTTGACACTGCCCAAACTCTCTTTATCCTCATCAATTATCTCAAAGTTGTAAATATTCCTGAAACTGAAAAGCCCAAAAACATTTTCGCTACTCACAGAAAAAAGAAACGAATAATCATCAAAAGGCATAACAACATATTTGGACGACACCGAAAAAGAAGCAAAAGAATCACTAACTATCAAAAAAACAAATAAAACTATTACAGGGAACTTCAATTTCCGGCAAATCATCAAACTTTGAACACAGATTTTACCTTCTCTATCGCTTCTATTGCTATGTCTATGTCCTCTTTGGTATTGTAAATATAAGTACTTATCCTAGCTGTACCAGCACCAGCACCTATTCTATTGAGTAGTGGCTGAGCACAATGATGTCCCGATCTTATTGCTATACCCTCCCTATCAAGAATATAGGCAATATCGTGTGGATGTACACCATCAATAACGAAAGAAAACACTCCAAGCCTACCATCAACCTTGTTAGGTGAAAATAGCTTTATACCTTTTATTTCCGATAATCTCTCCAAAGTATAAGCTGTAATTTCCCTCTCTATCTTTTCTACATTTTCCATACCTATCGAAGACAAGTAATCAACGGCAGCACCCAGACCTATACCACCAGCTATGTTTGCTGTCCCTGCCTCAAACTTCCAAGGTAATTCATTCCAAGTACTACCTTCGATAGTAACAGTATCTATCATATCACCACCATAAAGAAAAGGTTCTATCTCCTCTAATATTTCCTTCTTACCATATACAAAACCTATTCCAGTTGGACCACACATCTTATGTCCCGTACCTACATAAAAATCACACCCTATGTCCTGAACATCAACCTTAAGGTGCGGAAGCCCCTGAGCACCATCCACAACAGTTATGGCACCAACCTCTTTAGCCAATGAAACAATCTCCTTCACCGGATTTATAACCCCGGTAATGTTTGAAACATGCCCAATACTCACAATCTTAGTTCTCTCAGTAAGTAATTTCCTGTAATCCTCAATCGACAATGTATAATCATCGTTTATATCTATATACTTAAGTTTAGCACCTGTTTTCTTAGCTACAAATTGCCAAGGCACCAAGTTTGAATGGTGTTCTGAAATTGATATTATTATCTCATCACCTTCCCTCAGCCTATTCAAGGCTAAAGAATAAGCAATTAGGTTAATCCCCTCAGTAGCATTTCTAACAAATACTATCTCTTGCCAGGACTTAGCATTAATGAATCTAGCAACCTTCTTATGAGCCTCCTCATACTCTACCGTCGCCTCATAACTAAGCAAATGAATACTTCTATGAATATTAGCATTGTGCATCTTATAAAATTCTTCAATCTTAGAAATAACCTGAATAGGTTTTTGGGAAGTAGCAGCATTATCAAGATAAACTAACTTTTTGCCCCTAATCCTCCTCTCGAATATCGGGAAATCATTTCTAATAACCTCAGGTGAAAACTCTTTCATCATACCAAAAACTCCTCGAAATAATACTCTTACGATATTATCATTAAATTTAAATAAGTTTGTTAAAAAATTCAAACTTAAGCTACCACGGCTTACATGATATGTTCCATCTTTAAACCTAAAACCACTCTAACCAACCGTTTCCTTATTTAGCAAGACCACCTTAAGCAGTTCAATCACCTTACAAGCTAAGCTTTGCCTCTTTATTATCTTATCTAAGAGAGGTACACCACAGATTCATACCAAATATCACAAAAGATTTACAGGATTTCTATCAATCTCTATATATACTCCTTTCCTACCCCTTAACTCTCTATAAACAGCCCTTTGAATAGTCGTCAAAAGATCCTCATCTTTAGTCTTTACTATCATCTGATACCTATAATTCTTTGAAATCTTCTTGATAGGTGCAGGTAATAAAGGAGACACGAATGTGTCAGCTCTCTTGAAAGTTAACCCTTCTATAATAATCCTTGCAGCATTACCAATCTCCAAACACTTCCTTTCCTCTTCAGACCTGAATATAAACCTAGTGATGTAGTAAAAAGGAGGATACTTAAAACTCTCTCTCCTTTTTATCTCTTCATTGTAAAACTCTTCATAATTTTGTTTTACACCAGTAGTTATACTGTAATGCTCAGTATCGTATGTCTGAATTATTGCCTTCCCTTTTCTATCTCTTCTACCGGCTCTACCTACAGCCTGAGAAACCAAGAAAAAAGTTCTTTCAGAAGCATAAAAATCTGGAAGCCTCAAAGAAAATTCAGGATAGAAAACACAAACAAGATTTATACCAGGTATATCAACACCTTTAGCTATTATTTGTGTACCAACCACCACATCCAAACTCCCACTCTTAAGTTCCTTGTACAAAGCATCGTATGATTCTTTTCCTTTCATACTATCCATATCAACCCTACGAATCCTGTATTTGTGGAAAAGGCTTCTCAAAACATCCTCCACTCTCTCTGTCCCCAAACCAATTTCCCTTACCTTCGAAGACTTACAGGCTTTGCAAACTTCCGAATATCTTTCCTTGTACCCGCAATGATGGCATTCTAAAGAAGTTCTATACTTATGATAGGTAAGAGAAATATCACAATTAGGGCAAGAAGGAACATATCCACAATTCTCACACATTACAAACTGACTATACCCCCTTCTATTAATGAAAATCAGTACCTGTTCATCATTTTTAAGCTTGCTTGTAATCTCATAGAGCACTTTAGGAGACAAAACCGTATTACCCTTCTCCTTCTTCATATCAACAAACTCAACTTCTATTTCCTGGTACTTTGAGTACTTGTTAAGAATCCTTAGCAATTCATACTCACCATTCAATCCCCTATAGTAGTCTTCAACCAAAGGTGTAGCACTACCTAAAACGGTAGTGATATTCCTTTTTCTACTAAGCCACCTCACCAAATCACGAACACTATACCTAGGAGTGCTAGACGATTTATAAGAAGTCTCATGTTCCTCATCAACAATTATAAGCTCCAAATCACTGAATGGTAAGAAAATAGCCGACCTTGCACCTATAACAAACTTCTTTATACCTTTCTTAACATCCATGTAAACATTAAACCTCTCATTATCCGTAAGCTTGCTGTGATAAACTCCTAAAACTTCCCTAGGAACAAAAGAGAACCTATCAACAAGCTGAGGCGTAAGCGATATCTCCGGAACAAGCAGAAGGCATGATTTACCCCTGTTCAAAACTTCTTGAACTAACTTTCTATAAATTTCAGTTTTACCGCTGCCCGTAACACCATATAGAAGAAATATCTTTCCATTACCCAAAGAACTCACTACCCTAGAATAAGCAATCTCCTGCTCTTCAGTTAATTTTATCTCCAACCTTACGAACCTCAATTTCTCCTCCAAACCATCAGGTTCATTCTTCCTGGAATACCTAACACCCTTTGGAATCATCAAGAATACAGCTTCCGAAAGTGTACATGTGTAATACTCAGAAATAAACCTAGCAAATTCCATTTGTTCATCAGAAAAAACAGGCTCCTTGTCAACAATAGAAATAACCTTACCTAACCTATTAGGTCCAGGCTCATCAGATACATTAACTATTATACCCTCAGTCTCCTCACCTGAAAAAATAACCTTAACTCTTTCATACCTCTTAGCCTTGCTAGAAAACTCTCCTAACTCATACCAAAACGTACTTTCAACAGGAAGGTTTACCAATATTTCAGCAAACATATTATTCCCAATCTCTCAACCTCTCTCTTTGCTTCTTTATGAACTCAATTCTCTGAGAACTAAAATCAACTTTCTCAAAATTCTTACTGGGATCTTCTCTCTTCTTAAACAAAGAGAGCAAAGTATCTATAAAATCCTCTCTAACCTTACCAGCGTCCTGACTTTTCTGAACATTGAGAATATTTATCAATTCATTATCCTCAATTTTAGTCAATATGCTAGCTCCCTTATCCCCTGACGACATAACAAAGTAATCTTTACCTATCCTAACTATGTAAAGGAAAATCCCCGGAGCCAAAGACTTAGAAGCCATAACTTCAATAATCCCGTAATCATCAACAGTAGTACCAACAGATCTTTTAATAAACCTAAGAGCAACATAAACAACGGCAACAACGATAACTAGAGTAACAAGAATATTAAGTATATCAACAACAACCCCCCAAAAATCCCTTCCTTGATTAGCACCTTCCTGATTATAATACCTATCAAGGAACCCTTCATTAGTGTTAGTTTCCTGAGAAAAAGCCACAGAAGCAAAAGCCCAAATAATAAGGATGACCAAAATAACCCTAGACAACTTCATAAAACAATTTTAAAAAACAAGATAACTCATATCAAATTAACCAGCCCACACAAAAACTTTATCGTTAAACCTTATGCCAAATAAAACTATCAAAAAAGTAACTATCCCCCAGATCAATCCGTACGTTAACCTTATCAATTGCCTTGTTTCTAACTTGAATAGCCATAATGCATATTACAAAATAAATTTATGAAAATAATAACACCAGAAGAAAGCAAATTAATAGACTCACTTCTTCAATCTAAGTTCGGCATTGATTCCCTAATCCTCATGGAAAATGCGGCAAGAGATACGTTAGAACTCTTATCAAAAATAACAAATAACGAATGGAACAAATACAACTTTCTCATATTTTCAGGTACAGGAAATAACGGAGGTGATGGGATAGCACTAGCTAGACACATATCATCATTAAGCCCTAACCTAAAAGTCTTCATTGTCGGAGACACAAACAAAACAACAAAAGAAACTCAAAAAAATCTAGAAATACTATCAAAAATCTTTGAAAACATTTTCTTCATACAAGAGACAAATGAAGGTACAAAAATTTTCAACAAAGACAGAACAATAAAACAGGAATTAAACCTCATTTACGAGTATTTCAGCATAAATACGATAATAGTAGATGCACTAGTAGGTGTAGGCGTAAAAGGTACTCTAAGAAATCCTATAAAGGAAGTAGTAGAAATAATAAATAACCTAAAAGAAAAAGGAGCTAAGGTAATATCTATAGACGTACCATCAGGATTAAACTTGAGCTTGAAAAAAAGCGAAGTCTTAAAATCAACAATAGCGGTAAAAGCAGATACCACAATAACATTCTTCTCCATCAAAGCTGGAATGTTCTTCAAAGAAGTTCAAAACTTCTTAGGTGATATTGTAGTATCAAACCTAAAAATTCCTAGAAACGTTCTAGAATCACTCGTAGAAAGCAATGTATTCTTGTTAACTGAAGACTACTTTGTTAGATATCCTGAAAAAGACATAAGCGGTGATAAAAAGAAGTACGGAAGAGTAGTATTCGTAGGTGGTAGTGAAAAGTACACCGGAGCATTAGTACTAGCACTCAAAGCATCAACAAAAACAGGGGCAGGCTACACAATAGCAATAACACTTGGGAAATACGACAGCATAATAAAATCGCAACTACCAGAAGTCATTTCCATACCTCTACCATCAAAAGACAGAGGATTTTTCTCAAAAGAAGACATAAACTACATAAGAGAAATAATAAAACCAGATGATGTAATAGTTTTTGGCAACGGGATAGGTACCAGAGAAGAAACAAAAGAGTTCACCCTAAGCTTCTTAGAAGCATTTGAAGACAATGTTATCGTTTTAGATGCTGACGGAATAAACAACATAGCTTCAAATAAGGAATTTATAAAGACTTTGAAAAACAAAGAAAAACTGATAATTACACCACATTTAAGGGAATTCGAGAGGCTATCAGGGCAAGACAACGTTGAAGAAGATCCTTTTGGAAAAGGACAAAGCTTTTGGAAAGAAATGGGAATTAACTTAGTTCTTAAAGACAACGTAATGTACTTTTATTCATCTGATGGCGAAATATGGATATCAAACCTAAACAAATCAAACCTAGCCAAAGGTGGAAGCGGTGACATTCTAGCTGGACTGATTGGTGGGAACGTAGCTTTCACAAAGGACATAAAAAGAGGTGTACTATTATCATTCTTCATGCTAGGCAAAGCATCAACCAAAGCACAAGAAAAATATCTCACCTCCTCACCCAGCCCAACTGACATAATAAACGAACTCTAAATGCTTATATAACAAATGCTAACTATAGCACCAAGTACTTATTCCAAATTAAAAACCCCCAGACTCAAATTGCTACAAAGGTATCGTAAAGTTGAGTTCCTCAACTACAAATTGCTAGGCACCCTACAGCTTATTCAATTAAGCTCATTACGATTAGAAAAGCCAGACGTGTTTATGGAGAGGCATAAATGCCTCTCCTAAATAAATTTTACTTTTTTTACTTTTCCTGTTCTTGGTAAATGTTACCTCTCTTGCTAAGCAATACGGCAATGGTAAGAGCAATCAAAGCAACTAATACAACAGCTACTCTAATCCATACACTGATGTCCAATATCACTATTGGAGCAATCAAAAGCGAAACGAGGTTGACAACCTTAATCAATGGGTTGAGAGATGGGCCGGCAGTATCCTTAAACGGATCACCAACGGTATCACCGACAACAGCAGCTTTGTGAGCATCCGTACCTTTTCCACCTAAGAAACCATCCTCAATTTTCTTCTTAGCGTTATCCCAGACACCACCAGCATTAGCCATAAACACAGCTAAAAGCTGTCCTGACAATATAGCACCAGCTAAGAAGCCACCCAAAGCACCAGCACCGAACAAGAATCCAACGAGTATTGGCGAAAATATAGCCAATATTCCAGGGCTAAGTAATTCCTTCTGTGCCATTGCAGTAACAATATCAACAGTCTTACCATAATCAGGTTTCTCCTTCCACTCCATTATTCCAGGTTTTTCTCTAAACTGCCTCCTAACCTCCTCAACGACTAAGAAAGCTGCTCTACCAACAGCTTTAATTGCAAAAGAAGAGAACAAGAAAGGCACAGCACCACCTATAAGAAGTCCGACAAAAACATCCGGCAAGTTTATCTGTATCCCTAACTCAAAAAGCATAGCTTCGTCTATGAAAGATCTAAATAGAGATATAGCAGCAATGACAGCAGTAGCTATAGCCAAACCTTTGGTAAGTGCTTTAGTTGTATTACCTATAGCATCCATTCTATCAAGAACTCTACTAGCTCTTTCTTCCTTGACACCTGACATTTCGAATATACCGTGAGCGTTATCAGTTATTGGGCCATATGTGTCCATAGCCAATATATAGCCAGTTGTTGTCAAAAGTCCCAAACCTGTTAAAGCGATACTGTAAGAAGCAAGTGACAAGTTTTCAGGAAATACCAGCACTGCGGAAATAATTGTACCAGCTATAGCAACTATCCCCCAAACCGAAGATTCCATACCTACTCCCATACCAGTGAGTATAACAGTTGCCGGACCAGTCTTACTTGAGTACGAAACTTCAGTAGCAGGCTTCTTATCTGGATGAGTGAAATAATCAGTTAGCCACATTGTCACAACAGCAAGAAGTATACCAACCGAAGGCGGTATCAAAAATCTAAAATCCGGCTTACCGCTAACAGGATCAATTAAATACAACCACACAACAACAGCAAAACCAACTATCGAAAGGAATCCTGAAAGGATGTATCCCCTAGTTATACCTTTCATAGGATCACTTTCATCTTCTTTCATTCTAACACTCCAAATACCAATCATTGATGAAAATACACCGATAGCCCTAAGAATCAACGGAAACATTATGAGCTTAAGTGCAAAGCTAGTAGCACTATCGCCATACTTAGCTACAAAGCTTTGATCAAGAAGAGTAGCGGCAGCAAGAATGATAGCAGCAACCAAAGTAACCTCGTAAGACTCAAAAACGTCCGCCGTCATACCAGCACAATCACCAACGTTATCACCAACATTGTCAGCAATTGTAGCAGCATTCCTCGGATCATCCTCAGGTATACCTTTTTCAACTTTCCCGACCAAATCGGCACCAACATCAGCAGCTTTGGTATAAATACCACCGCCAACCCTCATAAAGAGAGCAGCAAGAGCAGCACCAAAACCAAATCCTACCAAAACCTTCATCGCCTCTTCCTTGAATATCATGAATATTATGGTAGCACCTAGAAGCCCAAATCCTAGTGTGAACATTCCTGAAACAGCACCAGCTCTAAACGAAACTTTTAGAGAATCAGAGAAGCTTTTTGTCAAAGCAGTGTAAGCAGTCCTAACATTCGCCTTAACGGCAAGCCACATCCCTACGAAACCAGCACCATATGAAGCAAAAACCCCCATGAGAAACGCAATTGCAATACCCAAAGGTAACCTAATATCCCCCTTGTAAACTTGCTGATATACAAAAAACAATATCACCATCAAAGCAATAATGAACCATATCATAGTGTTGAACTGCCTTCTCAAGTAAGCCATTGCTCCTTCTTCTATAGCAGAAGCCACCTCAAGCATCTTTTGATTATCAACACCAACTCTAAGAACATACCTCACAAGGAAAAGCCCATACAGAAGTGCAACAATAGCACTAGCAAGAACAAAGTAAAGTATCCCCCACTCAACAGGCCCAAAGGTAGGAAGTACTATCTTACCTTCCATAAGGAAACCTCCTTTTTGTCATATTATCAAACAGACAAACAAATTTTTCAACATACTCGTAACTTCAAGTTTGTTAAGATATACATCCCTAGTGTGTAAAAAAACTTATCTAACTTTTTACACCTTCAAGCTATTCCAAAACCCTTCTAGTGTGAAACCTCATAAATTAATAAAAACCTGCATCTTCCAACGTTTTCTGTAATTCTTGAAAGTATGGAAGATGTTTAAGTATAATTATTTTAGCAGTGGGCCCGTAGCTCAGTTGGGAGAGCACTACAATGGCATTGTAGGGGTCGTGGGTTCGAGTCCCATCGGGTCCACATCTCTACTTTACTCCTATCATCACCATCGAACTCATTAATGTGAAATTCTCTATCTTCACCTTCCCTAAAGTATGGTATATCGCTGTTTTCGCTAATCTCAAGTATCTCTCAAAACCTTTGGTATTTAGGTAAACTTTGATAAGTTTCGGCAAAACTCCAAACTCAACAGGGTAAAACTCTAAAACTTTCCTAAAGCCTACCCGATTTAATAGCTTCCTAAGCCCAACATTTGAGAAATAATGCAAATGCCCAGGAAGGTAATAGTGATAGTACCCGCCCCAAAACCTACTCTGAAGTCCTAATATGTTTGCAGTTTGAACCAAAAACACACCGCCATCCCTAAGAGATTCAAAAACCTTCCTAATAGAAAACACAGGATTGTCCAAATGCTCTATAACTTCTACCATTGTCACAATATCAAAAAATCCCTTCGGCAAATCAACTTCGTCCAAGTGCCCCTCAAAAACCTCTATCCCTCTCTTTCTTGCATAGCCACCAGAATACCTTGAAATCTCAACTCCATAAGGTTTAAGTCCAAACCTTGAAGCTTCAAGAAGCAACCCACCAAAAGAACAACCCACGTCAATAATATTCTCAGGCTTCCTACCGTTGTAATACTCATAAACCTCAACCACCTTCCTAATCCTCTCTCTCCAAACAAAGGAACTCCCCTTAACCTTCCTCTCATCAACATACGAATAACTTGAACTTCCGTTATAATATCCTTCGGAATACAGATTAGCTATCTCCTCTTTAGAAGGCATCGGATACCTAAACCCGATCTTACAATCAGAACACATATAAACATCAAAGTTATACTTCCTCGATCTTTCAAAAAACCTTATATTGTTACCTCCACAAATAGTGCACTTCACAACATGACTTATCGGATAAAAACTAAACCTTTTGAGCACATAATTTTTCTGAAATTTCAAAACCTTTTTCTCAACATTCATAATTTTTCGATATGAGTGAGTTTGTGAATACTTTACTAGCTTTACTTATATTCGTACTTTCCGTATTCCTTTTTTTCAAACTCATAAACGTCTTGGCCATTTTCCTAAGGGCTAGGAAGGTAAAAAACAAAAAGGTGAACCTACCTCCAAAGTTAAGTAAGATCCTTACCGATAGAGGTTGTTTAGTAGTTTACTTCTCATCACCACTAGCTGAAAAAGGTACAAAAAAGATGTCAAATGTTATGAAGATAATAAACGAAGAGTACAAGAACGTTGTGAAACTAGACATAACAAAGGACAAGAAGGAAGCAGAGCTATTAAACGCGATATCAGCCCCAACAACTATAATAATAGATAAAAACAGCATAGTAAGATATTACTTCACGGGTTTTAAGCCCTATCCTTCCGTGAAGAGCATGATAGAAGATGTTCTACAAAAGTCTAAGTAAGAGAATAAACTTCCTTAGCAAGAGATAAATAATCCTGTGCACCTTTACTTTCGGGAGCATACAGAAATATTGGCTTACCGTACTTTGGTGCTTCAGCTAAGAGAGGATCAAACCTTACAACCGTTGAGAACCTTTTTGCTGAACCAAGGTGATCCTCAATAACATCACCGTCTTCTTCAAAGTGAGTCAACAAGACACCATCTACTTTTAAACTCTTATTCTTCCTTTCTATGATCTTATTGAGAATATTTAACATCTGCTTGGTAGCTTCAATTGAAAGAAAATCATATCTAATGGGAATTATAACTTCATTAGCAGCAATTAGAGCGCTTAGCCCCATCATACCAATGTTGGGAGGACAATCCAAAATAATAAACTCAAATTTTCCATCAACTCCACTTATACATCTCTTTAGTAAGTATTCACCATCTTTTCTAAAAAACAAAACAGGCTCGATCTTCGACAAATTTAGGTAAGATGGCAAAAGGTACAAATTTGGCACCAGCGTTTCAACTAAAGCATCCTCAATCTTAACTTCACCGTTCAACACCCCAAAAACAGATTTTTTTGGTAAGCTAGGATCAACCCCTAGCGATATTGTAGCACTAGCCTGAGGATCAACATCAACTAGGAGGACTTTACTCCTGTAGAAAATAGCAAAAGCAGAAGAAAGGTTAACAGCAGTTGTTGTTTTGCCCGTACCTCCTTTCCTATTTGAGATAGCAATAACCCTACTCATAACAAATCCGACAAATCCTTTATCCTTTTCTTGACAAATCTATATCTTAAGAGAACTATAAAAACACCAACAAGAAGAAGACCAAAAGTAGCCACAATATACACTAAATACTTCCGGGAAAAAACATTTTCCTCTCTTACAACAATATTCGTTTCAAAAACAAAATTCGTAATACTCACAACATTTAGCTGAGTAGAATACAAACTACTCCCAAGCTCTTTGACCTCATCCAATACTCTTTTCTCAAGATCAGTAAAAGAGTAACCACCTTTTGCACCTTTAGACTTATCAAAATTCCTAGCTTCGACAGCTTTGTTCAGAACTATTTTAATCACATTCTTAATCGCAATAACTCTACTAATAGTTACGTCAATTTTTCCTACTATATACGATTTGACAGCCTCAGTAGTGTATCTCCTTATGCTCGTTATGAGTTCGCTCTTACTCGGTCTAAGAACAATAATTTCCTCAGAAAAACTTTCATAAGAAGATCCAACCTCATTAGAAAGAGTTTCCAAAATCTTATCAGCAAAACTTATTGTTTCATTGAGCTTAACAATAGCGTGTTCGTAATCACCAGTTATAAAGTAACTTACCCCAATCTCAGCCTTCTCCCTGAGCACTAAAATAGCTTCACTTATGCTCCCAATTTCAGCAGGATGCACACCCAAAACAGTTACAAACGAAAATATTACAATAAAAATCTTCCTAGCTATTTTATATTTCATCACAACTTATTTTCTTGGTATACGGCTCAAAGCCTTCTTTATGTCTGGGTTGTTTGGATCAAGCTTGCTTGCTTCAATTAAAAGTTCTCTAGCAGCCGAGTAATTTTCATCATCCAATAATCTTATAGCCTTTTCATAGAGTTCTCTAGCCTTAGCTTTGCTGTCAGAAACTGACGGAGACGGAGAAGTTAAATTTACACTAGACCCATTCCCTATTTTCAACTGTTGTGACACTTCACCAGAAGAACTAGGAAGATTCATCTCTTCTTTAATAACGTTTATCGAATACTTTATTTCTTCCGCCAATACCTCTCTCATGACCTCAAATATCGCTTGCTTCAAAACTGCTTTAACTTCGTTTCTCGCGGCACTCCTCAACAATTCATCAAAAGATTCTCTAATGGTATCGCTAACCAAAGCAAATATTTCACCTCTTATTTGCCCCATGGAATTCGAGAGAACAATGGCAATACTTCTCTTTAGATCGTCTCTATCCATCACAGAAGCACCAACTTGAGTTTGTGGCTGAATCTCTACTTTAGCAGCAGTAGAAACACTCCCCGTTTTCTTCTTACCTCCTCCTATTTTCTCATAAAGTTTCTTAGCTTGCTCATAATCAGGGTCGATAGCAAGAGCTTTCTCTAATTCAGCAATAGCACCATCAACATCACCAGCAACATAAAGAGATTTAGCAGTCTCATAATGTTTCTTGGCCTCCTCAGAAGCAGCAAAAGCAGCAAAACTAAACAAGAAAATGATAGCCACTAAAGCACCACATAACTTAATACTCCTCATAAAAACCTCCCTTTCAATCTTCTCATTCCTCTAAAGACAAAATATCTTCTATCTTCTGAAGCATTGATTTAGCAGTATTATTATTCGGATTTATTTTTAGAACATTTTCAAGCTCCCTCTTAGCATTTATATAATCTTTATTAGCAAAGTATACCATAGCCTTAGCAAAATGCTCGTTTTCTCTAACTCTAATATTCTCCTCCTCTCTCTTCTTAACAAAGTTAGGATCTATAGACTTAGCAACAAACTTAGAGGAACCAACACTAAAACCAACCGAACCTGAATTGTTGAACCCCAAACCATCAAAAAAACCAAAATAATCCAGTTTGGCAAAATCAAGCCTATATGAAGCACCCATGAAAAACATAACTTCACTACCAAACTTAACATCTCCCTTAACGATCAAATTTTCAGTTTCAACATTCTATTAAATCAAAAAGCAAATTATTCCTTTCAGTCAGTAAAAACTTACCTAAACTACACAACTACCAAAGATCCCAAATTCAGCAATGAAGGGAAAAGTACTTTGAGGAACTACTGAACATTATAGAAAATATTCCCTGAAAAGTAAAGCATTAGTAACAGCCTGACCGTTGTGACAATTGTTAAAAAACACATAAAGCTTATCAAATTTACCATATGAAGATTTTATTTTATCCACCCACTCAAGTAGCTCACCCTCAGAATACAGATAATCATACCTCAATTTTTCACCTCTGTACCACTTACTAGCATCCCTACTATGAAACCTGATATAACCTATCCGATTGGTAACAAAAAACTCCCTTGGCATAAGCCCCTTTATATCAGGCTCATCAACGCTAACGAAAGTTATTCCCTCCTTCTCAAAAATTTCAAAAACCTCATCTCTAACCCAAGTATTGTTTCTAAATTCAATAGCAAGGACATAGTCCTTGAAAAACCTTTTCAACTTAATTATATATTCCAAATTTCCCTCAGAATAAACAAAACTTTGAGGAAACTGGCCAAGCAAAACATTAACCCTACCCAAACTCCGCATACTATCAACAGCAACCAGAAATTCATAAGCTTCCTTAGGTAATTCAGTATAAGGTTGTAATAAGCCTTCAGAATAAAATTGATGTGTAAATGAACTATGCAGCTTCACAGTAAACTCAAAATCAAAAGGCACATTTCTAGCTATACTCCTGAGAACATACCTATTAGGCAAACTATAGTAAGTGAAGTTAATTTCAACGACATTGAAATATTGTGAGTAATAAGCAAGAAACTCATTCTTCTTCAAGTACTCTGGATAAAAATTCCCTACCCAATCGTCATAACTCCACCCAGATGTACCAATTAGAATTTTTTTATCCATACACCCCAATAAAAACTTCTACCTTCGGCAAGCCACTTCTCATAGTATAATGTAGGCACAAACAACTTTCTAAACTCCAAAAGTTCATCATAACTAAAATCCCAATTACCCAAAACCTTCGTAAACAGTTCGTTAACTTCTGTAAAAATATATTCAACATCGGTAATAAGGTTAAAGGTAGCACCAACCTTTGAGATTCTATCAACCATTATAGCACTTGATATCTCAAAAAGTCTATTCCGCCAAGTAGAAGACTTCGGCCAAGGATCAGGAAATAACATAAACGTTTTACAGACAACAGAAGAAGGAAAAAAAAGAGGTATAATCTCCTTGGCATTCCCAGAAAACACAAATGTGTTTTCCAGACCTTCTCTCGAAATTTTTCTATAGCACTTCCTTGCTCTCTTGATGTCAAGCTCTATACCTATCACATTCTTATCTTTAAAAGTTTTCCCTAAGTGAACTAGAAATATCCCATTCCCACTACCTAATTCTAAAACTACTTCTCTGCTAAAAAGATCAGATATTTCAATATCTTGAAAAGAGGTGTATACATCCTTTCTCATAAAATCAAGCACCTCCATTTCATAAACCTACCTTAACCTTCTCTACCGAATAATCCCCAACCTTCAAAACCTCAAGAGTAATCCCCATAAACTCAATTTTATCACCAACCTTTGGCATAGACTTATTGAGTTCCAATAGGAGGCCATTCAGTGTGGAAACTTTCGAAACTCCAGGAAACTTTTCAACAACATTCTCATAAACCATACCTAAAACGTTGAAAAGATATCTCAAGTTGGTATTACCACTCAAAACAAAACTTCTTCCACCATATTCTTTAACTCTATCAATAAGAGTAAGATCCAATATATTGCTCATGAGTATTTCAATATCAAAAATCCCAATAGGTACCCCCGTATCATCAACAACAACACCCAATTTATCAAGTGCTAAAGATGACTTCTCATCAATTAGCTCCCTAACAGAAAGATTTTCATAAAAAACATTTTCCACTTTTCTGGAAACTTCACCTAGTTTCTTGATTTTAGGCAAAGAGATTAGATCTTTAACACTGACATATCCCACTATCCTAAATCCGTCAGAAACCAATATTTTTGAAAACTTAGAATCCTTCACGTACTCAATAGTTTCAATAATGCTCATGTTCACAAACAAAACAGGTACCTCATTTATAGGTATCATCAATTCTTTTACTGTGTAATCTTCTATATTAAGCATAGCAGTGAGGAACTCGTAAACTTCCTTATCATCCTCTTCATCTATCTCACTTTGAATAACCGATATAACATGAGTAAAAGATTGGTTGGAACCCGATGAAGGCAAAAAATTATTCAGCAAAGATAAAGGATAGAGTATCCAAGAAATTGCTAAAACTATTTTCTCCTTGTAATGCCTAAAAACCAGTTTAGGAATAAGCTCCGAAAAAACAAATAAGAAAGGCGTAATAAAAAGTATAGACAATATAGCAGTTAACCACTCAGGCAGATTAAACTTCAAGAAAGCAAAATAAGTTGAAATAGAAAAGCCCACATTGCTCAATGTGTTAGTAAAAAGAAGAAACAATATCAAAAACCTCTTCCCAAGAACAATACTTTCGAGCTTCCTCAACTCTTTAGAAGTCAAGTCCAACTTAGAGATATCATAAATACTTAAAGCTATAACAGCAGCCTCAACACCCGAAGACAAACTACTAACTATAACAAAAACCAAAGATAAAAATATAAGTTCCATACTATTCAATAGTTGCTTCTATTTCTTCAAGTTCCAATGGATAAATATCAGGCGTTGTTCTCAATCCTCTACCTCTCAATTTTGCCGATGATGAAATTATAGTAGTACTGTCACTCTTATCGTTGTATATAATTCTTCTATTCCCATCCCAAACAAGCCTAGTAGCAAGTATCGTTATATCCGCATCTCTCTTTTCCATAACAACATTACTCACAACCTCAGCCATATTCCTATCTTTATACAAAATACCAAAATCCCCCTTTAGTGAAGAAACAATTCTACCTCTAGAATTATAAAACTTTATATCTATATCTTTTAGCTTGACATTACCATCTTTGTATATTATCGCTTCACCAGAAAAAAGCTCATACGACTTTCTAGCAGTTTTGAAGTCAACACCTAAATACTTAAACTCCTTAGAAATCAATAAAATCTCGTTTGTCTTAAAATCTTTGAAATCAACAGTTATTACCGGCGGCTCAACATCATAATAACATCCACCAAAAAACATAACAACTCCCAAAACCAAAAAATTCAATAGTTTTTTCATCTTCTAATTTTAACACATCCAAAAAAAAATTATCCAAAAAACAGAATGTACCGAAAAACTTACAAAACAACCTATTCCACATCAAAGTACGATCTCTTCTAAAGCTGATTTAAGTACTTAAAAAGTAGTATCGGAAACCTACTTAAGCATTACTTCATACCTTCATTTTTACTAAATAACAAACGAACTCCAAAAATAAGTTTCAAAAACGGCAACAAAACCTTTATCATATAAAGATATGAGTAGGTCTTCCGAAAATAGCTTTATGAACTATACAAAGATTTACAAAGAGACACAGATAGAAACGGCGAGTCCTGTAAAGCTAATAGTTATTCTCTACGAAATAATAATCAACTCAATTGAACAAGCCAAAAGCTACATGGCAGAAAAAAAATATGACCTTGTCAACAAGGAACTGTCAAGAGCTCAAGACGGAATAATTGAGCTTATAGCGGCACTTGACTTTGATAAAGGTGGTGATATTGCAAAGAACCTCTATTCCATTTACCTATTCTGTAGCAGAAGATTATTCGAAGGTAACATAGAAAAGAACCCCCAAATGCTAGACGAAGTTAAGAATATACTATCTAACCTGAAAGAAGCATGGGAAAGAATAGCTACAATGGTTTCAGAAGAAACAACCACTCAAAGTCAAAACGCAAAAGAACCAACAAAGAGCATAGATATAGAAAGCTAGTAAGTTCTTAACACTCTGAAACCCTTTCCTATATACACTCCATTTCTTATAGCTTTGGATATGAATTTCTTAGCCTTTCTTATAGCATCAATTGTACTTTCACCTTTAGTGAGATAAGCCGTTATGGCAGCTGAGAAACAACACCCTGTACCATGCACATCTTCCTTAACAAACTTCTTTTCCTTAAAGACCACAAAGGTATTACCATCATACACTACATCAATAGCATAATCTCCTTCTAAATGTCCACCCTTAACAACAACAACCTCAGCACCCACCTTGTGTATCTCCATAGCTGCCTTTTTCATATCATCTAAATTTTTTATTTCTATACCTGTTAAGAGCTCTGCTTCAGGAATATTCGGTGTCACAACAAAGGCAATAGGTATCAAACTCTTAATTACTGTTTCAATAGCTTCGTCCTTAAGAAGGGGAGCACCATGCTTTGATCTCATCACGGGATCAACAACAACGCCTCTAAGGTTTTTCGAAAGCTCTTTTTTCAATCTTTCCGACACAACCTTAACTATGTCACTAGAAGACAACATTCCCGTTTTGGCAAAAACCACATTCAAATCACTGAAAACAGATTCCAACTGCTCTCTAACGAAATCAGGAGTGGAATCATAAATACCCTGTACCCCCAAAGTATTCTGAGCAGTCAAGGAAGTTATAACAGAAGCACCAAAAACCCCTATAGCATTAAATGTTTTCAAATCGATCTGAACACCTGCCCCACCACCACTATCTGAACCTGCAATTGTCAAAGCAACTTTTTCCAAATCCATATTAGGTTCAATTGTAACTAAAATAAAACAGGAATATCAAGATAGCAACTCCTTTCAGTATCATTCAATTCCATGAAGAAGTGCTCTAAGCACATAGTAACTTAGAAATCAACTGAGAACTACTTCAAAAAGTCCAATTTTTTGACTTTAGCAAAAACCCGTTTATATTATTATTTAGGAGGGGTAAATGAAAAAAAATTTCCCAATAGCAGTTTTCTTAATAGCTCTAACTTTTAGCCTCTCTGGGTGCTTCAATATATTTTCCCCCTTATTCGTAGACCCATTAACTAGTGATCTCTCAAATGTGTATGACACCTCATATCTAGTAGAGATTGGCGAGTACTACGCCGATATGGGAGACTACATAAACGCTAAGAAATTCTTTGAAAGAGCGCTACAAATAAACCCAACAAACTCAAGAGCACTGATAGGTATGGCAAATTGCGAATTTTTTTCAATAGTTCCAAGAACGAACTTCATAGATTTCTTCAACAAAATAACCTCTAATACCAACACTTCTAACTACGTTGATTTCATAAACGTATTCGTAGAAGACAGCAAATACTACAGTGCATCAAAAGTAATAAGAAACAATCTCTATATCATAGTGTCAGGTCAATCAGATAATCCCAAGTTGTCAGACGATATAAATGTAAACCTAAACTTCAGCTTGTTCAACAAAATATTCTCTATCTTTTACGCAGCTGATTCAGATAAAAATAACATCATAAACACGAATGACATAGTGTATAAATTCTTAATTGACATGACTAACTCCTTAGATACTAACTTAATAATAAACGACTTTCTATTCTTAGGAAACGAAATAGTAAAAGCAATCGATGAATTCTTCACTCTCGGCTCACAATCCAAAAATTCGCTACTCTACATATCGAATAAGCTAAAATCTTCGGAAAATTCTCTAGAAGTGCAGCTATACAAGGTATTCAACGAAGTAGATACACAAATAAGTAACATTTACACAAATTACCTGGTAAAATACTCATTCTATTTAGATATGTATAACAGAATCATAGATTTGCTAAACAAAAATGGGATATCCAATGTAGATAGCATCTTCGACCTAACAAATGCACTAAACATAACAGATTACTCCACATTTGATTACGAAGAAATAACAAATATACTCATAACAAACGACTCAGCAGCTTGGGATATACTAACAAATTACCTTGACATAAATAAACTAACTAACGGGTAAACCTATGAGAAGAATAACTATTATACTGGCAATAGCTTTGTTATCAGTGAACGCACTTGGTGAAGTTGAATCCTTTCTAATGTCTCCAAAGCAAATGGCACTAGGTGGAACAATTCTGTTACATCCTTTTGAAAATACGGCTTTCTTAAAAAACCCCGCAATAGCATCGTACACAAAACAACCTAACTCCTACATAGCAAAACTATCAACCCTATTAGGAGCAAACATAGGATACCTTGACAAAGCATTACAATTGTCTTCATATCAACTTTCATCGCTATGGGCAGGATTTGACTACAGTAGAATACTAAGCAACGCGATGAACGATCCCTACGGCATTGCTCTAAACTCTGATCCTGAGGTAGGACTATTTGGTCCTCTGTGTCTAGGATACGTAGGAAATGGTATAGGTATAATGATATACGACAACTCATTCTCTTCAATTGACGTAAAGCAAATGCCCGGCTTACCTTACTTAGTGCTAAAATCATTTTCAGAGATAGGAATAACTTTTGGCGTAAGTACATACTTTAGTATATCAAAGTTCTATACACTACACACAGGAATTAGTTTTTCCTACTACAAAAGGTACAAAGTACCTTTCGATAACGGGGCATCAATTTCTGAATTAATGAACTATTACGAGAATACAAAAAACAACATATACGAGTACGATGTATCTGATAACTTCTCTGGTAATCTAGGTATAATATTAGATGACGGTGAACACCTAAGATATGCAATAACACTAGAAAATTTTTTCGGCAGGACTTTCAATTGGTCCAAAATAAGGTTCACAGAAGGTAAAGAGGAAACCTTAGAATACAACTACTACCAAACATACATACCACCCTCACTAAATCTAGGTGTAATGTACTACCTGCCGAAGATACCATACATACCTTCATTCCTTTTATCAGACTTTATGGTAGAATTAGACATCAAAAATCTAATCAACAAAGAATTCTGGTACAAAAAAATCTCTGTAGGCTCTGAAATATCAATACTGAAGGTAATAAAGTTGAGATGTGGAATAAATCAAGGCTATCCAACCTTTGGCTTGGGAATCGATGCGTATTACCTAACAATAGATTTATCAATATACCAATACGAAAAGATGGTTTTACCTGGACAACAAGGATCACAAAGTATATCACTATCAGTTGAAATAAAAATATAACATTAGGGAGGCTCCACCTCCCTTTATAGGGAATTAATAACCTTTCAACTTCAAATCAAGATACTTCCAAGACAAGAATCATGGAGGCTTAGAAGACTCACTGCTTTTCTCGGGTAAGTTAATGCCATACAAATTCGATCCCAAATGTTCACAAATGGCTCTAGCTATTTGGTGAGCCACGTAATCAATGTAACTTGGATCCCTTATCTTACGCCTAAGATCTTCTATTTCTTCCTCTGAAAGCGAGGACCTTAGGCGGTTTTTGGATTGTCGAACCCTAATCTTGGACATCCTTGTCCCTCCTATATATTTTCCGGGAACATCCTTGTTCCCTTTTTTTCTAAAGCAGATAATCAGGAAGGTAAAAAACACCTTCCCTATTCACAACAACTACATCATAGCCACTATCAAGAACACTCCCTAAATCTACAAAAAAATCTTCGGAAACCGCAAGGATTTTATTAATTTTTACCCTATCTATTCGCTCTTCAGGCTTAATTACAGAAGTATAAGAAGATTTAACTTCAACAAACCTGATAACACCATTAGCAAAAACGACAATGTCTATCTCCCCGTTTGCCGACCTATAATTCATGAGAACTATCTCAAAACCAAGAGAAGACAAATACCTAGCACTCCTTATCTCTGATTCCTTACCTTTGTCATATTTCCCAAAAAACACTTTACCAACCAAATATTTAAACAAAGAAGGTGAAAACTTAAGCCAATTTATACTGCTTCTCTCGAAGCCAAACTTATCAACTAGCATCCAAGAGAAATTAAAATCCCTAAGCTCTCTATCTAGCTTCGAAAATAAATCATCGCAAGAAATTTGATGAACCTTGAGAAACCTAGCAAGAAAAGATCGAGACTTCTCCAAAACCTTAACCACTTTACTGCGGAGAGGGAGGGATTCGAACCCTCGGTACGGGGACTACCCGTACACAGCATTTCCAGTGCTGCTCCTTAGGCCTCTCGGACACCTCTCCAAAAATATTTAAAACTACCTATCAGTAAACGGCAAGAGAGCCATTATCCTGGCTATTTTTATTTCTCTAGCTATCTTTCTTTGAACCTTACTACAAAATCTTGTCACTTTAGAAGACTTTATCTTAGCTGTAATCGTCAAAAATTGAGAAAGAATATCAACATCCTTATAAGTTACATTAAGTAACTTCTTTGGACAAGTCATTCTTTTCTTCTTCACTTGGTAAGTTTTTTGAACCTTTTGTTGATCTTCAGGTATTGCCTCCAAATTTTTTTCCTCAAAAATCTCACTCATAAAACCCCCTACTTAAATTCTCTATCTTCCTCATCAAAATCTTCATAATCATCAAGATCATTGTATTCATTTATATCAGATAACTCTTCATCCTCCTCAAAAAACTCTCCTTCTTCTTCAAATTCCTCAACCTCCTCCCCAAAGTCTTCCTCCGAAGAATTACTTCTAAGAATGTCACTATATGCTACCCTCTTACTGTCCAGTTTTTCTTCACCTACTGGCATAGTCCCCATAACCTCACCTTTTTGAACTTCCGAAATCTCTTTACCTCTTGCACCAAGAAGCATAATATTTTCCGCCACTATTTCTATAGCTGACTTCTTAACACTTTTACCATCCTGTACAGTCTCCCACTCTCTCTGCACTAACCTACCTTCAACCATTATCCTGCTTCCCTTCCCAGCATAATTCTGAACAATCTCTCCCAACCTATCCCAAGCCACTACCGTAAAAAAGTAAGTCCTCTTCGTATCTTTGTAATCATCGTTTATAGCAATCCTAAACCTCACAACTTTCTTACCTAAAGCCGTCTGCCTCACTTCAGGATCCGTAGAAATATTTCCTACCATTATCACCTTATTAAAAGACCTTGCCATTACAACTCCAACTACTTCTTTCTTTCCCTCTTTTTCCTCTCAACAACTCTAAGGATTATGTGTCTTATTATGTTATCATCTATCTTTAATAACCTATCAAGGTTCTGGACAGTTGAATAGGTACCTTCGAAAACTATAAACCTATAGATACCCTCTAAGTACTTCACTCTATTTTTCTTTATAGGATAAGCTAATTTTCTTCTTCCCATTTCAGATTCACTTATAACGCTACCACCGTATTCCTTAATTATACCCTTAACTTTTTCAACAACATTTGGTACAACAGCATCATCAGGCACAATTATGAAACCAAGCTCATATTTTCTCTTCTCGTTAGCTTTAGCAGAAATTATTGCTTCCCTTATCTGAGCTATATCCATAACACCTCCTATACCAGGATTGCACATAACCCCAAACCGAGTAGGGGCCTCGGCTAAGGCTTTGGAAATAATTATCTACAAAACTAGCAAATAATTTCAAGTTAGATTGATCAAATTGAAAAGCCTAAAAAGCTAAATCCGTGAAACCTGCACTCATGGTACGACTGTCCTTCACCTACTTAATTAGAATCACGCTAAATAGTTCCACTTACTCTAATTCGATGAAAAGAGCTTACCCACCTAATCTCGAGAATATTTAACGACAAAGTGCCTCAATAAAGGTGTTATTAAGCACCTGTATAACCCAAGTAAGGAATCACTGGGAAATAGCCTTAGGAAGATTAAATCATTAATAATTTTCTTATGAGAGAGAATTTCTCTAGACTCAGAGGATTCCAGGATATATTCGGTGAGGACATACAATACTTCGAGTTTATAGAGAAAACTTTCAGGAAATATGCAAAGCTCTACAGTTTCCAGGAAATAAAGTTGCCAATTCTAGAAAGGACAGAATTATTTGTGAGAGGGATAGGAAGTTCAACAGATATCGTAAGAAAGGAAATGTTCACTTTTGAAGACAGAGGGGGAAGGAGTGTAACATTAAGGCCAGAGGGGACAGCTTCAGTAGTAAGAGCATTTCTAGAAAACAATCTAATCAACTCTCCCAAATACAACAAAATTTTCTACTCTGGCCCAATGTTTAGAGCAGAAAGACCGCAAGCAGGAAGGCTTAGGCAATTCCATCAGTTAGGTGTTGAATGGTTTGGTGGAGATGACCCACTTATTGATTTCGAAGTTATATCAATGTTAAACGAAATTCTTTCGGAACTAGGACTAAACGATAGCACAAAGTTTCACATAAACAGCGTAGGATGCGAAATATGTTCTCTCAACTACAAAGAGAAGCTAAAAGCATTTTTCGATGAAAACAAAGATAAATTTTGTGATGATTGTAAAGAGAGGAGAGAAAAAAATATTCTCAGAATATTTGATTGCAAAAACGAAACCTGCATGATGACACTAGAAAAAGCACCAAAAACCTCAGAATACCTGTGTGATACCTGTAAACAACACTTTGATAAACTGATAAACCTAATGGAAAAAAGCAACATAAACTTTGAAATCAATCCTAAACTAGTTAGGGGACTTGACTACTACACTAGAAATGTCTTTGAAGTTGTGTTTGAAGGGATAGGTGCACAAAATGCCATAGCAGGCGGAGGTAGATACAACCACCTAGTAGAGGAATTCGGAGGTCCATACACACCTGCTTTCGGTTTTGCTATGGGTGTAGAAAGAACAATAATAGCATTGAAACAAAAAAATATAAAACTACCAGAAGAAAAGTCGATAGCAATATGTACAATATCAGAAAACGAAATACCAAAAGCTTTGGAGATAGCAAAAATTACAAGAAGTAATGGCATAATCACACACGTTTTAAGTTACTACGGCAAAATAAGTAAACAACTCAAAGTAGCCGATAAGCTAAACGTAACATACACAATAATAATAGGCGAAGACGAAGTAAAAAACAACACCGTACAACTAAAAGATATGCTCTCAGGTGAGCAAAAATCTATGAAAGTAGAAGAAATAGCAAATTTAATGATTTAATTTCAGTTTAGCCTAACCTATCAAGCCATGAAGGATGATAAACATACCTAAAGCACGATGGACACTGAACAACATCATTCCCAAACTTCACTTTCTCAACAACCATGTAAGGTAGTATTACGTTACAGCCACTGCAAGAATAATAATGATCTTTGTATTTCTTAGGATTTCCTAAATCCTCTATAGGAACGATAGCCAATCCCCCCTTCTTAGTAAGAAGGTTATCAAAACTCTGAGCAATATGAGCCGGTATCTCGGACAATCTTTTTTCTTTCAAAGCTTTAAGCTCTTCAACCTTATCTATAAGCTCTTTTGATTGCTCCTCAACAACTTTCTCCTCCGCTTGATACTCTATCCTAAGTGACTCATAAGCTTTCTTAGTTTCTTCATATCTATCGTTTATATCGTTTATCTGCTCTTCTATGCTTCTCAGCTCCTCAGATATTTCACTAATACTAGCTCTCAAAGTTGTAACCTCTATGTTAAACGACTCGATACTCCTCTGATTTTTAGCTATCTCGCTTTCTCTCTCCATAAGTTCAGCTAATCTCTTTTTTGCATTTGCTAAATTCTCACTAACCAGTTCCTTAGTCTTAAGCAATTCCTTTTTTCTTTGCTCATATCTTTTTAGCATGTTCGAAAGCTTAGCCAACTGCTTAGACATCTCATCTAAGTTTTTTCTTTGCTCAAGAATATTCTTTTCTATCTCCAAAGCGTTGGAATAAATATCCTGAACCTCGATAAGAGTACGAATAATTTTCTTAAAATCTTCCTTAGAAAGGACCTGAGACCTCATAAAAACACCTGACCAACGAAATAATCAATGTGGGCCCGGCAGGACTCGAACCTGCGACCCGCTGATTATGAGTCAGCTGCTCTGACCAACTGAGCTACAGGCCCACACAATTGGGAAGGGGCGGAATCGAACCGCCGACGCAGGGCTTTTCAGGCCCTCGCTCTACCGACTGCGCTACCTCCCCGCACTTTGGAGAGAGGAGGATTCGAACCTCCGAAGGCGTAAAGCCAGCAGATTTACAGTCTGCCCCCGTTGGCCGCTTGGGTATCTCTCCAAAGCACCAACCACCAGTCGGCGATAATTAATATAAAACAAAAATCACTTAAAAATCAAGTTTGTTAAAAAAATTGCAAAAATTGGTGCACCTATAATACCTGTTACAACCCCTAGAGGCAACTCATAACCGCCAACAATAATCTTAGCAACCATGTGAGAAAAAGCAAGAAAAGTTCCTCCCAAGACGAAATTCAAAATTACAATATTACTAGTATTAAGAACACGACACCTATAAGCCAGCAAAGTCAAAGTATTTGGAACAACAAACCCAACGAAACCGACAATTCCCGTAAGCAAAACAGAAATAGAGCTAAGAACTATAGAAAGAACCAAGAATACACTTCTCCACAATCTCACATCAATACCAAGAACTTGGGCATCAACCTCACCAATCGATAGCACATCGACATACCTAGAAAGCAAAACTATGAGAATAAGAACAAAAATAACTATTCCCAGATAAACCAGAACAACACCAAAATCACTAAATCCGACACTTCCCATCATCCACGCAAACACAGAAGAGAGAGTATTAGGATCAAAAAAAGATTGAACAAAAACAACGAGTGAAGAAATGAAAACATTCAAAACCACTCCCAAAATGATCACTCCAATCGAATCTTTACTGTAAAGAGAAACCAAGATCAAAACGAATCCTGGCACCAAACCGAATAAGAACGAAAACAAAGCTTTCCAAAACAAAAACGAAGTACCAAAAGAAGGCAAAAGATAAGAAGCAATCACATACCCCAAAGCGCTACCAGACAAAACCCCCGTTATTCCTGGATCAATCAGCGGATTTTTCAAAATCCTCTGAAGAACAAACCCCGAAAGTGCCAAAGAAGCCCCAGAAACGAAAACAGAAAACAATTGGACCAACCTGATATAAATAACTCTAAGGCTTGCATCATCCCCACCCCTCAACAAAAACCCTAAAAAACTAATGTCAGAACTACCAATTTCCATGTAAGTAAAACATACTACAAACAACAAGGCAAAAAATAAGAAAAATATAAATAACTTTTTCATTTGACTTCTTCAAGTTGTATGCCCAAATTTTCAAGCTTCCGGTAAAGATAAGTTCTATCGAGACCTGTAACTTTTGAAAGCTCAGTTATATTATTTCCTACCTTTGCCATCATCCTCTGGAAATAAATCCTCTCAAATTGAGCTTTGGCATCCCTGTACGGAAGATCAAAATTTATATCATCCTTCGTATAACCACCAACAAAAACCTCCGCCGTGTACTTCCTAAGCTCATCAATAGTTATTTTACCCCCCCTCGACATTATCACAAGCCTCTCAACTATATTCTTCAACTCCCTTACATTACCAGGCCAAGAATATCTTAGGAAAACTTCCTTAACTTCGTCAGAAAACTCAATTCCCCTCTTACCATACTTAGTGGAAAACTCATTCAAGTAGTATATTGATATAGGTATAATATCCTCTTTTCTCTCCCTGAGCGGAAGAATATGGATAGGTATAACATTTATTCTATAATAAAGGTCCTCCCTAAATTTCCCCTCCCTAACCAAAGCCTTCAAATCCCTATTTGTAGAGAAAATAAACCTAACGTCAACTTGAACTCCCTTGTTAGACCCCAACCTATACACAACTTTTTCCTGTAGAACCCTAAGAAGTTTCGATTGCAGAGTAAGAGGCATTTCTGCTATCTCATCGAGAAACAAAGTACCACCGTTAGCCGACTCTATCTTACCTTTCTTAGATGATACTGCCCCTGTGAAGGCTCCCCTCTCATAACCAAAAAGTTCCGATTCCATCAAAGTTTCAGGAATAGCAGGACAGTTTATATCAACAAAAGGCCCACTCCTTCTAGAACTTTTTAGATGTATAAGCCTAGCAACAACTTCCTTACCCACACCATTTTCACCAGTTATGAGGACACTCGCGTCACTGTCAGCTATTCTGCCAATAAACTCAAGCACATTTTTCGTATGCTCAGACTCACCAACAAGCTTGTACTCAGACCAATAAGTATTTTTCTCAAACTCAAGCTCTCTAAACCTCAATGCATTCCTAACAGTACTAACCAACTTATCTATCGATATCGGCTTTTCTATGAAATCAAAAGCTCCCAACTTTATACACTCAACAGTAGACGAGATAGTGCCATGCCCAGATATCATCACAACTGGCAACATAGGAAACTGCTTCCTTATCTCCCTAAGAATATCTATACCATTCACCGACGGCATAAGCAAATCAAGCAAAACTAAATCAACATCCTCAACATTAAGCACACTCAATGTATTGCTACCTTCATTAAGAGTTATCACAGAGAAACCATAATCCTCAAGCACTTCCTTAATGGTTTTAGTTATGTTTATCTCGTCGTCAACAACCAATATCTTATACATACCTAGATAAGCTCTTTATCCTTCAAAAACGAAAGAAGAACATTATTAAACTCTTCAGGATCCTCTATAGCGGACAAATGTCCGCTGTACTCAAAAACAACAAAAACCGAATTCTTCATAGCTCTTGCCATACCTTCCATAATATCCAGTGGCACTACCTTATCTCTACCACCTGCAATAACAAGCACAGGAACATCAATATCCTTAAGAATCTCCATATAATCAGGTCTAGTCGCAATAGTGTATATCTCCGCAACTATACCCTCAACACTGCCATGGCTTATAATCTCATCTATGAAATTTTGAATATCAGGCCTCTTCCTCTTAGTTTCCTCAGAAACTAAATTAGCAAAAAATTCCTTTACATACTTCTCCTTATTCTCCTTAACTTTCTCTATATCACTAAGCCTCCTTTTCCTACCCTCCTCATCAAGTGCTTGGGGCCTAGTATTGCAGAAAACCATGCCAGCAATAATGTCTTTGCGCTGTCTCCAAAACTCAAGCATTATATACCCACCCATACTAGTACCAAGAGGAATAATCTTCTTGAAAGGCAAATCCTTTATATTTTCGTAAATTATACCTACCATCTCAGAAATGCTTAAATCCTCCTTTGGAGGATTGTCACTACCACCGATACCCGGATAATCAATAGCCATGTAAGGAATACCATGCTCGTCAAGAACTTTGTACTGATCTGCATAAATCTCCTTCGTTGCTATAAAAGGAGGCAAAAACAATAAAGCATTCCTGTCACTAGAAAGATTACTATACCTTATACCTAACTTCAACATAACTTAAGAATAGTAAAAAAAGACAATCAATTTCAATTTCACAACCATTCTATACCTTAACAGCTCACACAACCCCATCTACCTCTCTTAACACAATACCAGAAACAAAAACCTAATCAAAACACTGAGTGTTAAAAACACTAAGTGTTAAAAACACTTAAGAATACTCTCAGAATATAATTACATGACATCAGATTTAGTTTGATAAAACACATTTAAAATTATTATATTTTTTGTAGGGTTTATGGAAGTAGAAATAGCCAAGGAAATAGGTTTTTGCTTTGGCGTAAGGAAAGCAATAGAGGCTCTAGACAAGGTTGTTAACGATTATCCAGAAGAAGAGATATATGTAACTGGTGAACTGGTACACAACAAGGATGCAACGAGAAAATACGAAGAAAGGAATGTAAAATTCTCTCAAGATGTAGATGAGTATAAGGGAATTGTAGTTATAAGGGCTCATGGGATCTCTGACGAAGAAAGAGAAAGGATAAAAAGCAACTCTGATGTAAAGAAAATCATAGATGCCACGTGCCCATACGTTTTGAGAGTTCACTACTTGACGAAAAAGATGGTAAAAGAAGGGTACCACATAATAATAATAGGTGAGAAAGATCACCCAGAAACAAGAGGATATTACCTGAATGTTAAAGACAATTGTACGGTAATCGAACCATCAGTAGGTATAAAAGAGTTACCTAAAGTGAAAAAAGTAGCGGTGTTTGCGCAAACTACGATGAACTACGAAAAATTTAAAGAGATTGCCAAAGAGTTGGTAACGGAATTTGATGAGACTAGAATATTTATGACTATATGCCCACCAGTTATAAACAGACAAAAATCTGTAATTGATTTATCAAAAGAATGTGATTTAATGGTAGTTCTCGGAGGATATAACAGCTCAAATACAAAGAAACTTAGAGATCTCTGTGCGAAATACACCGAAGCTGTACACGTAGAAAGAATCAATCAGCTTAACCTAGAAATTCTAAAAGGTAAAAGGAAAGTAGGAATAGCAGCTGGAACCTCGACCCCCGATTGGGTAATCCAAGAAGCTTACGAGTTTCTACGAAATTATACCCCCTCTTAATCTTAAGTGAAAGTAATAAAGGCATTACAATCACGAATTGTTACCACCAATAAGAACTGTTAGCACTAGATTTTACTAGAACATTTATAAATTGAGTTTAAAAACACTAAAAACTACATTTAAAATTTATTTATGGATGTCAACCAAAGGCTTATAAGTGCAGCAGAAATAGCAGACTTCATTTCTTCACTTTCCTCTACATCACCAAGTGAAGCGCTAGGAAAAGTGATTTTATTTCTAACTCAAATAACGGACTCGGACATAGGAAGTATATATGAAGTAGACTCGTTAGGTGAAGGACTCGAAATAAAATTCATAGCTGAAAAATTAGGTGATAAACTTACTCTTAAGCCCAAAGGTAACACATTTATACCCTTTGACAAAGGCATAGTAGGCTGGGTATACAGGAACAAAGCCCCATACATCTCAGATAACTTGTCCAAAGACAAATTCTTCATTCCACTATCGGGAGAAACAAAATCAGAAATCACAATTCCTGTCTACGTGAAAAATGAAGTACTATACATAATAAACCTAGAAAGTTTTGACGAAAACAAATACACCAAAGAATCAATGGAATTAGTAAGCCTAATATCAACTATTTTTTCGAACGTTCTTGAAAAATTGCTAGAAATCGAAAGGAAGGGGTTAGAAGTAACGTATTACAGGATACTATCAAGGGTGTACAAAGTAACTCAAAACATAAATGAACTAGAAACAGTCTTCAAGAAAATAATGAACGCACTTATTGAAGAAATAAACATAGAAAGAGGAATGATATTCTTGTTTGATGAAACCGACAAAGAAACCTTAAAGATAGTTCAAAGCTTCGGCCTAACTGAAGAAGAGAAGAACAAAGGAGTATACAGGATAGGTGAAGGTATAATAGGAAACGTTGTCAAAAACCTATCTCCCATCTTCGTACCTAACATATGGAGAGATAAAAGATTTTTAAACAAAACGGGAGCTAAAAGAGCAACAAACAAAAGAATATCCTTTTTTGCTACACCTATACTTTTCGGTAATGAGCTACTCGGAGTAATGAGTATAGAAAAAGAGTTTAGGAGTATTGAAGAATTTGAAACTATTGGTAAACTTTTAGAAGAAATTTCAAACAATATTGCTATTTCTGTAATGCACTATATAAAGAGAAAGGAAGAAACCAACAAACTACTAAACGAAAACGAAGAATTAAGAAAGCAGTTGGCATCGAAGTACAAGATAAGCAGCATAATAGGTAAATCCGAAAAAATGCTAGAAGTTTTCAGAATCGTAAACATAATCTCGGACACTAACTCCACAGTTCTCATAGAAGGAGAATCGGGAACAGGAAAAGAACTAATAGCTAAAGCAATACACTTCAATAGCAGCAGAAGGAATATGCCATTTGTGAGTCTAAACTGCGCAGCAATACCAGAAACATTACTTGAAAGCGAGCTATTTGGCTACAAGAAAGGCTCTTTTACCGGAGCAACAAGTGACAAAAAAGGTAAAATCCTACTAGCAAATGGAGGCACACTATTTCTAGATGAAATAGGTGATATGCCCCTACCATTACAGGCAAAACTACTAAGAGTTTTGCAGGAAAAAGAAGTAGAACCAATAGGAGGATTACCTACAAAGGTAGATGTAAGAATAATAGCAGCCACAAATAAAGACCTCCAAAAACTTGTAGAAGAAGGTAAATTCAGGCTAGATCTATTCTACAGGCTGAATGTAATAAAAATCTCTCTTCCACCATTAAGAGAAAGGAAAGAGGATATACCCCTCCTAGTAGATGAATTCATAAGGAAATTCTCAACAGAACATAAAAAGAACATAAGTAAGGTAGACAAGGAAGTGATGAACATTCTAATGGAATACGATTGGCCCGGTAATGTAAGAGAACTAGAAAATATAATTGAAAGAGCTATAATCCTATGCCAAAGTGATACCATAACTTTAGATCTATTACCTAAGGAAATACTACTTCAAGTAACATCGCACACAAACTACGAAGAAAAAATATCTGAGATTATATCAAAATTTATCGAAAAAGCAGATATAAACAATGAAAATACGCTTTACGATAAGCTAATAACCCCAGTAGAAAAAACAATAATATCTAGAGTCCTACTCAAAACAAACAATAACAAACTAAAAGCTTCAAAAATTCTAGGAATAAATAGAAACACTCTCGATAGCTACATTAAAAAATACAAACTTCAGTAGAATTACAAATCAATTACGTAATGTCCGTAGCAATTAACTACCCTAACTCCTTCATAAATTGTAACTCTACTCTCCCTCCTATCATAGATATGAACATGGCCATGCAAAAGGTACCTAGGCTTATATTTTTTCATGAAATCGAGAAAAACCTTAAACCCCCTATGAGGTAAATCTTTGCCATCATGTATACCGAAAGGCGGAGCGTGCGTAATAACAACATCAACAGAACTTCCAAAAAGCAACTTTCTCAAAGCCAATCTGAACTCTACCCTTCTGACCCTTCTCGACATCTCTTCTTCAGTAAATTGATGGGGACCATTGTTGTATTTATAACTGCCATCAAATCCAACAAAATTGATACCCCCAACATTCAGAATTTTGCAATCAATATTCACACCACCAAAGCTCCCCCTATAATCAAACTGATATCCAAAATCAAACCTTGACTTACTAAGTCGACTTAAAAACGGAACACCATCAAAATTACTCGTCACCATTTCATCGTATAAATCATGATTCCCATGAACATAAAGCAAAGGCACATTATACCTCGTTACAAGAAACTCCAAGTAATCAATAGGTAGATCCCCACAAGATACAAGAACATCAGGATTTATCTTATCTGCTTCTTGCGAATCAAAGAAAAATTTTTCAACGATATCACTAACACAAAGAATTCTCATTATTCTCTACTCTTCGACCTCTTTTATCTTATCTTTTATGAAATCTTCAAACTCATCTTTACTCATCTTATCCTTAAATAATTCCCACATTGCCTGCTTCAATTCATCAATAGAACTAAATTTAGCTCCTTTTTGAGCCCCCTCTTCAATATAATAATACTTTTTGGCCATATCAGCCCCCAATCACAAATGAATACTAAATATACTATACTCCATTTGTCAAGGATATAAGAAAGTTTCTCATAACCTTAGCCAAAAAAGTGATAGTCAGCATACTTTATTCCTGGGTTTAGAATACCGCTACATAAAACGAAAATAACCTTTTCCACATTCTTAGCATCTAAACGAAAATGAACTATCAAGAATATGCTACTATTAAGCACAAAATACCACTAGTAAACACCACAATACCACCCGAGTTATTTCCTGGATAGTGAGAAATAAATCACGTATCCACCTAAAATAACAAACACTACAAGAAGTACAAGCTGAAGTATAGCAAAGTAAGAAAATCCATCGAATTTGAACTCTACAACGTGTTTACCTTTTTCCAAATAAACTGATTGAACGAGATAATTCGCTCTCATTATCTCCCTCTTAACACCATTGACAAAAACCTGCCACTGTGGGCTATAGTATATATTAGCAACTAAAAAACCATCATCAGAATTCTCAACACTGAGTTTCACATAATCTGGTGAGTATTTCTCCACTTTCAGGTTATAAGAAAAGTTAGTTGAAGGTATAAAATCTTTTATGTCATTTGTTATAAGTACGCTATTCTTTAACACTTCCGTAGGAAGTGTTAATAAAAATTCAAACTGCCCTGTGTACTTTATGTAGTTAGGTGTCATATAAAATTTAGGAAGCCCTCCATTGAGCTTATAAACATAAGCAGAGTGTTGTATCGTGCTAGGTCCCGAATCACCTTCCCCAAAGTACACAACAGAATTTATATTAGTAACATACTCTAAATCTTTGAGCTCGGCAATCTGAGGAGTAGTAGGTGGCAAATCAACTATCACATACTTCACACCGTAAACTTTCATAACCGCGATAGGTGCTATATTAAGATAACTTATAAAGCTATTATAGTCCTCAGGAAGCCTACTTTGAGGTATAGTATGTATAGTTTCAAGGCCATTGTAAGGAAATAAGAACGTATAATAATGGTTCGCCAATCCAGAAAATATAGCTACTCTCATGGGATCCTTCGAAAACTCCTTCTTCAAGTAAGAAACCAAGTTATTGTCCTCATAAAGCCTCTTAGGATCAACAAGCTTAAACAGAGGTTTAACAACTAAATACATGTTGAGAAATGCAAAAAGAACGAAAAATACTAGTATCCCCTGAGGTATTACAATATCCCTTTTTATTTCACTCGTATCAGGTTCAAACCCTGATCTAGTAGACAACTTCTCAACCCCAAAAAGAATCAAAGTACCAAAGAACACGAACAAGAAAGTTGTACCAACAGATGAAACTATATTCTCACTTGCCTTCACTGCTGCATTGTAGCCCAAAGGTGCCAAAGCATTCGGGGAAGTCAAAGCAAAAGCAATTTCTTGCCTTATTCCAAGAAGTGCGAGATAAGCTAGAAGCAAGATCCCAGAGTAAGCAAATAAGTATGTTAAAAACAGTTTATTCTCCCTTGAACTTTTACCTAAATTCCTAATAAATGAGTCGAACGAAAAAGAAGCAAGAATAACAATTGATATAACAAATATATCCATCCATTTCCCTGGATTCCTTAACTTATCAAAAAACGGTATCTGAACGAGGAGCCAAAAGAGAGGTGGGAAATACCTACCCAAAGATAAAAGAAAAGCCAATATCGCAACAACCAACCAAAATATAAAGTGTCTCTTTCTCTCTTTTTCCCAATTCCTGAAATAAATGAAAGCTAGCAACAAGAAAGGTAAAACAAAGACACCCACATGAGTATCTATTCCTAACCTAAAGTTCTTCATCCCTTTCTTTGTTTGTGCATAGCCAAAATCTTGCCCACCTCTGCCCCAATAGGGTAAATCTGAACTTTCGTCAGAGAAATAGCCAAACAGTCCAGGAACAAAGAAATTTAAAATCTCCTCTGGTGGGAAAGAAAACTGTGTAAGGAATTGCCACTTAGAAACATTATCATCTTTTTTAACTCCTACCTGCTCCATCTTCGTAAATTCAAACATACCAATTATACCATTTATTGAGAAAAGCACGAAAGTAACCAATACAACCAACGGTATAATAACAAATTTGATTATGTTCTCCCGCCTTTCTCTCAATAATTCTCTTGGCTTCTCATATCTTGCCAGCACTAGGAAAATTATATATGCAGCAAAAACTAACCCAAAATATATGGTTCTTTGGAAGTCAGCAAACGCTATTCCCAAAGACACACCAGCCAAAAACGAAAGTATCAACAACTTTGTATAATTAAGGCTATTAGAATAAACATACTTTGTTATTCCAAGTGTAAGCAATACAAATCCCCAGCTACCGTTTAAATGTCCACCGTAAACTGAAAGCACTCCAAAGGTAGTAAGTGAAATGACACCAGATCCGAATAAACTAGCCCAAAACGAAACTTTCGAGCTTCTTAAGAATAAGAACATCCCCGAAAATGAAACTATCATGTAGACGATAACATCAAAAACAGGGGTTTTATCACCAAAAACTTTGGACAAAAATATCGACAAATTAAAGTTAAGACCTACCTGATTACCTAGCAAGTAAGTACTTTGCCAGAACTTATTAAGCATGGACCACATCGCTGAAGAATACTGCTTTATTATTCCAAGGTTACCATCAATACCAAAGTAAGTATAACCTGTAAAAAGCCCCAAAAAGTTAACAATTAAAACAAAAACGACTAGAATCGAAGTAGGTAATATCAACTTTTTCATATATCCCCCTCAAAACAAGAAATTTTCAATCAATTATGGTTCAACTAGTGCTAGTTTTTCAATTATAGTCTAATTCAAGAATCCACATAGAGCTAATACTCATAAAACCATAGACACTTCACATTAACCGCTACTAGCATCATATCACCAATCTTGATATTGGGATGGTAAGCATCCCAACTAATTTATATCCATTTCTCAAAACGTACTGCAAACACCTAAAGCATTTACAACATTTGCAGGTAGGTATCACTCTTCTTAGGCATCCCTCCTTGCCATGAATCATGGAAATGCAACCTATTAATCTAAAAAATTCTACCAGCAACTAATCAAAAAACACTTCTTTTAAATCCTTATCCATCTGCAACATCAAGATTGAAATATCATCACTTTGCGGATATTTCCCCCTGAAATTCTTCAAATCAGTCCATAAAGCATTTTTTATAAGCTCTGGGCTATTTGCACCTTTGAGTATGGAGTAAAATCTCTTTTCTGGGTAAAACTCACCATTACCGTTTCTCTGCTCAACAACTCCATCAGAGAAAAATATCAATGTATCTTTATTTCTCAAATAAATCCTTTCTTTCTCCAACGGCATATCTTCAGATATCCCTAACGGCATATTTGATTTAGTATTTACTTTGCTTACACTCTTACCATTTTTTACCAAAACATACCCATGCCCCATATCCCATAAGTCAACTTCACCTGATTCCTTGTAAACCTCTCCAAAAACACCAGTAACATACTTTTCACCCTGGAAGGTATTAAGAAGATAGTTATTAAGCTTCGCTAAGAAGCTATCATATCCCTCTCCTACAAAGTTGAAAGCATTGAAAAATCCGCCTAATGTAGTGGTTATCAACGAAGCGCTTGGCCCCTTCCCAGAAACATCACACAACGCAAAAACAATTTTATCGCCTACATCTTTAACAAAATAAAAATCTCCTCCAACCTCCTTAGTCGGCTTACTAGCAGCAAAAACAATGAAATTACGTATAACAAGCTTATACTCTTCTGGCACAATATTCCTTTGCACTTCTGTAGCAGAAACCATATCTTTTTTCATCATTACGTATATGTAGCTCAACAAATCCTGAGAAGAAAAGATACCTGCAAAATTTCCTTCTTCATCAACCAATATAAAAAACTCATTTCTCTTGCTTAAAATCACACTTCCAAGCTCATCGTATAGAGAGTATATATGCAAATAGTAGGGATATATTTTTACTTCCTTCACAAGATTTTTTATACTTCTGTACCTATACATATCCAAAACAAAAGGTCTAGACATCGTAGCCATAAAATCATCTCTAACTAGTACACCTAAAGGTCTCATCTTCTCATCCACAACACCTACAACATTAATTTCAGGATGCCTCTGAAACTCTAGTAGGACATCATACCCTTTTTCGTAGTAATAAACATAATATTGTGATGAAATAATTTTGTACGCTATCTCACCAAAAGCAACAAATGGCTTTGATGGCTTCCTCAAAATTAGAGACACTTCACTTTCATGTTCAATGATTCCATTCATACCCACCTCCAATTACTAAATCTTATGATAGAACCAAAAATCCTAAGTAAAACTACTGTTAAAAATCCGTAAAGAATAAACTAAAAAATGTCTATCAAGTGCCCCATTTTCAAAGCTTTTGTTTTTAAATATTTCCTGTTATACTCATTAACTCCAACTACAATAGGTACTCTCTCCACAACTTGGACTCCGTAAGACTTGAGTTCTTCTATCTTCCTAGGGTTATTCGTCATAATCCTAACACTCTTTATACCCAAATCTTTTATAATCTGAGCTGCAATGCCATATTCCCTACCATCAGCAGGTAATCCCAGCCTAAGGTTGGCTTCCAAGGTATCGGCACCTTCATCCTGAAGCTTATACGCTTTTATCTTATTTCCTAGCCCTATACCTCTACCTTCCTGCCTAAGGTAGATAAGTATCCCCAAACCCTCCTTCTCTATCATTTCAAGGGAAGTGGCCAACTGAGAACCACAATCACATCTCAACGACCCGAGTATATCACCAGTAAAACATTCAGAATGTATCCTAACAAGAACGTTTTCCTTATCTTTAACGTCTCCCTTAACTAAAACAACATCCTCTTTACTAGAGAACAATTCCCTGTAGACAATAATATTAAATGTACCATACCTAGTAGGAAGAAATGCCTCTTCTACCTTTTCTATAACTTTTTCATTCTCATACCTGTACTTTACTATATCTTTTATAGCACCGATTTTAAGAGAAAATTTTTTAGCAAACTCCACAAGGTCTGGTAACCTCGCCATCGTTCCATCATCCTTCGAAATCTCACATATAACCCCAACAGGATAAAGTCCCGCTATTTTCATCAAATCAACAGCTGCCTCCGTATGCCCTCTTCTGACCAAGACCCCACCCTTCCTCGCTTTAAGTGGGAAAACATGCCCAGGCCTAACAAAATCCTCCGGCTTAGCACTCACAGAAGCTAACTTTCTTATCGTAACACTCCTATCATAGGCAGAAATACCGGTCGTTATACCTTCCCTGGCGTCAACCGAAACAGTAAACCAAGTACCAAACCTTTCATCATCATCATCTGTCATTAAGTAAAGGTTCAACTTCTCAGCTAATTTCGGATCCATTGGAACGCATATAAGCCCTCTACCGTACTTCATCATGAAATTTATAATCTCAGGCGTAACAAACTGAGCAGCAGCAACCAAATCCCCTTCATTCTCTCTATCCTCATCATCAACTATTATTACCATCTTACCAAGCCTTAAGTCCTGAATTATTTCATCAACAGTATTGAAAGTAAAATCTTTCATCCCATCACCTTCTTTGATAAGAAAATATAATTAAATCCTAAAGCCTAAGTCAACAACTCAAACCCCATAGACAACTTTATTACCCAAATACTTTACAATCACCTGGATAAAATATTCGAAGTAGCATTATTTCACACATTACTAAAAGCCTTCTAATTAGCACACCATTAATAGATTTTATTCACCTTCCTAATGCTTCAAGCACAAATTCCTTAGGTACCGGCAGTTTGAAAAAACTAAAACATTAAATTTAGATTTCTATTCTTTATGTTTTCGTTAAGAGGGATATTTGTAAATGCATCTGGGACATTTTTGTCAAGGGTTCTGGGATTATTCAAAAACATCACTGTAAACTTTTTCTTTGGAATTGTTGACGCATACTGGGGAGCATTTCAAATAGTAAACACCTTTAGGGTGCTTGTAGGAGAAGGAGCAATAAACAACGCATTCATACCACTCTACAAAAAAGTAAAAGAGGAAAACATAAACCTACTAAAGTACTTTGTAATAAAATCATTTCTTTTCGTAAGCCTATTGTCAATAGCTTTCTCTACAATATTATTCGTTTTCTCGAAAGAAATAACGCATCTGGTCATGCCAGGGTTAAGCAAAGAAGACTTCATACTAGCCTCAGAATCAACAAAAATAATGTCAATAGTTGTGTTTCTAATAAGTATTCAATCCTTCTTAGCAGCTATAATAATATCAAAAGAAAACAACTTTTTCACGTTTGCTTATGCTCCCGTAATAGCCAACATCATAACTATAGCCTATATACTACTATTCCATAGAAATGGTTTTTACAGTCTACCATGGTCAGTAGTAGCAGGATCCATCGGAATGCTACTATTACAAATCCTATTCACAGCAAAAGGAACAAAAATAAGAGGTGATTTTGAAATAGATAAACTCTTACAACTCGACGAAAATTCAAAGAAATTCATTATTTCCTTCTTGTCAGTAATACTGATATCAGTCATAACGCAAATAAACTCACTCGTCAGCAGGTTTTTCGGCTCTTTCTTCTACGGAGTCATAACGGCAACAACAAACGCTTTCATATTGGTACAAGCCCCAATAGGTATGTTCTCTGTTGCTACATCAGTAGTAGGTTTAAACGCTCTATCAGAAGCTTTCTCAAAAGGCAACAAGGAAGAATTCAAAAACATTGCAGAGAAAGCAATAAGAACATTAAATTTCCTAATCGTTCCTATCTCAATAGTAATGATCACCTTTAGTGAAGATATAATAAGGCTAATATTCAGAGACATACCAGGTATAATATTAGGCAGTGAAGGCAAATACGGTCCCGAAGCATTAAAATTAACTCTAGAGATGTTCTCAATATATGTACTCTCAACCTACTTCCTAAGCGTCAATTCACTTCTAACCAGGCTAAGCTACGCAAAAAACCAAATATCAGTACCTATAATAAACTCAATAATAAACCTGACAACAAACTTAGGAGTAAACATATTGATATTCCTAACCTTGAAAAACTACTTGGGTATTCCCCTAGCCTTCTTAATGGCAAGCATATCATCAACCGTCTACTTGGCAACAGTTGAGTGGAAGAACATTAGCAACAAAACAAAAATACTCCTAAACCTAATAACTTTAGTCCTGCTATCCCTTCTATCCAGCATACCAATAAACCTTCTAGCTTCCATCATCAAATATCCTGACACCTACCTCACCTCAGCCATGGTATCAATAGCTAAAATAACGCTAGCACTTATAGTTTTCTTACTAATATCAGCAATACTAAAAATACCTGAAATAAACACATTACTAAACAGAATAAAGAAGAAAAAGCAGCAAACTCTATAAAATCACCATAACGAAAGTGTCATACTCGTTGACTAAATTCAACATTTCCCTAGCCTTATCGTCTTTACCCACATTCTTTGAAAGAATCGGTAAAAACCCACTAAAAGACTCTGAAATATCCCTGGTAGCCAGAATTAATGCCTCAAAGCCTCGAATCGTATCATCTTTTGAAACGCATCTAACAACAAACTCACCTTTCTCAGAATTAACGACATAACCGTAAACATTCTCTGAAAGCCTTAAATTTACCAAACCATCAATTAGTTCAACTGAAGACATAAAAAAGCTTAGCGGTAAATCATTGCTAACGATGAAATTCCTTGCACTGAGTTCGAGTTTATCGTGCGTTATTTCTGATATAGGAAATGTTTTTATCAACCCCTTGAGAGCCAAGAGAGTAAAACTAGAAAGTAGGAGTTTATCAGGTATATGCATCAAAAAAGCAAAAAGCCTATCAAGGTCAAAGAATATATCAAAATAGTATCCCTTAAACGACGTTAAATCCTCAACAAACTTATAAGCTACAACTCTATCTTTGAAAAAATACAAATAAGCACCTTTTATCAAAAATTCTTTGACTCTATCAAAAGCTTCTATCTCTCTAACAAAGCTCTCCCTCTCCGCATCAAATGTCTGACTAAAAATACTCAAAGAAAAATCAGAAACCAAATCGACAAGTTCTCCCAAAAGTTCCTTCTCCTCTTCCAAAAGCCAAACAGATCCGCTTATCTTTTTGATTATTAAATAAAAAGTCTCAAAAGCAACATCTGACACTCTAAAAACACCAACTATCCTATTAGAACTTAAAAATCTAGAAATATACTCCTTACCGTCTACGTTATTGAAAAGGACTTTATCAGATGTTACAAGCTTGGTAAGCAAACTCAGAGGTAACTGTTTCTCTTCAATTAAAAGAATCTTTATGGTGGTAGAACCATCGTTGAAAACCTTAATAACGTCATTCAAACTTTGAAAGCTACTGGAAAAAAGCTTTAACTTGAAGTTTCGTATATCTCGCATCACCTTCAAAGGTGATGTAATAAAATCATAAAAACCTAAAAAAGGTACCCATCCAATGAATGAAATAATAGCAAAAACAGAACTGCCCAAAAGTATATCACCTTTACCAATGAACCAAGCTACTATCCCTCCGATTATCCCCACAATGACAAGTAAAAAAGGTAATCCAACCAAAAGCATATCATAGGCCAAAACCCCAAAAGGAACCAGCAAAGAAAAAGCTGAAACAACAAAAAGTGTTAAATTACTTTCCTTAATTAGGAAAAATACCATCCCAACAGAAACCAGGAAAGAGAACAAAAGAGAAAAAAGATTCGCAAAAACAGCATATCTAAACTGTATATTTTTAAACTCCAAAGCTAACAACAACATCTCAAAAAGTATCCAGGCAGCAGAAAAGGCAAAAGCAAAGATAAGGAAAACCTTAGAAAATTCAAAAGGCTTAAAATTAAAAAGAATTAACAAAAGAATAACAACCAAAAAAGCAAAAGCAAATCTCCAAAAATTTAAGTATCTTCTAACATAAAATGAAAGCAACCAAGCAATTAATACCAAAAAGAAAATATTGAATAAACTCAAGTTCACATTAAAAACAAAAGTTGAACCAATAAATGAAACAAGAACAAATATAGAGGCAACACTCTTGCTACAACAATCTCTAAAACGAATAGCAACAAAAAGGCAAAAGAAAAGCAAGCTTATTATCGTAATTGCTAAAGTTACATAAAAAGGCGATAAATAAGCAATGGAAAACAATGAAACAAAAGACAAGAAAAAGTATAAAAGGATATCCCAATATTTCATCAGAAGCATACCAAGGAAATTATTAAAGTTCAAAAGGCTAAAACTAAAGAAATTCACTTCTATGGTGAAAATTTTAATATAATACTACCTAAAACATGTCAAAGAGATTAACGATAATCACATATATTTTCCTGGCAATAATGGTACTGATAACCATAAGAATAACCTACCTCATATTCACCCAAACACAAAGCTACAAGAAGCCGGAAAGAATTAGTGGTAACAGAGGCTTAATAGTAGACAGAAACGAAAAAACTCTTGCAATAAGCTACAAAACATTTTCTATTTTCTGCGATCCATCTATCTTACCTGAAAGCGAAAAGGAATTCATAGCAATTGCTTTAAGCAAAGCAATAAATCAAAAACCTGATGAAATACTATCAAAACTGAGGAAAAACTCTAGATTTATCTGGATAGCCAGGAAAATACCAGAGGAATACATAGCAGATCTAAGCAACACGATAACAAACATAAACTCACGTCTAAGTAGAGGTAGGCTAGAACTAGAGTACGAATTTATAAGGCGCTACCCACTAGGTGAAAAAGCCAGCGGTATAGTAGGAACCGTAGGAATAGATAACCAGGGGCTATCAGGAATTGAATTTAGCTTCGACGATATTCTCAGGGAAAAAAACGGTACTGTAGGCAAAATAGTACTATCTATAGACAAGTACATTCAGGAGATAGCACACATAGAGCTAGCCAAAAGTGTTGAAGAATTTGGCGCAGAAATGGGGATCGTCATAATAGCTAACAAAAAAGGCGAGATACTAGCAATGAGCGATTACCCATCACACAACCCATATTCTCTATCAACTACTCCAAGTTCTTCAAAGGCAGTAAACTACATAATAGAGCCAGGGTCCGTTATGAAGATACCAAGCATTGCATTAGCAATATCCAAGGAACCAAGCATAACCAACAACAAGTACGAATGCACAGGAAAGATAAGACTATTTGACCATACAATAGTGGAACCCAAGCATGGTATAGTAAGCCCCGAACAAATAATAGCATACTCTTGTAACATTGGGATGATAAAAATATCAGAAACCTATCAACCAAATGAGCTATACTTTTTCCTCAAATCCTTAGGTTTCGGTGAGAAAACGTTCATAGGATTACCCGGAGAAGAAAAAGGAATCCTAAAGGACTACAAACAGTGGAGCGGCATAACAAAACAAATGATATCGATAGGTCAAGAGATAGGAGTAACAGGAATACAATTACTCAAAATGGGGCTAATAATAGCAAACGATGGCATCTTGGTAAATCCTAAACTCATAAAGTTCATAGTTCTGCCTAACGGCGAAATAAAAAAGATAAACTACAACGACGGAATAAGGATAATACCTGAATATGCAGTGGAAACCATAAAATCGTTTATGAGAAAATCCGTAGAATACGGTACGTCAAAATTAGCAGAAATAGAAGGCTTGGAAATAGGAGGTAAAACTGGAACAGGGCAGATATTTGATATCTCGACAAGAAAGTATTTCAAAGACAAATACAACTCTGTTTTTCTAGGACTGCTACCTTACAAAAACACTAAGTTAATAGGATTAGTTATATTAGTAAATCCTCAAAAGCAAAAGCAAGGGGGGCTATCAGCAGCCCCAACCTTAAAAAGAATACTAGAAAAAATAATAGCCTACGACCCGTCTCTTATTCAAACTCGATAACTTTGAGCATATTAGTTGTACCAGAGACACCAACAGGAACACCCGACGTGACAACAACTGTATCACCCTTAGTAACGAAACTCTTAACTATCTCCTTAGCAATATCCAACATCTCATCAGTAGATGAAGCATTTTTAACAATTGCTGGGACAACACCCCAAACGTGCTTCAACCTTCTAACTGTTGAGATATCTGGAGAAAGAGAAATAATTATGCTAGAAGGTCTAAACTTTGATATCTGCCTAGAAGAGGCTCCTGTTTCAGTGAAGTTAACAATATATTTAGTTCCGAGTTTTCTGGATATTTCAGCAGCAGCCAAAGCTATAGATTCTGTGATATCAGACGTTTGCGGATACTCGTAGTACTTATACTGAGTCTTATAAAGCTCACTATTTTCAACAGTTGAGATTATACTTCTAAGCACTTTTATAACTTCAACAGGATGATCACCCGCAGCAGTTTCACCAGTCACCATGAGCCCATCAACACCATCAAGTATTGCATTGGTGATATCCGAAACTTCAGCTCTAGTAGGCTTAAGGTTTTTCGTCATGGATTCCAGCATCTGGGTAGCAACTATGACGGGCTTCCCTGCCAATCTCGCCTTCTCAACAATCATTTTTTGAACTAGTGTAACTTCATTAAGCCCAAATTCAACTCCCAAATCTCCCCTAGCAACAATTATAGCATCTGCAACATCAATTATATCGTCTATGTTCTTAACAGCCTCCACCATCTCTATTTTAGCAATCAGAGGAACAAACTTCTTGTTCTTTATGAGAATATCTCTTGCTTGCTTAACATCATTAGCCGTCCTTACAAAGGATAAAGCTATAAGGTCAACGTCATTATTCAAGCAGAAAACAATATCATTAACATCTTTTTCAGTTATAGAGGAAATACTCAAACTAGTATTAGGCAAATTGACTCCTTTCCTCTCTTTAATCAAACCACCATTAACCACTTTACACACAAAGTAACTCTCAAAGACTTCTGAAACAACCATCTCTATCATTCCGTCATCTATAAGCACCTTGTCACCTTTCTTTATCTCCTTAACTATAGGATCATAATCAACCCACAAAGCCTTTCCTTCGCCACTAACAAGCTCAAAACTTGCCTTATCCGTTATAATTACCTCATCGCCAGGATTGACTTCTAACTGAAGTCCAGCCCCAACTCTTATTTTTGGTCCCTGAATATCACCCATCAGAGCAGCAACAGTATTGAACCTCTTCTCAGCATCTCTCACAAGTTTTATGCTTAACTTGTGATCATCAATTGTACCATGCGAAAAGTTCATTCTAAAGACATCAACACCATGTAACATCATCTGGTCAACTACTTCCTTTTTTCTAGAAGCCGGCCCTAAACTTGCTATTATTTTTGTTCTATTCACATACCTATCTTTAAGTTTAGATAACATACTTCCCCCTACAAAAATATTTGATAAAAAGTACGGAACTATTACTTCACATTGTCTTCTAACTTATCAATAACCATCTTATCCCTAACTTTGAGTAAGTACTCAGAAATTTTCTGATTGAGCTTCTGGTTTCTGAGTTGTGCTCTAATGTACTCCTCAGCCTTGTCAGGTGGTATATTGTTTTGCCTGAAAAACTCTTTTTGTTTCTGGTAAACTTCCTCAACTTCCTTATCTGAAACCTTGATAGATGATACATCTATCTTCTTAGACAAGAATCCATCAACTATCGATTTTCTTAGAGTTATATGTGCTAAAATTTGCCAATCTTGCGAAGAAAGATACCCCTCGTTGTAGGCCTGGATAGCAATGGCTAACTCGTTAATTATGTTATCCAAAAACTGTTTCTTGAGAGATATATCATTCATATAAAGGTCAATCTTAGCCTTATCGCCACCAGACGAAGCTTCAACAATAGCTTTGTATTGTCTATCAAACTCGTCAGCAGAAAGATAATAATCATTGATTCTGACAACGTAAGATGAAGGTTTTACTTTAGTGAGTCCCAAAATCCCAAGGTCGTCCACACCAATACTAGTTTTAGAAGCACCACCAAGGAGCAAAAGCATAACTATTGCTGTAAGAATAGCAGAAGCCAAGAAAACACCAACATACGGCAAAAAAGATTTTACCTTATCCAAGTTCATAAAATCCTCCGTTTTTTAGAATCATAAACAAAGATCCTTAACAAATTCAAAATAAGCTTTTTTCACCACCTTTGTCTATGTTAAGATGCCTATATGCCAATTCTGTAGCAACTCTACCTTTTGGTGTCCTTTTGATAAATCCCTTCATTATCAAAAAAGGTTCATAGACATCCTCTATTGTTTCCTCTTCCTCACCTATACTTGCTGCAATTGTTTTTAAGCCAACCGGTCCTCCTTGGTATTTCTCTATCAATGTAAGGAGAATTTTCCTATCAACCTCATCTAATCCTTCACTGTCTATTGAAAGTCTACTTAGTATGTTGTCAACAAACTCTTTGTTTATCTCTTTAACACCGCTAACTACAGCAAAATCTCTAATTCTCCTAATTATCCTATTTAAAATCCTTGGTGTACCTCTTGATCTTTTGGCTATTTCCTCAGCACTTTCATGGCTAAGCGAGAGCCCCAAAATTTTAGCAGTCCTATAGCAAATTTTCTTAAGCTCCTCAGTAGAGTAAAAATCAAATCTAAAGACAATGCCAAATCTAGAAAGCAACGGAGAAGTTAGAAGTCCTACTCTCGTGGTTGCACCAATTAATGTGAATTCTGGTATTTTAATTTTTATACTCTTTGCTCCTGGGCCCTCACCTATCATTATTGAAACCGAGAAATCCTCCATTGCAGAATACAAAACTTCTTCAAAAACAGGTTTGAGGCGATGTATTTCATCTATGAAGAGGATATCACCCTTTTGTAAATTCGTAAGAATAGCAACTAAGTCTCCTACTTTTTGAAAGGTGTTAGAGACAGTGTAAATGAAGTTAGCTCCCATCTCGTTAGCTATTATCTTAGCCATTGTTGTTTTACCTAGCCCCGGAGGTCCAGAAATCAAGATATGGTCAAGCACACTATTCCTCTTCTTAGCCGATTCTATGAAAACCCTCAGATTCTCCTTTATTCTATCCTGTCCTATGAAATCGTTCAATGTTCTAGGCCTAATACTTTCCTCGTATGCAATTTCTCCCTCTTCCCTTTCCGGTGAAAGTATATCCTCTCTACTCATGGAATACATTCTAAACTTTCCCTGGCTATTCTTTCATTATCAACCAACTCAGTTAAAAACTTGTTTTCAACTTTATGCTAGAAAGAAGTTGTTCGTTTTTACATTTTGGGATATATGAGAGGCAAAGCCTCTCTATAACGAAAGGCTGTAATTTCCTTATATAAAAAATGAAGTTTACAGAAACTTAATCCATGGCATGCCAAGAACTGAATTCCTTAGAAAAGGCTAAACAAAATTGCCAAAGTTAAGGGAAAATGTTTAAAATATTATTAGGCTTTGCGAGGTCGTCTAACTGGCAGGACATGGGACTTTGGATCCCACAGTGGAGGTTCGAGTCCTCCCCTCGCAGCATCCGGGCCTATAGCTCAGGTGGACAGAGCACCGGTTTCCTAAACCGGGTGGGCTGGTTCGAGTCCAGCTAGGCCCAAAAGGTGGGTATTTATGGTAACGTTCCTTATAGTTCTTTTTGTTATAAATTGTGTACTTTTGACAATTGTTGTTTTACTACAGAGTAGGGGTGGTGCTGAAGTAGGTATATTTGGTGGAAGCAACCTAATAAATCCTTTTGGTTCAAGGACAAGTGATGTACTATCCAAAATAACTAGAATTCTCGGGATATCTTTCATGATTTTAGCGCTGGTGATTTCGTTTTTAGTTTCCAAATCTGAGAAAATTCAGCCAAAGGCTCCAGCAATAAACCAGCCAGTCCAGCAAGAGCAAAACCAATCGGTACCACAGCAAAATTTACCATTACCTAATCAAGATAATAAAAATCAATAATAAATAATCAAATGAAATACTTTTCATAGGTCACTTTTTAGAACATTTTGAAACTTCACAATCCCTTTATTTAAGCGGTCTCTCTGATGATGCTTGAGATACGGAAAA
>CAYYXA010000028.1:0-14172 GCA_964475465.1 uncultured Brevinematales bacterium
AAAATTCCTATTATTAATGCACCAAAGCCGAAAGTTGGCAATATTCCAATGAATACACCTATTCCGAAGCCTAATGCTATCTCATGAGTGGAATCTCTCAGGCGAAGTAGTTTCTTGAAGCTTACTTTTAGCTGTCTTAGTAGTTTTACTATTATTGTTGACTTTATTTTCATTCAGTTACTTTTTAGCTAGTCTGTTATCCAAAGAAAAGTTGCCTGCTCCTACTAACGCTAGGAATACGAATATTGACAGGTATATCAGTGCTAGTTCCGCAGAAGTTTTTGTTATTATGTGGAAGTATATAGCGAATAACATTACTAAAGCTAAGCCAATTGCACTTACCCTTGTGAATAGTCCTAGTATCACTAGTATACTACCTACGAATTCAATCAGTGTAGCTAGGATGGCAAATAAAACTGGTAGTGGTAGTCCGATAATTTGCACAGCTTCTACGAATTTCCAGGGTTTACCGTTTAGGAAGTTAAATAATCCTATGAGTTTCCCCCACGAATGGAATATTATCATGCTTGCTCCCGAAACTACTCTTAGAATTAGGTTCCCCAAATCCATATCAACCTCCTTTTTGAGAGTATAAGAGATTAGTTTCTAACTCATCAAATTTTACATATTTATTCCTAAGTTTTTGGTTATTTCTTCAACTTCTTTGCTTGTCTTTTCGTAGAATTTCTATTTGTATGGTGCTAGATGTTTTGTGAATCTTGGAAATTCACCGGTGTGGACTTTTTATTTGTTTTCTATTTCTTCAAGAACCTCTTTCATAAGTTCGTCGTCAACTAATTCAGCGAATTGAGTATAAAGTTGCACTGATTCGTATTCTACTGCTGTTAGAAACCTTTTGTTTGCTAGCACTGAAAGCAAATACCTAAACTTTGAGATACTTTTCTTTTTTACTTATTTTCGAATTAAGGGAACTATTGTATCTTAAATACCTATGTTTAATAGCATTTCTCTGATGAGCAAAGATATTTTAATCTTTGTAGAATGTGTTGGGAGAAACTATTTAAGAATGATTTGTTGCTAGGATAAAAAAGTTTATTATCTTAGTTAATGGTTGTTATGCTTATTACTAGTTTGTCAGTAAATCCTAAAAGTTTGAATAGATAGAATAGACAGAATTATAATTATCCAAAATTATGAAAAGAATTTTGTTATTTGTTTTTGCTTTTTTGGTTTTGCCTTATTTCGTTTTTGGGCAGGTCTTGACATATGATGTAGCCTTTAGAGAACTCAAGAAGAAGTATGATTCTATAAAATCATTCAGAGGAACTATCACTATTTCGATTGGCAATAAAGTGTATTCTGGTCCTATACAATACCTTAAGCCTAATATGTTGAAAATCAATTTCCAGGGTATTGACATTATAAGCGATAGTAAGTCTATGTGGATATACGTAAAAGACAACAATGTTGTTATAAAACAGCCAATACTGAAGGTTAGGGAGGGGAGAAGTATTTTTGCCTCAGAGTTCATAAATCCTTACGACAAGTATAAAGCTGAGTATATAGTTGTTTTGGATAAATATACTGATAGGGAGTATGTATTTAAGATGAGAAACAAGCCGGATGTTTTTTCTACGTTTACGGAGGCTCAGCTTGTGTGCCTTAATAATGGTCTAATATCAAGTTTGGTTGGCAAGACATTTTCTGGACAGAATGTGAAGATAAACATAAAGTACTCCGCAATTAATCAGGATATAGATACCAGGGAATTTTTTTTCACACCACCTGCTGATGCTCAGGTTCTTGTTAATCTTTTTGACTAGGTTATGTTAGACTTTTCACCTAATGTTTGTGGAATACAATTTAAGAATCCTGTTCTTCTGGCTTCGGGCACGGCTTCCTTTGGATTAGAATTAAGTAGACTTTACGATGTTTCAAAACTAGGTGGGATAGTTCTAAAAACTATAACACTTGAGGAGAGGCAAGGTAATGAGCCGCCGAGAATTGTTGAGTTCCCTTATGGTATGTTGAATTCTATAGGCTTGTCAAATCCTGGGCTCAGAAAGTTCAAAGACGAGATATTGCCACAGGTTTTGAAGTTAGGAACAAACATAATAGTTAGTGTAGCCGGTAAAAGTGTGGAAGAGTTTAGGGAAATAGTTGAGGAAATTTCGGCTATAGAGGGCATTTCAGCTATAGAGCTTAATCTTTCATGTCCTAACGTTGAGAGAGGGGGAATAACTTTTGATAGTAAGTCAGAGAATGTCAAGGAGGTTGTGAGAGTTGCGAAAAAGGTAAGTAAGAAACCTATATGGGTGAAGCTTAGCCCTAATACTTGTAGTATTGTTGATAATGCTATTATTGCTCAGGATGAAGGAGCTGATGCTATTTCGGCTATAAATACTATTCTCGGAATGAAGATAGATATAAAAACTGGTTTACCAGTTTTTAAAAATATTTTTGCTGGTTATTCTGGGCCTGCAATAAAACCCATAGCACTTCGTTATGTTTACGAAATATGCCAAAATGTGAGGATACCTGTCATAGGTATAGGTGGAATTTCATCATTTGAAGATGTCCTTGAATTCCTCTACGCCGGTGCTAAACTTGTGCAAATCGGTACATACAATTTTATTGATCCGATGGCTCCTGTTAAAATAATAGATGAGATAGAAAATTTTAAACAAGTATGAATGGGTGCTCTGTTGCTATTCACTTTCTTTGATTGGGGGAGTGTGATTGGGTTTGGTGTATGTGAGTACTTCTAAAATTCTGGGTAGAGGATATTTACCTTACTTAGCTTCTGTAGCTAAAATTTTATGAGTAAAGGTGCTGTGAAGATTGACACCTCTTTATGTTTCCTGTTACGTAGGGTTTAAGTATTTGCCAACTAATAGAGTGTTGTTGAATACGAAATATTTTTGAAGCACTCTGACATACTTGCTTGATTGTGAAGAGTTTTTTCTTTCTACGTTCTTAAAGAAGTGCTATTTAATGCTCTGTGCTTAAGCGTTATCAATAATTTTCAATAGATGGTTTCTAACGATACTTTTTAATTTGTTCATGTTTTGTATTATTTCTTTCGGGTTTTCTGTTATTTCTAGATTTATGTCTACTTTCTTTTCTCTGAGGTTTTCAAATGTTTTGAAGGTGATATCTGTTATGTCCGTGAATTTTATCTTGTTTTTCTCAAACAACTCTATAGTTATTTCGTTTGCTGTGTTTATGATTGCTCTTTCTAGTTTGGTTGTGCTTTCTATGATATCTAGAAGCTTTAGTATTGGGTATCTTTCTTCTTCTGGCTCTAGGAAATCAATTGAGACGTTACAAGGTAGTTCTATGTCTTGGATTTTGTTTACTAAGTCTGGTACTTCCGGGTAGAACATGGCACTAGCTATTGGGAATAGCATGTCAGATTTGTACCAAATTCCCCATGTTGTGCCATCTCTGAGTAATACCATGCTGTGTATTTTTGATTGTGGATGAATGACAATCTTTATTCTGTTTATTGGTATTTCGAAGAATACGTGAGCCTCAAAGATTTCCAATAACTTATTGAACATTGTAGCACTGTTGATTGTTACGATTTTTCCCATTTTCCAGTTTGGGTGTTCCATAGCCATGTCAAATGATATGGTTTCAAATTCTTTTAGTTCTTTTCGAAGGAATGGGCCACCTGATGCTGTTATCAGTATCTTTTCAATGTTTTCTCTACCTACTCGGCTTATGATGTTGAATATTGTGTTATGCTCACTATCAAGTGGTATAATGGTGGTATTGTACTTCTTTGCTTCTTTGATTATGTCGTGCCCCCATATAAAAATACTTTCTTTGTTTGCTGTAAGTAGCTTTTTGTTGTTCCTAATTGCTTCTATTGATGGTATGACGCCAAAGTATCCGTCAACTGCAACTATTACTGTGTCAATTTCTTCCATCGAGCATATTTCTTTTATTCCCTCGTAGTCTCTAAGGATTTTTATTCCTTCAACTTTTTTTGATCTATCATCTATGTAAACGACTTTGGGCTTAAATTCCTTGATTTGTTCTTCTAACTTCTCTACATTTTTTCTTGTGCCTAAAGCTACTACGTTGAATTTGCTAGGGTACATTCTGACAATTTCTAAAACTTTTTGTCCTATTGAACCTGTTGAACCTATCAAAGCTATGTTCATACTCCTATCCTAATTTAGTTTTTTGGCTTTTTCTATATACTTTTTTGCTTCTTCTTTTCTACCGTTTTTCTCAAGGAAACCTGCGTACTTTATGTATGCCTCGCGTAAGGTTGCTGTTAATGTTTTTTGGTCTATCGTTTCCCAAGATATGTCCGAGTTTATAGCATTTTCACCGTATTCTACTGCTTCTTTGTATCGTTTTGCATTTATTAAACTCTTTACTAATCTGAAGGCAACAAATGAATTTTTTTCAGTGTTGAAGAGTTTTTCGTATACCAATGATGCATTGTTGTACTTTTTTTGGGAGTAATAGATGTTTCCAATGATAGACAAAGTTATAGTGTTTTCTCCTTCTAGTGCTAGGGATATTGTCAAGTACCTAAGAGCTTCGTCATAGTTTGATTTTTTGTAATAACAAAGTCCTACCATTCTGTAGGGAAGTGGATCGTTTGGATTTAACTTGATTGCTAGGTTGAAATTTTCTATTGCTTTTTCGTACTCTCCTAACTTGTAGAATGACATTCCTTCAGAGATATAAGTTGTGTATACACTCTTACCAAAACAGTATGAAGTAATTCCAAAAATTACTGTTAAAGCAACTAGTAATATTTTGTTTAAACTCATTGAGAATAATTTTATAGAACTTAATGATTACTTTTTCAAACATACTTCCGAGAGTATAGCAAATTGTAGAGAGGTTTTTGTTCTTAGGTGTGTTGTGTACTTTTCTTAGATTTACCGTTTAAATTGTACCCTTGATTTGAGGATAAAGGTGAAAATTTTTCTTACGTTGCTGTTATACTTAGCTTTGGTATAACTTTCTGGATACTGTTATATCTAATGAGACTGAATTAATTGTTTATAGTTTCGATGGGGTTATGCTTTTAGCTAATTCTCTCTAGAGCTTTCTTTCCTATATCTTTCCTGTAAAACATCCCTTCAAACTCTATTTCTTCTATTCTCTTGTATGCTTTGTTGATTGATTCTTGTAAGGAATTACCTATTCCTGTGACTCCTAATACTCTTCCGCCGTTTGTTAAAAGTTTTCCGTCTTTTATTGTTGTTCCTGCATGGAAAACGATGGAATCATCTTTTTCGGATAGATCACCTTTTATTTCTTTTCCTACTTCATATGATTCTGGGTATCCTTTTGAAGCTAGTACAACCACAGTTGCAAACTTTTCGTAGGTTTCTACCTTTACTTTTCTGAGTAGCTTTTCTGCTGTTGCCTGGGACAATTCAAAGAAATCAGTTTTTATCAATGGTAATATTACCTGTGCCTCAGGATCACCAAGTCTACAATTAAATTCAAGCACATACGGGTTTAGCTTTTCATCTACCATTAGGCCGGCGTATATTATACCTTTATAGCTTATACCTTCTTTTGCTAATCCTTCAACTGTTGGATAAATTATTTTTTTCATTACTTCTTTTATTAGGTCTTCCTTTACGAATGGTACGGGTGCATATGATCCCATTCCTCCGGTGTTTGGGCCTTTGTCGTCATCAAATGCTCTTTTGTGGTCTTGGGCTACTGATAGTAGTTTCACATCTTCACCGTCTGTTATCACAAAGACGCTTATTTCGAATCCTGATATCCTATTTTCAATTACAACCTTATCACCTGAATCGCCAAATTTATTGTTTATGAACACATCTTCGAGGAACTTTATTCCTTCTTCGTATGATGATGGTACTATTACGCCTTTACCTGCTGCTAAACCGTTTACTTTTATTACCCAGTTTTGGTGTTTTTCAAAGAATGCTTTTGCACTGTTAAAGTCGTCAAAAACTTCAAATTCTGCTGTTGGTATTCCGTATTTTTTCATGAAAAGTTTGGCGAAAACTTTACTACCTTCTATCATTCCGCCATTTGAGGTAGGTGCTACTACTTTTATCCCTTCGGGCTCTAAGTAATCAGCTATCCCGTCAATTATTGGTTTTTCGGGACCTACAAAGACAAGATCAATCTTGTTTTCTTTTATGAATTTTATTAAATCTATGAACGGAGGTTTTAAGGAGATACTAACGTTTTCACCTATATTTGCTGTACCTCCGTTACCAGGAATGCAAAAGACCTTTTCAGTATTTGATGACTTTGAAAGTTTCCAAGCTATTGCATGTTCTCTACCGCCGCTTCCAATAACGCATACCTTCATAAGGTAATTTTGTATGAATGACAGTTTGGGAAGCAAATGAGAGGGGGGAGTAGAGAGCACTTGTAACAGCCTAGCGCTCTGACTACTAGCTGAACTACAACACCAATTTGATAAAGTTATTATATGGTATGATCGTTAAACTTTTCAATAAGATTGCTACCAAAGAATCTGACTACTTTGGATTGTTGAACAATATTGATTAAAAATTAGGTAAAGATTTGGTTAAATGCATAATTTTTAGGCACTTATGTTTAATCATTTGCTTGGAAGGATTCAAAAAGCATAGTTCTTTATCTAAGAGAAATAATTTTTTTAAACTCTAATCTGGCTATATTGGCATGCGTTTTGCACAGAATAAGACTAAGGAGGTTTATATGAAGTACTTAAAGATCTTTTTGATATTGTTGGCTATTACTTTGGTATCAGGAGTGGCATTTGCTGGAGAGGAAGGCAAGGTAGACACTGGTGATACTGCTTGGATACTTATATCTTCTGCGATTGTATTGATGATGACTATACCAGGGTTAGCTCTATTCTATGGAGGGATGGTGAGAAGCAAAAATGTTATATCGACTATATACTACAGCTTATCTGCTACTTTTGTTGTAAGTATTCTATGGATTGCGGTGATGTATTCACTGATTTTCTCGGGTGATAATTTAGGTATTATAGGTAACTTTGATAAGATTATGCTAAACGGTGTTGGTATTGACTCGGTTAGTGGAACTATACCTGAAAACGTGTTTGTGGTTTTTCAGATGGTATTTGCTATAATAACTGTAGCTCTCATAAGTGGTGCTATAGTTGAGAGAATGAATTTTGGTGCATGGATGGTGTTTATTTTCTTGTGGTTGTTGCTCGTTTATTCTCCGCTAGCTCACATGGTTTGGGGTGGAGGATACATTGGTAATTCTCTAGGAGCTTTAGACTTCGCTGGTGGGCTAGTTGTTCACATTTCCTCGGGAGTGAGTGCTATAATACTTGCTTTAATCCTGGGTGAGAGGATTAGGTATGCTAAGGATGTTATACTTCCTCACAACATAGTTTATACCTTTATTGGTGCTGCTTTGCTATGGGTTGGTTGGTTCGGGTTTAATGCAGGTAGTGCTTTAGCTTCTAACGGCCTGGCGGGTAATGCTTGGCTTGTTACAAATACCGCAGCAGCTTCAGCAGGGTTATCCTGGATGATACTAGATTACGTGTTCTCTAGAAAAGTTACACTTGTTGGTGCTGTAACGGGTATAGTTGCTGGACTGGTAGCTATAACTCCCGCATCAGGATTCGTTAATGTAATTGGAGCTTTGTTTATAGGTTTTTCGGTGTCAATTCTCTCATACATATTTATTTCTCGTATTAAGAGAGCTTTAGGATACGATGACTCGCTAGATGTATTTGGAGTACATGCAATTGGTGGTATTTGGGGTGCTCTCATGACGGGTTTATTTGCTGATCCAAGCGTATCTGGTAAAAGCGGACTGCTTTATGGCAACATTGATCAGTTTATTGCTCAAGTGATCTCAGTAGTTATATCTATAGTTATTGTGTCCGTTGGAACTTTAGTTTCAATATTTTTGACGTCACTTATAACTAAGCTAAGAGTTGAACCGCAAGAAGAAATCTATGGGCTTGATTTCTCCTTACATGGAGAAAAAGCCTATGAAAAATAAATAGGAGGAGTATTATGAAAAAAGTTGAAGCTATAGTAAGGCCTGAAAAGGTTAATGAGGTTTTGGATGGTTTGTACGTAAACGGATTTAAGAGTGTTACTATTTATGAAGTTCAAGGAAGAGGGAAACAGGGAGGATTAGTTGAGTTCTTTAGAGGTAAGGGATACAAGATAGACTTCATACCGAAGATTAAGATAGAGATATTCGTTAACGATCAAGATCTCGATAAGGTTGTAGATATAATATTAGAAAAAGCCTATACTGGTGCCATCGGAGATGGGAAGATATTTGTATCAGATGTTCAAGAGATAATAAGAATAAGAACAAGAGAGAGAGGTAGCACAGCCGTTTAATCTAAAGAGGGCTAAGTGCCCTCTCTTAAATTTAAAACCTTGATCACACTCTTGCTAAAGAAATTAGTGTATTTATTTGCACTTAAATTTTGTGCGTTTTAGTGTAATTTTGATTTTTGGTTGTAAAGTTTTTTGTAATCGTGAGAGGCTTATTTTAGGAAGTTAGAAGAAAGTTGGTGTTTTTTAAATGAATTCTGGCATGATTTTTGCTCCTATGAGGGGTGAGAAATGCAAAAGACCTTTTCAGTATTTGATGACTTTGAAAGTTTCCAAGCTATTGCATGTTCTCTACCGCCGCTGCCAATTACACAGACTTTCATAGGGAAATTTTGTATGAATACGAGATTTGAAAGCAATGAAAGGAAGGTGTAGAAACTGGTTTTTGCTTTGGTAGGAGTTTATAGATTGTGTTTTTTACTACTTGTCACTTTTTGTTTAGCGTATCCGTTCAATAATTGAAGTCTGAATTTTAGGAGGGGTTTATGAAAAGATTATTTTTCATTATACCTATCATAATGATAGGTATAATCTTACTAATTGGTAGCTGTAGCCAGAGCCCAATTGTTGATGAGATTAGTAGTTCCAATAATGGTAATGAAACTTCTGATGTTTCTGACAGTTCTAAGCCTAGTATAACTCTTGTTATTCCAATGAATGGACAAGTTGTGCCTGAGAGTTTTGATGTGATTGTTTTCGGAGTGGACAATAGGGGAATAGGTAAGATTGTATTAGGTGTTGGTAGCCAGGAAAAGCTTGTTCTTACGAATCTGGAACAAAAAACGAATGATGGGATAATTTATTCGTTTATCTTGACAAACTTATACCACGGAGTTGGTGGAACTAACCAAGTTTTTGCTTTTTGTGAGGATTTATCAGGAAACATTAGTAGTACTAACAAAGTGATGATTGTTGTCGATACTGAAGCTCCTACAGTTTCTATAATCTCACCTACTAACTTGCAGGTTGTTTCAACGAATTTCCAGTTGGTTTTGAGTGCTAGTGATGATGTAGGTATAGAGGGGTTGTACCTTTCAATCAATGACGATGGGTTTGTTAAAATTTCTTCTGATTTGAATGTTTTTACTAACCTTGTGCTTACTGAGGGGACAAATTCAATAAAGGTTTATTCTAAGGACTTGGTTGGTAGAATGAGTGTTATACAATCGGTTTCATTGGTTGTTGATTCTGATTTCCCGTTTGTTATTGTTTTGTCTCCTACAAATGGGCAGATTTTTAACACATCAAATGTTGTTGTCTCAGGTGTTTCTTATGCATCCTCAGGTGTAAGCAATACTTATATTTCTGTTGATAATTTGCCGTGGGAAAGTGTTGGTAATTCTAGTAATTGGTCTAAGGCTCTTGTCTTGGCTGAAGGTAGCCATACTATAAAAGTTTACGTTCTTGATAACAATAATAGGCAAAGTAGTGAGTACTCTATGAATGTAATAATTGACTACACACCACCTACAGTTTATTTTACTTATCCTTTGAGCAATATTACGATATTCTCTGAGTATATAACTGTACAAGGTGTTGCTAATGATAGCATAAGTGGTGTTGATAAGGTATTGGTGAAGGTTAATGATGGTTCTTTTGTTGAGGCTAGTGGTTCTACAAATTGGTACGTTAGCAGTGTTTATATACCTGTTGGTACGAATACAATTTACGCATATGCTGTTGATAAAGCAGGTAATGTTAGTGCTCATGTTTCCGTTACGTTTGAAAGAGTTTATTACAGCTCTACGAATACGAATACCAATACGAATAATGTGAGTGGTGAATTCCCAGGTAATGGTTCAGAGGATCCTAGGGATTGGAGAGTGTATTTTGTCATGACAGATAGGTTTGTTGATGGCTACTCTGGTAACAATAATATCTATGGTGATGAGTATAGGGCTCCGAACAATGATAGTGAGGAAGCTTTAAGATATTACAATGGTGGTGACTTTAAGGGGTTAATAGATAACCTTGACTACATAAAGAGCATGGGCTTCAATGCTATATGGATAACGCCGGTTGTTAAGCAACCTGAGGGTAGGTATGTAAATAGTAAACAAAGTTATGATGCAGCAGGATATCATGGTTATTGGGGCTATGACTTTGATAGTATTGATCCACACCTTGAATCACCAGGTGCAACATTTCAGGATCTCATAAACATAGCTCACAGTAAAGGTATAAGGGTTATACTTGACATTGTTGTTAACCATGGGCATGGTGGTGATGCTCATCCTAGCGTGAGATGGTACAATGATAGACTCAAAATTAAATTGGATGGGCAGTGGTGGACATATGATCAAACTACGGATCCTTACTACAACAACACAAACGGTGTTTCAGATATATGGGAGAATTCTCCTGGGTTCTTTAACTATAGAGGTGATTACAAACTTCTTGACCTACTGGACTTTAACGAATGTGATCCTAGGACTAGGCAACACTTGATAAATGTTTACAAGAAATTCATAGACATGGGAGTGGACGGTTTTAGGATTGACACAGTTGCGTACATGAGAAAGCAGTGGTGGGGAATTTTCGCTGATGCAATATGGGAATATGCAGCTTCTAAGGGTAAGCCATGGTTCTGGCAGGTTGGAGAAGCTTGGGTTGCTACTAGAAGTGAAGCTTTGTCTTATACAACTTATTCTACTCATAAAGCACTATCAGTTTTGGATTTGCATGGTTCCTGTATGGATTTCCCAGGCCAGGCTAAGGGAATATTTGCCGGGAATACTGGATTTGAGCAGATGGCAAACATAATGAGTAGTGATTATAGTGGTGGTATTGATCCTACGTTCTTAGGTACATTCGTTGATAATCACGACAAGCCTAGGTTCCCTGGTGGTTGGGTCAATAGTAATGAGATGGTAAGAATATGGAAAAACGCACTTAACTGGTATTTCCTCGCTAGAGGTATACCAATAGTTTATTACGGTACTGAGTTTGAAGGTACTTCTGACAGTATAAACGATTACGGAGATGGTGAGCCGAAGAATAGAAAATATGTAGGTCAAGACAGGATAAACAGAGTATTGGCTGATCCTAATAACTACCCGATTTACAAGCACTTGAAACTACTAAATTCCTTGAGAGAAGCAGAGATATCACTAAGAAGAGGTAGGCAAGAAAACATACACCTTAGTGGTGATTTGGCAGTCTTTAAGAGAGAATATGTCTCAAGTGTTTCCTATGTGCTTATTAATAAGGGCAACAGTAGTTTGAACTATACGCTATCGGTTCCTAATGGTAATTACATAGAGTTGATACCTTCAGGTGGTAGTATAACAACCAATAATGTTTCGGTTAGTAGTGGTAGCTATAACGTGAGTGTATCTCCAAATAGCTTTAAAGTGATTGTTTACAAGTATCCTGCACCTGCTATAAGTGCAAGTATAAGTGGTAGCTATACTGTTAGTATGAACAATGTTTTTGGTAACTTATGGAGAGGGACTATAAATGTTTCTTCAGCTGGAAGTGTGAATATTTTCTTTAATGTCACTTACAGTAATGGTTCAAAAGTTTTTGGAGATGATGATGAGGTAGGGACGTTCTTACCTGTTAGCGGAATTGCTATTGAGAGTGGTGTTAATCCTATAACATTTGAGGCACCGATAGCAGGACCTTACGAGGTAGAGTTTAACGATGCTACTTTGGTTTATAGTATAAAGTATGTTGGTAGTATACCAATAACAACAATAATAGTGAGATCGTTTGTTGGTGGTAATAATTGGGTAGGAGTGTGTGGAAGTTATTCGCCTCCTACTAGTTATAGTGATCCTTCTAATCATGTTCCTGGCATGGCATGGTGGGGTGATGAGCCTTCTACACCGATGGTGTTTAAAGGAGTAGATAATAACAATAGGAACATATGGGTATGGACGAGTACGAATGTGCCAAGTGGTAAGAAGATAGAATTCAAGCCTAGAAGGAACGGAGTTGATTGGTATCCTGGTGGTAACCTTAGTGTATTGGGTGGCCAGAGTGCTGATGTCACTTATGATTGGGGCTTGACTTCAAGTGAAGGGATACCAGATATGAATGATACTACACCACCAACGGTTACAATTACCTATCCTACTTCCAATTTAGTGATTATTAACACAACGAATATTACTGTTACTGGTACTGCTAGTGATAATAGGAGTGGTGTAAAAGAAGTCAGGTTTAGCTTGGATGGTGGGCCTTTCGGAGTGGTTAATGGTACATCAACGTGGAGTACAAATTTATCTCTTAATTACGGAAGCCATTACATAATGGTTTATGGTGTTGATAATTCCAATAATGTAAGTACTACCAATAGATCTGATTTCATGATAACGAACATACCAGCCACTAATGTAAGCATAAAGTACTATAGGCCTGACTGGAGTAGTGTGAATATTCATTATGATGCTGGTAATGGTTGGACACCTGTGCCGGGTGTTGCAATGAGTAATATAGGTGGTGGATGGTGGCAAAAAACAATAAGTGTGGTTTCGGATTACTATCGCTTCTGCTTCAATAACGGTTCGGGCACCTGGGATAACAATAACGGTAATGATTACATTGTGAGTACCACATACACGAATATAGCTGTTAGTAACGGAGTTATAATTTACTATTAAGCTAAAAGGGGCCTCTGGCCCCTTTTGGTTTATCTTTTTTACATTCAATAGCTTCCCGTGAAAGAGATTTTAATTTGCTGTTTTATCTTTTTTGGTAATCCAAAGGCTACTAGTATTGTTGGAATTGTTTTCTCTTTCGTCTGAGTGTTAAGTAACACTTGTGTTTATGTCGACTTCTTATTGGTGTGTTATTGGGAGCGGAGGAAGGTAACTTTTCTGTTCAATTAGCTGAGGTGTGTGACTTACTGTACTCCATGGCACATGACGAAGTGGTTTTCTGAAACTTTTTTTGGTTTTGGAAATTCTTTTTTGCATATTTCCAACGCTATTGGACACCTATTGTAGAATGGGCATCCTTCGGATTTGTCCTCTCGTTCTGATAGTTTTATCTCTTCGTTTATTATGTTTTGTCCTGGTACGGAGTAGATTAGAAGTTTCGTGTATGGGTTTATCGGGTTAGTGAAGATTTTTTCGGATTCTCCTATTTCCATGACTCTACCTTTGTAGAGAATCATGAGGTAATCAGATATAAATCTTGTTGTTGCCATATCGTGGGATATGAATATATAGGTTAGGTTGTGATGTTTTTTTAGATCTTTGAGAAGATTTAGAACTTGGGCTCTTATTGATACATCAAGAGACGATACAGGTTCGTCAAGAACTACAATCTGAGGTTTTGATATTATTGCTCTTGCTATGCTTACTCTCTGTTTTTCTCCACCACTGAGCTCATGGGGATACTTTGAAAGAATATCTTTACTTAGTTGGACTTCTTCTAAGATTTGATAGACTGCCTTTTTTATCTCATCTTTTGACATTTTAGTTCTAAATATTAGTGGTTCTGAAATAGAGGAAAATATGTTTAGTCTAGGGTTAAGTGAACTTGAGGGGTTTTGAAATACTGCGTGTATTGCTGAGCTATAGGTTTTTGATGTCTCTTTTTCGTAAATTGATTTGCCTCTGAAGAGTATGTTGCCTTTGGTTGGCTTTATGAGCCTTAATATTATGTTGGCTAATGTTGTCTTGCCAGAGCCTGATTCACCTGCTATTGAAAATGTAGTACCTTCGTAAACTGAAAAGTTTACTTCCTGGAGTGCCTTAACATGGAAACTTTTACCTAGACTGTCCTTGACGAAAAACGTATGGTAGATGTCTATTCCTTCTAGCAACGGTGTCATTTATGAATTTTAACTATCTAAAGATGCTAAAATAAAACTTTTTGATTTGACATTGGCAAACTTATTTATTAAATTTTA
>CAYYXA010000029.1:0-2791 GCA_964475465.1 uncultured Brevinematales bacterium
TGATAAAATAACTTAAAATGGACTTAGGGAGAATAAAGGACAGAATATTAAACATAAAGAAGATGTTAGAAAGCTCTCTTAAGATATCAAACTCACCTGAAAGGATGAACAACATAAAAGCTCTTCTAACTATTGTAAACAGAGATTTAGAGAAACTCGAAAAAGGAGAGTTCACCGAAGAAGATGCAAAAAAATATGAATTCTCACGTAAGGAAGAAAAAGAGGTGAAAAAAGAAAAAGAGATTATCTCTTTCGATATACTTGAAACCATTCCAAAAGTTTCACCCTCACCATACGTCAAAGACGAAGAAATAGTAGCAATAAACTCATATCTGTACTACTTCGAAAGAGAATACCTCCCAATACTATCACCAAAATATTTAAAAGTGATCTACTCATATCAATCTAAACTAGACATTTTCTACTCCGAATTTCGAAGAATCCAAATGTTACTACAAAAATTCAACGAATTGATAGAAAACATAGAAATGAGTGAGAACCCTTCGTACGTTTCAGAGATGACAAAGATAAGAAGAAAAAGATTCAGAGAACTGATCTTTAACATAGACAAGTTCCTTGAGGAACTTCAGGAATTCATCGAAGCAATATTGGAGAATCCCACCCCTGAAGGAATCTTATTAGAACCAAACCTTATAATAGAGATCGAAGATGAAGAAAATAAAGTCATAAACAACATAGAAGTAATTGAAGCAATAAAAGATCTTTATAGGTTTACTTTAGAAGTAAGAAACTTTTTAGGCATTGTTAATGTATAGGAGGTAAAAATGGCTACCAAAGACATTGTATACAACACTGTGATAGGAGAGGGGTCCGTTTTTGAAGGCAAATTCATGGTAGATGGAGGAATAAGGATAGATGGCAAATTTGAAGGAGAAGTACTCAAAGTCTCACACGTAATGATAGGTGTTAAAGGTAGAGTTAAAAGCAATATATCAGCACTAAGCGTAATAGTAGAGGGTGTGCTAATAGGAAATATCGATGCAAAAGTTAGAGTAATGCTACTACCAACTAGCAGAGTCTACGGAGACATAACAACACCAGAACTTATAGTTCACCAAGGCGTGATATTCGAAGGTAAAATAAAAATAGTACCTGATAAATCAATATCCGTAAGAGAGGAAATAGAAAGAATATACAGAGGATGAAATGTTACTCAAAAACCTTGAACTCATTGAAGATTATGTAAGTGGTACAAAAGGGGACGACACATTCATAAGGTTATCATCAAATGAAAACAACTATGGTCCGTCACCAAAGGTAATAAAAACTATCAAAAAAATCTCATCAACAACTTACAAGTACCCAAACTTATCGTACAGTGAACTTAAAGAAACCTTGGCAAGCCTAAACGGCGTAACAAAAAACAACATTATCCTAGGCAACGGCTCAGACGAAATATTCTTCTATTTGTTCATGATGTACCTTGATGGAAACAGCTCAATCTTAACCATAGAAAAAACATTCACATACTACAGAATACTAGCCAACATACTGGGAGCTAAAGTTATCGAAGCAAAAAGAGGAGAAAATTTTTCTATATCATGTGAAAACATAATAAATTCTTTAAACTCATCCGTGAAAATCGTAATATTCCCATCTCCTGATAACCCAACAGGTGTAATAACTAAAAGGGAATGTATTGAAAAAATTCTAAATTCAATACCTAAAGACGTAATTTTCATCCTTGATGAAGCATACTTCCACTTCGTACCTGAAGAGCTTTATTGGAACTCGGTCGATCTCCTAAAAAAGCATGACAACTTCATAATAACCAGAACATTCTCTAAGCTTTACGCACTAGCAGGTGTAAGGTTAGGCTACGGAATGTGTAGCGAAAAAATATCAAAGCTATACGAAAAAATAAGAATGCCATTTAATATATCTTTAATATCAGTTGAGGCAGGTAAGGCAGCCATCTCAGATAACAAATACTACTCTGCAATACTTAAAAGAATACTGGAAGACAAAAAAACCTTATCAAAAGAATTAAAAAACTTAGGAATTGAAGTTCTCGAAGAATCATACGGTAATTTCGTTTTTATCAAAGCTTCTGAAGAACTCGGAAACAAACTACTCGAAAAGAAAATAATTATAAGAGACTTGAGATCATTTAACTACGAACCCGGACACTTTAGAATAACTATAGGGAAAACGGAAGAAAACGAAACACTAATCAAAGCAATAAAGGAGGTAATATGAGCTTTCTGATTTCTTTCATCTCAATATTTCTTGCAGAGATTGCAGATAAGACAATGTTAATAACCATTTCACTCGCAGGCCAAGTGAAAAGAAGAAACCTAATAATAGGCATACTCCTATCCTCTGCCTTCATAATGATCATACCCGTAGCTATTGGTGCTTATCTTGATAGAATATTTCCATTAGGTACACTTTCCCTTGCTTCAGGAATAATTTTCATAATCATAGGCATATTTCAACTAATTTCATGGAAAGAGGAAGAGAAGGAAGAAGAGAAAGAAATAAAATTCAAAGTGAATGAAATTCTAAAAGTTTTCATCATATTCTCACTAGCAGAACTCGGTGATAAAACACAAATAGCCACATTTTCTCTTTCCGTATCATTTCCTAACATTTTACTCATATGGCTAGGAGCAACATTAGGGCTATTTCTGCCAAATTTAATAGTTGCCTTAGCCAGCTCAGAACTACTGAAGAGAATCAACCAAAGAATAGTGAAAATACTTACTTCTAATTTATTCCTACTCATTGGAATATACTTGATACTTACCTACTTTGGACAAATACCAAA
>CAYYXA010000030.1:0-29540 GCA_964475465.1 uncultured Brevinematales bacterium
CCAAGGAGCTTTAATTGAGGTATAATAACATGTATGTTGGGTTTTATAAAATGGGTAGCTATCTTCTTATAACATTAGTTATATTTCTTGCTATCCTTGGTCCTAGATCATTCCCATTAACTATAGGAATCGTAAAATACAGAGGAGGAGACTGGTACAATAACATAGATTCCGTAAAAAACCTTCTAAAGTACGTATCCGAAAGAACATCAATAAAAGTAAACAAAGAACCTAAACTAGTATCGTTGGAATCAAAAGAGATATTTGATTGTGACATTTTGTACATAAGTGGACATGTGCCAATAAGTTTTAACGAGACAGAGAAGAGGAATTTGAGAGATTATTTGATAAATTACAAAGGTTTCGTATTCGTTAATGACGATTACGGAATGGACGAAAGCTTTAGGAAAGAAATAAAAAAAGTATTTCCAGAATATAACTTGGAACTCGTTCCTTTTAGCCATCCTATCTACAACGTGTTTTACAAATTCCCAAATGGTTTACCTAAGGTTCACGAGCACGATGGAGGACCACCTGAAGGATTAGGAATATTTGTAGATGGAGAACTTAGGTTGTTTTATGCCTACAATACTGACATAGGAGATGGCTGGGATTCACCAGAAGTACATAACGATCCAGAAGAAATAAGAGAAGAAGCTATAAGGATGGGAATAAACATCATAGTGTACGCTCTGAGCCGTATCAGCTTCTAGGAAGAGAAAAAATCATACCTAAATCCAAAAATGGGTATGTAAACCTAATGGTTACCAATGTTCTCAGTACTAGGACTTTGAGCGATAAGGTCGCTGTATATTTCTCTTGCCAAATGAAGTAATTTTTCTTTTTCATTCTGAGATGGATCGTCAATAACTATCTGTAGTAAGGAATTCAGTATTTTGCCAACCATAGGGCCAGGAGATATACCTAACTCGTTCATTATATCGTGCCCGTTTACTTTTAGATCCTTGAGAGAAATAGCATTTTCCTCTTCTATTACTTTTTGAATACGAGCCTTTAGTTTCTCAATTGAGGTGCTGCCAGGTTGCCTTTTGCCGCTACCTATCCTATCAGCTTCTCTAAGTATAAAAAGGTCATCTAGCAAGTCAAGCCCTACGTTTCTCATAAATCTCCTGACGGCACTATCTGTCCATTCATCTGTATAATAAAACATGTGGTGTCTCACTAACCTAACAACATACTCCGTATCCTCGTTACTGAACCTTAACCTTTTCATTATTCTCTTGGTAATGCCTGCACCGACAACCTCGTGGTTGTAAAATGTCGAATATTCAATACCATTTTCTATTATTTCGTTTTTAGTCACAGGCTTAGCGATATCGTGAAGTAAGCCTGCCAACTTGAGCCTATATATTCTCTTTTTGTCTTCAATCTCTCCTAGAAGTTTACCTACTGTATCACAAGTGACCAAGCTATGAGTGTAAACGTCATACTTGTGGTAAATATTTTGAGTCACACCGTAACAATTATTAAGCTCAGGTAAAACTATTTCAAGAAGTCCGGAAACTCTCATGTACTCAATGCCAATAGAGGTTTTTTTGGCAATAAGCATCTTTATAAGTTCATCTCTAATTCTTTCGGCAGAGACATTTCTTATGTTGTCCTTGTTTTTTTTCATTGCCTCTAGAGTTTTTTCTTCTATTGTGAATTCCAGTTTAGCTGCAAACCTACATGCTCGCATAAGTCTAAGCCCATCTTCATAAAATCTAATCTCAGGGTCTCCAACAGCCCTTATAATTTTGTTTTTCAAGTCACTTGCACCACCAAAAGGATCAACAAACTTTCCATCTATTATATCTATAGCCATAGCGTTTATGGTAAAATCTCTTCTGGATAGATCTTCCTCTATACTTGATGTGAAAACGACTTCAGAGGGATGTCTTCCATCCTTATACTCTTTGTCTACCCTGAAGGTCGTTATTTCGTATGTCTTGCCTTTGTAAATAACTGCAACGGTGCCGTGTTTTATACCTATGGGTATGACTTTAATTCTTTTTTTTGAGAAGATTTGAATTACTTCTTCGGGCTTAGCGTCCGTTGCTAAGTCCCATTCAGAATCGTCATCTATTGTTTTATAGAGAAGTAGATCTCTAATTATCCCTCCAACGACATAACATTGGAAACCATTGTCTTTTAAGATTTTGGATATTTCGTAAGCTCCTTCGAACTTTGTTCCTTTTATTATGTTTCCGACATTCAACATAGATAAGAAATTTTAAAAGTTGCTGAAAGATATTTCACATTCAGGTAATTGTTTAGAGAATAGCTGAGGAATTGTAGTCTTTCTACCTTGATGGTGGATAAGAAGCTGTGAGTAGGGAATGTTATTAAGCAATTGTGAGCTTGAAAGAGGCACGTTGTTTTATTAAGATACAATTACCTATGGGAAAAGTATTGCTGACTGGAGCAACGGGATTTATTGGGAATCACCTTGTTGACTTACTCAGGAGTGAAGGATTTGATGTTAGGTGCCTTGTGAGAAAGACAAGTAATATTTCAAATTTGGTTGGTAAAGTAGAGTTTGTCTATGGTGAAGTGACATCACCTGAATCATTAGAAGAGGCGGTGAGAGGTGTCGATTATGTTGTGCATCTAGCGGGTGTAGTAAAAGCATTGAATTCTGAAGGGTACTATAAAGTGAATACTCAGGGTACGATAAACTTATTCAATGCAACGCTAAAAAATAATCCAAGCGTAAAAAGGTTTGTTTTCGTAAGTTCGCAGGCGGCAAGTAGGCCGTCAGAGATACCTATAAGTGAGGTTGAACCTTCGGCACCTGTCACATCCTACGGTAAATCAAAACTTGAAGCAGAAAGGTTTCTGAATCAAAATTTGGACAAACTACCTATAACAATAATAAGGCCTAGTGCTGTTTATGGCCCCGGAGATAAAGAATTTTTACCAGTTTACCAAATGATAAGTAAAGGGATAGAGGTGCTTGTAAAAGGTGGTAGGACGAAAGTAAGTTTCGTTTACGTCAAGGACCTGGTGAGGAGTATTTACCTAGCTATGATATCAGAGAAAACTGTAGGTAAGACTTATTTTTCTTGCCATCCTGAAGTTGTGCAATTGATGGATTTTTACAGAGCTATAGAAGAAGCTTTAGGTAAGAAGTTCGTATTGAGAATCAGGGTGCCTGTGCCAATAATGTATTTTGCTGCTGCAATAAACACAGGAATAGCAAAATTACTAAGAACACCTGCAATGTTTAACTTTGAGAAGGTAAATGAGTTGACGAATAGTTGGGTGGCAAGCCCTGAAGAAATAATCAAAGATACTTCAATGAAGTATGAGTATGACATAAAGGCTGGGGTAAGAGAAACAATTGCTTGGGCAAAAGAGAACAAACTTGTTTAGTTGAGATTATGAGGTTGTAAGCCTCGTGTAATTATATAACTTTTCCTATAGGATAGGTTTCGTTGATTATACATTTTATGAAAGTTAAGTTTTCGCCGAAAGAGTAATCTTTTTTTATAAAGTCAGTGACTGTTTTAATTACCCCATAAAGTATTGAGAGGGGTTTGTAAAATATGTATAGGATTGGAAAGTTTTTCCTTAAATATTTCAGGAAACTGACCATTTTCATAGTCCTTTTGTTGTTTGAGACTTTGAAGCTTTTGCTTTCGAGGTGTATTATCGAGCCATTCTTTATTATCCCTATTTTGTAGCCTCTTCTTCTAATTCTTATCTGTAAATCTGCTTCCTCGAAGTACATGAAAAATTGTTCATCGAACGTTCCTACCTCGTCTATTACATTCCTCCTTACGAACATATCAGCACCTATGATGTAATCGACTTCTATTAATTCTTTTTCACCGAATAGTTTTTCTTTGTATTCTTCAATTTTTATATTCTTTAGCAGTGATTTATTTACTTTTTTTGGCAAGAAAGCTTTTAGGATGAATTCGTTTATTCCTGCCTTGAGTGGCAGAAATTCACCGTGCGATTGTAGAACTGAACCATTTTCATCTGTTAGTAGTACTCCTATCACTGCTATGTTTCGGTTTTCTTCTCTTTCCATGAAGTCAAACATGTTTTTTATTGTGTTGTCAGTGATTACAGTGTCAGTATTTAGAAAAAGTATATACTTCCCTGTACTTTCTTTTATTCCGATGTTAGCACCGCCGCCAAAGCCAAGATTTTTTTTGCTTTCGACTAGTTTTATCTTTTCACCAAATTCATTTTTGAAGTGTTGGACACTACCATCTGATGAGTTGTTATCAACAACTATTATTTCAAAATTTATGTCTTTTGTGTTCTTGATGATTGACTTTATGCAGTTTGATGTTATTTCTTTGGTGTTGTAATTGACCAGAACTATGCTTACATCTATTTTGCACATAATTTGGTTATTTTCTATAAGCTTGATTTGGTAATTCAATTTTTTGATTCTGCTTAGATTCAGTAACTTGTCATTTATGGTTTTAGTTAGGCTTTGTCTCAGACACACCGTTAAGATTTTCATAAAGGGTTTTAGGAAATTGTTGCCATGTCAAGTATAATTATTTGCTAAATTGGAACTGACCAAGTAAATACGTTTTTTAATATTGTTGCTTTAAGTTGCTTATTGCCTTACTTAGTTGATAATAAGTGAAGCTTTTTACTCCTAAGGAATATTTGGTAGAAGGTGTTTTATTTTCAAGAAGCTTTTGAGAGTTTTTCTAAAGTTTTTTGAAAATTTTCTGATATGTTATACTTATGGGGATGAGTGATGCTTGTTATTACGAATTACTTGATATGTTCATTTCATACCTAAGATTGAATAAGAACTATTCGGTTCATACGACTGATGCGTATGCCAGGGATATAAACTACTTCATAGACTTTTTGGTTGAAAGGCAATTAGGTTTTGAAGACATAACACCTAGGGTTATGCGAGATTTTTCTGTTTATTTATCTACAAGGTTTTTTAATCATTTTTCTCCGAGTACTGTGAGAAGAATACTTTCGTCGATAAAATCGTTTTCGAAGTTCTTATACAAAAACGGTTATATATCAAGGAATTTTGGTAACTTTGTTGTATATCCAAAACTTCCTGAGAAGCTGCCAAGGTTCATTGATGAAGAGAGGATAATCACAACCTTGAATGAGTTAGAAGAGGATCTTGATAAGACACCAGAAAATGTTAGGGACTTGACGATACTTTATACATTTTACCTTACAGGTATGAGGGTATCAGAAGTTGCATCTTTGAAGTTGCGAGACATTGACTTATCAAGTAAGGTAATAAAGATCAAGGGTAAGGGTGGTAAAAGTAGGGTAGTTCCGATACACCCAAAACTAGAAAGTAAAATTAATGAGTACATGAAGTATAGAGATACTATGATTACTAAGAAAACGGATTTGTTTTTTGTTGGTGAATCTAGAGATGGTGGTATAAGCATTAGGCATATGAGGAATATAATATACAAATACACTTCGCTCATGGGGAATAGGTTGTCACCTCATGGGCTTCGGCATTCTTTTGCTACTCATGTTTTGGATAATGGTGCTGATATCAGAGTAGTTCAGGAACTATTAGGACATTCATCAATTTCTACTACCCAGAGGTACACCCATACATCTCTTAAGAGACTCAGGGATATTTACAAAAAGGCTCATCCACATGCTTAGAACCATTCACCGTTCTTTATTTTCGTTTTTAAATAATCTTTTACCTTAACAACTTGGTTTTCTTCAGGAATACTTGGGGTTAAGAATTTCAGTTCACCTATGAGGGTTTTGTGACCTTTTGCCTTTGATAACTTCGCAGGTTTGTTATTAATTTTGGCAGTTATCTCATTACCTTTGTTTATGGTTATTGTTATTTCTTTTTTTGGTTCTAGAGGTTGGGTTAGGGTGTATTTACTACCATCGGTTTCTGATGTGTACGTGAATTCTAGAGTTATTTTTCTTGTTGTGTTTGAAAGTGATATTTGGTATTCCTCAGTTTTTTCTGATATTTTTGCTTTTAAGTTTAGGTATTCGTTGTTACCGAATTTGAGTGACGAGTTTAGGTTAGTTATTACTGGTGGTAAGTTAGGGGAGAGAATTATCTTGTTTTGTGATAGTCTGGGGTTGAATCCTATGAAACCTTGGTACCATGCTCTTGCTATTTCTGCTGTGCTCCAAGCTTGGGAGTATGTCCCAGATGGTTTTGGGTTACCGTCAGGTTGTGGCATAGCATCAAGTAGTTCACTTAATGTTCCTATGTGCCCAAGTCCTATTACTTGGCTAAGGGTGTTAGTAAATAGCTGGAATGCTAACTCTTTGTATCCAAACTTTAGAAGTGAGAGTATTGTAAAACCAGTATTCCATATCCATACTGTCCCGTTATGGTATGCTGAATCTTTGTGATAAAGTTCCCATTTCTCATGCCATGGATGGAAAAATTCATCATTTTGGGACAGAGAAGCTATACCGTACGGATAAAGTAGTTCTGAAACGGCATTTTTCAGGACGTATGCTTCTTTTTCTTCTCCTAGTATGCTACTAAATGGTACTGTTATAGCCATCAACATGTTTGGCCTAACTTTGAAGTCTCTGAATCCGTCTTTTCTTATTCTGTCTGCTATTCTTTTATTTTCTTCGTCCCAGAATATTTTTATGAAGTTTTCTTTTGCTTTTTTGTATAGTTTTTCCCACTTTTCGGCTGATTCGTTGTCCTTCATGTGCTTGGCCATTTCTATACCTACTTCAAGTGATGTTATCCAGAGAGCCTGAATCTCTACGGCTCTATTGCCTCTTGGTGACCAAGCTTCTTTACCCTCTATTCTTGCGTCCATCCATGTGTCTGCATCATCGTGGGTTAGTAGTCCATCATCGTCAACAAAGTTTTCTATTGCTCCCTCTATAGCTGTTTTTACTACTGGATAAACTTCCTTTATGAAGTTTTTGTCTCCTGAGTAGTTTATGTATTCCATTACTTCCCTTATGAACCATGGTGTGCCGTCAGTAGTATTGTACTGGACTGCTGATAAGCTTGATATGAGGTTGGGAACTCTACCGAAAGTTTTGTCTTTGGTTAATTTCTCCTTTATCTCTACTTTATCAAGGTTATCTTTCAAAATTTTGGATTTTGATATTAATTCGTCCTTTGATGAGAATGACTTTGAGAATAGGTATGATGGTACGGATATGAATAATTTGTTACTTGACTTTCTTACGCCTATGAATTTGTTTATGCCTCTTATCTCAGAGTATATTGATTTTAGCAATTCTTCGTCTTGTGAAGAAATCTCTATTGATAGTGTCCCTCTGTTTTGGAATGTTGCAAAGTTTAAAATTATTTCCTTTGCATCTTTGAAGTTACCATTTACCAGGCTACAGCCTGGTAGAGATATGAAAGTATCTCTACCCCAGTTGTTTTTAAACCATGGTAAGCCTGCCCATATTCCTTTCCCGAATTCTTCTTCTACAAATCCATCTGAGGAGTACAAAACCCAGTACATTGGCTTATCTAGTGTACTTCTTAGAGAAGTTTCAAAGTAAGATCCTAACACTCTGTTGTTTAATTCTTTCTCGTAGGAAGAGATAAATTTCTTTGTGTCTTTTATTACTTCTTTAGCTTCTTCTAGTGCTTTATCTAGGTTTGAAGAGAATAGTATAACAAAATTTATTTCCTTTGTGTTTTCAATACTCTGTAGGTGTCCAGGATTACCAAAGTTTGGCGAGATCCTTACTTCTTTCAGTAGGTTTGTTGATTCTGATATAGTTATTTTTCTGTCTGAATATATGATTACGTAGCCTGGTACTTCGGAAGAAGATTTAAGGATTTTCTCGTTTTTGACTATTACCCCTTGACCATCCTCAGTTTGAAATACCTCTATGTCCTTTTTAAACCAGTTCAGTAGTGGTATTAGTCCTAGTTTCGATTCAGTAGGAGAGGTGATAGAAATCAATACGTACTGTTTGTGCTGAATTAAGTACATTTTTTCCTTAGCTTCATCAAACTCTGTTTCAAATGCTGAGGGGTATAATCTCATAGCTTTTGCTTCTCTTCTACTTAGGGGTTTGTCATCTTTTGTTGATAGGAAATCTCTAAATATCACAGTATTCCCTATTTTGTATCCTTCAGCTACTGCATAGGAGAATGTCCTACTTTCGAAGTATCCGTTTACTCTATCCGTGAAAACAAAATTTCTTTGCTGTTTTGTGTCGGTTAATTCAACTTTTGCTATATCAAAAAGAGGTAGTGAATATGAATTCATTGGTAGTAAGAATGAAAAAAGTGATACGCATATTGTCAAGGTATACTTTTTCATTTCATCCTCCCAGGTTGAGTATATAGATTTTTGGGATAGCTAATCAAGTTGTAAAGATTAATAGCTAACTTGTAGAAACTAGAAGGTTTAATTTTTATATTATCCTTGATGAAAGAAAGAGTACTGAATTTTATCTATGAGTTGCTTAATGAACTTTACTTTTCTAGACTTTCTAGAGAGGAACTAGCTATTAGAGCTTTAAAAATTTTATCAGACACCGAAGGTGTTTCTACATTTTTGATTACAAAAAAGCAAAGAAAAGTTATTTTCTCTTCCTCTGCTATTGATGATTATGATATGAAACTCTTCAATTATGTTGTTGAAAAACAATATAAAGAAGATGTTGTTATACACTATAAAAATGATGTTATTTTCGTTTTTCCTTTGGTCTTTGGAAGAAATTCATATTTTGCTCTGATTAAGGTATGTAAAGATAAACTACAAAATATGAAAGATTTGATAGAAATATTTAAAAATTTTGTTAACTTCGTTACGATCTATTCGAGACAATTTTCAAGGTATAGATTGAGAAATTTTTTGGGTATACTTCGTGATACTTTCGATTATTCTTTGTCAGATGAAGCAAAAGTTGATGGAATTTTATCCTTCTTATCGGAGTTAGTACTTTGTGATGTTGCTGTTGTTTTAGAGTATCAGCCAGCTTTAGATGTTTTTAGGGTTCTAGGTTGTAGGATCAAGGAGGACATCGTTTTCTCAAAAGATTTCGTTGATTCGCAAATTAAAAAAATCAGTGATTTAGCTAGGCTAGAATACATTTTGAATAGGTCGATAGAGATAGTTATTGAAGATTCTCAGACTACGATAGTGAAAGGAATAAAAAATACCAATAACTTTGTAGCTGTTGTTTTTTTATCAAAGGTGTTTGAGAAACTTAACGAGGTTGAATTTGCTATAGAGATTTTTGAATCTATACTTAATTTCCTTTTGAGCAAAATTGAAGGAGTTTTCACACTTCAAGAAATTATAGATTGTGCTCCTGTAGGTATAATTTTAGCTTCTCCTGATGGTGTTATTCTGAAGGTTAATAAGGCATGTGCTCAGATGTTTGGATACGAAAAAGAAGAGATGGTAGGTAAGTACTTTCTTAACATTACTGCTTTCCAGGATATAGAGAGAAGTGCTTTGAAACTTAGGGAGTTTCTTGAAAAGGGGCTTGATAGTTATTCAATCAGGAAAAAGTACATTAGGAAGGATGGTACTGAGTTTGAGGCAATTGCTACAGTTAATGCTATCAAAAGTAGAGGGAAAACGGTTTATGGTTTGGTAGTGATAAAGAATTTGGAAAATGAATTGAAGGTAGAAAAAAAGATTAGAGAGCTTGAGAGTAAGTTCGATGTTGTCTTCAATAATGCTGATGTAGCTATGGCGATTTTGGGGTTAGAAGGTTTGGTTTATGAAGCTAATGAGAAATTTTTGTCTCTTGTTGGGAAAGGTAGAGAAGAGATTCTTTATAGTCCGTTTTTCAATTTAGTTGAGAATTCAAGGGTGTTTCAGGAATATTTTTTAAACTATATAAGGTCAGGTAACAAGAGTTTGGAAATTTCAGGAAACATTAAAACATCTAGTGGTTTAAGCCTTTTAGATGTATTAATGTTGAGGTTTGATAGTTTTATATTAGTTAAGTTGAAGCCAAGAGATAAAGGATTAGAGTTTAAAGATGTTATTGTAAGTTTGGGTAGTTTAGCTGAGAGGTTAAGCGGAGTTTATGGAAAGTATGTAGAAATTAAGGACTTTAGGGATAGAAAAGATTTTCTGAATTATTACGTTAAGTACTTTTCTTTCTTATTGCCGTTTGATATAATCTTGTTGCTTGATAAAGGATTTACCATTAGGGGAATAAAACTTTCAGAATCTATTTTTAAGATGTATTTTGATAGTTCAGTTGCTGACTTATCTTATAGGTGTTCTTTAATATTTAGGTATGGTGTTATTTCGTCTGCACTTACATTAGATGATATTGAAAAAGAATCTTTAGATAAGAATATTTCACAGGTTTTTATTTCTACTTTCAGTGATGTTTTGAAAGAATTTCTTTTAACTTTGGAGTATCAAGGTGTGAAGGAAGTAACCTTTAGTGGTGAAAGGGGTGAAGAGTTCTTTTTTGAAATTAGGGCTTTACGGGTGGAGGATACTTATCTCTTAGCTATTAGAGATATAACATCTCAAAAGAAGTATGAAGAACTAATTTTGAAAGAAAAGGAACTACTTCTTAGGGAGGTGATGGAGAGAAGGAAGTTTTGGGCTGTTATTAGTCATGAGATGAGGACACCTCTAAACTCGATAATAGGCTTTTCTAATTTGCTTTTTGAGACACCATTGGATGAAAAACAAAAGAAGTACCTTAGTCTCATAAAGTTTAGTTCTGAGACTTTATTGTCTCTCATAAACGATGTTCTCGAATACTCAAAGTTAGAAGAGAGCGAAGCAAGGCTAGTAGAGATAGAATTTAACCTTTATGAAGAGTTTTTGAGTTCCATATCTGCTTTAGAACAAAAGGCAGCAAACAAGAATATAAGGATAGACTATTACTTTGATTTTGCTTTACCTTCTTTAGTGGTTGGTGATGCTTACAAGCTTAGGCGAGTGATTATGAACCTTTTGGATAATGCTATAAAGTTTTCCCATGAGAATAGTAACGTTATCGTGAGTGCTGAAATGTATAGTTTGACTTCTGATGATAGGTGTTTAATAGCTTTCTCGGTTACTGATTATGGTGTTGGTATTCCTAAAGACAAATTGAATGATATTTTCAAGCCTTTTGTTCAAGTAGACATGGGGCTATCCAGGAGGTATGAGGGGTTTGGATTGGGGCTTAGTATATGTAAGAAGATTATAGATCTCATGGGAGGCGAAATAAAAGTAGAAAGTGAAATCAACAAAGGTACAAAGTTCACTTTTATTGTACCTCTTGCCGTCAAAGATCTTGAGCCTTTGATGGCAAAGTTAGAAGATTATTTGGTTGCTGCAAGGAGCTTTTTGTTCTTGGTGGATGGAAGTTTACCAACTTCTTATATTGACATTTTCCAACATTTAGAAGTAGAGGTGATTGTTTTAGAGAATTTAGGTGAATTGCTAGAAGCTATTGAAGAAAATAGGGGTAGGGAATTAATCATTCTTTTAGATTATCGTTCGGTAAAGTTGTATGGAATTAGTTACCTTGAGAGTGTATTAAAAGGTGATGAGCACGTTAAGGTAGTGCTTTTTAGAATACCACAGCCAACTGAAGTTTTGAATATTGATTTAAGTAAGTTTTTTGTTTTGGAGCACCCGATGAATGTTTTGGAATTACTCAAGATTATCTCTAAAAAGTTTGAAGGATTATCTATAAGGGAGTATAGTTATGAAGGAGTGAAAAATGTTTTGGATCCAAGTAAGAGGATTTTAGTTGTTGAGGATAATCCTATAAATTCTATGCTTATGGTAGAGATTTTGAAAAAGTTTTCTATTTCTCCTGATGTTGCGTATAGCGGCAGGGAATGCCTTGAGATGATGAAAATAAAAGATTACGACTTAATTTTCATGGATGTTCAGATGCCTGACATGGATGGTTATAAGTTAACTACTATCATAAGATCAAAGAATCTTAAGCGTAAACCTATAATCGTAGGGGTTTCAGCACATGCTTATAAGGAGGATATTGAAGAGGCCATTAGATTAGGTATGGATGACTACATTACAAAGCCTGTAAAAGTTGAAGATATTGTTAGAGTTTTAATCAAATACCTATCAAAAACTTCTATGGATGCGGAAATCAAGAAAGAGGAGTTATCGGTTTCTGATAAACTATTTGATGAAGGAATAATGAAAAAATTTTTGGATTTAGTTGGAAAAGATAGATTTAGGTCTTTTGTTAGAGAACTTCTTGATTCTTATGTAAAGATATTTGGGGCTGAGTATTCCAAGTTAGTTAAGTACAACCTAGAGAATAACATTGAAGGGATATCGAAGGTAGCTCATAAACTCAAAGGTGCAAGCTATGAGGTTGGTTTTGTGAAACTGGGGAATGTTTTTAAGAATATTGAGGACAAAGCAAGAAAAGGAGAAAATATCCTTACTCAAGAACTACTTAGCAATATCCAAGATTTATTTGAAAAGTCCCTTGCAATGATTGAAAAGTATATTTCCACTTAAATTTTGGATTTTGGTGAGATAATTGGTGTAAGAGAGGCAGAGTCTCAAATAGCTTTGTTTTAAGTGGTCTTTGTAGGTGCTATTGCTTCAAATTGTAAGAGAGTTTATGGATTTTATACAATCATTAGGGATGGAGGGGGTATGTATATAGGTATTGACCTAGGAGGTACGAATATAAAGGGTGGATTAATTGATGATGAAGGTAAGATTGTATACAATGTGATTGTTCCTACTGAGGCTAAATTAGGTTGGAGTAAGGTTTTGGATAATATAAAGAAGGTCATATCTCAGTTTATTGAACATGATGGGGTTAAGGCTATAGGTATAGGTGTACCAGGGCCTGTTGACTTTAAGAGGGGTGTTGTTAGGAGTATGCCTGCCATCTCTGATGCTAAGGATGTCAATGTAGTTGGTGAGCTGGTCAAGGAATTTGGTATACCTGTTTTTGTTGATAACGATGCTAATAATTTTGCCGTTGGTGAACTCGTATTTGGTGCTGCTAAGGGGAAAAATAATGTTATTGGTATAACGTTAGGTACTGGTATAGGTGGTGGAATCATAATAAATGGTGAGCTTTACAGAGGGTCTAATTATTACGCTGGTGAGGTAGGGCATATCGTTATTGTTCCTAACGGTGTTCAATGTAATTGTGGTAAGTTTGGTTGTTGGGAAGCTTACGGTTCAGCTACCGCTATGATAAAGAAAGCTCTCTCTTATAAAGAGAGAAGGATTTCAACGAAGCTTTCAAAGTATCCTGATGAAAGGATAGACGCCAAGCTAATTATTGATTTAGCTAAAGAGGGTGATGAGTTTTGTATGAATATAGTTGATGAGGCTTTTAGGTATATAGGTTTAGGTATAGCCTCACTTGTTAATATTTTTAATCCTGAGATGGTTGTAATAGGTGGAGGTGTCTCACTGGCTGGTGAGTTTTTGCTTTCTAGGGTGAGGAATTACGCTATGGAGAACATAATGCCCCCCCTAAGGGAGGGATTGGAAATTGTTTTGGCTAGGTCTGGAAATAACGCTGGAATACTAGGTTCAGCAGCCTTAGCAAAGGTAGAGGTTAATAGAAAAAGTTAAGAGTATATGATTTTATCAAGTACTCTATACTGTACTGCTTCGGCTACGTGTTGATCTTGGATTACTTCGCTACCTTCTAGATCTGCTATTGTTCTTGATATTTTTAAGATTTTGTGGTATGATCTCATGCTTAGCTTGAATTTTGTCATTACTACCTCTAGGAGTTTTTTTGATGATTCTGAGATTTGACATATTTCACTTATTAGATTCGCTGGAATCTTTGAATTTGTTTTTATGTTTAAACCTAGTTTCTGATATCTCTCTTTTTGTATTTCTCTGGCTTTGATGATCCTTTCTTTATAGTATTCTGATCCTTTTGAGATGTTGGAGTTTTCTACTATGTCTTGGAACTTAACCCTTGGTACTTCTATGTGCATGTCTATTCTGTCTATGAACGGGGTACTGATTTTGTGTAATATCCTTGCTATATCAGTTGAGGAGTATATTGAATCTGAGTTATCCTTTCCTACGTTCATAGCTCCTACGAACATGAAGTTTGCTAAGAATGTTACGTTCCCTTCGGCTCTTGAGATGGTTATTATTCCTTCCTCTAGTGGTTGCCTCAGTACTTGTAACACGTTGCTTTTGAATTCCTGTAGTTCATCTAAGAATAGTACGCCGTTATGAGCTAGACTTATTTCTCCTGGCTTAGGAATTCTTCCGCCGCCTATTATTGCTACGTCGGAGGAGGTGTGGTGGGGTGCCCTGAACGGCCTTTCCGTGATTATTCCCTTGCCGTCGAGTAACCCAGCAACGCTATAGATTTTTGTAGTTTCTATTATCTCTTTCATGTCCATTTCAGGTAATATTGTAGGTATTCTTTTGGCTAGCATTGTTTTACCGCCGCCGGGTCCCCCAACCATCAAAATATTATGTCCTCCTGCCGCCGCTATCTCGATAGCTCTCTTCGCCGAATGTTGCCCCCTAACGTCTAAAAGATCAAGACCTTGGTTTTTGCTTTGAGTACTTATTAACTCAAAACTAAGAGGAACAATATTAGAGTTACCTTTCAATGTTTCAACTATTTCTAGTAAGTCCCTGGCAGGGAAAATATTTATGTCCTTCGAGACTATTTTGCATTCCTCTTTGTTTGGTTCAGGTACAAATATATTTTGGAAGCCTAGCTCTATTGCTCTTAGGACTACAGGAAGAATGCCTTTGGTGTGTTTGAGTTGCCCGTCTAGTGATAATTCACCTACGAAAATTGTGTTGTTGATGTCTATTGTTCCGCTTTCTTCTATTTGTCCAGATGCTAAAAGTATGCCTATTGCAATAGCTGTGTCAAGTATGGATCCTTCCTTTCTGACATAAGCAGGAACAAGATTTACTAATATTCTGTTGAGTGGGAACATGTACCCGATATTAGTTATTGCTGCCCTTACTCTTTCTTTAGATTCCTTAACTGTTGCGTCAGGTAACCCAACTATCTCAAAAGATGGTACTTTCTTTTGAATGTCAACCTCAACTTCTACAACATCAACATTTAGCCCTATTATTGAGGCAGATAGAACTTTTTGAACCATAGCCTCCTCCTGGTTTCCTTACTTTTATTAAACAACAAATTGTAAATTTTTATTACAATCATTTTTATTGCCAAAGATACTTAGGAGAAAAAGGATGTTTTATAGGCTTAAGTGAGAATAAAGGATGGTAATGAATTTTCTTTTCTTAGGTTATATAACTGTAGAGAGTTACATAACTCTGGTCTAACTAGGTTTACCTGAAGTGCAATGAAATGAAGAGCAGGCAAGTATCATTTACGTGGTAATGTAGGATGAAAGAATTTTTAGAGGTAGTATAGGTTGGTAATGGGAGGCAAAGCCTCCCATATAAAAGTTTTATAGTATGCTCTTTAATTCTTTTATTAGCTTTTGAGGTACGACCTTAAGTTCTTGGACTGCTTCTTCAAGTGGTACGGCAACTATTTCTGTTCCTCTGAGAGCTACCATTTTACCCCATTCTTTTTTGAGTACAAGTTCACCAACGTTTATACCAAATCTAAGGGAGAGAACTCTGTCAAATGCTGTTGGACTACCACCTCTTTGTAGGTGCCCAAGAACAACGTATCTTGTTTCAATTCCGGTTGTTTCTTCAATGTACTTTGCTAGTTGCTTAGCGATACCACCTAATCTTACGTGTCCGAACTCATCAACTTTTGCATCTTCAAAAACAAAGTTTGATACACCACCGGTATCAAGTATAGCACCTTCAGAAACTGCTATGAGTGTGTAAAGTTCTCCAGCTTCTTTTCTCTTTTTGACAAATTCAGCTACGTCAGTGAGTTTTGTAGTTTCCTCAGGTAGTAATATCATGTGAGCACCGCCTGCGATACCAGCCCAAAGTGTTATCCATCCTGCGTGTCTACCCATTATTTCTACTACCATCACTCTCCTGTGAGATTTTGCAGTTGTGTGTAATCTGTCAATTGCCTCCATTGCTATATTCACGGCGGTATCGAATCCGAATGTGTAGTCTGTCACATTTAAATCGTTATCGATAGTTTTAGGAGCACCGACGACTGGAAAGCCATCCTTAGCAAGCTTGTTTGCTGCACCTAAAGTATCTTCACCACCAATTGCTATTAATGCATCTAATTCCAACTCCCTAAATGATTGATGTGCTTTCTTTATTGTTTCCTCGTTTTTGTAAGGATTGGTTCTAGAGGAACCAAGTATTGTTCCACCTTCTTTATGGATTTCCTTTACATCTTCGTCTTTTAGAACTATGTACTTCTTTTCAAGTAGTCCTCTCCAACCTTCAAGTAAACCTATTATTTCAATGTTTGGAAGATCTTTTTTTATCCTCAGGTATGCACCTTTTATTACTCCGTTTAATCCAGGTGCATCACCACCACCAGTTAAAATCCCTATTCTTTTCATATACACCCCCACTTACACTTGTATTTGCTATATTTTAACCGAAATAGTGTGAAAATGAAAATTTACTTTATTGTCTTTTCTCATTTTTCGTAAGATGATTTAGGAATTGTCTATCTGCGTTTGCGGCTCTAATCTGAAGTAAATTAAACTGTTTGAGTTTTTAGGTGTAATTTTGAAACTCTTGACAAATAGATTCTATTTATTAATAATTTGCTTAAAGCAAGGGGGTACGGTGGTATGCGTAAGTTAAGTGTTTTATTGGTATTAGTGCTACTTTTATTCTCCTTTGGTTATAATCTTTTTTCTGTTACTGCTACTAATAAGAATATAGCGGTTAGGGTTACTGGTACTTGGGATCCTTTTAGCATGGGGTGGGAACCTGATGAACTTCTTATTTCTCCAACGAATGTCTTGAACAAGCCTTACGGTAGTATTGTTGATCAAAACGATCTTACAAACAACGGTGGTAGGATGTTAATGTATTTTGGTAGTCCATATAGAAACATATGTGAACCTACTAATGATTCTGCCTATCCAGGTAGGGATACTGATACTTTAACTAAAGCTGAGTTATCTGAGCTTTGGCTTACCTGGGATACTAATGCTTTGTATGTTGCTGTGAGAGGACAGGCTGCAGGTAGACATAACAACCTTATGATATACTTTGATAGGGAACCTGGAATTGGGAGAACTAGTTTTAATGAGAATCCCCCTGTTGTTTGGCAAAGAGGTGTCTTTTTTAAGGATATGGATCCAGATATGTATATAGGTTTTTGGAATCCTAATGATAGTGTTGAGTTTGATCCTTCTGCAAATAAAGGTGGTGTTCAAATCTACTCTCATACAGGTTCAGATGGCACTGTTAGGATTGGTATGAGCAGCTATGCTGATACAGCAAATGTTCCGGGTAGTCCCAATATGAACACGAATTTATTTGATTTTTGGTTTAATGGAGAATTTGAACCTGATATGTTCAAAAGAGTTGTTATCGCTAAAATTGCTTGGGATTGGTTTTTTACTAACGTTAATCCGACTAATATGTGGTTAAAGATAGCTGTGGCTACAACTGGACCGGATAGTGGTAATTATAATTATGAGTATATGCCTGATTCCTCTACTCCTGTTAATCCAAGTTTTAAATCTGTTGAAGATAATTTTGTTATGATTAGGGTTACTGATGGTGATGCTAAGCCGAGAATAGGTGTGAACGTTAAGGATGAGGCTTATATAAACTTTTATCCTGGTGTTAAGCTAGAGGTTGGTAAGATGCCTAAGTTTTATATGAAGGTTACAAGAGGAACCTCTTCTACTTACGAAGATGATAAGCCAAAAGTTATTGCACCTGTTAAAGGTGATAAGTTGTCAATAAGAATTGGTATTGAAAGTGCTATAGATTTCTTTATTCAAGGTTCAATAAAAATTTACGATATGAAAGGAAATCTTATAAGGAATTTGGCAGAGAATATAAATCTTAGTGCCAATATGGTTTCTGTACCAGCTGATTTAATTGCAAAACCAGGTGTTTATCAATTTCCTTACTCTTTTGTTTGGGATGGTACCGATGATATGGGGCAAAAAGTTCCAATGGGTAATTACATTATAGTTGTTAGTGGGAAAAATATTTCAGGTGTTGATATTGTGGGCTCTAGGTTGGTTTCAGTCATTTATTAAAGGGGGTGTTTTATGAAAAAGTTTTTTGTTTTTGGTTTAGTGTTGATTTTATCTTGTAGTGCTAGTGCTTTGTTTGATATCCCGTATGTTGGTGGGAAATATGTTTCGTTAGGTATGGCTAACATTTCAGAGGTCAACGATGTTTATGCTATTGTTTACAACCCTTCAGGATTATCTAAACTTAAAGGTATAAGCGCTTCTATATCGTATTCTGAACCTTTTGGAGTTTTTGGATTGAACTTGATCAATGTAAATGCAGGAGCCAATATTCTTGATATCGTTGGTTTAGGAGTTTCATATACTAGATCAGGTGCAGATATTAGCTCTACTTCTGGCCTTCTTGAAGAAACTATTTCTCTCGGGGTTGGAAAGGGATTTGATCTTTCAGAGTATATTGATTTTGTTAACGACGTAAGAGTCGGTTTAAGTGGTAAGCTATTGAATATATCGCTAAAGGGATATGAGCTTGATGAATCTGTGAATAAGACTATATCTTCATTTTCCTTAGATTTTGGTACTACGATTGTGATGCTTGATAATTATCTTTCTCTTGGTATTGTTGGGTACAATTTGTTGCCAGCTAGTTTCTCATTTTTTGGTGATACTGCTAATGCTAGTTTGGCATACTCTGCTTTGAAGTTTGGTATTAGCTTTTATCTTGTTAAGCCTTATATGAAGGTTTTTAGTGCTTACTCTCTTGGTTTAAATAGTGGTTCATCTTCTTCTTTGTCTTTAGGTACTCAAATATCCTATGCTGATACGATATTTACTAGGATAGGGTTGATAGATAATAAGCTATCTATGGGATTAGGAGTTAGGGCACCTGATTTTGAGATAAACTTTGGGGTACAGAATAGGGATGCTTTAGGGTGGTATTACCAGGTTGATATAATTGGTTTTTTAAATATTTTTAAGTAATTTAGGGGAGGAATTATGATTAGGAGAATTTTTATTTTAGTGGTTCTGTTTTTAGGTATTGTGTGTGTGGGTTATGCAGGAGTAGAATTTGGTACTTACATGAAGGTCGGAGCTAATATAGAATCAATGGAGATTACAAATGATGTGTTACTTTGGAACTTAAGTGGTGGTTCTCCATATGGAAACTTTGAGATTCAAGCAATTGCTGCTGCTGCGCCGGGTGTAAACTTCTGGTCAATATTTAAATCTTCTGTTAGTGGTGGTTATGTTTTCGGAGGGTATACTGCTGATTCTTCTTATCTTGCTAACTATGATTTTGCCTCACATGTTCAGTTTTGGCAGAAATGGGGTGAATTGGTTCTCTTCTATAACGCGGGTTGGCGAGTAAACATGTATCAACCTCTTCTTCAGTTTGCTGGGGGAGTTGGTACAGGAAACAATGCAGGAATTCATGGAAGGTTCCCAGATTTCTTAGGAAGTGGTTTTGAGTTTAAATTTACTCTTATTGATTATGCAAATGAGTTACTTGAAAAAAGTGCTCAAGAGCCTAAAAATGAAACTGCTTTGACGTTTAGATTTTCTAAGTATGATATAAAGGAACCTTTGTTAGAAGGTACTATAGGTGTTGGGGTTACTGGTGGTTTTGAGCTTTATCAGTTGTCAAGAAGAACTAATGATTATGATTATTATGTTAGCGAGTCTTGGGAAAAAGGGCAGTATAATGTTCTTGGAGCTGATTTTAGTTATAGTGGTAGCTTAAGGTGGGTTCCAGGATTATCCTATTCTTTCTTGGGAGAGGTTGGTAGGTCATTTGCTCCTGAAAGTGCTCCTAATGTTGTACCTGACGGTTGGACAAAAGATGATTGGATGCTACATAGATTTTTACTTGGTGATGTTGATTCTCTTGTTTATAAAGTAGTTGCAAAGATTTCGTATGATCAACCTAAGACTATAGGAGGCATAGAGATTACATACTCTGTTGTTGCTCTGCAAACAAACTTTTATCAATATCTTGGAGGTGCTGCTGATCCTGCTAGTGGTAGACAAAGAGATTATTTTGAACAATTTATTCAATTTTCTTATGCTTTCCCGGTTAAATTTGTTAATTTGAAGTCTTATATGAAATATGTGCACAATTATGATTTCCCTGCTTGGATCGATGATGAGGGAGTACTTCATGATGATTACAACATTTGGCAGTTCTTATTCCAGGAAAAAATGGCTTCTAAAAATGCTTCACATTATCTTGAATGGATAAGTGAGTTATATGTGGTGTTTAAGGGAGGTGTTAAGGGGATTATTAGTTTTGATCAATATTTTGGTAGGGATTACCTTTTACAGATAGGTTCTACAAACTGGTTTAGACACCTTTCTTTTGCTCTAGATTTTGAGAACGAATTTGCGAAAATCAAACCTATGGCTAAAGTTTTTAATTTACAAGAGGCTGAGAAGACTTTTGTGGGATTTGGTATTGAGTCTACAGTGAATATTACATCTTGGTTGAAGTTCTATACAAGGTTAGGAGTTATGAGAGGATATTATGAAAGAGTTTCAAGGAGTGGAAATACTTCTTGGTCTTCTTTCTATGGAGAGCTTCAAGTGTATCCTGCTGGAAATACTAGGGTGGTTGTCAGGTATGGTAATGGTGGTGATATGGATAGAGGTATTGGTGATTTTGATTTTGTTAATGGAGCGGAAACTCAGAATTCTGTGAATATAGAAGCAGAAATGTACTTTTAATTAAGGGGGGTTCTATGAGAAAGTTTGTGAAAAAGCTTTTTGTTTTGGTTTTAGCTTTGTTTGTTAGTGGGGTTTCGTTTGGTGCCGTGAAATCTTACATTGATGCTTATTTCTCTACATCCATTTTTCAGAATGTTGATGATCCTTATTTGAGAACTCACTTTGGCCCTTACCAGTATGGCTACCAATACGGTGATAATAGGATATACCTTAGAGATGCTAGGTTATCCTTCATTTGGGGATTGGGGGTAAAGCAAAAGGGTCTTTTTGGTGGTGTTGAGCTTTATGCAAATACTTTCGTAAATGGTTATACGATGATTGACATAAACGATGGTCAAATAGGTTATATGGATGATGTTTTTACTTTTGTTGGTTTTTTCAAAAGCAGAGCTATTAGGATGAGGAATATTCCATCTGAAATGTTCTTTAATTTCATGCCATCTCTTAACTTTTTCTCTTCAACATTCTCTAAGGCACATTGGTTTATGCCTTATTTCGTTTATCCGGTAGAGTTTATTGATGGATCTGTTGAGGTGTTTAGTACTGCAAGCGAAGATACGACAAATTTGGTTAAGTTTGGAAAGGATTACTATGGTATTTATGGAAGCTATTATGATGGAATAATTGATATTGAAGGATTCTTCGCGAAGAATATATACGATAGCATTGGATCTTTTGATAATTTCTCAAATTCAGTTTCTTCAATACCTACCGGTAATTATGGTGGTATTAAGTTAGGGGTAGCTAGTAGCGTTGGTATAGGGAACATTTTTGTAGGAGCTATTTACAAGGATGCTACTAGTAACACTTATTTACCGTATTTCAAGGAAAGTGACTATAGATTTGGATTACCTACGCATATAAGTTATAACGATACAGATGAAATGGTGTCGTATACCGTGTATTCTTATTTGCCTCTTAGCTACTTGTTTGTTCCTATGGTTTCATATAATTTAGTTGGAGGATATTTAGCTTTTGACATGGAAGAATTCATTTACCTGAATGCTGAAGGTGGTATTATAAGACAGGTAGAGTATGGTACTAGTACAAATATTACTTACAACAACATTTACGTGAATGGAGGGATACTATTTAAAGCTATTGAAGGGTCAAAGTATGAAGTTAGTTTTGTTATGATTGTACCTGACAATGAAACGAATATTTCTCTTATGGGTGGTGATCTAAAAGGGTATTTGAATTATTATCTTCCTCTTTTGACTGATGAGGACGAGCTTAAGGTTCTCTTTAAGGTTGGTTTGAGAAATGTTAGCATAAGTGCTACTGAACTTGTTAATTCTTCAATTGTTGGAGTGGCTAATGTTGGGTATGATTTGGGAGATTTCTCAGTTGATCTACTTGGGTATTTGAACAAAAACGATTTTTCAATTGGAAACAGTATATCAACTAACTTTACCTTTGGTGATGTTAGGCTTTATGTTGGGTACAACATTGCTTCTTTGATAAGAAGTAAGGAATTGGGTAAAGATTTGTGGCTTAAGGTTGGTGGTAGGGGTGTTGTTCAAACTGGGAATGTGAACGTAGGAAATGTTGGGGAAAGCACAATTATTACACCTTATATAGGTATTTGGTATACTATACCTAAGGTTGATTCTTATATTGTTATTTCATACGGCTGGTATGGTGCTACGAGTGCTAGAGATATTGATTTAGGTAGAGGACTTGAATCTACGGTTATAATGTACAATGGTCTTAGGAATTGGAGTGGAGGTTTGGCTACCTCTGACAATATGGGGTATGTTGTTTTACCAGATGGTAAGATCGTTAATTTAGGGGAATATAAGTTGGCAACTGAGCCTACTATAAGGTTTGATCTTTACATTAAGTATTAAGGGGGTATTTATGAAGAGAATGTTTTTAGTTACTTTTGTAATTTTAGCTTTGTTTAGCATTTCTTTTGGTGCTGTTAAGTTTAGTGGTGATCTTATAACGATAGGTGACTTTAAATACATGTCTTCGAATTATGTGTATAATAATAGGCCAGGTGATCCCTATTTCGGTTTAGACAATGTTGAGTTCATAGTAAATCTGTCTCCAAAACTCGAGCTTACGAGTGATGTATACGGAATGGCAAACATAATTATTCAGCCAACTACGAAATTTAAGCACGTAGCTATTGATAGCTTCATGATAAGTTATTTTCATAAAGCTAGCAAATTGAAAATAATACCTTTCTATAGGTATAGGACTGCTAAGTTTGACGATCCAGAGAACAGTATAGGACATCTCAATTCTTGGATGGTTGCATCTTCTATAATGGGATTCAGCAATGTTCTGAATAGTAAAGTAGATAACAATGGTTTTTATGTAGATACTACTTCTACTGCTAGAAGTGGGGGTATACCTTATATAATTAGGCCTGTTGAGTTTATGGATGGTACTATTGTCAATATGCCTGGAATGGGAGAGGATACGACTAATCTAGCTTTGGTAGGTAGAGATATGGGAGGATTCTATGCAGAGCAGAGGGCTAAGACATATCTTTGGCAGGCGTTTTTGGGTGCTTATGCTATAGATGGTAGTGGTGATCAGTTGAATATGGCAGGTGCTTTGAATGCTAAAATTCTAATTATGTCTTTTGAAGATATTGATGTTAGCTTAGGACTGATAGGGAATGTCTATTCTTTTAATAATACTGGAGTAGTTGATTACATTGACCTTTTGAATGTTTATAGAGTAGGTGGTATAGTTCCGAATATGCCTGGAAGATTAGGAGTTAAATCTTTGTTTACTTATGGAGGTTATTTACAAGTTGATCATGAAATTCTTTCTTTGTATGCTAAATTTTCCACAGTTAATCAAGGAGAATTATTTGGTGCTGGTGGTACGAATTCTTACATTAAAGGTTTAACTGGAAATGGTTTTAGGGTTTCCGGTGGTGCTTTCTCTTCGTTCATATCAGGTATCTTGGCTGATATTAGAGGAGAATTTATTAGTTTGAGTACTTATACAAACACTAACTCATATGTTCCTTCTACCAGGTTTGCTGTTAATGGCAAACTTTTTGGTGATTATAGTTTGGACTTTGGAGGTAATCTAAAGTTGTTGATTGAGGGATCATGGGTTAGTGAGAACTTTATGAATAATCTTGTTAATCTACCTGAGAGTTATGAAGCTGTTGATGTTCCTAGTCAAGGGTTGGAAACGTTTTCTGAAGGTTTAGGTATAAAGGGAGGTATAGGAGTATCTGATTTATTTGATTTACTGGGGGTTTACGTTATAGGCTCGTACGAACAATATAGTTTTAGGCCTGAAGAGTACTCATTTGTTAAGAGAACTTTTGCTATAACTAAGATGGAGGTTAGATCAATCGTTGAGATTAAGTTTGATGTATTCGGATTAGAGGGGCTTTCTATTAAAGGAGGGGTTAGATACTTCTCTTGGAGTGATAATTTGAAGAGTAGTTATTTCTTATATAATGTGTATCATATTTCTAAAGATATTTTAGTTTCTTACTTTAGTCCTTTGGCTAGCTTGGTTTATACTCTAGGTGATAGTTATTCTGTTGAGATGGGTTACGGTTATCCAATGTTTGGAAGTATACTTGATCTTGATTATGGATTGACTTTTGATGCTATGAGTAGGACGTTCTATTTAGGGCCTAATGGTGTGTTTGAAGGGATAAGATCAGAATACATAGCTCAGAATCTACCAAGAGTTTATGTTGACTTTAGAGCAAAGTTTTAGCTAATTTTGATGGAGGAAGTGTATGAAGAAGGTTTTAAGTTTATTGGTGTTGCTTATATTTGCTGCTTTTACTTTTAGTTCGTGCCTCCTGTGGGACGTTCTCAAAGATAGGTACATACCTTATGAAGTTGTAGGTAAGGATCCTGAAACAGGAAAACTTATTGTTAGGTTTACTTTTGATAGACCGGCAGCTACTACTGTTCACCTTGCTGGACAATTTAATAACTGGACTGCTCCACCGTCCCAGGGTACACCTGGTACCGACAATGTACCGATACCTATGACTAGAGACCCAAAGACGGGTTATTGGACAGTTGAGTGGAAAATAAAACCTGGAAGGTGGCAGTATAAGTATGTTATTGATGGAGGAGTTGTTTGGTCTGAAGATCAGGCAAACCCACTTAAGGAGAATGACGGCTTTGGCGGTTATAACTCTGTTGCTATATTGAATGAGTAGTTTAAAAGGTGCCGTAAGGCACCTTTATTTTACTTTTTCTATCTTTTTCTATTGGTTAGCCAGAGGTATAGGCATCTTAATTATCTCCTCTGTTTGGGTTTTTGTTTATTGTTCCTTCTTTTATGAGTTTTTCTATTTTGTATACCTCTTCACCTCTAGCGATATGTTCGTCCCTAAGGTGTTACTAAAAGACAAGTAGGCATATCTGGAATTTAGAAATCAATCCCTTTTTTCTATTAAGATAAATAAATGAGTTTTAGGAAAATAAAGGGTTTGATATTTGATCTTGATGGAACTTTGCTGGATACTCTTGATGATATTACTACTGCTGGTAATAATGTTTTAGCGAGATTGGGAATTGAGGGGATAAGCAAGGATTTGTACAGAGTTTTTGTTGGTGAGGGAACTTCAGAACTTTTTAGAAAGATTCTAGCCTATAGGAATTCTTTAAACGATGAGGATAAAGTGAAGTTATGTGTTAAGCTTATGCGGGAAGAGTATTCGAAGGTTTGTTTGAATAGCACTAGACCTTATGAAGGTATTCCTGAGCTTTTGGATTATTTACAGAGCAGAGGTATGAGGATGGCAGTTTTGTCTAACAAAAGTCACGAATTTACTCAGAAGTTAATAAAGGAACTTCTTGGAAAATGGAGTTTTGTTGAGGTTCTTGGTGTCAGAAACGATGAGGATAGGAAACCTAATCCGAAGCTTGCCATGGAGATATCCAAGAAGATGGGGTTAAATCCTGAAGAAATATGTTTCGTTGGAGATAGCCCTACAGATATAGAAACTGCGAAAAATGCAGGTATGCTTTCTATTGGGGTGACATGGGGATTTAAAAGTGTTAGTGAAATAGAACAAGCTTCACCTGATTATATCTTTAATTCACCTTACGAAATAATAAAGTTTTTTAAGGACTGTTAGTTTTCACTAATTCATGTGTAAGAATAACTATTTGTTGTGAAGTTTTTTTAAGACTGAGTTTAGGACATGGGAGCTTAAGCTTGGAGTATGTAATTTTGGTTTTAAAATTTTATGTTCATTGAGAAGTTTATTTCTTTTCTTTCTGGTAGTGATGCTGTTGTGTCGAAAAGTAGTAATTTTTTTAATCTTCCGTTCCATTCTGCTTGGTATATGAAAGGTCTTGCTATGTTATATACGTATCCAGCTAATGTTATAATACCGGAAGTTAAGGCTAGCGTACTGTTGTTATTGTTAGGTGCGGTTGCGGCGAAAAGTAAAAAGGAGAGGTAAGGTGTCAGTAGGGTTATTAAGAAGCCGCTAGAATCTCCTATTATTGCACTACCTAGTCCAGGCACTACGTTTAGGCCTGCTGCAAGTATAGTTAATTCAATCGATAATTGATGTTCTTTGTATATCTTTGTACGAGTTTCCTTGTCTAATACCAAAGCTTCTTCTTTTAATATTTCGAACGAGTTATTGTCGAATATTAAGTAATTTGCTATACCCTTTTTTATATCTTGATATGCTTGAAATTTAGTGTATTTCTGGTGTATTTCTAGTGGTGGGCTTTTTTGTAATACTTCGTTAGTTATAGTATTTGTTATAACTTCGCTTTTAATTTCAGGTTCTTTGAGTTCTATATTTGCTACCTCATTGTCAAGGAGTGTTATTTCTCTTTTGAGTATAATCTCTTTGGTTTCATCGTTCCTCAGCATTATGGTATATGGTGTTTTAGAGATTATTCTTTGAGATAGGTTTGTCACACCTTTTATTTGTGCTAGGACTTCGTCGTTTAGTATTAGGGTAAATGTTTTGCTTTCTGGTAGTTGAGATTTGAAGTTAAGTACTCCAAATCCTTTTGTTCCGCCACCATAATACGATGATAGCTTGGTGACTATTATATCTATTACATCAAAGAGATCTTCGCTACTTAAGGTGAAAGAATTTTTTATTTCGCCTGTTCTGTCATATATGCTTATTTCGTAAGTGAAAGTGTTTTTGTCTTTTTTGTATGTTCCTACTATGAATTCATCATATGCTGGGAATAGCTTTATTACTTCTTTGATGTCTCTGCCTTTGACTTCGAAGTCTGATTTTGTAAATTTTGCTGTAGGCAAAAATTTTAGGTAATTCATTAATGAGCTTAGGACACCTATTGATGCTTCGGGTATATCTTTACCTTTGGTAAAGAAATTGAAAATTATAACGTTTTTGACTGTTTGGGCGTTTAGGTTAGATAAAAATAAGAAGACTAAGATTAAGGAAATAAGCAAATTAGATTTGTTCATAACTAAATAATAACCATGTTTTTATAGTTTTTTCAAATTTTTTTACAGGGTTTTGTCAAGGGATTTGCTAGGAGTGTGCTACTAAGTAGTGCATGGGTTTTTAGCTTAGAGGTATGGGTTTCATTTATTTGAATATTTTGTTTGTTTTTAGATACAATGATCTCAGATGGTTTTCTACCATAAAAATTTGGATTACATGTCTACTTTGGCTAGGATGAGTTTGATTATTTTTCTACTTTTATTTCTGAGCTCTTGTGCTTTTAGGTTGTACCATTTTGACAGTACTAACGGAGAAATTATAAATTATTTTGATGTTGAGCCTCCGGTTGTTGAGATTGTTTATCCTCGTAATGGTATTGTTTTAAGTAATGTGATAACTGTTTATGGTAGGGCTTGGGATAAGAGCGATTTTGTTGTTTATTCAAGTGTTGGTGATGAGCTTTTTGCTTTTACTAATGCTAATGAATGGTTCTTCATGGTAAATACTTTTGGTCATACTAATGGAAATATCGACTTTTACTTTTGGGCTGAGGATTCATTAAACAATAAATCAGGTACTATTGTTGTGAAATGTTTCATTTCAAATTCTCCGTCTATCTCAATTTTGCCATTGCAGAGCATTTTAGTCACTAACGACAATTTTTCTTATGTTCTGAACTTGAAATTAGAGCCTAGTAGAGAGGTTGCTATTTTCGTTAACTCTGGCGAGTTAATTAGGCTCTCAAATACGAATGTTTTCGTTTTGGATGTCTTAACTAATGATTATTCTGAAAATTTTACTAATGAACTTTTGGTCATCTCGTCAGAGATGACTAATAAGAAGTATTTTGTTTTTGATTTTACTGCACCTTACTTTGATCTGGTGTTGGACACAAATGATTATATTTGGGGTAATACTAGCATTGGTATTTTTGTTGATGATACTAATGATTGTTATTTTAATTTTTCTTTAGGGGGTGTTACTAATACTTATTTATTTGGTCCGGGTTTAACTAATGTGTTTTTAAGTACTTATTTGTTACCGAATGGTACGAACTATTTGATTTTCTGGGGCAGGGATGTGGCAGGTAATTCTTCGCATGTTGTTTTGTTACCTGTAGTGATATGTAACTTTTTTGGAAGAGATTTGTGTGTTGATGGGAAAAATAAGTATTTTTTGGATTATGAAATTGTATCGAGTAATGTTTGGTTATTTTTTACAGACAGTTCGTATGACAAAATATACCTTGCTAGGGAAGAGAATAATTACCAAAAAGAGATTGCTCGTAGTTCCATAAACGTTGATAAAAAGATAAGGGCTATAATGGTATCAAATGTTTTGTTTGTTTCTTACCTTAATGATAGTTATTCTCTATATATTAGGACAAATGGAGTTAGTAATACACTTTCTAGTATTTTGAGGACGATAACAGGTATTTATGACTTTGAGGTTTCAAGGACTTCTGTTGATTTGTATCTGATTAGATTACATACTAACTGGGACATAGTTGTTAGTGATATAACTAACAAAAGAACAAACTTTATTATTTCAGGTGTGATGAATGTTTCTTCTATTGCTGCAGAAAAGAGTAGCCTTGATGAAAGATTTAGGATTGCGGTTATTAAAACGAATCCTAATGTTGTTGAATTGTATGAATGTGAAAGTAATTATTACATAAAGATTTTTGAGACTAATTTAGTATTTGAGCCAGAGTATGTAAGTTTTTCTAAGGCTGGTGGATATAGTTACCTAGGTGTTAGTGGGACAAATAGAGTTAGTATATTTGTTTTGTCAAATAATACTTTGATTGCAGATTTCAGTTTTACTAACAATGGGAAGGTTTTTGGTATTTCTTCTTCGAGATACGGAGATGGTGTTGTTTTTGCTTTTTCTGAGTTTTTCCATTTTGACTATACCTCTAACCTTAGATTGTTATACTTTGAAGGAATTAGTTTGAGGAGAGACCAAAATATCGGTGATGTTGGCAATTGGAATCAAATGATAATGTACATAAGTGTTGTGCCTTATCAAGATAAGTTGAGAATATTTTTACCTTTTGGGGTTGGCAGTAACGGAGGTATAAAAGTTTTTGAGGGGATTTAGTAATAAATTTGCCATTTTAGTTGTTTAATAAAATTAGGGGCGACTATGAGGGTAAATATTGTTGCTGTTTCTGGGAAATTGGATGATTCGGAGCTTTTCGTTTACTCAAAAACTGGCAAAAGGTATAAATTATACTATATCAAGGTTAATAACACCATTACCTTGCCAGTCATAACTAGAGAAAGTAAATATGTTCCTACAGGTGACGAAGTTGTTGTTTTCGGCAAGGTGATAAATCTTTATGACAAGATAGCAATATGGGGTGTCGATTTTAGATCGAGATTTTGAGAGTTTTTACATAGCTACTAATTTTTAAATGATAATCTTACTAATCTAGTA
>CAYYXA010000031.1:0-28908 GCA_964475465.1 uncultured Brevinematales bacterium
TACTGGTATGGCTTTCAGAGTTCCTGTTGCAGATGTTTCTGTTGTTGATCTTACTTTTAGAAGTGAGAAAGAGACTTCTATTGAAGAGATTGATGCACTCCTTAAGAAAGCTTCAGAAACTTATCTTAAGGGAATTCTTGGATACACTAACGATGAAGTCGTTTCTACTGATTTCATACACGATTCAAGATCTTCTATATACGATTCACTAGCAACGCTCCAGAATAACCTTAAGGGTGAAAAGAGGTTTTTCAAGATTGTATCTTGGTATGATAATGAGTGGGGTTATTCCAATAGAGTTATAGATCTACTTACGTATATGATTTCAAAGGATAAGAAGTAGTTTTATAGATTTACAGGGGGTATACCCCCTTTTAAAAATTTTTTAGGAGGTAATATATGGCTAAAAAGACTGTTAGAGATATAGACGTTTCGGGGAAAAAGGTTTTCGTAAGGGTTGATTACAATGTGCCTATGGATTCAAATGGTAACATCACCGATTATACTAGGATAGATGCTTCTTTGCCTACCTTGAAGTATTTGCTTGAGAAAGGAGCTTCAGTGATACTTGCTAGCCATCTAGGGAGGCCAAAAGGTAGAGATCCTAAGTATAGCTTGTTGCCAGTTCAAAAGGCTTTATCTGAGAGGTTAGGAGTTAATGTTAAGTTTGTTCCTGATTGTATTGGAGAGGAGGTCAAGAAGGAAATAGCTGGCTTGAAGCCTGGGGAAGTGTTGTTACTAGAAAATGTAAGATTCTATAAAGAAGAAGAAGCTAATGATGAGAACTTTGCTAAACAGTGGGCAGATTTAGTTGATGTTTATGTTTGTGATGCTTTTGGTAGTGTTCACAGAGCACATGCGTCAGTTGAGGCCTTGCCTAGAATTATGAAACAGCAAGGTAAGCCAGCTGTGGCTGGATTCTTGGTTGAGAAAGAATTAGAGTATCTTGATAATGCTATATCGAATCCAAAGAAGCCATTTGCTGCGATATTGGGTGGATCTAAGGTGTCTACAAAGATAGGAGTTATAGAATCACTTTTGCAGAAAGTTGATAAATTACTCATTGGTGGTGGAATGATGTTTACGTTCTACAAGGCGATGGGGCTGGATGTTGGTAATTCTCTTCTGGAGAAAGAGTACGTTTCGACTGCTTTCGAGATACTACAAAAGGCGAAAGAGAAGGGTGTAGAGATAATTCTACCTGTAGATGTTGTTGTAACTGACAATATAGAAAGCCCGCAGAAGGTAAAGGTTGTTGCTAAAAATGAGATACCTGCGGATATGATAGGTGTTGATATTGGTCCTGCAACTATAAAGTTGTTCTCAGATGAACTAAAGAATTGCAAGACTATATTCTGGAATGGTCCCCTTGGAGTATTCGAAAAGGATGACTTTGCTAAAGGTACTATAGAGATAGCAAAGGTTCTAGCTAACCTAAAGGATGCGGTTAAAGTCATAGGTGGTGGTGATTCTGCTGCTGCTGTTGCAAAGGCTGGTGTTGAAAGTAAAATGACACATATTTCAACTGGTGGTGGTGCTTCTCTAGAGTTCATTGAAGGTAAGCCTTTGCCTGGTATTGTTGTTTTAGAAGATAAATAAGGGGTTTAAAAAACCCCTTTTATCATTATGAGATCTTACTTTTCGTTCGTTAAGTCTAGGTTTTTTTCGAACAAGCTTGGAGTTGTTGGGCTTGTAGTTGTTCTTTTCTTAATTTTTGTTTCTGTTTTTGCTGACCTCATTGCTAACGATAAGCCAATACTTTGCGTTGTTAACGGAAAGTTATATTTCCCAGTTTTTTATGATAAAGTTGATTACTCGGCTGCATCTTTTAAGGTAATGCCGTTGGTACCATACAGCCCTTATAGAATAGATTTTAGTAGTAAACTTTTGCCTCCTTCTAGTGAACATCTTCTGGGTACCGATGATTTGGGGAGAGATGTTTTGGCTAGGATAATACATGGAACTAGGGTTTCTATTACGGTCGGTATAGTGGCGATGGGTACTGCTTTTATTATAGGTGTCATTTTTGGACTTTTAGCAGGTTATTACGGTGGGATTGTAGATATAATCATCTCGAAGCTTATAGAAGTTGTTATGACTTTCCCTACTTTGTTTTTAATTTTGACTATATTAGCTTTTTTGCCACCGAATATATACAACATAATGTTTGTTATTGGGCTTACTGGATGGACAGGAGTAGCGAGGCTCGTAAGAGCTGAGAGTTTTAAAGTAGTAAATTCTGATTTTGTGAAGATTTCGAAAATTATGGGGGCTCCGGATGTGTATATAATGTTTAGGCATGTGTTGATAAATGCTATTAATCCAGCTATTGTTTCCTTAGTTTTTGGAATAGCTGGTGCTATATTGGTTGAATCTTCTTTAAGTTTTTTGGGGCTTGGGGTACAGCCACCTACGCCTAGTTGGGGAAATATTCTTTTGACAGGTAGTCAGTATATTGACTACGCTTGGTGGCTTGCTTTGTTTCCAGGTGTTGCTATCTTTGTAACTGTCACATCTCTAAATCTTTTAGGAGAAGCTCTAAGAGATGCTATGGACCCAAGAGTAGTTGTTGAATCTACCTAAATGAAACTAGTTTAGCTAATCATTCAAAATTCCTCATATGAGAAAAAGGGTTGGAATTATTGTGTTTCCTGGTGTAAATTGTGATATGGACACGTATTATGTGATAAAAGAAGTTCTTAAGGGTGATGTTAGGTATGTGTGGCATACTGAATCTGATTTGTCTGATTTATCGTGCATAGTTTTGCCTGGAGGATTTTCTTATGGTGACTACCTTAGGGCTGGTGGGCTAGCAAAGTTCTCGCCTGTTATGAGTGAAGTAAAGAGAATGGCAGAGAAGGGGTACCCTGTAATAGGAATATGCAATGGTTTCCAAATTTTGGTAGAAGCGGGGCTGTTACCTGGAGCCTTTCTAAGAAATAAAACTCTAACTTTCGTGTGCAAGATGCAGTATATAAAGGTTGTGAATAATACTTCTATTTTCACGAAAGGTTACAAAAAGGGAGAAGTGTTGAGGATACCTATTGCACATGGGGAAGGAAATTATTACATTGATGAGGATACCTTAAAAGAGGTCTTAGATAACGATCAGGTTGCTTTCCAGTATTGTAATGAAGATGGAACAGTAAGTGAAGAATTCAATCCTAATGGTTCGACGTATCATATTGCTGGTATTTTGAATAGAAACAAAAATGTTTTGGGAATGATGCCACATCCAGAGAGAGCTTCAGAACTGATTCTTGGCTCGACGGATGGAGCAAAAATCTTGAAAGCTTTCGTGGATTAGCAACTTCTTCTGAAAAGTGCAAGATTGACAGTGTTTTCGAGAAGCATAGCTCTAGTCATTGGTCCTACTCCTCCAGGTACGGGCGTTATGTAAGAGGCAACTTCTTTGACGTATTCAAAATCAACGTCTCCAACCAGTTTGAATTTACCATTTTCTTCTACTTTGTTTATTCCTACATCTATTACTACTGCTCCCTTCTTTACCATGTCAGCTTTGACAAAGTTGGGGACTCCTATTGCGGATACAAGTATATCTGCTTGCTTTGTTATCTCTGGAAGGTTTTCTGTTTTGGAATGACATATTGTTACAGTGGCATTTCTATGTAATAACATGATGGCTGTGGGCTTACCAACTATATTACTTCTGCCTAAAACTACTGCTCTTTTGCCTTCAATGGTTATTCCGTAATGCTCAAGTAGCCTTATAATACCCTTTGGAGTACATGGCTCTACAAAAGGTTTACCTATCACCAATTTCCCAACATTTTCAGGATGAAAACCATCTACATCTTTATATGGAGATATCGCTTTTAAGATTTTGTTGGTCTCTATATGTTTTGGAAGGGGTAGTTGAACAAGTATGCCATCTATGTTATCGTCCCTATTCAAGTTGTTTATTAACTCTAAAAGTTTTTCTTCTGGAGTGTCTTCAGGTAAGTGATAATCTTTTGGGGATATACCGACTTCAAGGCATTCATTTGTCTTGTTTCTTACGTAGGTCAGAGATGCTGGATCATTACCAACAAGTACTACTGCTAACGATGGATTAACTTTTTTTGATTCAATTATAGATTTGATGTTCTCTTTTACTAACTTAGAAACAAGCTTGCCATCGATAATTTGAGCCATGATTAAATTCTAGTTTTATTGAGTTCTTCTTGTTTTCTTTTTCTTCTAGCTTCTCTTATGGATAGATCTATGTATGTCACTCCTTTATATTTGCCACAATTGGGGCAAACCCTGTGTGGTAATTTGTATTCTCCGCATTCTTCGCACTTCACTAAAACCTCTTCGGGAAATGGTAAAGTATGATAGAAAACCTTAGTTCTTCTGTCTCTTACTCTTTGGTAAGATTTCTTATGTTTAGGAACACCCATATATTACCCCTACTTATTCGCCCCCAAGGGGAATCGAACCCCTGCTACGGGATTGAAAGCCCCGTGTCCTACCACTAGACGATGGGGGCAAAAAACACCAAAGCTTTTCTGTAGAAAAAATTCTAACAAATAAGCGTAATATTTTTCAAGAAACGACGATTTCGTTGAGGAATACTTCAGTAAGAAAGCACTATTTTTCTTGGTACGAGGTTTGACTTAGTATATGCCAGATTCGTATCTTAATCTAATTGATTGATTATTTCCCATACAGATATAATTCTTCAGAATTTTAGTTAAATGAAGCTGTTTAGTTTTGATGGTTCAGCGTTAAATAGTGAAGTTGTTTATATCTCTAGGAATGATTTTGTTTTTTCTAGGCCCAGTAAGTTTTATAACACTCATATCTCAAAGGATGGAAAGATATTACTTGAAATCAAGAACTTTTTTGTTAGACATGTTCATGAGATGGAGGATGAAATAATTTTATTTGGTTTCTTCTTCAATGAAGAATCTTTTGTTAGGAAAGGAGCTATAGTTAAGCTAGATAAAGATCTTAGGATAATTTCAGAATTAAAGTACGACGAAGTAATATTTTCGGATTTTGTTTGGGGGGATGATAGGGTAGTTTGTTCTAACTGTTACGATGATTCTCAAGATGTATTCAATGGCTGTATATTTGTCCGTGATAGGAATGAATTTAGAAGTGTAAAAATTGATCCGATGTTATACGGGGAGTATGAATTTAGAGGTGGAATAAGAGTTTCTCAAATGAATTATTTTTTCTTTGGTGTTGATAAAGATAATTTTAGAGGTTTCGTTTTAGAAAGTTCTTTCGATGGAACGTATTTACACGATGTTGTTATCGATTCTGACTTTTGGGAGATAGTTGGTGTTAGTCGGTTTAAGGGAAACTCTCTCATATTTATTGGTAATGAATGGGAGAACTACTCTAAAGGATTTGCTTTGATTTTTGAAGAGGGAAGGTATGAGTATATGCCAATAAATCATGATTCATCTTGGTTTGAATCTTTGTGGATAGCTAGCGTGGAGGGAGAGATTTTTGTATCAATTTTCGATTTTGATTCTAATCAAAACTGTCTTCTTAGATTTGATAATGGCAAGTTTGAGTTAGTTGAGAAAAGTGAACATGGTACGTTCATTTGTTCTGGTGGTAGGATATTCCATGTTGCTAGACAGGTTAATTTAAATTTCTGAATCTCTACAAATTGAAAAGATAAAATAAGCTGGAGTAAAATATAAATTTAAATAATGTAAAAAGTTTTTGGAGGATCTATGGGTGTGAGGATAAGTGGTGTAGGGATGTATGTTCCACCTAAAGTTTTGACGAACCATGATTTAGAGAGGATGGTGGAGACGAATGATGAATGGATAAGAACAAGAACGGGTATAGTGGAGAGAAGGATTGCGGATCCTGAGGTAGCAACTTCGGACTTAGCTTATGAAGCTGCGAAGATAGCCATAGAAAGAGCGAATCTTAAGCCAGAAGACATAGATGCTATAATATGCGCTACTATAACGCCTGATATGGTTTTCCCTGCTACTGCCTACTTAATTGGTGAAAAGTTAGGGATAAAGAAACCTGGTTTTGATTTAAATGCCGCATGTTCTGGATTTTTGTATTCTTCGACGGTAGCAATAGCATATCTTAAATCCGGGATGTTCAAAAATGTGTTGGTTGTGGGTGCAGAAACTTTATCGAGGATAACTGATTGGCAAGATAGATCAACTTGTGTATTATTTGGAGATGGGGCTGGGGCCGTTGTATATACTATTGATGATAGTCCTTCGGATATATTAGCTATGGAATTGGGGGGTGATGGTAGTTGTGGAGATTTACTTTATATGCCTGCAGGTGGCTCAAGAATGCCAGCTACCGAAGAAACAGTAAAAAATAGATTACATTTCATAAAAATGAATGGTAGAGAAACATTTAAGATGGCTGTAAGAATGATGACAGAGTCTGTTGAAAAGGTAATGAAGAAAGCTAATTTAACCAAAGATGATATAAAACTTGTCATACCTCACCAAGCTAACATCAGAATAATAGACGCCATAGCTGAGTACTTGGGAGTGTCGAGGGAAGAAAAGTTTTTCGTTAACTTAGATAAGTATGGAAATACTTCGGCAGCTTCAATACCAATAGCTCTTGCTGAAGCTGTTGAAAGTGGGAGAATAAGTAGGGGAGATATAATAATATTGGTAGCTTTCGGAGGAGGATTTTCTTGGGGAGCAATGGCTTTTAGATACTAACTTGTGAGGGTATGTATGGGAGAGGATAAGTACAAAGGTAAAAGATTTGATATATATGGACCTGAGAAGGTGGATAAGGATGTTTTGGAAGTTTTTGACTACGAGTATGTAGGTAAGCCTATAGAGATTATAATAACAACAAATGAGTTTACTTCAGTTTGCCCATGGAGTGGGTTACCTGACTTTGCAAATCTGACTATAAAGTATGTTCCTGATAAGAAATGTATAGAGCTAAAATCTTTAAAGTATTACTTACATTCATATAGGAATGTAGGAATATTTTATGAGCATGTTGTTAATAAGATTCTTGAGGATTTAGTTTCGGTTTGCGAGCCCATAAGTATGACTATAGAAGCTGAGTTTAATATAAGAGGTGGTTTAAAAACGACAGTGAGGGCAGAGTATAAAAAAGGAAAGTAATATGAGTAGCAAACTCAACATAGCGGTCATTGGTACTGGACATATGGGTAGATACCACGTTAATGCTCTAGCGTCGATGGAAGATGTGAATCTGGTGGGAGTGTGCGATATAAACGAAAAGATTGGAATGGAAATTGCAGAAAAGTACAAGACAAAATATTTTAGGGATATAAGAGATTTATTTGGTAGAATAGATGCTGCAGTTGTGGCTGTACCAACTTTTTTACATTACTATGTTTCTTCTGAGCTTATAAAGAGAAATATTCATGTACTTGTCGAAAAACCAATAACGAGAAGTGTGAGGTATGCTCGGAAACTCATAGATTTGGCGGACAAGAAGGGTGTAATTTTGCAAGTTGGACATATTGAAAGATTTAACGGGGCGGTGCAGGAGCTAAAGAAAATTATAAAAAAGCCGTATCTCATGGAAGCCAAAAGAATGGGACCGGTAAATAAAAGAATAAGAGACGTTGGGGTTGTGCTTGATTTGATGATACACGATTTGGATGTAATATTAAACCTTTTGGATAAACAAAAAGAGGATATAGTGTATATAGGAGCTGCAGGAATGAAGATATACAGTGACTACGAAGATGTAGCAACTGCAACACTCGTTTTTAGCGATTCAAGTATAGCTAATCTCACGGCTAGCAGGGCTACTGAAAGCAAAAAAAGGGTACTCCAGATATCTCAAGAAGGTTCATTCGTAGAGCTTGATTATTCTACACAGGATATTACTATATCTAGGCAAGCTTCATCTGGGTATTTCATAAGCAAGGATGAAATTAAGTATGTGCAAGAAGCCCTAATAGAGAAAGTGTTTGTGAAAAAGGAAGATGCTTTAAGGAGTGAGCTCAGGCATTTTATAAATTGTGTGCTAGGAGCTGAGAAGCCTATGTTTAGCAATGAACTTGATTTGAAAACCCATACAGTGGCTAAAAAAATAATGAATATTATATATTCTCAGTGGAAGATCTCTTTCGGAACAGTTCCTCACCTTTTCCCACAGCAGCTATGAGATTCATAAGTAATTCAGAAGAAGAAACGAAAAATATAGCTAAGAAACTGGCAAAAAGTTTATTGCCAGGTGATGTGGTGATATTGATTGGAGAGCTGGGTAGTGGTAAAACAACTTTTGCTAAGGGCATTTGCGAATTTTTCGGGATTAGCGAAAATGAAGTATCAAGCCCTTCTTTTTCTCTACTGAACATTTACGAATCAGAAAAAGCAAAAGTGTATCACTTTGATTTTTATAGGATAGATAATCTTGATTATGTTGATACTGAAAGTTTCCTAGAGTTTCTCTATGATGAGAAAGCTATAAAGATAGTTGAATGGAATAAATTGGATTTAGATTCAGCATTAAAAACAGTGGTTGTCAGAATGAGACATTTATCTGAGAATGCCAGGGAAATAGAAATAATAGGAGAAATTTAGCTTTCCTTTCATTGGAGTTAGAAGCTTGACTTGCGAGTTTTTATGTTAAGAGGGAATAATAAGTAGGGATGCTTTACTTCAAAGTGCTGACTCAACAAATGAAGAAAGGGAGTATCTGTTTGTTCTGATTCTTACTCTGGTGGTAAGTGGGATCTAGGTACAAAGTATCTAGGTAATAGGTTACCAATTAAATTATTCTACAGGGTGGGCATTGCCCACCCTTAATCTTATAGTCCTATTGTGTATATGACGTAGGCATTGATCTTTTCTTCTTGCACGGGATAGCCAGGTGAATATTCGTTGCCTAACAGGTACTTCGAAGTCTCTATACCTATTTCAACATAATCAAGGGGTCTTGCCCACATGCTCAATGAAAGAACCAAAATATCATCGAGGTTATTCATACCAATAACTTGCGTATAAGCAATATCGTAGACATATCTATACCTACCGTATGAGTAATTTATATATGCACCTATACCATAATAGCCATTGTCGTAGACAATATCGATGTACAAGCTATTTAGTGGCCTATATGGTAAAAATATAACCTTATCCCAGTTTAATTTTTCAGTAGCTACTATGTCTATAGGTTCATTGTAGGTGTAGCTTATTAGGGACGTTAATAAATCTTTGTATGATAACTTTCCGGTAATTTCTATACCTCTGTTGACAACTTCAGAAAAGTTTCTAGTTGTAAATGTTGAGAGATCAAATCCTATGAGGTTTGTTGAATATGAATAGAATGGCGTTATTGAGAAGAAGACTCCGAAACTACCAAACTTTGCATTCAGTATAGCACCTAGATCGAAGCCTTGTACGTATTCTGTTTGTAGGTTTGTATTAGGACTTGTGCCATAACCGTATGCAACGGGACCATATACATCATCAAAATAAGGTAACCTATACCCATACCAAACACTGCCTCTAACGCCAAATATATCGTTAGGTTTGATCAGCAACGCTAACCTCGGTGAAAATTCAATTTTATTGAAGTCTATGTAGTCAAATCTTGAGGATACAAGTAAGTCTGCAAGTTCGTAGTATTTGTAATTCGCTTCTAGGTATAAACCTAATGTATCTCTGGAAACGTTGGTGTATGTTTCATTAGTTGAGGTTGTAGGCCAGGTATTGAGATTTGTATTATTTACATAATATCCATCTTTAGTGTAACCTAATCCTACACCTAGTGAAAGTTGATTGTCCCCCAAGTTTAAAGAATATTTTCCACCTAGTTCGCTTGAAAGCTTATTCCCGTAAACTACTGAACCTATGCTACCACCCCATGAGGGATTTTGAAGTTTTTCAACGTTTCTATTTCTTAAATGTTCTGTGTAATGGAGCTTAAGAGTTGTTTCAAAATTGTCAGTGTTGTAAGCTAACTTTAGGTATGGTAAAACAAATCTAGATTTTGATATTGCCTTCTCATAGTTGAGAGGATCGTTTGTTAATACCATATTTGGTTCGTGTACTTCTGGGAGACTACCAAAAAAACCAGTGTCTACTGATAGATTCCCCCAACTACTTATATACCTAGCCAGAAGTGAGTACCTTTTACTTTCAGCACCTTGTCTAGTGTAGTTTGTAGGTTCTAAATCAGTTTTATTCGTATACAGAGTGTTTATATCAAAGGGATAATTATTCTTTGATTCCGAATAGCCAACACCTAGATAAAATTTACCTGCTTCTGTAAGTAAAGAGATACTAGGCTTTAAGAAATATTGGTTTGGATTCCCTAATACTCTGATTACTCTTACATAGCTTTTATCTTCATCACCTAGAGTCTCAATGTTGATTACACCGTTATAGTGTCCACCACCATACCTGGAAGAGGAAGGACCATAATAAATTTCAATTCCTTTGAAGTAAAGAGGTTCAATCAAGCTTAAGTCGTATGAGCTATTTACAGAGGTTGATATGTCAAATCCGTTTATTGATATATTCAGTTTATCACCCCTGGAGAATGGAGTGATTACGCTTCCTTCAGTGCCTGGATAAGCACCAAATGAGATGTTTGGTATGTTGTTTAAGTAATCAACTGTGCTGCTATTTCTTGATTTCTTTACATACTTTTTCGTATCAATAGGTGAAAATGCTGTGTTTTTCTTTACGACAGTTCCCAGAACTGTAGTTTCAAATGTAAGTGGTGAAAGTGACTTATCCATGATGTAGTTTGTTTCTTTAATATCGTTTCCGGCAGGAAACGATAAATCGGTTGAAGCTAATGTTATTGTTATTGATAGTACTATGCTGAAAATCTTTTTCATAGACACCTCCTATAAGTACACTTTTTGGTTTTTGGCTAATTTGTTAGAAAACTTTTCAATGTTTATTTCTTTGGTTATTAGTTTTTCGTAGAATGAAGGGTTGTGAGATATAAGTAGTACAATAGATCCTTCGTTAAGGGTTAACTTTATGGCTTCAGCTACTAATTTTTGGTTTGTTAAGTCTAGGAATGCATCAGGTTCGTCTAACGCTACGACTTTGCTGCCTTGGATAAAGGTTCTGGCAAGAAGTACTAATTTTTTCTGCCCTTCGCTTAATAAACTAACTGGTTCGTTGAGTAATTCTCTAATTCCCAGTAGCTCTACAAACAAAGATAACCTTTCAATTTTCTTGGTAGATCTTTTTTCTCTGAAAACAACTTTGTTTCCTATAGTCTTTGGTAAGTAGTTATCTATTACTGAAAATTCTAGGAATTCGACGACTTTTATAGGTGTTGAATAGTTAGGTGATTGCTGGGCGTAAGTTACTAATTTTTTCCTTTTATTGAGTGATAGAGAGATCAAATTTTTGTTATTGATGAAGATTTTACCTTCAATTGGATTAAGTATTCCTACGATGGTCTTTAGTAGTGTTGTTTTACCGGTTCCATTTCTACCGCTTATTAATATGCATTCGCTGTCTTCAGCATATAGCGAAAAGTTTGAGATTATGGGAAACTTTGGCAAGTAACCAGCCGAAAGGTTTATTACCTCTAGATAATTCTTCATAACTCTACTCCCCTTTTAGGAGTAGAGTCCCCAGGTGCTACTCAGAAAGGTAAGGAAGAGAAAAAACAGTCTACTCCTCTCCTTGCTCACCTCTTAAGCCCGAGAGGTAAGCACCTTTCTGAGTAGAGCAGGTCTTCCGGCTCGTGGATCATCCTACGGCTACGCCTTCCCACCTTACCCAGCGTAGAACCAAGTAAGGCAGTGGCTCCATACAAAAAGTATGGAAAACGTAGCCTTCGTCCCCACTCACGGCTGCGGGTCCAGCGGGGGATTTTCACCCCTCTTCCCTTTTAACCCCAGCTTTTCACTGAGGACTCTACCCAGCTTTTCCATTAAATTTAACGAAATAGAAATCAAACTTTCAAATTTAGCTTATAGCTCGTTGGTGTTCTTAAAAGGTTGCTTTTAGTACTTAAAGCTAATTTGCTTAAGAAAAAAGATAAAATCTCTCTTCGTTCTTAAGAATGTTTGGATAAAAATGCTTATGGCACTAATTTTTTACGTAAGTTTTTTATTAGGAATTTAAAGGTACTTTAAATGCTTATGTACGAGATACTCTTATCAAGAAAGTTTACTAATATGAAAGGAACTATCTTCTAGGAATGTGAGATTTTTATGTATCTAACTTTTGAACTTGCTACAAAGCTTTGTAGTTTGACATTTATCTAATAAAGTAGGTGTAACCTTTTGAGTTTTTAATAAAATCACGCAATAGGTAGAACAGGTTTGAAAGTTCTTAGTGTCTGGAATTATAGAATCCCCATCTAACTGAGCTTCAGGATCCGGGAAACTCCTAGGATAGGTAATTAAAAAATTTAAAAAATTACGAGGACGTAAGTCATCGTAATAATAATTGGTTAGATCCTACTGTAAAGTTTTACCAACTCGTATAGTCTTTCAGAAGCTTTATTTAGAGTCTTTTTATCTTTTCTCATTCTCCAGGACCAATTACCGTATGGTAGACCTGGGGTATTCATTCTTGCTTCGCTATTGAGGCCCAACACATCCTGCATGGGTATGATTGAAAATACTGCCGAAGAAGAAATAGCTAATCTAATCAGTCCCCAGTTGATTTCTTTCGAGTTGTTTAATCCACAGTACTTTAGAACAAACTCTTTATCGGAATCTGAGAGTTTTGAGAACCACCCAACAGTAGTGTCATTGTCATGTGTGCCAGTGTAAACAACACAGTTTCTATCATAATTGTGAGGTAAATAATCATTGTCTTCCCAGTTACTGAAAGCAAACTGTAGGACTTTCATACCAGGAAACTTGTATTTATCTCTTAGTTCGACAACATCCTCAGTTATGACTCCCAAGTCCTCAGCTATTATTTTTATATTGGCTCCTATTTCTGATTGAATAGTAGCAAATAATTCATCGCCATAAGCTTTTCTCCATTCTCCGTTGATAGCATTAGGTGAACCATATGGTACAGCCCAATATCCAGCAAAACCTCTAAAGTGATCTATTCGTATGTAGTCATACATCTTTAGGGATACTTCAACTCTCCTGATCCACCATCTATATTTTGTTTCCCTTAGCTTGTCCCAATCATATAGAGGATTGCCCCAAAGTTGACCTGTTGGGCTGAAGTAGTCAGGAGGTACTCCTGCTACATCAATAGGATTTAGATTTTCGTCAAATAGGAATATATCAGTGTTTGTCCAAGTGTCTGCACTGTCCATTGCTACAAAAATGGGTATGTCACCTATTATCTCAACTCCATTTCTGTTGGCGAATGATTTTATTTCAAACCAATCGTCAAAGAAGATAAATTGTAAAAATTTATGAAATTCTATCTCATCCTTTAGTGTTTCTCTGTAGTGTCTGATTGCGTCGTATTTCCTGAACTTTATATCATGTTCCCACTCTAGCCATGGTTTACCACCAAAATGTGATTTTAGAGCCATGAAGAGAGCGAAGTCGTCAAGCCACCAACTGTTGTCTTTGCAGAAGAGCTTATAACTGTCCTTTAAAAAATCTTCTCTCCTTTTGAAGTTTTCGTATGCTTTTCTGAATATTGGGTATTTATAGTTTATAACTCTTCCGTAATCAACTCTTTCATCTTCAAAGCTTTCTTTAGGTAGATCTTCTTTAGAAACTAGCTTTCTTTGTATGAGTTTGTCAATATCTATTAATAGAGGATTGCCAGCAAAAGCAGAAAAACATTGATATGGAGAATCACCATATCCTGTTGGTCCAAGGGGTAGAATTTGCCATAGCCTTTGGCCTGAGCTAACAAGGAATTTTATAAATTCCTTTGCTTCTTCTCCTAGGGATCCTATTCCATGATTTCCTGGTAAAGAAGTTATGTGTAGTAGTATTCCTGAACTTCTTCTAAACATGCCCTACCCCCTTAATTCTTTAGCTAGTTGTATCATATTCTTAAGCGATGGAATAACCTCTTCCAATTTTCTGGTCTTAAGTCCGCAATCTGGATTAATCCAGAAATTGTCAGGATTTATGACTCTTAAGGATCTTTCAACAACTTTTTTCATCTTTTCGATGCTAGGTACTTCAGGTGAATGGACATCGTAAACTCCTAAACCTATCTGATGGTCGTAGTTGAACCTTTCAAAGGCGTCTATAAGGTCTCCACCACTTCTTGATGTTTCTATACTTATTACATCAGCATCAAGTTCGTATATTTTGTCAATGATTTCACCAAATTCAGAATAGCACATGTGAGTGTGTAATTGTATTTCGGGAGAAGCATTTGAAGCGAGTCTGAATGCTTTTATAGCCCAGTCAAAGTATTCATCCCAGTCTCTTCTTTTGATAGGTGCTTTTTCTCTAAATGCCGGTTCATCTATTTGTATGACTTTAATGCCGTTCTTTTCTAGATCCTTAACTTCGTCAAGTATGGCTAAAGCAATTTGAAAAGCTTGTTCCTTTTCTGGTATATCAGTTCTTGGATAGCTCCATGCTAATATGGTTATGGGACCTGTAAGCATTCCTTTAACTGGTTTATTAGTTAAGCTTTGGGCATAGACTATTTCTTCGACTGTCAAAGGTTCATCTCTGTACACGTCTCCATAGATGATGGGAGCTCTATAGACTCTAGTACCGTAGGACAAGATCCATCCATGTTCTGTTGTTGTCATTCCTTTGAGCTTCTCGGCAAAGTACTCGACCATATCGCTTCTTTCAAATTCGCCATGTACGAGAACGTCCAGGCCTAACTCTTCTTGTATTTTTATAACTTCTTTTATTTTCTCTTTTATGAATTTTTGGTACTCTTCTTTGGATATTTCACCTTTTTTGTATTTTAGTCTCATTTGTCTAATATCTTCTGTTTGGGGAAAACTACCGATTGTAGTCGTTGGAAATTTGGGAAGATTAAGTATTTGCTTGTGTAATTTAACTCTTTCGTAGTAAGGTAACTCTCTTCTAAAGTTTTCTTCCTTGAGATTTTTAACTCTTTCTTGTACTTCTTTGTTAAACCACCAAGTATTATCGTACATGTAGTCATTCCATCTTTTGGCTGATTCGTCTCCGGATAGGTAAGCTCTAACAAAATTGATTTCTTTTATCTTCTCGACAGCGAAGGCTAATCGCTCTTTTATTGAAGGGTCAAGTTTGTCTTCAACTTCGACAGTGTAAGGTAGATGGAAAAGAGGTCCAGCATTAGAAATCCAAACTTCTATAGCACCACTTTCGTTTGATATCTTTTTTGCTTTTTCAGCTACTTCGACAATATTATCTTTCCAAACATTCTTGCCGTCAACTAAACCTGCAATAAGAATTTTATCCTTAAATAGCTCTTTTAAATTCCTTATTGTATCGTAGTTCTTTTTGCCTCTGACAAAGTCTAGCCCTATGCCCATTATATCAGTTTTTAGTAGAATCTCTAGAACATCTTCTAAAACATCGTCGTAGTAGGTAATAACCATTATATTTGCTGCTTTGGAAATTTCGCCGTAGACTTCTTTAACAAACTCCTTTTCTTCGTCAGTGAGTTCATAAATTAAAGCTGGATCATCTATGTGCACAAGTGTTGCTTCTTTTAGGGTGCTCAAAAGTTCAGAATAAACTTTTTTTATGTCTTTGGATAGCTTTTTGTAATCCTTCTTGCCCTTGGAGAGTTTGACGAATGTGAGTGGCCCAACTACAAAAGGAATAGCCTTTTCTGATTTGTACTTTTTATAGTACTCAAGAGGTTTGTTCCAAGATAGAGAGAATTTGGTATTTTCATCTATGTGAGGTACAACATAGTGATAGTTTGTATTAAACCATTTTGTAATCTCTAGGGAGTCTTCACCTCTGACTAACTTGTAGTAATCTTTTAGAGATGAAGGTTTTGAGTATATACCGAAGATTATAGCTGTATCCAAAATGTTATCGTATGCTGTTATTTCACCCACAGGGTAAAAATCCATATTACTGTATTTATCAATCATATCATATTGTATTCTGTCTAGTACCGAAAGTACTTCGTCTTCGGAAACTTTATTTGCCCAGTAAGCTTCAACGAATTTCTTGAACTCCCTATCTTTACCTATTCTTGGGAACCCGTAAATGTAGGACTTGAAATTTCCCATCCTCCTACCTCCACAAATATAGGAAAATTTTAAAAATATCAATGTTATTGTTTCTATTTAGTGTTATTGTACTTAGAGTTTTATGAGTCATGCCGATTGTGTTTTGAAAGATCTTGTGCTTAATGCACGTTTTTATTTGCTTTCTCTTAAGTATAAGGGCTCTACAATCTTATTCTGTATGGTAGGGAGAGCTTTGACTCTCTCAAGAGTTAGCGTAGGTGGGAACTACTAAAATTAATTTACTTAAAGGCTTCCTTAATTACAGAATAGAGAGGGTTTTTTGCAAAATTTCGAGTTCTTAGACTCTTAGCTAAAGTAGCAATGTTTTTACTGGACGGTGGGGAGAGTTTTTGTTTTGATTAGCTTTATGTAAATGTCTGTTCTTCTGTTGAAGGCTCTGCCCTCTGGTGTTTCGTTTGATTCCTGGGGTTCAAATTCTGCTCTTCCGCTTGCTGTGAAAAGTTCAGGTTTGACTCTAAAGTCAATTAGTGTTCTGACAACGGCGCATGCTCTAGCAGTTGATAACTCCCAGTTTGAAGGATACTTTTCTTTTATTAGAGGGTTTTCAATAGGCGTCTTGTCGGTATGTCCAATGACATCAACTTTTATGTTGTTTAGTGAATTTATTAGATCGGCTACTTTTTTTAGGGTAGGTAGTATTTCCTTTTTGATCTCTGCGCTTCCGCTTTCGAAGAAGAAATCGTTTACGAGTGTTATTTTTATACCTTCTTCAGTGAAGGTTATTTTCACTTTTCTGCTTTTTATTTCCGGCTTGAATAATTCTTTTGCTTCTTGCTGGATTTTAGATAATCCGACTCCGGTCTCTCTGGAAGGTAGAGATTCTAGATATGCTCCTAATTCAGAGAATTGTCCTGGGGAGAGGCTTTTCCCGCCTGAAAGGAATCCGATATTGCCACTAAAGGACGAGAGTATCATTCGTGCTTCTAATCCTTCTATAACTGCTGCTGACATTAGGACAACGAATAGAGCAAGAAGCAAGTTGTTCATGTCGGCAAATGTGAATATCCACAAAGGCATTTCTCTTTTGTATCCTAGTTCTTTTTTCTTAGCCATTGTTATCTTCCTCTAACTTCTTCTTTCTTGGCGATTATTTCTTCTTTTAGTTTTGGTGGTAGGAATGAGATAAGTTTCTCTCTGGTTAGTGTTGGGTTATCTCCAGCTTGGATTGATAACACTCCCTCTAGCATTAGAGTTTTTACAAGGATATCTTTTTGGTTTTTCATATCCAATCTTGTTGCCATAGGTAAGACTATAGCGTTTGACATAAATACTGCGTAAAGAGTTGCTATGAATGCGATAGCTACACCGTGAGTGACGGCGGCTCTATCTTCGGCGTGAGATAAAGCGGCGATTAGGCCTACTAGAGCACCAGCCATACCGAGAGCTGGACCGTAGTATCCCCACTCATCAAAAAATTTCTTGTGTAATAAGTGCCTAATCTCCATCTGTTCCATATCGTTTATCATTATGTGTTTAACAACTTCGGGGTCAGTACCATCAACTATGAGCTGTATAGCTTTTCTCAGAAACGGATCAGGTATATCTTGAATTTCGTTCTCCAAGGAAAGAAGCCCTTCCCTTCTGGCTTTTTCTGCAGTTGTGACTAGAGTTTCTATAAGTTCACTGTAGTCAATATCCTCAGTTGTGAATAGAATCCTAAAAACTTGGGGCAGGTTCCTTACATACTCAAAAGGAACTGATACGAATGCTGCACCAAATGGAGCGACTATAGCTATCAAGAAAGCTGCTAGGTCAACATATGTTGTCAACGGCATGCCATGCAAAAGTACGGCTACAAACATAGATGTAATTGATATTGCAAGTCCTAGCACAATAAAAGGATCAAATCTTCTTTTCCCCATACTTGCCCTCCACTAGTTCGCGAAGAATATCTTTTAGCTCTTTTTTTATTTTATCCTCTATTTCGGCAGGTGTCTCGGTGACTATATAGGAAACCTCATTTATCATTCTTATAACAGTGTTTGTTTTCCTTTCAACCATTTCTATTTGGAAGAAGTTTATATTTATCTTGGAGCCATCAATTCTGGTAAGTTCTATTAACATAAAGTTTAATATATATAATCAACCAAAGTTTTTCAAATTCCGATTGTTGTTTTTAAAGATCTTACACTTTGAGTATTTGTGCTTTAAGTACCTTTTTATTCTGAGCTTGCAGAATGTGGAGAAGTGAGATTATTACACAATTAAATAAATTGTACAGAGCTCTAAGGGTGTTTGTAGTGCTTTTTTTATTTACTACTAAAAGATAAAGAGGTACTTTACTATCTTTAATTGTCTGGTGTAGGTGGTATTGTATTATTCGATCAATACTTAAGGTGGAGTAGATTCATTTTACCTTTTCTCATTTTTTGGGAAGTTGATTAACAATTTCTATTTACAAAAAGAAGAAAAGTTTTATTGTTAGTGTTAATGTTTTACGATTACAAAAGGTGGGAATATGTTTCTAAATATTTCTCCGAATTTAGTATTAGAGAGATAATCTTCAATCACTTTACTAGAGAGAGCTATAGTTTTGTTGTTAAAGGTGTTTTCAGGGGTTACTAGGTAGTAATTGTTCTTGAATCCGTTTAGTTTGTTTTTTAGTTTGCCTTCTAGAAAGATATTACCGAATATCCACATCCCCCGTTCATTAGAAAAATCATCTATTCTGAGGGGTGAAAGGCGATAAATGCCGTCCAATCTGGACACGATGAAAACGTTTCTAAGGACCTCTACATACTCTTTAACAAAAACACCTTTTGCTGAGATAATTACAATGGTTTTCGCTTTGAGAGGATCGGTATTAATTTCGTCAATATATATGTTTTCTTTTGAGGCTATTACTACTGGTTCGTTTGGTGTGCCTTTTACGACTAGAGGTAGGTAAGAAAATATTACAGGAGTTTTAGGAAGATTATTTATTTTATCGAAGTCTAGCACTATTGCGTATTCAGGCTTGTCGGTGTAAATGTGAGTTCCTTCAGGGGGGTAGGATTTTTGTATATACACTTTGGGGATTTTTTTCATTACTATTACTTCTTCATCAGAGCCAGGTGGTGAGGCTAGAACTAAATTAAAGTTTTCCACAAATACATTTTCAATTTTTTTATTCCCTACAAAAACGATTTGAGGGGTTATATCTCTTGGTAATCTGAATTCTTTTTTTATACCGTTACCTTTGCCTAGTGATAGATAGTACATAGATTTGATGTTGTCGTCAATGATGGATATAACTTCTCCTTGTAAAGATACTTTTCTTTCAAGAAGCAAGTTTATATCAGGGGTGTCTAAGTAGATACCTGTTATCTTTCTGTATTTACTTGTTATTTTAGCGCCGGGTATGTTTAGCTTTATTTTGAAAGGTTCGTCAAAACTTTCTAGTGGTAGTTTCATTTCTACTGGTTGTGTGTTGAACCATAGATTACCATCTTTCATTATAACAAAAGGTAGAGAGTATTCACCTCGAGAACCTATCACATCGCTTGATTCTAATGGGTCAATATAACTTCTTTTTGCTTTAGAGAAGTATACATTGTTGACCTTAATATAACTTGGTACCTTCAGGTAAGGTTCAGAGTATTTGAAAGCCCCCAGGTATTCTTTTTCGGCAATGAAAGGATTTTCAATTTTCTCGGTGTTGAGATCTTTGCTATACCTATCTATTATCCATCCGTTTTTTGCAATTTTTAGTGCTTTCTCTAAGATTTTGCCAACATCTATAGCTATATCTAATGGATAAACAGAGGTTGTTTTGTTTCTTAAGTTAATTCTAGCGGAAACTTCCGTTTCCGATATTTCTGCTTCTCCGGTGAATGAATTAACTTTTAGGTTGGTAGTTTTGGAAAATACGGGGGGATATCTAAATGCTATGAGAAAGTTGGGGGATTTATTCTCTATTTCGTTGAAGAACACGTATCCCCATAGTGCACCTTTGCTCCCTTGGGGTATCAAAACTTTTGACATATTTACATAACACAAATCTGTAGGATAAATTAAGAAACATGTTATTTCTCTTTTTAAGTTTTTAATTTTCTGTCCAGACAAAAGTAGGGTGTATGTGTAGCTGTTGGTGTAATTTGTCATTTTCACTTGAAGTGAATAAATAAAACCATCAGTATTGGTGTTTGTAGAAGTAAGGTTAGTTATGATTTGCCCAGACCTTAGCGATTTGAGTAGCTGGAATGTTTCGTATTCCATTACAAGTTTTAACTTAGTTCTTTCGTATTCCAAGGAAGAATCACTGAAATAAAAATATGTGAAGTTCAGCATTGCTATTGAGACAAAGGACAAGATGAATATCATTAGAAGAACTACTATGAGTATAGAGCCTTTATTCTTATCCATTTATTTTTCTTAAGGTTTTTATTTCTTCTTCAACTTTTTGAGTAAGCTTTATATTATCGTGTAGGAGTTCCAGAGAATTTGACAGTGTACTAGCGAATTCCGAAACTACTTTGTTCATCGTTCTAACCTTCTCTAAGTAACTGTCAATTCCTTGTACACACGTAAGAATGAACCTATTTGTTTCTGTTATTTGCCTAACTTTCTTGAGCACTACCACAAACATTTCTAGTTTTTCCTTAAAGCTGTTTATCTCCAACAAAATACCTTCTTTCTCCTCAGTGTTAGCTAAAGACTTGATATTTTCGAATAAGCTTTCTGCCATTTCTAATACTACACTCGTTTCTCTAAGCCCTTCCATTATCTTCTCATTTACATTAGAAATCTCGGAAGCCTGCTCTCTTATACTCGAGCTTACACTCTCTATTCTTTCTAACTCTTTTCCAAGCTTATCAGAGAGCACCTTGAACTCTGGAGGATATCCTATCCTTACCATCTCAAGCTTGAAGTTTATAAAGACCACCTCAACATCATTTGCTACCTTCTCAAATTCTTCAACTTTTGGAACAACTAGGAGTGCAGATTCTTTAACGCTTTCAACAGCTTTCCTAACCTCTTCCAACACTTCAGTTACTTTAACAAATTCTGCTTTAACCTCTTCCACTTTTATTATTTCTCTATTTTCCAAATCGTTCAAGTCTCTCACATTTTCATCAAATCTACTAAACTCCTGTACCAGCATTGTAATATTGTTCTCAAGCTCTACAAGCATGTTTGCAATGCCCCTGATATTACTACTAGCAAATTCCAGTGTTTTTCTTACCTCTACAATTCCAACTTCATGAACCTTAGCTTTCTTAAGCTCGTTAATCAATTTCTTAAGCCTAGTTTCTAGCAAAGAATTGAAGAACTCTAGCTTCTCAATTTTCTTAACATCAGGAACTTTACCTAAGATTTCTTCTTGCTTCTCGCTAGTTTTTTCTAAGTACTCCCTAATAAGCAAAACTGTCCTATCAATATCGTATATCATTGGTACTACTACCTTTCCTCCTTTCTCACCAAGGGCTTTCGTTGCTTCGGCAATATTTTTTATAGTTTTTAAAACTGAGGAGACATAAAAGTATAGAAGCACAGTGATTGTAATACCTCCAATTACTGTAATTATTAACATACCGGTAATTGTTGCGTTAAACAAGTAGCCAACTATTAGTATCAGTGAGACCACCAATACAGCAAATGATATGAATCCAGGGAAAATATTAGAGATAGACAAAAGCATTTTTGTTTCGAGGCTCCTTTCAACCTCTTCCATCTGTGATATCCTAATTATTTCCATGTTAAACTTAGAGAATATATTCTGATTAACGAAATAAAAGACTATACCTGCTACGAAAGCTCCAACTATGGGTGATATGCCCAGGGTAATAAACCTATCTAAAACAAATTCCCCTTGTTTGACTACCCCCCAAGCATCGGCAATGAGTCCACCTATTGACATTCTAATTATTAAGTTTATAGAGGCATACAGAGAAACCTTACCAGCCATCAATGAAAACTTCTGTGCGTTTTCAATTGTAGGATTGAAGATTGTTTTTATTAGTTGTCTGGTGAGATATAAATTCGTGGGATAGGCTACAAATAGAACAACAACGATGGTTACAATTACTATTGGCATGAAATATATTTCCATGAATATATCTGCAATGTTACCATATATTACTGCTAATGTTGACGCTAACGGAACACCGAAACCAAAACCTACTATCTCGGCAAAAAGAAAGTTCAGAAATGTTTTAGTTGCTAGCTCTCTTATTTTCTTTCTTCTCTGTAATTCTTCTTTGGAGATTTCTTCATACACATCTATGTTCCCTTGTGCCATAAACTCAAATATAGAATAAATATCTCAGCTGTTTCAAATAAAAGTAGCCTTACTAAATGAATCCTTCTGTTTAGAGAATTTTTCTTGTTTGTTCTATGTGTTTTTGAGAATGCAGAGGTTCTACAACTTTATACAAACAAGTGTTGTGTGTTAATCAAAAGTGTTTATAGTACTTTGTGTTTAAAGGTGCTTCATAGCACCTCCTTATTTAAAGATTCTCAAAGAAAGAAGATATTTTCAAACGATTAGATAGGTGCTATGACTGAAGTTGGTTTTACTAGTTTTATATATGGTTAAAATGAGCGAAATATCTTCAGTGTAAAATATTCCTTACTTATTTCAGGTAGAGGCTTCTAAGTTTAACTTTTGGTTTTTCAACAGGGTTATTTTGAACCTAAGGTTTGTGTTAGTAAACTATCGTAAGAAGTTCTCGAAACTCCTTATACAAGGAAAGGTAGGTAACTACTAAGCTTACAAGAATGACTATTAAAGCTAGGACATAAGGGGATGCTAGTATGAGCAATGATGTTGTTTTTGGGATATTGAAGATGGTTGATAAACCTTTTGTTAGGTAGAAGATTTTTGTAATTATTACTGCTACTACGATGATAGCAAAAAACTGAGGAATTAAGAACTTCAAAGGAACAGAGAAAATGATTAGTGAGTCAATTATACCTACGGAGAACATGAACCAGAACACTTGGGCAGGATGTAAATGAGTACTTTTTGATAATACCCACGATATTCCTACAATTAACAGAACGTAGATTACGCCTACTGTTAAGTTAGTGATCCCTAGCCAAAAACCTACCTCTATGTTGGTTTCTAGAACCAGGTATGATAAAAACGAAACTGTTATGCCTATTATACCCAAGATTTCAATTCTTTTCTCTTTAACGTCTCTTAAATATTCATCTAGTGAAAATATGTAAGAAACTATTTCGTCAAATAATTTGTGAAGCATTTCCACCCCTAATTCATGATATAGTACACCCCTAAGTAGTTTTCTATAGGATTTTTAAATATACCTATCGATTTGAATGGTACTATTGTGCCTAATATTTCTTTCAGTAAATTTCTCTTTTTAGGAATTCTAACATAATTGATAACCTCATCTCCTGTTAGCTTCTTCAGAGTTTCCTCCAGTTTGTATTCATCTCCTATGTCGTCTATAAGTTTTGCTTTAAGTGCTTGGTTTTCACTGAGAATTCTTCCATCAGCAATTTTTAGTAATTCGTTTTTAGAAATTTTGTTGGACCTATACTTCAGAATTACATCTATGAACCTGTTGTAGTATTCTTCTACAATTGATTGTATCATTTTCTTTTCTCCTTCTGATGGTTCACGGTATGGCGATAGTATATCTTTATGTGCTCCACTTTTGAAAACATAGGTTTTAACGCCAACTTTATCCAGGAGCTCTTTTACATTAATTAATTGGATGATTACGCCTATACTTCCTGTAAGAGTCCCGTAGGAAGCAATTATATAGTCTGCTGGTGCTGAAATATAATATCCTCCTGACGTTGCTAGTTCCTTCATATAAACTACTACCTTTTTACCTTTGCTTTTTGCATATTCTATTGCCGAAACAATGGTTTCTGCTCCTGAGACGGTTCCCCCGGGACTGCTAACATTTACTCTTATTGCTTTTATCGTTGGTGTATCAGCGAATGCCTTGATGTCTTCAGCAACTTTGGAAGCACTAGCATAGTCACTAAGAAAATCTTCAGTATCTGCAACAATTATTCCGTTTACATCTACAACGCCGACATTGCCAATTAAAGCTGGCATGCCTGCCTTCGCAAGCTTTCCTTTGCTGATGTGTATTACTGACAATGTAATACCAATTATTGTATTTACGATTATCAGGATCCCTAAAGCTATTAAAACTATAGATTTTGTCTTGTTATCCATAAAAACCATTATAGATGTATTTTTTGGTGTTTTTCAATAAATTACAATTACTTGTGCTTATAGATTTCAATCGTCTCTCCTGTTTCTTTTAGCTTAACTTCACCTATGTATTGGCCTACTAAGAAGTTTTTTAGCTTCCCCGAGAAAAATATACCTTCATTCTTTGGGTATTTTGAGAGAACTTGACTTTCTAGAATGCCTTCACCAAAGAAATATGGTACTACTCCATTGATACCTTCAACTTGGCCTATGAATACAGTACCTACTGTAATTCCTACCTTGGCAACCGTTATTGTTTCGAAAGATTCGCTTTTGTATATACTTTCTAGCTCCTTCAGAAATGTTTTTATGCTTTCGTAAGGATCTTTACCATCCAAGCCCCACAGAATTCCTGCCTCTATTCCGTTAAAGAAGAATATATATCCTCCGCTTGATGAAATGAGGTTTTCTAGGACAGTAAAGCACTTTTGAAGCTTGTCAATTACAAATTCTGATAATTCATCACTGAGTTTCTTTAGTTCGAATAGCTTTATCCATCCGATTCCGTAAAAATTTTTGCCAAGGTTTACCCTAACTTTTCTGTTGTTGATATTTACTATAGGAAATTCAGGAATATTGAGAGAATATTGAGCTAAGAGTTTATCGACATAAACAGAGATTAGTCCAAACTCGTTGTTAGCTATTATTGGCACATTCCCTTCAAATACCTCAGGAACTTTTAGTACTCTAAGTGCATATTTTGCAATTCTCGAAATGTCAAATACAAAAAGGGAAATAGAAATTAGGTAAGAAATCAGCACGAAAAAGTATGGTAGATACTGATATTTCAAGAATAGTTTGAATTTTTCATTTAGAGCATATATGCCTAAAAGTACTACTAAGTGTAAAATGGAGATAAGGACGAAAATAAGGATTGTACTGTAAAACCTTTTTCTTGTGATGTAAAACCCTTTGAATCTTACTTCATATACTATACTCTTAGAAGAGTAATAAGCTATGAATAAGCCAGGTAGAACATATAGAGATATTAATGCTGAGACACTGATATTTTTACTTATTTTGAAGTTGTATGCACTTACACTTAAGATGAATAAGGAGAATATTATGATTGTTAGCACAGGTATAAGGTTTATAGTTCTTGAAATTGAAAGTATGTCACTTTGTTCGAGTCTCTTTATATCGTATCCTAAAATTCTCTTTGTGTAGAAAAACAGAAGTAGTGATAGAAGCGATGTCAATACGATGAATACCAAAATTATTATTCCAGATACTTTTGGGATAGTTACACCAAAAGGCTTTAGGATTAACAAGTAAATTACAAACAATAGGGTATTTACCAAATTTCCTGTTAGCCACTTAAAGGCTAGCATTTTACTATTCCTTCAATTTTGTTCTTAGAAAATCGGAAACTTCATTAAGTCTCATGGCTCTAGAAGCTTTCACGAGAACTACATCTCCTTCCTTTAGGATATATTCAATAATTTCTGCGATTTCTGTCAAACTTGAGGCTGTAAGTATTTTACTTTTGTCCTTACCGCTTTGTATCAAAAAGTCATGAACCTTAGAAAATTCGTCTCCGTAGCAGATTACATAGTCAATATTCTTGTTGAGTAGATATTTAGCAACTTCTAAGTGGAGTTGTTCAGAAAATTCTCCTAGCTCTAGCATATCACCAAGTATTGCTATCTTTTTGCCGCTAGTTTTTATACTGTCAAGAAGATCTATAGCTTTTATCATGGAATCTGGATTGGCATTATATGAGTCGTCTATGAGAATAAACTTTCCTCTATAGATGTTGGTTCTCATTTCGGGAGTTGATAAAGACTTGATTACTGAAACGAGTTCTGATATATCTATACCAAGGAATTTAGATACCTCTATACCGCACACTATGTTTTCTAAGTTGTGTAGTCCAGGCACTTGGGTGAAGAATTTTATTCCATCGTATTCAAAAACAATACCATCTAGTCCTTTGTTTTCTATTATTTTTGCATCATTTACATCGAAATATCTTATTTCTATGTTTTTTGGTAGTGCTTTTTCTTCGAATACAACATTGTGTATTGAGTTTTTGTTTAGGAAAAGGGTACTCTTTTCTTTCATTCCGAAAATTATTTCTGCCTTTGCTAGAGCTATATTTTTCGTACTCTTTAGATTACCAATATGTGCGTATCCTATGTTGGTTATTATACCTATATCCGGGACTGCTATCTTCGAGAGTTCTTTTATTTCTCCTCTGTGATTCATTCCCATTTCTATTATTGCTATGTCTGTATCGGACTCTATCGACAAAAGAGATAGCGGTACACCTATGTTGTTGTTAAAACTTTTTGGTGAGAATTTTACCTTGTACTTGTGTGAGAGTAGCTGAGCCAAGAAAAATTTTGTTGTTGTTTTGCCTGAGCTACCAGTTATGGCTATAACTTTTACGTTATATACGAAGTCTCTTCTGTAGGCTTCTGCTAGATTGCTTAGAGCCTTTAAGGTATCTTTTACTTTTATGACATTAACGTCGTATTTGTCAAAAAATGTGGGATTGTTGAATAAAAATTCCTCACTTACTACAAATGTCCTAACACCCTTTTGTATGCAATCTTTTATGAACGAGTGCCCATCGAAATTGCTTCCTTTCAGAGCTATGAATGCTTCATTTGGAGATATTTCTCTTGAGTCAGTAGATATTCCATCAACAACGAAAGGGGGATGTTTTTTATGTATCCTACCTTTCAACGCTTTGACAAACCATTCTAAGCCGAATTTTTCCATGGTAAACTCCGAAAAGATAAAATTTTCTAATTTAACTTCTTAAGTAAACTTAATGTTATTTTGATAACAATGTAACTTTCAAATTACTTAGGTTGTTTTTGATAAATTGTTTATAGTAGAAAAGAGGGATGTTCTACAATGATAATTTATTGACATGGTGATACTAGAGTTAGAGGGGATAACAAAGAGTTTTGGCGGTGTGAGGGCACTCAGTGATGTTTCCTTTATTGTTGAAAAGGGGCAGGTGACTTCTATTATAGGGCCTAACGGTGCCGGAAAAACTACACTCTTTAACATTATATCAAACTTCTATAAACCTGACTCAGGTAGGATAATATTCGAGGGGAGAGATATAACAAACGCTAAGGTTTACGAATGTGCAAAGTTAGGTATAACTAGAACGTTTCAAAACATCAGATTGTTTTATAATATGACGGTGCTAGAAAATGTTCTTGTAGGACTTCATGTTAAGGCAAAGTCAGGTTTTGCTTCTTTCTTTGACGCTGTTTTTAGGACTAAGGGATTCTTTGATACCGAAAAAGCCTTGAGAGAAAGAGCGTTAGAGGTAATAGAATTTTTGGGATTAGAGGATTATATAAATACTCTTGCTAAGAATTTACCTTATGGGTTACAAAGAAAGCTGGAAATAGCTAGGGCTTTGGCTCCATCACCTAAATTATTGTTACTCGATGAGCCTACTGCTGGTATGAACTACAAGGAGGTCTCCGAGATAATGGATATAATACTAAAGATAAAAAATATGGGTGTTACTGTTCTTCTCATAGAGCACCAGATGATGCTAGTGATGGGCATTTCAGATAAAGTTGTAGTTCTGGATCACGGTGTAAAGATAGCAGAAGGAACACCCGAGGAAATTAAAAACAACGAAAAAGTTATAGATGCATACCTAGGTAAGGAAGAAGCGGAGAGTTATGCTTGATTGGTTTAGAGATTGTGTAGTTTATCAGGTTTTCCCAGATCTTTTTAATCCTTGTTGCCAAGTTAACAAACTTCCGACAGGCTACTACGGTGGAACAATAAAAGGTATAACCGAGAAACTTGACTATGTAAAAGATTTGGGATTTAATGCTATATATATAAATCCTATCTTTAAGGCCAAGAGTAGCCATAGGTACAATGTATTGGATTTTTTTCAGATAGACCCAATATTAGGTACATCTGAGGATTTTGAAGAGCTTGTAGAGCAGGCACATGATAAGGGGATAAAGATCATTTTAGATATCCCGTTTAATCATGTTTCTGATAATCATCCATTCTTTGTTGATGTTCTTAAGAACGAAAATTCGAAGTACAAGAATTTCTTCTTGAAGAAAAATGGTGAATATCAAAGATGGAGGGGTAGCGATTTAGTGGAACTAAACTTAGATAACGAAGATGTCAAGAAATACCTTTTTACCTCGAGAAATAGTGTTCTTAAGTATTGGATAAAGAAAGGAATAGATGGGATAAGGCTTGACTGTGCTAACGACATAGGAATTGAGATTCTTAAGCTCATAGTGAGGGAATCGAAGAAGGAAAAGAAGGATATTCTGATAATGGGCGAAGTTTTTAATTATGCAGAAGATTGGAGTTATATTTTGGATTCACTACAGAGTTATTATCTAACGGGGATACTATTTTCTCTCATTAAGGGAGAGATTTCTCTTTCTTCATTTAGTAGTGCTTACGCTTTCGTTTACGAAAGGTATAGATTTGAAACTTTACTGAACTCTCTAAACATACTTTCATCTCATGATACGCCTAGAATACTTGATATGTTCCCACTAGATCTCGGAATTTACAATATGCTTCTGACAGTTCAGTTTACATTTCCAGGAGTTCCTGTAGTTTTGTATGGTGAGGAGGTGGGACTGAAAAATGATGGTAATCTTTCCAGGGTACCTATGGTTTGGGAT
>CAYYXA010000032.1:0-7337 GCA_964475465.1 uncultured Brevinematales bacterium
TACACGCTAACAAACAAATTCTTCAACATCCTTCTAAAAAACCTCATCCACTTCATGACTACCTCCAAAGTGTATGTATAATATGAAAGATAAAAAACAACCTTTTCAAAAATTAAAAAATTATACCTCTACCAACAAAAATTTTATTCTCGTAGCTACGTCTATGGTACTTCTTTGTCTCATCACCAAGTAGTACAAGGAGCAAGTCCTCCTAAAACCAAATATAACGAAGTGTCCAACATCACCTTATGCTCAATAGTACTTAAATTTTATTATTTTATTTACATTTCTAAAAGCACAGAGATGTTAAACATTCCTATCAAAACAGGCCGAGAAAGCAAACTCCCAAAAGTACCGTGCTAAATAGAATTCTTACTTAGATAACTTTAGTTAAACTGCTCTTTAAGAGTGCTAATAATCAAAGACTCTTCAATCGGCACAGAAAAACTATCTATCATCTCTCCTATTCTTCTAGGAAGCGACATATGTATCTCTCCGGAAACTGACTTTTTATCACTCCTCATAAACCTAACCATATCACCTATTACCTTCGGCTTCAACCTTAATTCTCTAAGGCTTGTAGGTAGGCCGTATAGAGACAAAATTTCTCTTATCTTTTCTAAATCTTCCTTAGGTAATATACCAATTTTGTTAGCAATCCTCGATTCAATGACCATTCCCACACTAACGGCGAAGCCATGAAGAACTTTATAATTGGAAACACTTTCTATAGCATGACCAACTGTGTGCCCAAAGTTTAGTATTTTCCTAAGGCCACTCTCCTTTTCATCGCTTTCAACAACATTCTTCTTTATACTACAACCTATCGCTATCAGCTCTTCCAACTTATCATTGATCAAGCCAAGAATATCATCCCTGTTCTCTAAAAGAAAATCAAAGAAATTCCTATCGGCTATTATAGCATGTTTTATAACTTCAGCTAAGCCATTTCTTATCTGTTCACTCGGTAGTGTTTTAAGGAAATCCACATTTATAACCACAGCCTTCGGCTGATAGAAAGCACCTATCATGTTTTTGCCATATGGTGTATCAACCGCAACTTTACCACCTATCGAACTATCAATCATTGAAAGCAACGTAGTAGGAACCTGAATAAAAGGTATACCCCTCATGTAAGTAGCAGCAACAAACCCTCCAAGATCACCGACAACACCACCACCAAAAGCAACAAGCAATCCTTTCCTATCAACACCAAATTCCAACATTCTATTTTCTATGTATTCTTTAGTCCTACGAGTTTTATATTTTTCACCCGCTGGTATTTCTACAACAATATAATCGATACTTTTCGGAAGGTAACTAACAAGAACTCCTAAGTGCAGCTTAGAAACAATAGTATCAGTAACTATAACTACAGATGTAGGGCTAATGGAATTTACAACTTTATCTAAGAGTCCCCCCCATTCGGAGGAACATATAAAAACACTGTAGGACAAATCTTCATTTCTAACAATATTTAACTTTATTTCGCGCATGCTTACTTCTCTTTGGATTCTAGATACAAACCTCTCTCCAACGCAACTTTACCAGTTCTAGCCATCTCAAGTATACCATAAGGCTTCATAAGTTCAATAAACCCATTCACTTTTTCAGAAGACCCTGTTATCTCAACAACCAAAGAGTTATGAGCAACATCCACAATCTTAGCTTTGAAAACCTCAACAATCTCTATTACTTCCCTTCTTCTCTCCCTCGAGATAGAAATCCTAAGCAAAGCCAACTCCCTCTCAACCGTGGGAACTTCTGTAATATCTTTAACTTTTATAGTCTCAACAAGCTTAGCTAATTGCTTCCTAACCTGTTCAGCTGTTCTCTCATCCTCATCAACAACTATCGTCATAACCGAAACAGTAGGATCCTCTGTCTCACCAACAGAAAGACTCTTTATATTAAAACCTCTAGCACTGAAAAGCCCTGCAACCTTCGCCAAAACACCAACACTGTTCTCAACTAACACCGTAAGAGTTCTTTCCATAAAGACTCCCTAACTTACATAAATTTTAATTAAGTATCATTCTAAATATAACGAAATTTCAAATAAAACAGAAATCCAAAAAGTTGAATCTTACCAATTTGTTCAGAGTAGATTAAGAATCTTCAAAAAGAGTTTTTCCATTATGGTAATTTTAATTTTCTTACATAAAAAACTTATTGTTTATAATAATTACATGAAAAGGTTCTTAGTATTCGTCTTTCTGTTTGTGCTTTCAGGAACAAGCTTTGGACAAAAGGTGGAGAAAAGAGACGTTAATCTCCTAATAACTTCCAACGGTTTCGGAGCCGCTGTTTTCTCAACAGTCAAAAGGAAAATTGTAGGGTTCTTACCCTCAATTTACAGAAAATACGACGAAAAATCACCAGAAACACCATACCTACTTAGATCCCTTGATTATAAAATAACCATCAACGAAAACTCCTTTTTCCTAAGCCAAAGCAAACTAACGTCAGTAAATTACATTCCAGGCACAGGAATAATAAAAGCTTCGTTTAAACACGAAATAGCAGATGTTGAGATGTACCTATTCTCAAGTTTCAAACTTAACTACCCTAACTTTATTGTCAAACTTGAGATCTCACCAAAAGAAAAAGGATTGATAGAAATAACAAGATCTATCGGATATTCAGGTAAACAACCTATATCAGCATACGATAACGACTTAGGACAATACGTAAATTTCCTTAATTATGGTACTCTAAACTTTTATTTCAAAGAAGTGGCCAAAAAGGGTATTGAATTCTCTCTTTACGATGTTGTGGTGCTAGGTGGAGACTTTGAAGAATCCAAAAAACTTATAAACTACTACGTTAACGAGTTTTTTGATCCTCTAACCGAAGAACTCAACTTTTGGGAAAATTGGCATAGAGAAGGTAAATACCCAAAGAATCTAACCAAGGAACAACTCAATCTCTACAAGCAATCACTCGCATTCATAAAGATGGGGCAAGTCAGAGAAAAAGGTAAAGGCTATGGCCAAATACTTGCTTCACTGCCAACAGGTGTATGGAACATTGCTTGGGTTAGAGACGGAGTCTATTCAATAATATCACTGATAAAGTCAGGACACCTCAAAGAAGCAAAGGAAGGATTGGAATTTTTCCTGAATGCAGATAGTGGATACTACAAGAGTTATAAAATCGGTGATACCGATTATGGTGTAGGAACTGATTACAAAATATCAGTCTGTAGGTATTACGGATGCGGTAAAGAAGAGTCAGATGACAACGGCCAAGGACCAAATATAGAGCTAGACGGATTCGGGATGTTCCTCTGGGCTTTCTCTGAATACATAAAAGCATCCAAAGACACAGAATTTTTCAATAAATACTGGGAAATCGTAGATAAATACGTAATATATCCCTTGATAATAAACATTGACACAAACTTAGGTGTAATAAGAGCTGAATCAGGACCTTGGGAAAGGCACCTAAAAGATAACGGCTACGATGGTGCAAAAAGATTCACATACACAACAATAATGGCTATAAAAGGACTTCAGGAAATAAATGAACTACTAAAATTAATGAAAAAAGATTCCATTAACGATATCAACTCTGCCATCGAAACTCTAAAGAAAGGATTACTCAATAGCTTAGTAGACAAAGAGAAAAACATCCTCGTTGGTTCCTACGAACATTTCATAACAAAAGGTTATCCCAAATACCTAGATGGCTCAGTAGTTGAAGCAATAAACTTTGATCTAGTAACGAAGGAAATAGCTAAAAATACATTAGAAGCAATTGAAAAATCACTAAAAGTAGGATCAAGAGAAGGTTATATGAGAAACCTAGACGGTGGTTGGTACGATAACCAAGAATGGGTAATAATAAATCTAAGGACAGCCTCAGCATACAAAAAACTAGGTAACACCACAAAAGCCGACAAAATAGTAACAAGAATAGTAGATAAAGCAATAAACAATTTTTACATGATACCAGAACTACTAGAAGACAAAAACGAATCTTTCAAAGGAGCAATACCAATGCTAGGATTCGGAGCCGGTGCACTAGTAATCTATCTCTCAGAATAAACCAAAAACCTCACCTGAAACTCCCAACAAATCAGAAATCATACTTGAATGATTGAAAAATCACTTACTCCTCCAAATGTTCCTAAACCACCTAGGTTTAAGCACTTTTTCAAAAATTATTGTCTAGGACACTATGTGTCTAAGACACTACGTGTCTAAGACACTATATGTCAAAGATACCGCTTCAAAAACGGAAAGTAGTCGTCAAGCTGGTCAAACAAAAACATCCCAGAGTAAAACAACAATACCTATAAAGTTTAGAAAAACCCGCCATGAAAAACAAACCAAGAATCTTTGTCTATTCAAAAGCGAAATAATTTTAATTTTCAAAAATTTAAAAAATTAAAAAAACTTGATTTCTTAATTTTTAAATGTATATCATTAACGAAAAATAATTTTTAAGGAGGTATGTAATATGGGGGAAAGGCTTGAAACAATATTACTACATGGTGGGCAAGTACCTGATCCTACCACTGGTGCCAGAGCGGTGCCTATTTATCAAACAACATCGTACGTATTCAAGGGCGTTGATCATGCTGCCAGGTTATTTGCTCTCCAAGAAGTTGGTAATATCTATACTAGGATCATGAATCCTACTACAGATGTGTTTGAGAAAAGGATGGCACTTCTTGAGGGAGGTGTAGGTGCTCTTGCTTTAGCCTCAGGGCAAGCAGCTATAACATACTCTATACTTGCTATAGCAAAACCAGGTGACGAGATCGTTAGTTCAGTTAGCCTATACGGTGGCACCTACAACCTATTTAATTGGACACTGAGGAGACTCGGAATAAAAGTTCATTTTGTGGATCCTCTCAACCTAGAAGAGATCGAATCTAAGATAAACGATAAAACAAAAGCAGTTTACATTGAAAGTATAGGTAATCCCAAATTAGACGTGCCTGATATAGAAGCTATAGCAAACATTGCACATAAGCATGGTGTACCCTTGATTGTAGACAACACAGTACCGACTGGTTACCTACTAAGGCCATTTGATTATGGAGCTGATATAGTTGTTTATTCAGCTACTAAGTTCATAGGAGGGCATGGAACATCAATAGGTGGTGTAATTGTCGATTCTGGTAAATTTGATTGGAGTAATGGCAGATTTCCTGAATTCACTGAACCTGATCCAAGTTATCACGGTCTAAGATACGTCGATCTCGGAAATATGGCTTACATATTAAAGGTAAGATTACAGTTACTTAGGGACATTGGAGCCTGCTTAAGTCCATTCAACTCGTTCCTATTCCTACAAGGGCTTGAAACACTTCACTTGAGGATGGAAAGACACTCTGAAAATGCTTTAAAGGTTGCAAAGTACCTAGAGAGCCATCCAAAAGTAGCATGGGTGAGGTATCCATTACTTGAATCGAATCCAACATACCAAAACGCTAAAAAATATCTACCAAAAGGTGCTAGTGCCTTAGTAACAGTAGGAATAAAAGGTGGAGCAGAAAAAATAAAAACCTTTGTTGAATCCCTAAAAATCTTTTCACATCTTGCAAACATCGGAGATGCAAAATCACTAGTAATCTACCCATACCTAACAACTCACCAACAACTCAAGCCAGAAGAAAGAGCAGCAGCAGGAGCCCCAGAAGACCTAGTAAGGTTCTCAATAGGTATAGAAAATGTAGACGACATAATAGAAGACTTAGAGCAAGCTCTTAGTAAAATATAACTTTCTAGGGCACGGCGTGGCCGTGCCCTAAATTAATTTAAAAAACTTTCAAAACACTTAAAAAGTAGAACATCACAAAAAGCAAAAAAAGTAAAAACAAGAAGTCGAACGGATATATCAAAAAACCATTTTTACTAGTGAAGTGAAAACCGTCATCCTGAAGTTTCAAATAGCAACGAATAGATCACCGATCTTTTAGAATAAAGACAATTTATCCTTGGTCCACCTTAAAGTAAGTAAGAACAATGATTTTCAGAAAACTCCTTTTAATTTGACACAAAAGCACAATTTATTAGAAAATTTCCTAATTAAAAGGAGGAAGATATGCCAAAAGAACATATTATTGATGAAAAAAATATTAACACCGTCCTAGCTGAAGATATTTCTTTTAAAGGCGTATTAAAATTTTCTACCTCTTTGATGATAAAAGGTACTTTCGAGGGTGAAATTGATGCAACAGGTCATCTTGTAATAGGTCCGAAAGCCTTAGTCAAAGCACAAATTAGAGCAGCAACGATAACAAACTACGGTGAAATAATAGGAAACGTAGAAGCAACCGAAAAACTCGAAATGATATCAGGAGCAAAGCTAACTGGTGACATAAAAACACCAGACCTCTACATTGAATCTGGATGTATATTCAACGGAAACTGCTCTATGCCAACTAAGCCATCAACACAAACACAAGCTACCCCAAAAGAGAAAGACTAACTTAATGCACAAAACTCTTTTAGCTGTAATACCTTTAATTTTTCTACTAAGTTCGTGTATAGTTTTTCCAGTACTGAGCCATACAGAGAAAGCTAGTACCTTGCAAAGTAAAGGTACTAGCTTTTCTTTAGGGAATTATGCAAGAAGCATTTTCCTAACATCAAGGTTCGGCATACACAAAGGCGACTTCTTAGGCATTGATTCTGGAATAAGCTTCTACTACTCGCTACCCAGTAGCGACTTTTTTTCTTATACTATTTCACCAGATATCAAAATTTCATTCTTCCAAACAAACGAATCTAAATTCGGGACAGGGATAAGCTTGTCATTCCTCTACTTATATTTAACTCAAACTCAGCAATCCGAAACACAAAATATCTACTACGTAGTACCAATATATATGGAATCAAGTTTAACTGAATGGTTCACATTTATCCTTAACTTCAGATTCTTCACACCAATAATCAAAAGCTCAGAAGAGGAAAACTTTCTTAACCAAAACTTCATTACAGTAAACGTAGGAATAAGCTTTTTCAACTCAGTGACCATACAAGGCTACCTACTAGCTACACCCTTAGCACAAAACATTTTCCCAGTTCCGGGAATTCAACTATCATACGAACTAAACTTCTAATTCTGCAGACAAGCAGTATCTCTTAACTAAGGACTAAATACTACTACACAGTGCTAAACAACACTCAGTTATTACTTACAAAACAAAATAAAGATCCATAGCCTCATTGAAAATTTTCTCAATAAAACAAAAACTTTCCGAAAATAAAGTTTAGGGGCTCTAGGGAGATAAAAATGCTTGAGAAGGAACTTATCCAAATACTGAGCGATGAATTAAATATCCTCGAAAACCTCTTATCTAAAGAAAAAGAAAAGAAAGA
>CAYYXA010000033.1:0-7933 GCA_964475465.1 uncultured Brevinematales bacterium
TAGAGATTTTGACTTCATCTTGTCTTTTGAAGTATTATTATAAGAACTTATTATTAGGAGGTTTTTAGTAATGTCGATTCTGGAGAAGATTTTTGGTACTAAGCATGAGAGGGATATAAAAAAGCTTCAACCGATAGTGAAGAAAGTTAATGAGTTAGAGCGGGAGTATGACAAGTTGACGAACAAGGAGATAATAGGGCTTGCTAGTGAACTTAGAGCTAAGGTTAGGGCTAAGGATAGAGTGGATGAAGAGGATTTTGTTGTTGGTGCTACTTTGGTTAGGGAGGCTGCTAAGAGGACTTTGGGAATGAGGCATTTTGATGTACAGATTATAGGTGCAACTGTGCTATTTCAGGGAAAGATTGCCGAGATGAAGACGGGGGAAGGTAAAACTCTTGTTGCTACTATTCCTTTGTTTGTTGAATCTCTTACGGGTAATAATGTACAGCTTGTTACTGTTAATGACTACTTAGCTAGGAGAGATGCTGAATGGATGGGGCCTATTTATCTTTTTCTCGGTGCTACTGTAGGGGTGATAAATCCGAATGACAGAAGTTATGTGGTTGATTGGTTGAATTCTGAGAAGGCTAATTTGGCTATAGAAAATGATCTTAGAGCCTGGCCTAGGGGTAACTTCACTGATGATATTTTGCCTGATGAGTTTATAAATAAGGAAGCTATTGATCACTTCAGGGTTACGTTGAAGAATGCTACCAAAAAGGAAGCGTACCAAGCCGATATAACGTATGGTACGAATAATGAATTTGGTTTCGATTACCTTAGGGACAACATGGTTTACTCTATTGAGGACAAGGTACAGAGAGGGCATTATTATGCTATAGTAGATGAGGTTGACTCAATACTTATTGATGAGGCTAGGACTCCATTAATAATTTCTGGACCTTCTACTGAATCAGTGGAGGTTTATATTCTTGCTGATAATATAGCTAGGAAGCTTAGACCTGCGCAGGTTGATGAGAAGAATAAGCCTATACCTGGCACAGGTGATTTTGTTGTGGATCTTAAGGAAAAGAATGCTTACCTTACTGAAGAGGGTATGAAGAAAGTTGAGGATCTTACGGGAGTTAAAGGTTTGTTTGATGCAACGAATCCGAAGAACCTTATTTTAGTCCATGCCATTACGCAAGCATTAAGGGCACATCATCTTTTCAAGAGAGATGTAGACTATTCTATTGTTGGTGGTGAAGTTGTAATAATAGACGAGTTTACTGGTAGGTACATGTTTGGTAGGAGGTGGAGTGATGGGCTTCACCAAGCTATAGAGGCTAAGGAGAGAGTTCCAATAAAACAAGAGTTTAGGACTTTGGCTACAATAACGTTTCAGAACTACTTTAGAATGTACAAGAAGCTTGCCGGTATGACAGGTACGGCTGAAACCGAAGCTGAGGAATTCTGGAAAATATATGGCCTTGACGTTGTTGTTATACCTACTCACAAGCCTGTTAGAAGAATTGATGCTAACGATAGGATTTATGCAACGGAGAAGGAGAAGTTTGAGGCAGTTGTTAAGGAGATAAAGGAATTACATAAGAAGGGTGTGCCTGTATTGGTTGGTACGATATCAGTTGAGAAGTCTGAGATGCTTTCTGAAATGCTTAGGAAGGAAAGAATACCTCATAACGTTTTGAATGCTAAGAATCATGAGAAGGAGGCTAAAATAATAGCTGAGGCAGGTAAGAAGTTTGCCGTTACTGTAGCTACAAACATGGCTGGTAGAGGTGTAGACATAAAGTTGGGAGAAGGTGTTAGGGAATTAGGAGGTTTGCATGTTATAGGTACGGAAAGACATGAATCGCGAAGGATTGATAACCAGCTTAGGGGTAGGGCAGGTAGGCAAGGAGATCCTGGCTTTACGAGGTTTTATGTTTCACTTGAGGATGAGCTTATGAGGCTTTTCGGGTCGGATAGGCTTAAGAGGATGTTGCAAGCTCTTAAGTGGGAGTATGGGCAGGAGCTTGAGCATCCTTGGCTTACTTCGGCAATAGAGAATGCACAAAAGAGAGTAGAAAAGTATAACTTTGAAATAAGAAGGTACCTTTTAGAGTATGATAATGTCCTTAATGAGCAAAGAAATACTGTTTATTCGCTTCGTGATAAAATATTGAGGAATGAAGGGTTACTTGATGTTGTTAAGAAAATGATAGCTGATTACATAATTGATAATGAGGAGAGGTTGACTGTAGGTAGTTCATTAAACTGGTTGGAGTTGTCATCTTTGTTACAGGAAACTTTCCTTATTGAAGTTTCGGAAAATGTTTTAAAAGAAAAGTTTGGAAGGTATGGTGATTTTGAGGAGCTAGCTGATAACTTATCTGAGTTTGTGTTTGCTTCGATAAAGGATAGAATTGCTAGAAATGTTCCTGAGAGAGTATTTTGTGAAGCTATGAAGGTAACCTTGCTTAACATAATTGACATGAAGTGGATAGATCACCTATATAAAATTGACGAGCTTAGAGAGGGTATTTCGCTGAGGTCTTATGGTGAGAGGAACCCATTGGTTGAGTTTAAGCTAGATGCTGCTGAAGCTTTCCATGAAATGATGAAAGGAGTGAGAAGAGAGCTTGTATTCATACTTGGAAGAATGAGAATAACTGAAAGTGTAGTACCTAGTGAGGCACTTGTTTCACTAGATAGGATTTCAGTTAGACATGATGAAGTTGGCCAATTTGGGATAACTAGAGTGAACCCATTTGCTTCGGCTACTTCTGGTAGTGATAGATCTCAGCCGGTGAGAGTAGCTAGAAAGCCAGGACCAAATGAACCTTGTTGGTGTGGTAGTGGAAAGAAATACAAAAAGTGTCATATGCAAAGTGATTTAGCCAAAGAAAGGGAAGCATCATACAACATAAAAGATTACGTTTAGCTAAAGTATTCTCGTAAGATGATAAAAAGTTTGATCTGATTTTAAAATTTTTCTATGTTATCAAGGATAAAGATAAAGGATTACGCAATAATAGATGAAGTGGAAGTGGAATTTAGTGATGGTTTCAATGTCTTCACAGGTGAGAGTGGAGTAGGTAAATCAATAATTGTTGATGCCCTTGGCTTTTCGTTGGGTGACAGAGCGGATACTTCAGTAATACGTACAGGGGCACAGAAAGCAATTGTTGAAGCGGTGTTCAATATAAGTGATGAGAATATTTTGAGTAAGATAAAAAGCTTAGGATTTGACGTTGAAGGTAATGAACTCATAATCCGAAGAGAGTACGACACGAACGGCAAAAATAAGATAACAGTTAATGGTTTCTCCGAAAGTGTTTCTAGGGTTTCTGATCTTTCAGAGGTCCTTGTAGACTTTCACGGGCAGCATGAGCATCAGAGCTTGCTTAACCAGAAAACTCATATTGACTACCTTGATGCATTCGGTAAGTTTTATAGTGATAGGGAGGTGATAGCTAAACTGTATCGTGATGTTATAAACCTTAGGAATAAGATAAATGAACTTAAGGAAATTTTATCTCAGAAAGAAAAAAGAGTTGAATTTTTGAAATTTACGATTGAGGAGATTGAGCGGGCAGGGCTTAAGGAAGGTGAAGACTTGGAACTGGAGGAGAAGTTTAGGTTTATAACAAACTTTGAAGCACTGTTTAGGCTTGTGAGTGAATCTTTGATTCTTTTGGACGAGGGAGAATTTTCGGTACTTTCTTCACTCGGCAAAGTGGTAACTAATCTTAGAAGTGCAACGAGGTATGCCGAAGATTTTGCTAAGCTTATCCCGAAGCTTGAGGATGCTGAAGCTAGCATTAAAGAAGTTAGGGATATAATAGAAGATTTCAGAAGCAAGATTAACCTTTCACCTGAGGATATAGAATACGTAAATTCTAGACTTGACCTTATCAGGACACTTAAGAGAAAGTATAACAAAAGCAGTGTTTCGGAGCTTATTGCGTACAAGGAGGAGTGTAAAAAGGAACTTGAGGCAATTGAAACTGGTGATGAGGAGGTTAAGAGACTTGAAGGAGAATATGAAAGATTGTTGATTGATCTTAGGAACAGGTGTATTGACCTTTCGAAAAAGAGGATGAACAAGGCTAAAGAGTTTGACAAGCTTGTTATGGACAGGCTTAGAGAGTTGGCAATGGAGAGGGCAATTTTTAAGACAGACTTTAAGTATTACAAGAGTGATGATGGCCTTTTCGAGATAGAGGGTGTGAGGATAGATGTTAATGAGACAGGTATAGACAGAGTTGAGTTTTTGATATCAGTGAACCCTGGAGAAGAGCCTAAACCTCTTAGAAAAGTTGCTTCAGGTGGTGAAATATCGAGAATAATGTTAGCACTGAAGAACGTGCTTTCGGATGTTAGTGAAGTTGATATGATGATATTTGACGAAATTGATGTTGGGATTGGTGGGAACACTGCTAACGTTGTTGGTGAGATGATTCGGGAAATAGCTAAAAAGAGGCAGGTAATAGTCATAACTCACCTCCCTCAGGTTGCCTCAAGAGCAAACACACACTTTAGAGTGGAGAAAGTTTTTGAAGGATCCAAGACAAAAGTTATGGTTAGAGAGCTTACAATGGAGGAGAGAAAGAAAGAAATAGCCAGGATGATCGGAAATGAGACGGAAGTGGGGATAAAGTACGCCGAGGAAATGTTATCTAAGTCCCTAAGAAATCCCTAATTTTGTCCATTGTTAAGCCTTTTTTATTAAACTCTAGTAACCTTTCAACATACTTTCCTATTATATCAAACTCAATGTTCACTTCATCGTAAAGGTTTAGGTGCTTGAGGTTTGTGTTTTCGAACGTGTGAGGTATGATTTGAACGGAAAAGGTATTTTCTGAATCGCTATAGTCTGCTATCGTTAAGCTTATTCCGTCTACTGCTATTGATCCTTTTGGTACAATGTATTTCATGAACTCTTTTTTTATTTGTATTGTTATTTTTACACTTTGATTTTGGCTTTCTAGCGTTGTTTTGCTTACTATTTTGCCAGTAGTGTCAACATGTCCAAGAACAATGTGCCCATCGAGAAATGAGGTGGGTGTAGTAGGTAACTCGAGGTTGACAATTCTGCCTTGGTTTAACCTGCCCAATGTACTCTTTTCAATCGTTTCCTTGCTTACAAAGAAGGTTAAGTAAGTGTTTGATTTCTTCGTAAGTGTTAGACATGCACCATTTACTGAAACACTTCCACCAATATCAACAAGCTTTGGTAAATCATTTTTTGTTTCTATAACTATTTCTCCTTCCCTCTGCCCTAAAAGTGGCTTTGAAACTATCCCCAAATACTTAATTAGCCCCGAAAACATAGCTGAATATCAATATAATAAATTTGTAAATCAACTATCAAGGAATTGGCTTCATTTGCCTTGTTCTTACAGATTGGAAATTACAAACCTTGAATTGTAGAAAAAATAATAAAATTATGTTAACTTATTTGTTTACAAAAAAACCAAAAGCACAAGCAAGCAAAAGCAAAAAAAACAAACAAGCCAAGCAACTATAGTTGACTACAGAAGAAGAATATCTTAAAATTTCCCTCCTAAGGAGGGAAGGGGATACAATGGGTAACAACAACATTAAATTATTCAAAGATATTTACGAAGTTGATAAAGACAAGTTAATATCTCTTTGTAAGCAGGCTGCTGATCTTATTAGGACTAGGGTTGATTATACGTTTATTCTTTTTCTTCTTTTTTACAAGGCTATTTCTGACAGGTGGGAGAAGGAATTTGAGGAGAGGAGGAAGTATCTTATAAGTATTGGTTGGTCTAAGGAGGAAGCCGAGAAGGAGGCGGAGGAAGATATATATCACAAATTTAATTTTGATAGAAGTTTGCTTTGGGACAACGTTAGGAATAGTCCCGGGAACCTTTCCGAAAAGCTTTCATCTACTGTTAAGAAGCTTGAAGAGAAGAACGAGAAGTATAGGATTATATTTTCTCAATTTGATTTTCATGCTTTTACAAGTAATCCGGAGAATGAAGATATTCTTAGGCAGTTGGTTGAACTTTTTAGTAAGTATTCATTTAAGGAAGTCTCTACGGATATTCTTGGGGATGCTTATGAATGGATACTAAAGTATTTTGCTCCTACGAAGGCCAAGGAAGGGGAAGTTTACACACCTAGGGAAGTGATAGAACTTATGGTAGAGATGGTTGATCCTGAGGAAAAGAAAAGCCTTTATGATCCTGCTTTAGGGTCAGGTGGGATCCTTATAGCTGCTTACAAGTATCTTAAGGAGAAAAAGAATGTAAGTCCTCATAAACTTTGTGGGCAAGAGGTGAACTCCAAGACATTGGCAATAGCTGAAATGAACTTATTGTTGCACGATATTGAGGCAAAATTTGAGCTTGGTGATACTCTTCTTTATCCTAAGTTCAAAGAAGGGGATTTTATAGAAGTTTTTGATTACGTTTTAGCTAATCCACCATGGAACCAGGACGGTTATGGAGAGGAGACACTCAAGAAAGGGGACTATGCTGAAAAGAGGTTTGTATATGGATATCCACCGAATAACTCAGCTGATTGGGCTTGGATTCAGCACATGCTTGCTTCAGCGAGGGAAAAAGTTGCAATAGTGCTTGATACTGGTTCCGTTTCAAGGGGAGGTAGGGAAAAAGAAATTAGAAGAAGAGTAATAGAGGACGATTTATTTGAGTGTGTTGTTCTTCTTCCCGAAAAACTCTTCTATAATACTGGTGCTCCTTCGGTAATAATAATTTTCAATAAGAAAAAGCCACTCAATAGGAAAGGTAAAATTTTGCTAATAAATGCAAGCAGAGAATACGAAGAAGGTAAAAAACAAAACACTCTTTCAGACGAAAACATCAAAAAAATCGTAAAAGCTTACAAGGCATTCAAAGACATTGAAAAGTTTTCAAAGGTCATAACAATTGAAGATGCGAAAGAAGCCGATTACAACCTAAGCCCGTCAAGGTTCGTAAGTGTGGCTGAGGAAGAGGAATATAGGCTGATAGGTGAGATTGTTGCAGATTTGAAGAAAGTGGAAGAAGAGAGAAAAAAGGTAGAAGAGAAATTAATGAAAATTTTGAAGGCAATTAAATAAAAATAGGAGAAAAGCTATGAGGTGGGTAAAGAGGAAATTGGGGGAGATCTGTGAGGAGAATATAAAATCACCATTTAAGGTTGAGGATGCTACAAATTCCGGAGAATATCTGTTCTTTACAAGTGGTAATAATATCCTTACTCATAGTGAGTATCTGGTAGATGGGGCTAATATTTTTCTAGCAACTGGCGGTTATGCGAATGTCAAATATTATAACGGAAAAGCAAGCTATTCAGGAGATACTTGGTCATTAAGGATTAAGGAAGAACTTACTAAAGAAGTACTTACTAAATATGTATATTTTCAAATTTTTTCTCGATTAAGATATATTGACGAGGTATTATTCAGAGGCTCAGGATTGAGACATCTACAGAAGAAAGAATTTTTAAACCTAGAAATTCCCCTCCCACCTCTTCACATCCAGCAAAAAATTGTCAAAATTCTTGACACTGTTCAAGAAGCGGTTGATGTGCAGGATAAAATTATTGAAAAGACGAAGGAGCTAAAGAAATCTTTAATGGCAGACCTTTTTAAATACGGCGGACCATCCTTTAGAAAAGGAAGAAAATTAAAGAAAACCGAAATCGGAGAAATACCAGAAAATTGGGAAGTGGTGAGGTTGGGAGATAAAAAATTGTTTGAGATAAAACTAGGAGGTACTCCAAGAACAGAAAATCCAAGGTATTGGAACGGAAGAATTTACTGGGTTACACCGAACGATTTAAGTAAAGTCAACTCACTGTTCATCAAAACTACAGAAAGAACTATAACAGAAGAAGGATTAAGGGTAGGATCAAATATTTTACCAGCAGGTTCAGTTATCTTGTCAACAAGAGCTCCTATTGGATATGTTGCAATTGTTAAAACTGATATGGCTTTTAATCAAGGATGTAAAGG
>CAYYXA010000034.1:0-32273 GCA_964475465.1 uncultured Brevinematales bacterium
AACTAATGATAAAGAAAATAAAAAAACAATTGCAGAAATAATCAAAATCACTCTGGACATAGAACTATTTTCGGATAAGTAACCATAAAATTCAAAATTCCCGAACTAACACCACTACTATGAATTTTCAACTCTTTGACAATATATTATCAACACAATTTCCGAAAGTTGACAAAGTGAAAAGGAATTGATTATATTAATTTTGAGTTAAGGGGATGTAGCCAAGCGGCCTAAGGCGGCGGTCTGCAAAACCGCTATTCGTCGGTTCAAATCCGACCATCCCCTCATTATTCATTGCCCAAGCTGTGCTCTAGCTATATACTTCTTGGCCTGATCGTTGTTAGGATCCAGCTCCAAAACCTTTTTCCAGTTTTTCACTGCTTCTTCTATATTACCTTTTCGGTAATTCTCCATGCCCATAGCCATATATTTGGCTATCTCCTTATCCAAACTTTCCTTCTTTTGAGATAAAATCTTATTGTACTCATTTCTCGACTGAACAAGTATCTGAGAAGCTACCTTATTACCTGGTGCCTCCTCCAAAACTCTAGAAGCATACAAAATTGCCGATTTGTAATCACCTTTATTATAAGCATCATTTGCTAACTTAAGGTTACTATTTATCTTTTCATTCAACTTCAAGCTAGCAAACTTTAACTTAGACCTTGCCTCGGTATCGCTAGGATTCGCCTTTACCACTATCTCTAGCCTTGAAATAGCCTTTCTATATTGCTCATTCCTTATGTAACTATCTGCCTCTGCTTTTAGACTAGAAATCATCTGTAAAAGCTTCTCTAAAATACTATCCTTAAGGCTCAGCAAATTATTATCTGATGGATTAATGTTGAGTAAATCATCAACCAAATCCAAAGCTTCTGTATATTTCCGAGAAGCAACAAGATTATTAACCTCCTTAATTCCATCAGAAATTTTCCTTGCATTGCCAATCTTGAACTTGTAAAGTTCATTATCAGGGTTAATCCTAAGAAGATTATCATAAACCTTTATAGCCTCATCATATTGCCCCCTAGCAAAGAGATCGTCAGCTTTGATAAGAAGATCTTTCTCTAAATCTCTAAGCTTGTTATTAACCTCCAAGAGAAGAATCTTTATTTCAGAAGAACCGGGATTATTCTTCAGCGCTAGTTCTAATTTTTCTCTAGCAGTTATGTAATCACCTTTTTCATACGCAGCCTTGCCTTCAGAGAAGCTCTTATCCCTATAAAGCTTGTATTCTTCCTCAGCCTTAGATATGTAGGAATCAATCAAAGACGTATCATCGCCGAGAAACAACGATTTCTCCCTAGCTTGTTTCAGATAATCAATACCACTTACATAATCACCTTTCCTTATCGACCTCAAGCCTGAAGAAATTAGCCTTGATATCTCTTCTCTTAAAGAAAATTCCTTCGATTTCGCCTCAACCTCTTTCAGTTTCGCCTGAATCTCTTTGTTGTTAGGATCAATCGAAAGTAGATCTTTTAATACATTCATAGCCCCTTTGTAATCGTAGTTAGCCATAAGCCCTTCAACTTTATTCAATCCTTCCTTTACTTTATATGATACGTTCAGCTCCCTAACCTTTTTCTTAGTTTCATCGTAATAACTCTTAAAAGAAGGATACCTCGGATCCGAGGTATCTATAATATTAGCCAAAGAATCAAATTTGCTCAGAGCCAAATCGTACGAAGAAGACCTATAAAGTGAGATACCTTCATTAAGCAAACTATTAACAATATCATCATATTTTGCCTTAGCCTCCCTGAATATATTAATTGCTTCAGAGTTATTACTCTGAATGACAAGGACAGCTCTAGCCTCTTTCATAGCACCAGTATAATCTTTATTCTTAAGTAAAGTCCTAGCCTTGGAAATACTGATATCTATGTTAGATTTCAGCTCCTCCATCTTATTACTAACTTTCTGTGCTACACTCATAGCCTCCGGTAGATCTCTAAGTAGTTTTATAGCCTTATCCCATGTATTAAAAGCATCACTAAATTTACCCTGACCAAATAGCTCCATTGCAATTGCATCATAAGAAAAAGCATTTGATTTTATAATCTGTATAGTGTTGCTCAATTCTGCGTAAGCAACACTGTTTTGGTTGTAGTAAGAAATCGCTTCTCTAAATTTCCTTACAGCCTCCCAATAATCACCTTTGTTTCTAAGGTTAATTCCTTCGACAACAAGAGCATCAGATCTAGCCTTATCTTGCTTGATTCTTGAAGATATCTCTATTTCTTTAAGAGTTTTATTTCTGTACTCAATTGCTTCCTTATTTTCAGGGTAAACCTCTATGGCTTTATTAAAAAACTCAAGAGCTTTAGCAAAGTTATACGAAGAGAATTCTTGAAGCCCCTGCCTATAAAGAGAGTAAGACAAATCCACTTTCTGCTGCTCTTCTAACTTCTTAACAGTCTCCAATGCTATCCTATCATCTATCTCCTTAGCCAACTTCAAAGTAGGTTCATGATAAGGGTTAAGGGTAAAATTACTACTTATTACGGTTTTAGCTTCAAACAATCTATTTTGAGAAAACAGAGACAAAGCTTCCCTATAATTCTTAGTAACTTCATCAGAAACAATTCTCTCTATCTCTCTAATTCCATCAAGTGCTTGAGAATTATAAGGATTCACCTCCAAAACTTTTTTGTACTCTCTGATAGCGTCACCATATTGCCCTCGAGATTTGAGAACCTGGGCTCTCGTAAGAAGCGTCTTAATGAATTCTCTTTGCTCTGCAGTAAGCCACTCATCACTTTCAAGCCTAATCTTCAACTTCTGAGTATATATTAAAGCAACCTTATTCGTAGGATTATAACTAAGAGCTTTATCAAAATGCTTCTTTGATTCACTGAAATTTCCTCTTTCAAACTCCAAAATTCCCTTCTCAACTTCTTCTTTATCAGGAGTGATACCTAAAACCTGCTTAACCCCCTTTTCACCAAAAATCAAGTACACACTAGGCAAGTACTGGTAATAATAAGACGAAGAGCTTATATTCCCCACTCCCAAAGGTGAACTAATGAAACTTAAAATTAAAGACAAAGAAATACTTTTATTATCGAGGCTAAATGAAATTCTAAGGCCCTCCAAAGGCTCAGAAGAAACACCAATACCATAAACAAAGTTTTGATAAGAATTAACAAAGTTACGTTCACTAGGGAAATCCCTTATAAATCCCAGGCCAACAACAGGATACAAGTAAAAGTAATTCCACAACCCTTTATCATCGAAGAACAAAGCCAAAGGCGAGAACCTAATTCCTAGTTCTGTGAAATTACCAAACGAAAAATTACCAAAAAACCCTCCAATGAAAAATCTCGTAGTCAACGAAAAGTCAATATTTTTCATTTTCGCTAAAGCACCAAAATTAAAAACAAAAAAATTCTCCAAAAAGTAATCAGTAACGCTATACCAGCTAAGATGCCAAGTTTGGGAAGAAAAAATTAAAGACGCACCTAAATCAAAATCAGCAAAGTCGAAAGAAAACACATTACTAAACTTACTACCCAAACCAAACATTATAAAACTTTCACCAATAGTACCCACATTATCCCCATAATCATTAAAAGCAATATCATCACTACCTTGTATACCCAATCCTATATTCAAAGGAAAACCAAAAAGTTTAAAATAACCTGAAACAACAGGAAGAGTAGAACCTGGAATGTTATTCAGTGAAAAACTCAAAAAATAGCTTTGGGAAATATCTAAAGATTGAGGAGAAGAAAATACAGCAAAAGGCGAACTGTCAAAAGGTAAAAAAACCTTAGAAAAACCTTCACTACCAGGAGTAACACCCTCAGAAATATACTTATACACAATAAAACCTCTTGAAGGAAGAGAAATTAGCAAAAACAAGAACAAAACTAACAGTTTCCTCATAGTTCACCTCTAAATAATAATATAATCAAGAATAATCACCTAGCAAACATCACAAATCAGTTTTTTGGAAAACTAATAAAGCTTATCAAAAACTCAGAACTTGATTAACTTTCTGAGGCTACATCCTTGTACATCCTAATAAAAACATGCTATTAGGCACATGGCTAACCTTTACTTGCCAATGAAGAAAGTTCATCAACCCCAATGAGTAACCAAAAAATGCTTTAAGCGCTTATCACGCAATACTCGCTATTATCTCAATCACACTTGAAAGATCATAGTTACTTCCTATTCCTATCACTTTGTCCATAAATCTAACAAACGCTACATTCTTAGATCCATAACTGAAAAGAATAGAAAGATTCATATCAACAACTTGTGAAATGTTTATATTTTTACCTATCAAGTTTTCGTCTAATTTCAATTCTCTTATTGCATCAAACGGCAAACCAAAGGCAACTTCAGGTATCATTTTATCGCTAAAAACAATAACGTAATTCAAACCAAAAAACTCCTTGAAATAGTAAGATAACATAACAACCTTATCTTTAGGCTCAATGTAAATATCCTCCAAAATACTCCTTATTGTCTTGAAAATCAAGGCATTCCTATAACCATAAAACCTGTAGAGATCACCACTTCTATTTTGTATAAGCTTAAGGGCAACAGAAAGTATATCGAAACAACGAGAAATAACCATATCAACATCCTCACTCATACTATCGCTTCCCGAACATTTAGCAACAACAAAAGTAGCCATTTCTCCCGGTATCCTAAAGTAAGTTGACCCGTTTGAAGAAACATAATACCCGCTACCAAACCAACTAGGCACCTCACTTTCTTCTATCGCACCATAAACAACATCAAACTTTTCGTAAAAATAACCTATTCCAATAACATTAAACCCAACTCTGCTAAGAACCGTATAAAGTGTAGATGCTATACTTTCAATAGATGAAAAATACTTTACATCCTCCGCAATCTTAACAACGAGAGAAAGCAAAGAAAACTTAGCACCAACAGGAAGGCTTTTTTCACTTAGTACCCTCTCATAGTAATCCTTGAGGATCTTTAAATCCTCGAGTGTAACCGGCTTATGCTTAAATAAATCACTCTGACCAGACAAACTCTCTATAATAAGCTTTTCTCGATAACTCTTCGCTTTATCAAGTAATCCCATAAACCCCTCTACTTTATGTTTAGCTTATCAAATAACCTTACGTAAAGGTCATAGTACTCAGAAGAAGCAAACTCTTTAACCTTCTCTTCAGGCAAACTCTCAAGGAGTTTATCCAAGTACTTAAGCACTTTCCTCAAAGCTTCTCTCTCAACATCAGATAAGCCCTCTATCGCCTCCTCTATCTTTGCTTCTCTCTCCCCAATACTCAGAGTTTCCTCCTCAACCTCCGGCAAACCTATAGATTCTTCAACAAAACTTATAACCTCTTCTGCTCCTCTCGTTTTGTCTTCTACCTTCTCCTTTGCCTCTTCTTCAAAGCCAATACCAACAATACCACTCGTTTCAACCTCAGGTGCAACCTCTATTTCTTCAATACCAACCTCTTTAGGAGTAACAGAATATTTGACTTCCTCGTCAATCTCTATAGCTTCCGGAATTTCCTCTACAATTCCATATTCCTCTTTCGAGATACTGATATCATCAAACACCTCAACTCGTTCCTTGGTAACTGATTCTTCCTTGAGACCCCCTAATTCCATCTCTCCCAAACCTATCTCACCAATTTCCTCAAACTCTCCAATTGCTTCTTCTCTAGTTTCACTAATCTCAAGAGGTACTTCTTCACTAACCCCAACAAAAACTTCCTCTCCACCTTCTACAACATTCAACTTTTGCTCCTCTACCATCTCTTCAGTTATCTCGGCAAACTCACTAAACTCAAACTCCTCTTTCTTTTCTTCACCGATACCCAACTCCCCAGGACTCACAGCCTCACCGAAAGAAAATTCCTCCTCAAAACCAACCGTCTTCGTTTCTTCTTCAATCTCCGCTGGCTTCTCCTCTATAGGTGGCAATTCTTCGGAAACAACCTTATTGAACCCTTCACTATCCATTACAACAACATCCCCTAAATCTTCAACAACTCCCTTTTCAGTAGATAACTTTTCCTCCTCAAACCTAATAGCCTCTTCAGAAGCAGAAAAATCAACACTGCTTATCTCAGTAGACAACTTTTCCTCCTCTTTAGCTTCCTCTTCCTCAGAAATAGTTAAAGCAACATCTTCACTAGGCACTTCCTCAACTTTAGCTTCGCTAAGAATACTATCAAGTTCCTCAACTGAAAGAGAAATATCACCTTCCTCTTCTTGAGCTTCTTCAACTTCTTGAGCTTCAAATCCAACCTTTTGTGGCATCTCAATATTTTCTAAGCCTGAGACTTCTTTTAACTCCTCCCCTAACTCTAACAAATTAGACTCCTCCGTAACAATACCACCTTTCTCATATCCAATCTCCCCTTCTTCTTTAACTTCTTCTAGCCTCAATTCTTCTTCTTCCTTAGATATCGGCTGATCGATCTTAAGGCTTTCAAGTATATCATCAGTAGAGGGACTAATATCAAGGGTAACCTCATACTTATCATCAATATCCAAGTTTATCTCCTCTATTTCTATTTCATCAATTTTTTTATCCATAAACTACCTCACTTCTATAACATCTCCGTTATTAATTATTTTAAAGTAGTTACTTATTGTCAAGATATTTTCAAACTTCTTACCAAACACAACCATAACCTCAAGTTGTGAAGTACCATAATCAATGCTAACCAACTTTTCACCATTGTCCATTATGACCTTAACAGTGATAGCATTCATAACATTACTATTATCGGATTTTTTCTTTGAATAAACTCCAGATTTAACTTCTTTGGTATCTACGGAGCTACCTAAAGCAACTTCAGCAAGTTTAAAATCTAAATCAGAGACACTAACAATAACACCAACAATAAGAAAAAAGACAACAGAAAAAACAAAAATAATGACCTCCTTAAGCATAAGAATATAATACAACTTTGATACGCTTAGTATCAATAATCATAGAGATTCAGTTTCTAAGAGATTAAATCTCCCAACTATATGGAAAATTTCAATAAAACATTATCATTTTAGTGGAGGCATAAGCCTCCACTAGAGAAGTTTACAAAACAATACTAACAAGCTTCTTAGAAACAACTATAACTTTCTTAGGTTCCGAAGTTAGATATTTCTTCACAGTTTCATCATTCAAAGCGATCTTCTTTAGCTCCTCTTCACTCACATCGGCACTCACTGTAACTCTAGCTCTGACCTTGCCGTTAATCTGAACAGGTACCTCAATGGTATCATAAGTTAGGAATCTTGAATCAAACTGGGGCCAGTCCATAGTTGCCAAAAGCTGAGTATTACCCAACATTTCCCAAAGTTCCTCTGTAATATGAGGAGTAAAAACATGTAATAACCTTATGAGTTTAATAATTCCTTCTTTGAAAATACTCCTTTCTACTTCATTAGAAGGATTAAATGACTGTAGACTATTAGTCAGTTCCATCAAGCTAGCTATTGCTGTGTTGAAGCTAAAATCCCTTTCTATATCTTCCGTAACTTTCTTTACAGTTAAGTTAATCTTTATAAGAAGGTCCTTAGACCTTTTATCAAGGTTAGAACCAATCTTTGAATAATCCAAATCCGGCGTATTCTTAATCATTTCGATATTATTTACTACCAATCTCCAAACCCTATTTAAGAATCTATATGCTCCCTCTATACCTTCATCACTCCAATCCAAATCTTTCTCCGGTGGCGCAGCAAACAGAATGAACAATCTAACAGCATCAGCTCCATACTTCCTTATCATGTCATCCGGATCAACAGTGTTGTGCTTGGATTTTGACATCTTCGCAGATTCACCTATTTCCTCTTCAAGCTTCTTTAAAATCTCATCTCTACCAGGCAAACCAATACCTTCAAAAAGCAGCGACACGTTGCTTGCTAACGTCAAGTTATTCTCATTCATTACATCTTTAATAACTCTAGTGTCATTAACTCCTTCAACATTTAGCTTCTTAGCAAGAACACCAATAGTATCGCTTTCCGTTAACCCTAAGTGATTCAGAAGCATAGAAATACTTACCCACTTCTTACAAACCATTCCCTGAGTAAGAAGGTTCACAAATGGTTCATCACTATCAACAAGCCCCAAATCTTTCATGAACTTATGAAAAAACCTAGCATAAAGCAAATGAAGTATAGCATGTTCAATACCACCAATGTATTGGTCAACATCAAGCCAATACTTGCTCTCCTCTTTGTCAAAAGGCCCTTTATCATACCTAGGCGATGTATACCTAGCATAGTACCAACTTGAATCAAAGAATGTATCCATGGTATCAGTTTCTCTGATAGCATCCTTACCACACTTGGGACACTTAACTTTCAAGAAATCCCTACTGGTCTCTAGCGGGTTACCCTTACCCGTAAATGCTATATCCCTCGGAAGGATAACAGGTAAATCCTCATAAGGTACGGGCACATAACCACAATCACTACACTTTATGAAGGGTATAGGAGTACCCCAATACCTCTGCCTAGAAATAAGCCAATCCTTTAACCTATAATTGTACTTCCTTTGCCCAAGCCCATTCTTCTCAATGTATTCTATTATCTTGATCACGGCATCCTTGCTACTAAGTCCCGAAAATTGACCAGAATTAACGAGTACACCCTCTTCAGTATAAGCCTCTTTCATTTCCTCTACTCTTAGTTCTCTGTCCTTCGGCTGAATAACAACCCTTATTGGCAGATTGTATTTCTTAGCGAACTTAAAATCTCTCTCATCATGTGCTGGAACGCACATGATAGCCCCAGTACCATACTCCATGAGAACAAAATTAGCAACCCACAGAGGCACCTTATCATTTGTAAGGGGATTTACTACATACCTACCTGTAAACACACCTTCCTTCTCGTATTCCTCAGACGTTCTTAATCTGTAATCCTCTCTTCTCATCCTCTTTACTTCCTCTGCAATACTTGGATTCTCTTCCATTATTTTGTCAACTAATGGATGCTCAGGAGCTATAGCCATGTAAGTAACACCAAATATAGTATCAGGTCTAGTAGTGAATATTGGGAAATCGGAACCATCATCTAGCTTGAAGTTAACAACAACACCAAAGCTTTTACCTATCCAGTTTCTCTGCATCGCTATAACTTTCTCAGGCCATTTACCAAGTTTAGCATGGTCTTCCAACAACCTATCAGCGTAATCAGTTATTTTTATAAACCACTGTTCTATATTTTTCATTTCTATTTGCGTATCACACCTCCAACATTTACCATCCACTACCTGCTCATTAGCAAGAACAGTACCGCAATGAGGACACCAATTAACAGGAGATGTTTTCCTGTATACTAAACCTCTCTCATACATCTTCAAGAAAAACCACTGATTCCATTTATAGTACTCAGGATCACATGTAGCTATTTCCCTGTCCCAATCATACGAAAAGCCTAATCTCCTAAGCTGACTCTTCATCACCTCTATATTCCTATAAGTCCATTCAGCAGGATGAACCCCCTTACTTATAGCTGCATTCTCAGCTGGCAACCCAAAAGCATCCCAACCTATAGGATGAAGAACATTATAGCCCTTTGATTTTTTATATCTAGCAATGACATCGCCTATTGTGTAGTTTCTCACATGCCCCATGTGGATCTTCCCTGAAGGATAAGGAAACATAACAAGAACATAGTACTTCTTCTTACTATCATCCCTTACAGATTTAAATAACCCCCTCTCTTCCCAGATTCTTTGCCACTTCTTTTCTATCTCATCAAATCTGTACTCCATAACAATCCCCCATCACGAATTTAATATTTTAATCACCAAGCGAAGAATTTATCCATTTAAAAGATTACCACGGAAGACTCCTTTGCCCAAAAAAATGTCACGCTTCTACAAAACATAACCTCGAGATAAACATTTGAAAGACTGATAAATTTTTATCATTACAATCAATAACTAGAACTAAACCTTAAAACACTACTTCTTATCTCAACCAGATGATTCCCAAAAAGAATTTCGAAAGAAGCTTATTTTGAAAACGGGGAGGCTAAGCTCCCCGCAAAATTAACCTTACCTCTTAAGGTTCAGCAATTCCTGTAGCATTTGGTCAGTTGTAGTTATTGTTCTAGAATTTGCTTGGAAGCCTCTCTGAGTAACTATCATATCAACAAAAGCATCAGATAAATCAACATTTGACATCTCCAAAGCACCTGAATATATCTTGCCCTTACCCTTTATTTCCGCCGGGCTTATATCAGCCAGCCCTGAGTTCATCGTCTCTATATAAAGGTTCTCACCCACTTTCTCCAGGCCCTGAGGATTAGTAAAACCAGCCAAAGCAATCTGCCCTAACGGCTCCTGTAAACCGTTTGTGAATACACCTATTATAGTACCAGAACTATCAATTTTGAAACTTTCTAGGTATCCCATAGCGTGCCCATCCTGATCATAATGTCCAGCTGTAGAAGGTGCATAAAACTGCGTAATACTGTTCTCTATACTTCCAACATCACCTAACTGTAATTTAATAGTCTGCTCTTTACCATCAGGCAAGACAAACCTAACGTTAACCGAAAGAGTGCCATTATCAAGGACAGTAGGATTGACACTGTTATCTGACACACTCTTTAAAGTGCCCTTTGAATCAAATTCAATCGTAAACTTGTTGTTGTTGTCTACCTTAGATTCACCTACACTAACAATCACATTCCGGATACCTTCAACATTTACGGTCGCCTCCCACCTATTAAGCCCAACTCTAATAAAATCAACAAACATCCTATACTTATTACCATACGAATCAAAAACGTCAACACTTGTCTTATGAGTATACTTCTCCCTATCAAGTTCAGTTGACTCAGGGGTTATAATCGGAGTAGCACTGTTCAAGTTTGATCTATACTTGACTATAGTAGTTGCAGCTGCAGGACTCTTCGCACCTTTAGGTATATAAAGATCTTCTATCTGCCCAGAGGGGTTAATAACTATCTCGCCAGTCTCAAGCTTCTGAGCTCTCCATCCCTGCACTTTAAAACCATTAGCATTAACCAATAAACCATCTTTATCTATGTAAAAGTTACCGGCCCTAGTATAAAATAGCTGCTCTCCTTTCTTAAGGACAAAGAATCCTTCACCAGCAATTGCTAAATCCGTATTAATTCCCGTAGTCTGGATACTACCTTGCGTCATTATCTTGTCAATACTTGCTATAGCCATACCCAAACCAACTTGTTTACTGTTTATACCACCTCTCTCATCAGTGGGTCTAGCAGCAGCTTCCATCATCTGAGATATAATATCCTGAAAAGTAACTCTCTCTCTTTTAAAACCGTAAGTATTAACATTCGAAATGTTGTTACCAATAACATCCATTCTCACCTGATGATTTACTAACCCCGAAACCCCTGAATAAAGAGATCTCATCATATAACCTTACCCCCTCTTATTTCTAACTTTCGGAATAATTAACCTCGTTTTTAGTAATTCACTTACCTACTTACAACATGGAACATCTCTATTCCTGGACTAAGAACGAAAATGTGCTATAACTTACCAAACGAAATTGTTCAATAAATTGTTATAAAAGTGACTTAAGGGGATGCGTGACATCCCCCTAAAAATTATTCAACTTTGAATGTAAACGGCCCCACAAGTTGCCTCTTCTTACTAAAGCTCTCAAACAAGAAATAAATCTCAACTAATGCCTTCTCAGTTGGTGAAACTCCCAAATTAACCAAAACCTCACCGTTATACTCAAGATTAACAGGTTTCTCATAATACTGCGGCTGACCATTTATCGAGAATATCGCTCTAGCCTTAGAGAAATCTATAAACTCGTATATATTACCTAGTATTACTTTCACCGAAACGAAAGAATTCCTTGACGGCACCTTAGGCTTAACAACAAAACTTTCCACTGTAAGGACTTTACCTTTAGCCGAACTCTTTATATCCTCAAACTCAGCAACACTAACCTGCCTTGCACCTTCAGTAAACTTAGGAGCATTCTTCAAAACATCTCCCCTGATAGAAGTAAGTAACGCTTCGTACAAATCCTTGAGATAATACTTCGATTTGTTCAATTCGCTCTTAATCCTGTCTATTCCCACCTGTGAGCCCATCCATATCCATCCAGAATCCCTCGCTATTATTAGATGCCTCCAAGCATTCTCAAACAAGAACGCAGGGTACGAAATATCAACACCAACATCCTCTGCCTGCTTGAAGTTCTCCATAACTTTTATTACATCCTTTGCCGTCTCATCACATAAATCCCACATCTCTCTCTTAATCTTTGAATCAAACCATAGTCTAAATGAACTTCTTTTTTCCTCAGGGTCATAATACCAACTGCCTGTTATCTTCTCAGCTAACAAATCCTTAATCGGTGGTACATCTCTAAATATATCCGAAACCTTAACAATCTTAATCCACGGTATTCTCTCTAGAGCATCAAAGAGTTTGTTCATGAACACACCATCACCTATTGATTCACCATTATCGGCAACTACGACAACTTTGTTGTCCTTAGCCTTCTCGTTTATACTCACCAGGTATTGGATAAACTCATCAATTGCTCTATCAGTTTTTCTATACAATATTCTGGAAGCCTTCGTATCAACTATGACAGCATTCAACGTTCCCACCTTTGTCAACAACCTATAGGGAATATTGTAATCTAGTTCAAGGCCCCTATAACCATTCTCAACAGCCAAATCGGCTATAGCTATCCAGGTTGCCCCTGTCCTCGAAATCGGATAAATAACTTTATCCGAGAAAGCCATTTCCGGAAGCCAAACCCCTTGGATATTACGAACTCCAAGGTAGTTATCTTTAAACTCCTTGTCAAGCATTATATTTCTGTAAATTTCCTCATCGTTCAGGAAAGGAAGTAATGCATAAGAAAATGAACTCAGGAGTAATTCAACATTATTCCTCGTGAAGAGTTTTCTAAACTCCTCCAAATGTTTTGGATAATAATAGGCAAGCTGATAAAGCAAACTACCAGTCACATTAATACTAACCGGAGTATTTCTTTTCGAGTAAAGCTCAACTATCTTTGAGTATATAGGTAGGAAACTCGAGATATTCTGCTTGATTTGCTTGGGGTTATCCCATAGGGGCTGGTGCAGAGTCCAAATAAAAGCGATTCTCAAGGTTCTATCAAACTTCGGTATCGTTATCTGTCCAACCTTCAATGCCTTCTTAGTCGAAAAGAGTAAATTACCAGAATTATCAAAAACACTAGCTCTCACGTAATAGTACCCACCTCTAACACTAGGCAAATTAACTCTCAGAGTCTTTCTATCAATTGAATACGGTAAAATTGTAAACACATTTGTTTCCGAAAGAGTCGATATAACTTTACCCAGCGAATCCTCAAAGGTAAACACCACATAAACCATTTCCATCTTTCGGATAATCTCACTCTTGTATGCCGAAACGAAGAAGTCTATAGTAGCTTTCGATACAGAGACATCATACACATCCAACCCCACAACCAAACCAGTGTTCTTATCAGCATAGCTTATAAAAGGCAACTGCGGCAAAACTACCCAATCTATAGAATAAGTTCTTTTAGCACCTTGCGCTAAAGTAACTTCCTTGAATATTATGTCAAATGTAGGAAGTTTCACGTCATGCCAGGTCCAAAATTTACTCACACTGTTAGGTTCAACAACTATAAGCAAAGAGTTTGACGCAAACTTAGAAACAAAGCCAAAGTAATTGCCTTCCGTCAGTATATCACCTCTACCTCCGGAACCTGGCTCAAAGTTTATAAAACTAGCTTCACCTTGAATATCTAAATATATGGTCTTGTTCGTATTGCTAACATCACCCAATATAGGCCTAGTTTGGTGCCAGTAAGAAAACTTTTTCTCTTCCCAAGTAACATTCTCTACAGTTACAGTTGCCTCTATCCTAGGGTCTATTGCGTTAATTTTAAAAAGCTTCCTTATTCGTAACCCCTTAGCTTTATCAGATTCATTACCTATGGTGTAAGAAACCTCCACAAAAGCTGTTTTGTCTTTCGTAGATATGCCCCAACCCTCCAAAGAATACTCTCTCTCTGCAGTACCCGGCCAAAGGAAATCCAAAATATCGTAAAATGCACCACCTGTCTTCGGATCATTTTCATTGAACGTCTCAACAATTTGCTGCTTTGTTGTCAAATCAACAACAGACATCACTCTACCGCCCTTCTTAGGAGACACAACTATCTCTATCTTAGGGCTTTTAAGTTTTACATCACCACTCGCCAAAAGCTCTGCAGATAACCCTAGCTCCTTCAGTTCCCTAACATTCCCTCCAAAAAATCCAAAAATAGGTGTGGACAAAGCAAGTACTATAATCACAACTAACAACCTTCTCATATTCTTCCTCCTAAACTAAAACCATAATCTATTCTGATTCTTCATACCTTTCAAGTCTACCAAAAGGAATTATTTAGAAAAAACAAATTATTTTCAACAGTTTTTGAATCTATTGCTCTAGAAAAACTTACGAACAAATTCTTTCGCAAGTGTAGAGAAGCTATCACTACCACAAATTCATAAAAATAAGCGTTACTCAAAATAAGTACTACAAATTAATATTATTCCATTTTTGTTACTCAAACCGAATTAGATAAAGCAATGATAATACATCTATTTTTACCAATTACGAAACTACTTTTGTTAACAGCTAAACCACTTTCTATGAATAAAGACCTTACACACCAACTTCTTAGTAAAATTTACTTAACACCTTATTACAGAGAATCAATTTTTTATGAGTTTTAAAACTAAATTTGTATATCCATCAAAGTTAAAATCAATGCTATTCGACGTTATAGAAATGGTATTTGACGTAAGAAGATCAAGAAACCTACCTCCTCCAATGTTTTCGCTAACCTCATCACCAAAGTAAAGTGTAAAATTTGTTGGTTTAGGGTACGGATAAACAACAACAGTAATAAAATCATTAGTGTTAGTTCTAGCAAAAGAAACAACCCTATCCATAATCGAGTTAGAAACAATTATTATATCTCCCCATCTCAAAACTTCCTCACTTTTCCTTATCTTTGACATTTTTCTATAATGATTAAGTAACGAATTTTTACTTCTCTCCTGCTCCATAACATTTATAACGGGATGAGGGTTAACATAAGTCCACGGTGCACCAGCAGTAAAACTTACATTCTTGGCATCACTCCAAACCATAGGATCTCTGTAAGCCATATCGCCCCTAAGATAAGGAGAATTAACCATACCTATTTCATCACCTTGATAGATGAAAGGATTGCCTGGGAAGGTGAACATCAGGGTAACAAATAGTTTCATTCTTTCCATACTATCAGGCCTCCTTTCTAGAATTGAATGAACCCTCGTTACATCGTGATTAGAAGTGAATGGATACAACTTCTTCCAAGTACCTATGCTCTTTGTTATATTCTTCATATCTTTTATGTACTGGTAAAACCTTCCGACCTTCGGTCCATAACCGACGGTTGAAGCAAAAACATCTCTTTGCTCAAAATCAAAGTACCCATCAAGCGAGTCCCCATAGGTAAGTATTATTCTATTAGCAACCCAAACCTCACCTACAAGGAACGAATCAGGCTTAACCTTTTTACAAAAATCTTTGAAATTTCTAAGCCACATTTTCGTTTCTTCAGTGTCTGCCTGCCCATCACCTGGCCCCGTCTCAACTAGGTACCTCACAGCATCCAACCTAAAGCCACCTACCCCCATCTCAAGCCAATACCTAGCAATCTTGTAAATTTCTTTAGTAACCTCCGGATTTCTAAAATTCAGGTCCGGCATACCACCCCAAAAAGCAGCGTAGTAGTATTCCTTCCTAACCGAAGAATAATTCCAAACTTCCCAAGGTGAATTACCCTTAGTCCATGGCCTAGCCCATCCATACTTTCCCTCAACTTTAGGTAAAACATTAGTCCACACATACCAACTATCAAAAAAAGGATCCCTAGCCTCAGATCTTTTAAACCACTCTATCTGAGAAGATGTATGGTTAATAACCAAATCTAGAAGTATCCTTATACCTCTCCTCTCAGCTTCACTTATAAGCTTCTTCATGTCCTCAAGAGTACCAAATTGCGGATTGACACTGTAATAATCAATTACATCATAGCCATGATACGAAGGTGAAGGGAAGGTAGGATTAAGCCAGATTCCTCCAACCCCCAAAGACGCTACATAATCAAGCTTCTTGATTATACCCTGAAGATCCCCAATCCCATCACCATTAGAATCAAAAAAACTCCTAGGAAATATCTGATAAAAACTAACATCTCTGTACCATTCATAAGAAAAACCAACGAAAAAGAAACAAAAAACAAAAGCCAAAACTCCCAACATCCTCTTCATATAACACACCTTAACACCAAAATGGTAAACTTCAATACCAAAACAAAGCAACTTCAAAGCAAAAAGAATTAGCAGAAACCTCAGTTTATCCAAAGAAAACAAAAACCACGTAAAACTACTTACCTTTAACACAAAAAGGTATCATTTGCTCATAAAGAAAGATAAATTGGCTCCAATTTATCATCAAACTCTCCTAACTCATACTTCTTTAAAACAACCTCCCTTATCCAAGTAGTAGGAAGAATGTCGTAAAAAATGAATTTGTCATAAACACTTTTTGAGATCAATCCATCGATAAGTAGCCCATTTATTACACTCTGACAACCTACAGCTACAAACTTTGCCATCCCGAAAGTACTTTCACTTTCAGATACAAACGTCTGAAGTTGGTCAACTTTGAGTAAATGAATATTTCCAAAGCTATCACCGACAATTAACTTTTTAGCTCTACCATCAACAAAGAAATACGAGTTTTCAAATTGCCTAGCCAAAACCTCAAACATGGAAAACATTATTACAGGAATGCTCTTGATTTCTTTAAGAGTTTTAGCTATAGCAATACCAGTCCTAACCGCTGAAAACGGACCTGGCCCTCTCGAAACAGCTAAAACACTTACATCATTTTTAGTAACTTTGGAAGAGTTCAAGGCAATATCTATCAAATCCCAAATGCGAGAAAAATTAGGCTCAGAACCTGAAAACGACAAAGAAGTAGAACTCAAATTGTTCACAACAGAGACACTGAAACCACTATAGTATGATGTATCAATAATAAGTATACCTTGTCTTTCAGGATCTCTCATTCTTACTTCTTCCTTCAACTTCTCCTACTAAAAGCTTCTTCAGAAGCTTAATAAAGTCTTTAAATGACTCCATAATAGGGATTCCTCTATCTATCGAATCACCTACCAAGAATCCGAACAAGCCGAATATAATCAACAACACGAAAGGGCCAATCCCAAACAATAAAACGAAAATGACAGACAAAACACTTGCAACTGATATGACTATTGCCCAAAAGTGCTCTGTGAAAAACTTAGAGAAGTATCTCCTCTTTATCATAACTCAAATTCCTCTAAAAACCTTGTAGTATGAGTACCTCCCAAGAAAACAGGATGATTCATAACTTTTGAGTGGAATGGTATAGTTGTAGGAACTCCCTCGACAACAAACTCGTCAAGAGCCCTTTTCATCCTCGTAATAGCCTCATCTCTATTTTTACCCCAAACTATTAGTTTGGCAATCATTGAGTCGTAGTACATAGGTATCTCATAACCTTGGTAAACATGAGTATCAACTCTGACACCGAAACCCCCCGGCAAGTGCAAAGTTCTTATAACTCCTGGCGAAGGCCTAAAGTCATTAAACGGATCCTCGGCATTGATCCTGCATTCTATTGCATGGCCGTTCAACTTAACATCTTCCTGCCTTATAGATAGCTTCTCTCCTAAGCAAACCATTATCTGTTCTCTTATTATATCAATACCAGTTACCATTTCAGTTACAGGGTGTTCAACCTGAATCCTCGTATTAACCTCCATGAAATAAAAATTACCTTTATCATCCATTATGAACTCCATCGTACCGGCACCAACATACCCCACCGAACTCACAGCCTTTCTAACAATCTCCGAAATTTTCTCTCTCTGCTCATCGGTGATTGTTGGGCCAGGTGCCTCCTCTACCAACTTCTGATGCTTTCTCTGAATAGAACAATCTCTCTCTCCAAGAGTTATAGCATTACCGAACCTATCACATAAAAATTGTATCTCTATATGCTTAGGATTCTGAATATACTTCTCTATATAAACACCAGGATTACCAAATGCTGCTTGAGCTTCACCTTGAGCAAGCGGTAAAAACTTTTTCAAATCATCATCTGAGAAACAAACTCTCATTCCTCTACCACCACCACCGGCAGTAGCTTTTATTATCACAGGATAGCCAATTTCTCTAGCAACTCCCAAAGCTTCGTCAATATCGCTTACAATTGACTCGCTACCAGGCACAGTAGGCACTCCCAACTTCTTCATCGTATTCTTAGCAGTAGACTTATCTCCAAACATAGTTATAACTTCAGGAGAAGGACCTAAAAAAATTAAATCATGTTCTCTACATATCTGAGAGAACTTAGCATTCTCAGATAAAAATCCATACCCAGGGTGTATAGCCTTGGCACCCGTAACAAGAGCAGCACTTATTATGTTAGGTATATTGAGATATGATTGCTTGCTATATGGACCACCTATACAAATATCCTCATCAGCCAATTGCCTATGATACGAATTAACATCAGCCTCAGAATAAACAGCAACAGTTTTAAAGCCTAACTCTTTACAAGTTCTTATAACCCTAACAGCTATTTCACCCCTATTCGCAACAAGAACCTTCATCTCGCTCCCCTCTTTTTTAGATGATTATAAACATTTAAAAACCTATCTTTAAAGTTCTTTAAAATCGAGCTGAAAATACTCATACACATGTAAGAAACAACAAATCGCAGACCTAAACCCGTAACTTTTTCAAAAGCAATTAAGGTGAAGAGCCCCCCTACATTCCTTTAAAATTTCTTTATGCAACCAAAAGAAAGTCTTATAAATTTCCTAATAGAGCACGATATCCTAATCTTTGGGGAATTCGTAACAAAAAGTGGTAGGAAAACACCCTATTTCATTAACACGGGCAACTATAACAATGGTGAAAGATTGTCAATAATCTCTGAATTCTATGCAGAAACAATATATGAGAACTTTAAAGACGCAACTCTGCTTTTCGGCCCGGCATACAAAGGAATACCTTTGGTATCAGTAGTAAGCCTAAAATTGTTTGAAAAATACAAACTGAACCTTAGTATAGCATTCAACAGAAAAGAAGCAAAAGATCACGGCGAAGGCGGTATAATAGTAGGTCAAAAACCTTCAAGAAAAGATAAAGTTGTAATTGTCGAAGATGTTGTAACCTCAGGAATATCAATCTCAGAAAGCATACAAATACTAAAAGACAATGGGAACCCCCAAATACTAGGAGCTGTGATATCCGTAGACAGAATGGAAAGGGGAAAAGGTGAAAAAACAGCAATACAAGAACTACAAGAAGAGTTTGGCATAAGAATAATACCAATAATAACAATAAAAGACATCCTAAATTTTCTATCATCAAGGAAAATATCAAAGTACAGCCAAAACCAAGACGAACTAGTAAAAAAGATGATAGAGTACCTCAAAGAGAACTCACCACTAGAGATTAGCAGTTAGTCCTCCAAAAAATTTTTATATCAGAGGCTTCGCCTCTGCTATACCTATTACCTAATAAGCACCTGTTGTAAAGTAAACATTGGTAGAAACAGAGACAAAACAAGAAATCCAACAATTGCACCAACAAACAGTATCATGATTGGCGATAAAGTAGAGGTGATAACCTCCGATTCCCTATCAAGTTCAAGTGAATAGAAGTTAGCTAATTTTTCAAAAGTTTTTGGCAATTCGCCGGTTTCTTCACCTACACTAACCATTTGTATAAGCAAAGGTGGGAAAAGCTTTTCCATAGAAAGAGCATCTGAAAGTTTCTCCCCCCTCTCAAGCAAAGATACAGAAAACAAGATAGAATTCTTTAGCCTCACCAAAGACATTATAGAAGAAGCTGTCTCTAGTGAACTTGTAATCATAACACCATTCTGCAACATTATAGCCATCACTCTAGCAAATCTCTCTATATTCGTCTTTATCCAATAATTACCCAAAGGAGGCAAAACCTTTATAACTAGATCCTGAACAAACACCTTAAACCCCTCAAACGAGTCATAAAGGTACCTAAAAATATAAACAGGTAAGATAATAGCTAAAAGAATAATTAGCCAGTTGCTTTTAGCAAAATTACCTATTGATATAACAACTTCGGTAACTTTAGGTAGAGAAGTTGAATAAGTTGAATATATTTCGGCAAACTTTGGAACGATTGAAACCATGAAAAGCATTAAGACACCTATAGCTACTGCTAGCACAATAGTAGGATAAATCAAAGAAGACTTTATCTTTGATGAAATCTCATAAGATTTCTGTAAATAACTTGCTAAATTGCTCAAAGCCTCCCCCAAGTTACCTGAAGCTTCACCTGACCTTACAACCCCAATATACATTGAATCAAAAACATCTGAATGAATACTCATCGCTTCCGAAAGGAGTTTACCAGCCTTAATGCTACTTACTACTGAAGATATCACTTCAAGAAGGTATTTATCAGAAATATTCTTTGACGACACTTCCAAAGCTTTTATTATAGGTAAACCAGCATTTATAGATATACTGAACAAGTTAGTAAAAACTATAAGCTCTCTCTTATTAATCTTTCTCTTCTTTACTGACCTTTGCTTAGTTATTGACAAAACAAGCTTGTACGAAGTTCTCAAACTCTCCAAAGCTTCCTTCTCAGATTCAGCCTCTATTACTCCTGAAACCTTTTCACCATCCTCAGTTAAAGCAATATACCTAAATATCATAGTTCAACATCCTCTTTCTCCCAAAGCTCTACAAAATATCTAATAACTTTTTTTAACTCATCTACACTGCTAGTAAATCTGCTATCACCCAAAAACCTGTCAAAATACACTCTTATTCTCTTTTTGTAAAGGTCACCCTCAAAGTTAATAATGTGAGTCTCGACATCAAATGGATTACCCCCAAAAGTAGGTGAAGAACCAACATGAGTAACACTTTTATATTTCTTCCCATCAACCTCAGTCACAGTCCCATATATCCCAGGTGGCGGATAAACCTGTATTCTACTTCTTATGTTAGCGGTAGGAAAGCCTATTGCCTTTCCTCTGCCAGCCCCCCTTATAACCTTGCTTTCCAAGAAAAACCTCCTAGTCAAAAGCTCGTTTGCTATCTCTATATCTCCCTGAGCTATAAATGACCTTATCACAGTGCTACTTACCCTGATACCATTATACATTACCTCATCAGCTATATGCGGAACATACCCAAATTTAGAAGCATTTCTTATCAGAAAGTCTGTATCCCCCTTTGCTCCCCTCCCAAACCTGAAGTTGTACCCAACAAATATATGAAGTTCATCTATCTGTGATTTCAGTATTTCGATAAACCTCTCCGGCTCAATATCCCTAAATTCAGGTGTAAATTTCACATATATGACCTTATCAATGTTGTACTCCTTCTCAAAAACTTCCAATTTATAATATGGCGGGGAAATTAACTTCGGGCTCAACTCCTCCTTACCAAGCCACCTAGGATGGTTCTTAAACGTAAGAACACACAAATAACATCCATCAACCTTAAAACCTTTACACTTTGCTTCCTTCATCATACTGGACAAAATTTTCCTATGTCCTATATGAACCCCATCGAAAACACCTATAGACAACGCAGCTTTACCAATTTTACCCAACGAAAAGATATCATTGACTATTTCCATCCTCTTCGAGAAATAAACGTCAAAGTCAAACATAAATCCTCTTACTTATTGAACATTGATAATCTTCCCTCGTATATAGCCTTGCCTACAATAACACCTTCCAAGAAAGAATTATCTAAACTAAAAACTTCCTCCACATCACTATCACTCGAAATTCCTCCGGAAACTATTAAATAGGGTTTGGGAAACTCTTTAGCTATGTCCAACATTTTCTCCTCTATTTTAGAAACAACTATCGATTTATATTCACTCATTCTCTCATCATGCTTTTCTATAGTCTTCCTAAGTTCATAATTGCCAGTAAACGGATTTTTAAAAACACTCATAAACTCATTCACATCTTCTATTATGACGTTCTTAATCTCATCTAACACTGATTGAATCTCGGGTAAACTCATTAATTTAGTAAGCAAAAAATCAGTGTACTTACTCTTAAGAATCTCTAAAAGCTTACTAATGTGCGATATATCTGGCCCCAGCAAAGTTCCATCCCTAGCAACATCAGTTGATATAATTCTCCTAACCCCCATCTTAACAGCTCTATCAAAAGCTTCCTCAACAGATAAATCCACATCACTCTGCCACCCATGTATAACCACCCTATCGACATTTATATCAAGTGAAAGTATAAGTTTCTCACGAAACTCATTAAGAATTTTTTCAAATTCCTGAGGCTTCTTAACAAAGATAGTACCCACAACTATAAAATCAGCTCCAGCCTCTACAGCCTTCCTTGCAATCTCATAAGACCTTATACCCCCACCAAATTGTATTATAACATTATCCTTAAACTTATCTTTTATCTCTTTAATAAGAGAAATATTTCCAAGGTCCCCCGTTTTAGCTCCCTCAAGGTCAACTATATGTATCCTTTTAAACCCCTTAGAAACAAAAAACCTAACAACGTCTAAAGGGTTATCACTATAAACAGTTTGTTGAGAAAAATCACCTCTAATCAACCTCACAACCTTTCCACCAAAAATATCTATCGCAGGTATAATTAATGGCATAATCCCCCCTTAAAAACTTGTACTACTTTTCACATACTTCCCTATTCTCAATCTACCCAAGTCCAAATTTGAAGGTATGTAAGCATTAAGACTTACTTGAGTTTTCTTGGGCAACACAACATTTTTGCCAATGACCGAAGCATCAAAGTTCAATATCGACGGATACTTTGTATTCGGAGCACCCAACCCTTTCCCACCAACAGTCGAGCCATCCCCTATATTAGGAAACTTAAACTGAAGATTACTCTCATCTATCAAGGCATTAGCAATCTCAACATCATATCCTACCCAATTGCCTGGATAAATTATAGCATTTCTAACATTTGTGCCTTTTTCTATTCTAACGCCAGGGCAAATAATACTATTCTCCACATTCCCATCAACCAAACTACCATCCCCTATAAGTGAATTTTTGAAACTTCCATGCCTACCTATGACCGCTTGCTCAGTAATTGATGGCTTCACCCTTATCGGATACTTACCAAAAATTTCTTCAAACTCCGTTATAAGCTTCCAGTTCAATATGGACAAATTCATTCTAAAGTACTCCTTCAAGCTGAAAAAAGGCATAAATATAAAACTCTCAACCTCTAGAGTATTGTGCTCCTTATACTTATTGAAGAACGTCATCAGCATACTACTCATTATCGATTCATACATTTCTAAATAATATCTCTTCGAAAGAACAACTGTATGATAATATTGCAATGACCCAACCTTGGAAGAAAGCAACTTCACAGAACTACCCCTTATCTCATCCAAATACCTTTCAATGGGAAACCAAACAGGATGACCAACAACCCAAAAAACTTTACCAAAGTTATCCTCAAGAAAAGGCAAAAAATCAAAATACATTTCACCAGGTTCACTTGAAACTAACTTTTCGTACTTCGACACAGGAAAATTTGAAAACTTTTACTCCAACTTTTCACCATTTTTAACTAAAACGACAAACCTAATATTTTTCCAAGCAATCATCATATGGTTAGAAACTTCTTCATTGTTAGTAATTACAACAAAAGTATCGATGCCTACCCTTTCGAGATTACCAACCAGAAAATCTATGATTCTAAACCTACCGGCAACATATAAACTATGATAACTTCTATCCTCACCAAATGTGAGAAAGTTCTCTAGAGATATATTCGGAATAGTAATAATAGCACATTCTTTCATAAAAGAAATTATAAAGAACAGATAAGTATCCCTAAAAATTTAAAAAACATACTCGACCGAAACGCAATTACCCCAAGAGTAAAAAGGCAAAACCATCTCATAGCCAACAACAAAATTCCCAATTTTCAAGCTCATTCCCAAGCGAAGAGGATCAATAACTTCAGAACCAAACACAAACTTATACAAAAAACTCAAACTCCACGCAAAGCCACTAATATCAAAAAGCTTAAATGAAGCCCAAACATTTGAAACTAGATAATTATACATTAGTTTTTTATTAACATAAAAAGAAAGAGACTCAACAAAATCATAACCTATTTCAGAAGTATTAACATCAAAGCCAACCTTATACTCCCAATCAGCCAACACCAAATCGTTATTATAAACCCTCAGAAAAGTGTTCATAAAATCAAAAAGTTTAAATTTTCCTTCCAAACCACAATCAAAAACCAACTTTTCATCTAACTCATCATAATATTTTCCACCAAGCTCCAAAATCACTATAACCTCTCCAAAATCATATCCAAACTCAACGTTACCATAAAATCTATCTACCTTCTTAGTCTCAAGCAAGTAGTAAAATTCATCATTCACTGTTGCATAATTCGTGAATTCTCCGAAATCCAAATACTCAAAATTCCCTCCAAAGAAAAACTTACTAAAACTCAAACTCATTCCAACACCAAAACGCGAAAACTCATCAACCTTAACATAAGCAAAAACTTTGTTCGTTTCCCCATGAATGCAATAGTAAGGTAAAAAGACAAAGAGTAAAACTAAAATCAATACAAACCCAAACTTCAATCTCATCTATTCACCTAAAATTTGAACTACTAATCTTCTTTGCCTAGGTCTCGTATCAAATTCTACGAAAACAACTTGCTGCCAAGTACCTCTGACAAGCCTACCACCAACAACAGGCAAAACATAAAAAGGCTTAATCAACGAACTAAGAACATGCGAACCTCCATTATCATCTCCCCAAGTCTCATGGTGATAATAATAAGTTTCTGAAGGAGCTATCCTTTCAAAAAGGATATTCAAATCTTTCTTCAATCCCGGCTCGTACTCCATCGTCGTTATACCACACGTAGACCCTGGGCCAAAAACATTAACAATCCCACTAGAAACACCACTTTCCCTAACAAATCCCTCTATATCCCTTGTGATATCAATAATATCACCTCTACCCTTAGTAGAAACACTAAGTTCAAAAACCTTTACTTTCATAGAGTAAATTTTGTGCTTAAAGAACAATCCTATTCAAATATTTTCAAGATCAAGGAAACATAAAACCTCTCTACAACAAATCTATATTAAAACTCACTTAAATCACACTCACACATCAAAAATTAAAAGAGACAAAACCTTTCACAATGCAATCAAATAAAAAAGTTACTCCGTAGCACTTGTGCTAAACGGCAATTGTCATCTAAGCTAGGAAAAGGAGAAAGTTTTTAGAAAAGTCATGTTCAACTTATTTAATTTTCTTCGAATATCCCGAAAATAAGGTAAAAGGAGTTTTTTCTCAAGGCAAGGAGGCTTTTATGATTGGGAGAGTAACCCAGAATTCCATATCGAAAGAATTCCTCTTTTACCTAAAAGACAGGATGGTAGAAATGAACAAAAGGCAAACCGATTTAACAAGTATGAGCAAGATAAGAATTCCCGAGGATGATCCTGTAGGTACCACACTTTCGATGAACTTCCAAAGCAGACTAAAGGAAATTGAAACCTATATAAACAATATAGAAGAAGGGCAAGCAAGGCTAAATATTATGGATTCAAACCTTCAGAGTGCGACAGACATACTCCAGAGAATAAGAGAATTGACGATACAAGCAGCAAACGGAACATACACAAAAGATGACACAAAAAAGATGGCTATAGAGGTTGACCAGCTGATAAGAGAACTCGTCAATATTGCAAACTCATATTACAAGCAATCTTCTCTATACGGTGGACATATGACAGATACCCCATTCAAAGTTGAATACGGCTTATCGGAAGATCTTGACTACGAAGTAGTCAAGAAAGTAGTATTCATGGGAAATGATGGAACTGTAATGAGGCAAGCAGATACAAACGACTTCGTCCAGATAAACCTAAGTGGTAATAGACTCTTCGCCTCAGAAAACACAGTAATAAAATCTACAATACCTGGAACAGGCTTCATAGCAGAAAAGGACCAAGTGTTCAAAATTGACGGAGTTGAGGTATTTGTAGCTAAAGGTGACAACCTTGAAACCATAGTTGACAAGATAAATAGCCTAAACATCCCCGTGAAAGCTTATATTGACAACTCGACAGGTAATAACTTTTTAGTAATAGAAAGCACAATACCCCATAACATAACAATTGAAGACATAGGTGATGGTAATGTCATGGAAACTCTTGGGATAGTGAGGAAAGGCGCTAAACCACCTATGAACTATCACCCTGAAGCAAAAGTATTCACAATTAACCTCTTCGACGTTTTAATAAAAATAAGAGATGATATGTTAGCTGGGAAACAACAAAACTTAGGTGGTGAAGACTTAGCCCTTATAGATAATGGGCTTGACAATTTCCTAAGGTACCGTGCAGAAGTAGGTGCCAGATTTGAAAGGCTAAAAACAATAAACCTAAGATTAAACACAGACATAGTCTACCTAAAAGACATACTATCAAAGATCCAGGCAACTAATATACCAGAAGCCGTCACAGAGCTGAAGATGTTAGAACTAACACACCAAGCAGGACTTCAAATAGGTGCAAAATTGATGGGATTGTCACTACTAAACTTCTTAAGGTAACTACAACTAAAGATTACCAGGGGAATACCCCCCTGTGAACCTCATTGGTTTTATTTCTTGAATTTGCTCAAATCAAGAACGCTATTATAGCCATCGAAACCATCTGGCTGTCTGTTTGAATTAAATGGATCTTCAACCCACGTCATATCAACTTTCGGATCAAAATCTTTGGCAAATGGATCTTTGTGATAAACAACAAATTTGTACACAAAATCACCAAGCCTAACATCTTCCAACTTCACTTTCCAAGTGTCTTGGTCAACTTTCTTCATAAGTGTCTCAGCAGGATTCCAACTATTCATAGTACCTCCGATCGCTAAAGCATACACAGGCTTTGACTCTAGATTAACCTTCTTCTCTTGGTAAAGGTTTATTCTCCTCTCAGCCATCTTCTTCTTCTCACCTTTTAGCTTGGGATCTTGAGCTTCCTTCTTCACAGTCTCTAGCATCTCATCAACATACTTCTTCAAATCACTAACCTTAATAGTAAATTCAATCGTTCCTTTTCTACCCTTGACAGAAAGTAACTTCACACTTTTCGAACCAGTATCCAATTCCTCAGCTATCAACATTCCAGACCAAGAAAGGAACACCAAACCAACAGCCAAGGCCAAAAACTTCCTCATACTTGCCTCCTTGAGATGAATTTTGAAAAAAATAATAGAAACTTTCAATAAAATCATATAGCAAGTTTTCAATACTCTCTAACTTCTATGTTTCTAAAGATTCTTCTAAATTTAAAAATCTTTCTGCCAAACCTGAAGTAGTACGATTAATAGTATCTTCTCAGCACTTAGTAGCATTCATCAATACTTAAAGATAACACACCAGTCAGTTAGTAGAGTTACTGCCCAACTAGCCCTAAGCCCACGGATTCAATCAGAAAACACACTAACCTTATCTCCTTTCAGTTAGCCAACAAAGTGCTTAAGCACTTTATTGACTTTTAAGATAAAAAATTATTATCTTAATTGTAAAGATTAGGAACGGGGGAGCTCGGGGGTAACCGGGCTGAGAGTCCTGCTAATTTTCCCGCAGGAGACCCTTAGAACCTGATCTAGGTAATACTAGCGTAGGGAGGTTTGTATGTTAAATAACAAAACACAAATGGATTATGCCCGTGAGGGCATAATAACTGAAGCAATGCACACCGCTGCACAAAAAGAAGGTGTAGAACCTGAGCTTATCAGGAAAGAGGTAGCGAGAGGCAGAGCAGTAATACCTGCCAACATCAACCATTTATCTCTTTCACTAAGCCCAATCGTTATAGGTAAGTTCTTCAAAACAAAAATCAATGCTAACATTGGCACCTCTGAAAACTCGCCCAACATAAATGACGAAATTGAGAAGCTAAACTATGTTAAAAAGTATGGTGCTGACACCGTGATGGACCTATCAACAGGAGGAGATCTAAATGAAATAAGAGTAGCATTAATAAAAGAAGCAACGATGCCACTGGGAACAGTACCAATATACCAGGTGCTAAAGGAAAGAAAAAAAGTAGAAGACATAACAGAAGACGACATTCTGTCAATGATAGAACTCCAAGCCCAACAAGGTGTTGATTATATGACTTTACACGCTGGAATACTGATGGAACACATACCATTAACAAAAAACCGAATAACCGGAATAGTCAGTAGAGGTGGCTCAATAATGGCAGAGTGGATGATAATAAAAGGTAAACAAAACCCTCTGTACACACACTTCGATAAAGTTTTAGATATCTGTAAGAAGTACGACGTAACTATAAGCTTAGGCGATGGGCTTAGGCCTGGATGCATAGAAGATGCAACAGATGCAGCACAGCTAGCAGAACTTAGAACCTTAGGAGAACTAACCAAAAAAGCATGGGAAAAAGGCGTACAAGTGATGATAGAAGGTCCTGGACATGTCCCCATTCACCAAATACAATTCAACATAATGATACAGCAAGAAATATGCCACGAAGCACCATTTTACGTACTAGGACCATTAGTAACAGATGTAGCACCAGGGTACGATCACATAGCCTCAGCAATAGGTGCAGCACTAGCAGGATGGTACGGTGCAGCATTACTCTGTTACATAACACCAAAAGAACATCTGGGATTACCAAATCTTGAAGACGTAAAGCAAGGAATAATAGCTTATAGGATAGCAGCACATGCTGCAGACATCGCTAAAGGAATACCAGGAGCAAAGGAATGGGACTTAGAACTATCAAAAGCAAGGTACAAATTCGATTGGCTAAGGCAGTTCGAACTGGCAATTGATCCTGAGACAGCAAGGAAGTACCACGACGAGCTATTGCCTGATGATCCGTACAAAAGAGCAAGGTTTTGCTCAATGTGTGGTCCCGGCTTCTGCGCAATGAGAATAACTCAAGACATGCTAGAAGAACTAGAGAAAAAAGAAGTTGAAGCTGCCAAGTAGAAAAGGGAAACCTCACCTACTATCAGAGAGGCAGAGCCTCTCTGCTAAAAAAATAACGAATACGCAACTTTCTAATCAACTCAGAAAACTTGGAAATCTAAAAAAATTTTATTATTATATTAATGTCAACTTAGTATTTTAGCACACCCCCATCTCAGTCCCCAGTCCCCCCTGGGGGCTCAGCTTCATCAATTCTTCTCTTTACTTTCCTTAACCAACTTGTAAACATAAGCAATTATTTCAGCAATTGCCTCGTAGAGTTCCGGCGGTATTTCCGATCTTAAGCTTATAGTCATTAAAGGATCGACAACTTCAGACTTAACAATCGGTATATTATGCTCCTCCGCAATCTTCACTATCTTCTCCGCAAGTAATCCAACCCCTTTGGATATGACCTGAGGTGCCGACATCTCTTGAGCATCATACTTCAGCGCCACTGCCTTTTTCATAACCTTCCTCCACAGCTATATTAACAAAAATCGGAGATACACCGATTTCCTCAAGTTTTTCCTTAAGCAAACTAGAAGCAAAAGAATCTATAGCTATGTCACCATAAAAATGTATATCCAACCTGTAAGAATTTAAAAGAAACTCGAAAACAATGTAAACACCTATATCGTCAATCTCCGTTGTCAAAATCAGCCTCCTGAACCTGCTCTCATCGTACTCAACATAACCAAACCACTTCTCTTTATCCTCCTCCCCACTTAACCCCAATACCAAAAACCTCTTATCACTAACATTACCAAAAAACAAAGAATTAAGAAAAGTTTCTAACTCCCCATCAGTAAAGTTACCCTTTTTGTACTCATTGAAAACCGCTCTAACCAAAGCCATCTCTTCTCTCTTAACCTCTCCATTCCTAGACTTGATCAAAAGCCCCAAAACCAAGGATGGCAAAGAATACACTTCCAGGAATTTGAAAAAGTCATACCTTATAGGCAAAAGAATCGCTTTAAAAACACCCAAAGCAAAAACATTTCTCCTGGTAGCCTTTAATCCAAGGTTAGCTAGTATTTCACTTTCTTTAGAAATAACAGGACCATCAACAACCCTTATTACTACCTTACCCCCCTTATTTGAAAGTTCTCCCAAAAACTCGTTACTAGGGATCTTACCTTCAACTTTGGCTTTAAGTTCCCTACCTTCTATGTTTATTAAAGCGAACTCACCAAAAGTTTTTATAACCTTTACTAGCTTTATATCCATCTACTTAGGTGCTTCTAGCCTCCAATCTTTAAAGTTGTAGTATATACCAGCAACAGAAGGGTTAACTCCCTCAACTCTCTTACTCACCCCAACAAGCGAAGCTCTAGAGAAAAGGAATAAGTAAGGCAAATCATCAGTTATTATTCTATGAACCTCAAAATAAATCTTCTGTCTCTTTACTCTATCAAAAACTCTCCTACCCTCCTCACACAACCTGTCAACTATAGGATTTGAATAACTAACGTAGTTTATACCATTAGTTATTTGTGAGGAATGCCATATATCGTAGGGATCAGGATCTATGGATAAACTCCATCCAAACATCACCATCTGGAATGACCTATCATCTATCTTCTTGGTAACAAGCGACCAATCAAGCACTCTTATCTCCAAATCAACACCAATCTTTTTTAAATCCTCCTTGAATATCTCTCCTATCTTGATACCCGTTTCAGAACCTTGAGGTATAATAAGTTCTAACTTCAACTTTCTACCGTTTTTTTCTCTAATACCATCCCCGTCAACATCCTTCCAGTCGGCATTATCTAATAGCCTAGAAGCCTTTGCTAAGTCAAATTCATAGTCTTTGACCTCAGGGTTAAAAGCCCAGCTATTTGGTGGGAAGGGGCCCGTGAGAGGCTCAGCTAAGTTATAGTAAACACCTTCTAAAATCTGCTTCTTATTCAACGCATGTGCTAACGCTTTCCTAACTCTCTTATCAGAAAGTATCTCATCCCTAAGATTGAGTGCAATTTGAGAAATATTAAGAGTATAGTAAGCAAAAGCATTGAACTTGTCTTTGAACCATGGCTCATTAACCTTTTTGACCCAATCAACAGGCCTAATACCAGCTAAATCGGTCTCTCCTATCCTCAAAGCATTAAACTCGACAGTCGGATCTTTTATTATCCTAAAAACAACTTTCGATATCTTTGGCTCATTTTCCTTATCCCAATAATTAGTTACTTTTTCTAAAACTATGTACTGACCTTCAACTATCTTACTGACTCTATAAGGACCGCAGCCAATTGGGTACCTATTGTATTGAGAATTCTGAAAATCTTCTTTTTCAAAAATGTGCTTCGGTATAGGTGTCATTGCCCAACTCTCAAGTGCCGGAGCATAAGGCTCTTTGTACTTAACCTCAAAAGTATACCTATCTACTTTTTTCACATAAAGCACATTCTTATACTGTGCCACCTTGTTAAAAGCTTTAGAAATAGGATTAGTGATCATTGAGTAAGTATAGATTATATCATCAGCCGTAAGATTAACACCATCATGCCAGTAAACATTAGTCTTCAACTTAAACCTAAAAAGAGTCGAATTCTGATAAACCTCAAAAGAATCAATAATTTTAGGCACAAGATCCAATTTCTCATTAACATCAAAAAGTGAGTCGTAAACGAAACTTATAACTATCGAAGAGTAAAGATCTAGCGAAGAAACAGGATTGAGAGTCTGCGGCTCCTGAGATAATGTCAAAACTATCGTATCTTCATTCCTTAGAGAACTACCCCTGGAACAACTAAAAATCACAAAAATAGACAACAAAAGCAAAAATACATAAAATACCTTTCTTAAAGCCATACCTTCAAAAGTCTCTAAAATGTTGATCACATTTTTCAAGTTAAAATGAAACCACATAGAATAATTACTCAGAAAACCCTTACAGGTTTGAAAGAATTAAAAAAATTTTTTTATCATAGTTTTGTGAAAAAACTAATACCTTTGCTAATAGTTTCTCTTTTAATCCTATCATGTAGCGAGAAAAGCATAAAGTTCGAGTCCCAAAATGTAGAGGTACAAACCGCAAAGAAAAGTGTAAAAATAAACATTTCAAACTCTGGAGATATTGAACCTAAATACTTTGTCTACTTTGCTAGCTCTCTAGATCGGAAGAGCGGTTCAGCAGGAA
>CAYYXA010000035.1:0-9033 GCA_964475465.1 uncultured Brevinematales bacterium
TGTAGTTTTACCTCTACATCTTCAATTATTACCGAACTCTTATCTTTGATAAATTCCAGATAATCCTCGTGGGTAATTTCTACCATTTTTCTATACGTTTTTTCTATTTCTAATCTTGAGCAGTCAATCATAGTTTACCCAAAAGATGAATCATAGATTAACCTTTCTTTCTCCGATAAACGTCCTATCAATTGTATCAACTGTTTTCAAAGGTTTCTCTAACTTCTTCTATTGTAATCCCTTCAACTCTTTCATTATATCTGGTGCTTGGCCAGCACTGAGTAAAACTTTTTCGTTTTTGTATGAATAAAGCTTTATCATTTCTTCTCTTGCTGGTCCTAGGTATTTTCTTGGATCAAATTCTTCAGGTTTTTCCCAGAAGACTTTCCTTATTGCTGCAGTCATTGCAAGCCTTGAGTCCGTGTCAACGTTAACCTTACAGACGGCAGATTTCACAGCGGCTATTATCTGATCTTCTCTTACACCGGCCGGGCTTTCTAGTTTACCACCGTATTTGTTGATCATTTCTACATACTCCTTTGGAACTGAGGAAGCACCATGTAAAACTATCGGGAAACCTGGAAGCTTCTCTTTTATCTTCTCCAATATGTCAAGTCTCAAAGGTGGGATTTCTTCACCAGGTTTGACTTTGAACTTATAAGCTCCGTGGCTTGTCCCTATTGCTATAGCTAGTGAATCTACTCCAGTTTTTTCAACAAATTCAACAGCCTGGTCAGGATCGGTATAAATTGTCTTGTCTGACACTACATGCTCTTCTACTCCGGCAAGTACACCGATTTCTCCTTCTACCGTTACATCATACTGATGTGCAAATTCAACTACTTTTTTAGTTAGTGCTACGTTTTCTTCAAATGGCAGGTGTGAGCCATCAATCATTACTGATGAGAAACCATTTTCTATACAATCTTTTGCAAGCTCAAATGAATCACCATGATCTAAGTGTAGAGCTATTGGGATCTCACTCAAGCCGTTTTTGGCTGCTAACTCTTTGGCAAACTCTACAGCTCCTTTAGCTAGATACCTTAAGAGTGTCTGGTTTGCGTATTGTCTAGCACCTTTTGAAACTTGTAATATGACTGGTGATTGTGTCAAGACACAAGCTGTCAAAATTGCTTGAAGTTGCTCCATGTTATTGAAATTGTAAGCAGGTACAGCAAATCCCTTTTGATATGCATGTTTAAACATCACTTTAGTATTGTAAAACCCTAGCTCAGTGTAATGAACCATAAATCTTTCCCCCTATGTAGCTTTTTGTAGAATCATTATGATTGAAAAAGCTGCAAATTTCAAATTGATTCGAGATTATTAAAAAGCTTTGTATACCCATCAATAGGTTTTATATGTTCTCTAGGGCGTTTTCTAGATCTCCGATGAGGTCCTCAACGTCTTCTATTCCTACTGATAGTCTTATGAGGTTATCAGTTATACCTAACCTGTTTCTTTCTTCCTCAGGTATAGAAGCATGTGTCATTTTTGCTGGGTGGTTCACAAGTGATTCTACTCCTCCTAGACTCTCCGCAAGTAAGAATACTTTCAGGTTACTTAAAAACCTTTTTGCACCACTTAAATCTGCTTTCAGATAAAATGATATCATTCCCCCGAAACCTGTCATTTGTTTTTTAGCTAGATTGTGCTGCGGATGTGTTTCTAGCCCTGGGTACAACACCCTCTCTACCTTAGGATGTGATGATAGGAATGATGCTATCACCTTGGCATTGTATTCATGTCTCTCCATCCTTATGTGTAATGTTTTTAGACCTCTTATGAGTAGGTAGCAATCAAAAGGTGACGGTACAGCTCCTATAGCGTTTTGATTGAATTTTATTTTTCTGTATATTTCCTCGTTGTTTGTTATTATGGCACCTGCTACAACATCGCTATGCCCGGATATGTACTTCGTGCAACTGTGTACAACTATATCTGCCCCTAGTTCTAATGGTTTTTGAAAATATGGCGTCATAAATGTGTTGTCAACTACGACTATTATGGAATGCTCTTTTGCTATTTTTGATATTTCGTGTATATCACATAGTTTCATAAGGGGATTTGTTGGAGTCTCTACCCATATCATCTTCGTATTCGGCTTTATCGAATCTCTAAGGTTTGAAAGATCCGTTAGATCTATGTAGCTGGTTTCTATGTTGTAGTTGTTCAGTACTCTATTGAATAGTCTTTTAGTGCCCCCATATAAATCGTCAAATGCTATTATGTGATCTCCTGACTTTAGTAAAGAGAATACTATTGTTGACTCTGCTGCCATTCCAGACGAAAATGCTAAGCCAAATTTACCGTTCTCTAATGATGCTATTTTTTTCTCTAGTACGTCTCTTGTTGGATTTTTTGTTCTAGAATATTCGTATCCTCCCGTTGGCATTTCAACATCTTTTCTAGCAAACGTAGTCGATAGGTGTATAGTAGCAACAACGTCTCCACTTGATCCTTCTCTAAAGTCTGGCTCTTCACCGATATGTATCGCTCTAGTGCCAAATCTCATTTGCTGAACCTCCACTTTATATATTCTACTATGTCTATTGAGGTAATTATGTCAACTATTGAGTTTCCATCTGAAACTAATATAGCTCCCATGTCTTTGAGAAGAAGAAACGGATTAACAATTTTGTCCTTAAGTTTTACAATCGGTAGAGGTTGCTCCATAATTGTTTCTACACTACATTCCCATATCTTTTTGCATCTCTCTTTGTCTTTTGATACACCATTTAGCCTTTCTACTAGGTTTTTATCTGTTATTACACCAACTGAAGTACCATTGTCAATAACTGGTATCTGCGATATATCATACTTGATCATAAGCTCTATAGCTTTACCAATCTTATCGTTGGGACTTAGATATATTAGGCTTTTCACATGTCTGACTTTAGCCTTGAGTATTTCTTCAACAGGTATACCTTCATCAGAAGGAGATTCTAGAAATCCGTTCTCTATCATCCAATAGTCGTTATAAATTTTGTTTACGTAGTTCCTTCCACTGTCCGGCAATATGACAACAACGTTTTTGCCTTCATCTAGATCTTTGGCTACCTTAAGGGCTCCGTATACTGCTGCTCCTGATGAACCTCCAGCAAATATTCCTTCCTTCCTTGCTAACTCTCTAGCAGTCAAGAACGCCTCTTTGTCATTTACTACTATTATTTCATCCACCACACTAGGATCATATGTCGATGGCATAAAATCCTCTCCAATTCCTTCAAGTTTGTATGGATGTATTTCACCATCTGTACCGTAAAACTTGTGATGGTAAATTGATCCTTCCGGGTCAACACCAACCACTCTGATATTAGGATTCTTCTCTTTTAAGTATCTTCCCACACCAGATATAGTTCCTCCTGTCCCAATTCCAGCAACAAAAACATCTATTTTACCATCCAATTGTTCCCAGATCTCGGGGCCAGTAGTCAAATAGTGTGCTTCAGGATTCGCTAAATTAAAGTATTGGTTTGGCATATAAGCCTTGGGGTTCTCTTTTACTATCCTCTCAGCAACTTTGACATAATTACTCGGATGATCGGGCGGTACTGATGTAGGTGTAACTATTACCTCAGCCCCCAGAGCTTTAAGCAGATTTATCTTTTCCAAACTCATTTTGTCAGGTATCGTTAGTATAACTTTATATCCCTTAACAATAGACGCTATAACTAACCCCATACCTGTGTTACCAGAAGTAGGCTCAACAATAGTATACCCCGGTTTTATTAGTCCTTCCCTCTCAGCCTTCTCAAGCATAGCTATAGCTATCCTGTCTTTTATACTCCCACCTGGGTTGAAATATTCTAATTTAGCAAACACATTTGCCTTTATACCTTCCGTTATCTTGTTAAGCTTAACCATTGGTGTATGCCCTATAGCTTCTAAAATACTATTGTATACACGTTTTACATTATCATGATACCCCATTTTATCCCCCACAAGTTTATAACTAAATTTTAAAAAAAACTCTTAAATTTTTCAAATTTTTAAAATTTGATAAAATAAAAAAATTTAAATTTGATATAACAATCTTTGATTTAAGTATCCATCCCACTACTCCCTAAGCTCACCAATACTCATGAGACTCAATTAACAATAGAGAACGATAGGAGCACTGCATAATCATTCTAACAAAATTCTCAATTTTTGAAACCACTCCCAAAAATAGTTATAATTCATCACTAATATGAGAAAAATTACTACTTTCCTTATAGTTGTTCTTTACGTAACAATTACTAAGTTTTCACATGGGCAAATTGATAACTTGGTACCCAAAAACACAACAATCTTTATAAAATTCCCCAGCTTTGCCGAATTCCAAAGAAATCTATCAAACACACTAATTAACCTCTTCCCAAAAGATTTTGAAGCATTCTCAAACTCGGTAGCCTCTTTTTTTCAATCTGCATTAGGAACGGATATAATGAGCGAAAGCAACCTAATAAGTCTCGGAATAAACACCAAGGAAGAATTTGGATTTGGATTCAACAACAAAGGTCAACCTTTCATAATATTAACGTTACTCACAAACGAAATAGATGAAAGAGTCACTAAACTCCAAAACACCTTATACAAACTTGAATTCAGCTCATTCACATTCGATAAAAACAGGCTAATAGCCGTAGGTAAAAACTTTGAATACAAAGGTGACGAAACATTTAACCCAGAAGCACCAGACTACAACATATTCATTTCTCAGAAATTCCTCGACTCAATATCAGAAATAAAGCTACCAAATGAATACTCAAACTTTTCATACACAATTTCTCTAAAAGTTAGCAGTAACATAATAAGAATAAAGATTATTTCACCATCATTGATTGAGAAATTCTCACAACCAATCATAAAGAACCACATATACATACCAACTCCTGAAAACGTATCATTAATAGCCAACCTCGAATTATCACCAAAAGAGATTCTTGACAATATTGACAAACTCGACGAAATATCAAAAACAAAAATTCTAGAATTCCTAAGAGAATTCACAAACACATTCAAAGTTGACATAACAACGATACTAACAAATCTATCCTCTCCATCCACTATATTCATTTATTCTTACTACAACAACTTGAACAACCAAATAGTCTTCATAGCTCCCATACAAAATGAAAAATCCTTAGAACTCTACCTTGAAAAACTAGTAAGAGAAAAGGCAAGAGAAAGAGATATATACAAATTCTCAGTTTTCGATAAAAACTTTTACAAGCTTCCAATAAGCGAAAACTATTCAATAAACTTCGGTGTAATATTCAGGAGGCTAATAATTTCAACAGACAAAGACATTCTGATTAACTACATTAGAAACATAGCAAAGGATGAAAAAACATGGCAAGAAGAAAACCTAAAAAACATATACACTTACATAAATACTAGGAACTTAACCAGTAAAGTGTTAAGAATAAAACAAGAAAACGTTCATCCCTTCATTTCGTCAATATTACCATTATTCATAACAAGCAAAACAATAAAAGTGAACTCAAAAGAAAGCGGCAGGAAACTAGAAACATACATAGAAATCGAGTACTAAATAACAGTGAATATGTCTACCAAAGTATTCGGGTCAAAGAACTCGTTGTATGTTTTTATCGCAAAATTATCAGTCATACCAGCAATATACCAACTAGCAAGCCTATACCTATTAGCATCAACATTGCTACAATCGAACATATCCCAGTACTCTTGATATTCGATAGGATACAACTTCTTAGAAGACCTATCAGAGAAAACTTCAAAAAGTTTCCTTACTATCATCTCACATTTTTTTCGTGTCTTAAGGATATTCTTATTCTCGTAGATAAGTTCGTTCTCAATTGCTCTTAGAACTAAGTTTTTCAGTAGTACCTCATCAGGTACCACTAATGAATACGAATACCTACTTTCCCTCTCGTCCAATACACTCAAACTCACATCAACAACAAATGTATGTATCAAGTCTGATGTTAATTTTCTGATTCTCCTTTTCTTTTCAATTCCTGAACTCGTATCCTCAATGTCCCTAATAGATTCCTTTATGCTGTAGAAAACTTTCTCAACTTCGTCCTGGGAAAAAGTTTGAGCCTTATCACAAAGTTTTTCATAAACAGCTGAAAGTAAATCATCGGATAGATAAGAAGCTTTTAACAATCCTCCCTTTATACCATCTTCAAGGTCATGGACAGAGTAAGCAACATCATCAGCCCACTTAACAATTTGACATTCTATCGACCTATTTTTATTTTCCCAATCTGGATCAATCCAATTAACAAAATTTAAGAAAAACTCGTCATCGTAAAGGAACTTACTTCTGTTCTCACTCCTTTTGTTTTTGTACTTCAAAAGTCCATCAAGTGTAGCTCTTGTCAAGTTTAACCCCTTATCACCTACTTTCGTTTCAAGGAACATCAAGACAACAATATTGTGAGCGTTAGCTTCAAAGCCACCATAACTGTCCAGAAGCTCATTCAAGACCTTTTCACTAGTATGACCAAAAGGAGGATGCCCAATGTCATGTGCCAAAGCTATAGCTTCAAGTAAATCTGTATTTATGCCAAGTTTCAATCCCATTGCTTTCGATATCTGAGCAACTTCTATTGAGTGCGTAAGTCTAGTTCTGTAAAAATCCATAAGCCCAGCACCATAAACCTGAGTCTTAGCCTGCAATCTCCTAAAAGCACTACTATGTATTATTCTGTCCCTGTCAATCTCAAACTCACTTCTAACATCACCAGCTTTAGCTTCTTCCTTCACCATCCTCTCGAAATCATAATCTCCATACCTAACCATACCCAACTCACCTATATTTAATTATAACATCGTCCTCGTCTTTTTTATCTTGAATATCTTCATACTTACTAAAAAACGCTACAATGAGAATTATTAAACCAACAGGGTAAGTAAGAAGCCCAATGACCAACGGTGAAAGAACAGTAGAAATAAAAACCAAAAGCCCACCAACCCTAAAGTTATTATTACCAGTAGCCTTACCAACTAACTCATTTGCTCTGTAAAAGAAGAAAGAAGAAGCAACCCAAAAAGCATAAAAAAGCACAGCAAACACAGAAGCCCTAACAGAAAGATAATCCAAAAACTCATTAAATCCCTCTTCAGAAAAAAGCTCCTCAAAGTAGTAAAAATAATTACTATAAACATTCCAAAGGAATGTTCTAAAATACCATACCGAAACCACTAGAATCAAAAACGAAGTAAAATAAAAAATAACCGACAAGACAATATTTTTCCATATTCCAACATCTCCAAACTCATCAGAAACACCTTTATACCCTAACAAAATCAAGATAAGTGACACTATAGGAAAGACAAGTAGTGTAAACGGGGGCAAAACAATCGATAAAAGCAAAACCAAAAGTCCCCAACCACAAAGGTTAAAAAACTTCCTCACCGCCATAGCAAAATTTATATTCCTTGAAAAAAGGAATTTGCAAATATATCATAATGATATGAAAAAGAAGGCACTACTCATAACCTCATTAATCATACCATCTTTATTACTTGCATTGATGATACCGAACATAATATTCGATTCTATCTACCTTTTGGAAGGTAAACATCTTCCTTTCCTCACCACAAAGCAAATAGCAATAGACTCTGTAGGAATGTTCTATAAAGATGAAAACTTTAGGAAAATCATACCCTTAAGCTACGTAAAGGAGATAAACGGTATAGAGGTAAAAACGAAAAATGAGCTCCTAAATTTAGAAAAAGAACTTAGAAACAAATACGAAAAAGTAAAAATAAAGTTTGCATCACCATTTCTCAATGAAGAAAAAGAATACGAAGTCGAAGTAAACTTCTACACAATAACGGCATTAGATTACACGCTCTCCATAATCATTCCACTTACTGTTGGATTCCTCATCCTCGTCATAGTCTTTTTACTAGGGTTAAACTTAATCATAAACATTGAGCAATACACCGAACACAAAGTAAAAAAACTAACAAGCTCAATGATACTCTTCACAACGATGTACCTGATGATAGTAACAGGAATTGACTTGGTACTCAATAGTAGGTTTCATCTTTTGTTGTACTTATCTTTTGCTTTCTCAGGGCTAGTAGTAAGCCTATTTTTCTACTACTCAACATACAAGCAGTACAGTTTTCAAAAGTATCTAAACTACATAAATTTCACGATAGGCTTCATCTTTGTCATACTGTATGTAACGTTCTTTAACAAAACCCCGTACCTTCTAACAGTTGTCAAACTCAACTACATCCATATCTTCCTAAGCATACTAATAAGCTTCGGTTACCTGGTTTTCAATTTGGCAAAATTACAAAATGCAATCGAAAAAAGCAGATTAAACATACTGATACTATCCTTCACATCTATTATGGTTGTCTTGGGAATCGTGTTTCTCATTCAAGGGCTAAGCTTACCTAGCATACCAACCTCAGCTGTAGTCTTATCTATCGGCGTTATCTCACCTGCCTTATACTTTGTAATAACCGATCACAATGCAATGGCATCACGAAGAAGAAGTATATTTTCTATATTGATTTCAGTATTACTCTTTGTTGTAATATACATAGCTAGCGTCTTCTACCAAAACTTAACTCATGAAGGATTCATAATGATAGGCATCTACCTAACACCAACAACGTTATTCACACTGATGAGCCTTTGGTACCTAGAAGAAAATCTAGGCCTAAACCTCAGCAGACCTAACATTCAAATTGAAAAGAGTGTAAGAAACTTTGAAAGAGAAACAATAAAAGGGCTAAAAAGAATTTGCCATTCACTAGATGACGCAAAATTATTATTTCAACAACCTCTAATTTTCTCTTCGGAAAATATATTTAACCTGAATATACTCCCAAGCGATTACCAAGAAATAGTATCAACTGACGAAAGTGTCATAACACTAAATGATACAATATTCCTAAAAAAATTCCAAAACCTAAAGAACATATTTGCCAACAACAAAATCAACTATATAATAAAAGTGTTCGACAAGGAAAAGAAGGGTATAATAGCACTAATAAACTCCAAAAAAGCACTAAGTGACACAGAAAAGATCGGAA
>CAYYXA010000036.1:0-14237 GCA_964475465.1 uncultured Brevinematales bacterium
TCTACTTCATATATCTTTCACTAAAGCGACCTCAAATACAAAATAAAAAATAAGAAACAGACTAAGCTTGCTTCTACCCAGCCTTTGTAGTTTGATTGTGTTATTAGTGTATACCTAAAATTCATTGAATATGAAAGAATACATTGTGTGTATAGGGGGTGGAATACTACAAATCAAACTTATAGAGGAAATAACAAGAATGGGGTACAAATCAATAGTTTTTGACATGAATCCTAACTGTCCAGGAGCACAAATAGCAGATATCTTTTTCCCCACAAGCACAAGAGATTACGAAACCATAATAAAAACCCTCAGAGAAAATGGGCTAATAGAGAAGGTAGCAACTGCCATAACTGTAGGTACAGACATGTCATATACGGTAGCAAAAATAAACGAAATCGTGGCACCTTTCCTCGTATCACCAGAAGTTGCCGAAAAAACTACAAATAAATTCCTAATGAGAAAAACATTAAAGGAAAACGGCATAAATGCACCCGAGTTTTTTCTTTGTACCTCATTAAATGAAGTAGAAGAAGCATTTAAAAACTTAAAATCAAAAAACAAAAGAGTAGTAATAAAACCTATAGACAACATGGGAGCACGAGGAGTAAGAGAAATAACAAAAAAAGAAGAACTCAAAGATTCCTTCACTGAAGCATTAAACTATTCACTATCAAAAAAAGTACTAATAGAAGAACTAATAGAAGGTGATGAGTTAAGTATAGATGCGTTAGTGCATAAAGGAGAAATAATAATAACAGGAGTAGCTGACAGAATAATAGAGTATCCCCCGTATTTCGTAGAAACAGGGCATATAATGCCAACAAATCTACCAAACGAAAAAGTGGAATTAGCAATAAACGAGTTCAGAAAAGCAGTAAAGGCTTTAGGAATACAAAACGGAGCGGCAAAAGGCGATGTAAAAGTTTCCAGTGACAAAGCATATATAGGAGAAATAGCTTCACGACTATCGGGTGGATTCATGTCTACACACACTTTCCCTTACTCAACCGGAGTAAACCTAATGAGAAACATTCTACTCATACATCTTGGCAAAGAACCAGAAATTGGAAAATACGAGTACAAATACACAGCCGCAGAAAGAGCCATAATACCTTACAAAGGAATAGTCACAAGCATTGAAGGAGTAGAAGAAGCTCAAAAATTAGAAGGAATAAAGGACATTATAATAAAGGTAAAAATAGGTGATGAAATCACCGAACCTAAAAACAACCTTGACAAAGCTGGGAATATAATAGGCATAGGCAGAACACGAGAAGAAGCCATAAGAAATGTAAACAGGGCAATAAACACAGTAAAAATCAAGACAGAAATACCAGAAGCAAAGTTAAATATCATTTTTCCAAAGGAGGAAGAAATTCTCCAAACTGCAAGAGAAAGGTTCAACAAGTCCTGTTATGTGTGTAAAGAATGCAATGGTGAAGCATGTAGGGGCAAGGTTCCCGGAATAGGTGGAGTAGGAACAGGAGAAACGTTTGTTGAAAACGTAAGAGCACTAAAAAAATACAAACTAAACTTGAGGTATATACACAACGTCGTAGAAACAGACACAAGAATAAACTTCTTAGGGCTAACCTTAGAAATGCCAGTTGTAGTATCACCTATAACAGGTACCCAGACAAACCTAGGAGGACTAGTTGATGAACTTGAATACATAAGAAGTGTAATGAAAGGTGCCATGTATGCAGGAACTATAGCAATGGTTGGAGATAGTGCAACTCCCTGGAAATACAAGCTTGGAATAAGAGGAATACTTGAAAACTTTGGGCTTGGTATAGGAATATACAAACCTAGGAAGAACGAAGAAGAAATACTAAGGAGAATAAGAGAAGCAGAAGAGGCAGGAGCCATTGCAGTAGGTATGGACATAGATGGAGCAGCATTCATAACAATGAAAATGAAAAACCAAGATGTCGAGCCAAAAAGCTTCGAAAAACTCAAAAACATAATTGTAAGAACCAAACTACCATTCGTTATCAAAGGTGTAATGACAAAAGAGGATGCAATACTAGCCTACAAAGCAGGTGCAAAGATAATAATGGTATCAAATCACGGTGGAAGAGTAAATGATTCAATGCCAGCAACAATAGATGTATTGCCAGAAATAGTAAAAGTTCTCAAAGGTAAAGACGTACTAATAGGCATAGACGGGGGATTTAGGAGTGGTAACGATGTTATAAAAGCTATCTGTATGGGGGCAGATTTCGTAGGAATTGGAAGGCCAGTAGCAATATATGCATTTGGTGGCGGAGTGGATGGTGTCAAAATGTACTTAGAAAAGATAAAGTCAGAAATAAAAGATACAATGAAGCTACTAGGTGTAAGAACAATAAAAGAATTAAAAGGCGAAAAGCACCACTTAAGAAGAGTTAAATAACTCAAGAGTTAAATAACTCAAGAGCTAAACAACTCAAAAACTTTACACTAAGAAAATTAAAATTTTTAGAGGGCGGTTCCCCGCCCTTTTTAAGCATTAATCAATTGGCAACTCACCTTTCTCATCGAGAACTGCAGCTTGAGCAGCAGCAAGTCTTGCTATAGGCACTCTAAATGGCGAAGCACTAACATAATCCATTCCAACTTTATGACAGAACATGATTGAAGCAGGATCACCACCATGCTCACCACATATACCTACTTTGAGATCCGGCCTGGTGCTCCTACCCTTCTCAATACCAATTTTTATAAGTTGCCCAACACCTTTTACATCAAGTGTTTTAAATGGATCATCTTCCAGTATGTTTAAAGCCTTATACGACTCTATGAACTTACCTACATCATCTCTAGAGAATGCAAAAGTCATCTGTGTAAGATCATTGGTACCGAAAGAGAAGAATTCAGCTTCCTTAGCTATTTCATCAGCAGTCAACGCAGCTCTTGGAACCTCTATCATCGTACCAAATTTATAATCAATCTGCACTCCTTCTTTTTCCATAACTTCCCTAGCAACCTGCCCTAACCTCTTTTTGAGATACGCAAATTCCTTAACCTCGGCAACTATAGGAATCATTATCTCTAATTTGACATCTTTACCTTTTTTCTTCATATTACAAGCTGCCTGGAATATAGCTTTTACTTGCATTTCATATATCTCCGGATACACTACAGCTAGCCTACAACCTCTAAAACCTAACATTGGGTTAAATTCCTTAAGTTGCTCGTTCCTCTCCTTTATCTTCTCAAACGGTACACCTAACTCTTTAGCTACTTCTTTCATTTGCTCTTCCTCATGAGGCAAAAACTCATGTAAAGGCGGATCCAACAACCTAATTGTAACAGGCAAACCTTCCATTATCTCAAACAACTCCTCAAAATCCTTCCTCTGGTACTCAAGTAATTTGTCAAGTGCCTTAACTCTATCCTCATAAGTATCCGAAATTATCATACTCCTAAAGTAAAGTATTCTCTCTTTCTCGGGACCGAAGAACATATGTTCTGTCCTAGCGAGGCCTATACCCTCAGCACCAAACTCCCTCGCTTTCTTAGCATCTTCAGGTGTTTCCGCGTTAGTCCTAACACCAAGCTTCCTATATTTATCAACCCACTTCATAAACTCAGCAAAGTACCCTGATATCTCACCCTTCACAAGCTTAAGCTTACCGCTTATAACATACCCCGTCTTACCGTCAATAGTTATCCAATCACCTTCCTTTATAGTGAACTTACCATCCTTTGTTTTGGCAATCCTCTTTTCTTCATCAACAATTAAATCCTCGCAACCAACAACACAAGGTTTACCCATTCCTCTAGCTACAACTGCAGCATGTGATGTCAATCCACCTCTAGCTGTGAGTATTCCCTTCGATGCATGCATACCACCAATATCCTCTGGAGATGTCTCAGGTCTTAGAAGTATAACCTCTTTACCTTCCTTAGCCCATTTCTCGGCATCCTTGGCGAAAAATACGACTTGGCCGGTAGCGGCACCAGGTGAAGCTGGCAAACCTTTAGCTACTATTCTATCATCGTACTTCTCTGAAGGGTCAATCATAGGATGAAGTAGCTGATCTAAATGAGAAGGCTGCACTCTTAAAATTGCTTCCTTCTCAGTGATTATCCCCTCCTTAACCATATCCACAGCTATCCTAACGGCAGCATAACCTGTTCTCTTTGCAGACCTTGTTTGCAATAAGAACAATTTACCCCTCTCAACAGTAAACTCTATATCTTGCACATCTTTATAATGCCTCTCTAGCAATTCAGCAACCTTTATAAGCTGATCATAAACCTCAGGTAATCTCTTCTTAAGCTCATCAATCTTCATTGGTGTCCTGATACCTGCAACAACATCCTCACCCTGTGCATTCGGTAAGAACTCAGCATAGAACTCTTTTTCACCATTGTTAGGATTCCTCGTAAATCCAACACCAGTACCGGAATCCTCACCCATATTACCAAATACCATCTCAACAACGTTCACAGCAGTCCCCAAAAGCCCCTTTATATCGTGTATCTCCCTATACTTAACTGCTCTCTCGTTCATCCAAGACTTAAAAACTGCCTCTATAGCCATATCTAATTGCTTCCTTGGATCCTGTGGAAATTCATAACCGTGTTTCTTGTAAATCTCTTTAAATTTCTCGACAATTTCTTTTAAGTCTTCGGTCGAAAGCTCGCTATCCCACGTCACCCCTCTTTCCTTCTTTTTCTCTTCAAGAACTGATTCAAACTCGTTCTTATTGATACCCAGAACAACATCACCAAACATCTGTATAAACCTTCTGTAAGCATCATAAGCAAACCTAGGATTGTTAGTTAGTCTAGCAAGCCCTTCAACAACTTCATCATTGATGCCCAAGTTTAAAATCGTATCCATCATTCCTGGCATCGACACAGCAGCACCAGACCTAACAGAAACAAGCAAAGGATTCGAAGGATCCCCAAATTTCTTCCCCGTAACTTCCTCTAACCTTTTTAAATTAGCCTCAACTTCCTCCATCAATCCTTCAGGATAAGTCCTGTCATTCTTGTAATAATAATCACAAACCTCAGCTGAGATTGTAAATCCTGCCGGAACCGGTAAACCTATGTTTGTCATTTCAGCAAGTCCTGCACCCTTACCACCCAGGATATCCTTCATCTTGCCTGTACCCTCGGCCTTACCTGCACCAAAAAAGTACACATACTTTTTACCCATAATACCCCCCCTTTCCTATCGAGTATTTTAAAACTAACCCAAAACACTATCAAGGATATCTGAAAACCAATTCCCTCATCTTCCTAAGCTTACAAAAAAATTAAACTACATTATCTACTGAAATACCAAAAAATTTATAAAAAAATTGCCACCAAAATACTTATAGTTTCAAAATTCTCTCTTTTCAATCCTAAAAGCTTACCTAGGAGGTGAAAAGGGATGGAAAAGTTATGGCTAGATATAACTATATGGCTTGGCCTGGCATTGATAGCCAGTATAATTTCTAGGAAACTAGCTATATCAGCTGCCCTTGTAGAGCTTATTATAGGAATCATAGCTGGTAATACAATACGTCCAAACATAACAGAGTGGGTAACATTTCTAGCATCGTTTGGTGCCGTGATCCTTACATTCCTTGCTGGAGCCGAAATTGAAACAAGCGTACTGCAAAACTACTGGAAAGAGGCACTTATATTGGGGCTAATCGGGTTTTTTGCTCCATTTCTTGGAGCATGGGCATTTACGCAATTCGTGTTAGGATGGCCCTTAAAACAAGCACAACTGACAGGTATAGCTCTATCAACAACATCTGTTGCAGTAGTCTACTCGGTAATGGTAGAAAAAGGACTAGAAAAAACAAATTTGGGAAAGCTTTTACTTGCAGCTTGTTTTGTAAATGATTTGGGAACAGTTGTTGCACTCGGTCTAATATTCTCAAAATTCGGAATAACGATGGCCATATTCTTAATAGTAACCACTCTTTTACTCATTATACTACCTAAGATTACACCTAAATACTTTGATTTTGTACAAAACCATCCAAGTGAACCAGAAGTAAAATTCATCTTATTCATACTCGCATTCCTAGGATTCTTAGCACTCAAAGGAGGAAGCGAAGCTGTCTTGCCAGCTTATCTAGTAGGTGCAGTACTCGCAAACATTTTTACATCAAATAGAGAACTTGTAAAAAGGCTAAGGGCAACCTCAATGGCTATACTAACTCCTTTCTACTTCCTAAAAGCTGGCAGTTTAGTGAATGCAACTGTGCTATACTCAGGCATAGGCTTGATAACCCTGTTCTTCCTGGTAAAAACAATTTCAAAATTCCTAGGGCTCTTTCCTGCTGGAGTAGCTTTTAAATTTTCATTCAGAACGAACATGTTTAATACTTTAATGATGAGTACAGGGCTAACGTTCGGAACAATATCAGCACTGTATGGATTAAATAACAACATAATAAACAAAGAACAGTATTCCATTATTGTATTAACTGTAATCTCAACCGCAATAATACCGACACTAATAGCAGAACTATTTTTCCAACCAACAGAAGAGGACAAAGATTTAAAAAGAGTAGAAAAAATACAATAAAAGGGGGTAGCTTATGTATAAAAAAATTCTTCTGCCTTATGACGGCTCAGAAAGTTCAAAAATTGCACTTGAAAGGCTAATAGAGTTTCTCCCAATTATCAAAGGTGAAATTATACTCTTGGCAGTTGGTAGGATACCTGAATACGCTGAAACTATTTCCGAAATTGAAGAAGCAGAAGAACAAGCAAACAAATATTACGAAAAAATATTAGCCGAAGCTTCAAAAATCATTGAAGAAAACGGAGTAACTCCGAAAACTATGATAAGGTACGGCAAACCTGGAGACGTCATCATAAAAACAGCAGAAGAAATACATGCTGACTTAATAATCCTCGGAACGAAAAAACACCCTACCTTCCTAAACAGGCGTACCATAGGACCCGTAGCAGATAAGGTAGTTGAAAACGCTCACTGTTCTGTCCTCGTTGTAAGATAGCTAACAACACAAGATAAATACAATTCCTAGGAATCAAAAGCCTTCGCGTAATTTAAAAATTTCTCAATGAATACCATCCTAAAACGAAGACGATTGATAACTCTCTCCTATAATATATTCAGATGGGTATCATGTGAGATACCCATCTCCTCTCAATGTGCTTTATAAGAATAAGAACTAGTGCCCAAAATAGCTAATATGAAAAAGTTGAAACTCTCGTATAAGTTCTGGGAGCTTACAGCTACACGTAAGGAAAACCAAAATTATAAGTATATGAACATATGCGCAAAAGGCTACTCCTAAAATAGGCATAGCCATTAAATACATAGATAAGATACCAAACTGCACAAAGCAAGATGCGCTATTGAAAATCTTGAATCAGTTATCCTTTACATTTCATTTTCATAGCCGAATTGAGGTTAGCAAATCTTTGGAAATAATTTAGAACTTTTATAATAATAATAATATGAGGTTAAAGTTCTTATTCACAGCAATTTTTACTTTTGTTCTTATCGTTTTCTTAAATACCTGTACTACTCTCCCCCAAAATAATGATAATGTTCCACCTACAATACTGATTAAATCTCCATTAAAAGATCACTTCTATCACGGCAAACTTAATATAGGCATAGAAATACACGAGGTATATGAAGAAGGTAAATCGATAAGCCAACTTGACAGAGCAATAGTAAAAATAGTTTCATACCATGACGGTTCTACTATCTATAGCAAGGAATTTAAAATGTCCGGATATCAATATGAAATAAAGGACGATGTTAATCTACCTGCAATTTATAGTGCAATTCATAGTTCATGTACAATGATAGTAGAAGCATATGATGTCAATGGAAATAGATCCGAGGGAAGTGTAAACTTCTATATTTCAGATCATCCTCTTTTCTTTGTATACATCACTTCGCCACCTTGGATCTATATTACAAATGTAACTGAAATAGAATTGATGGGTGGAATTTCAATTTCACCTGAGCATTACGGTGATGTTAGTAATGTGTACGTTATGATATCTAATAGCAGTGGTTATTTCTCTAACTCTTTAGGTAGTTCGAGTAGCTTTTATTTTTATACTAATCTGAGCAATCTAGAGGAGAGTAACTGGATATACGTTTATGCTCTTAGTACTTATAATTACTGGACAAATTCTTGGATTTACTACATATATGACACGAATAAGCCGTTTGTTAAGGTGCTTGATCCTTCTAACAATCAGACAATACCCACATATTATGACATTGTTGTTAGTAATTATGATTATTATTATATTGCCTCCAATTCACTGGTGGTTGTAGACAAGGATGGTAATACAAACATCTATCTACCTTATTTGTGGTCTCCTTCTGGAATACATTATGAGGTTAATTTTGCAGTTGGTACTAATGAGATTATAGCGTATGCTAAGGATGAGGCAGGAAATGAGAATTTTGATAGTATAAGGATAATTGCAGATGACACTATACCATATGTTGTTGTCTCTAATTCATCTCCATCTTATGTAGGAGATAGTAATTTTACGACTTACGGGTATTCTAGTGTTGGCGGTGGATACGTAATAACTAACATTATGTTATTGGTTTATACTAATTCTAGCGTTGTGTACTCTACTAACATTAGCTCTTCGTCTGGTAATGTACCGTTTTCTATATTACATCCTGTTTTCATGGGCACTAACTCAGTTGGAGTTATAGCTTATGCTAATAACGGTAAAGCTGCTACTAACTACTACACGGTTATAGCTGATTACATAAAGCCGTTTGTTAACTTCATATTAACTAACAATGAGTTTGTGTCTAGTGATACGAACGAATATTTTAACTTAGTTTTGGAGGTAGGTGATACAAATTACTCTTGGGGTGCTTATGTTTATATCTACGTCACTAATTATCCAAGTGGGAGTACTTATTATTCCAGTTTTTGGACTAGTGGCGGAATTACCACAAATACTATCTCAACAAACCTAATAAGGGGTAAGAATGATATTTACGTTTTCTGTATTGATCACTTTGGTAATAGTTCTTCTACTAACTTAACAAATGTATACTTTTTTGACAATTCTGTATATGTTGCTCATGATGGTAATGATAGTAACCATGGGACTATTTATGATCCTTTGAAGAGTGTTCAATTAGGGCTGAATAAGGCGTATTCCTTGGGTGCTACTAAGGTTAAAATTAAGAGTGGTACCTATACACCTGGGAACGGACTTAACAGTAGTGGAGTTGGAGTTGTTGTGAGTAACAGTATTTCTATTATTGGTGGATTTAATAGTGATTTCTCAAGTACCAGTGGCTTAAGTGTCTTTGATGGGCAGAACTTATTGGATCATGTAATAGTTATAACAAACACTACAAACACTACTACCTTAGAGAACTTGGAAATTACAGGTGGAAGTAATAGGATCAACTCATATCCTCATAATCATGGTGGTGGAATATTAGCCGTTGGCCTTAGGGAATTGTTAGTTATGTCTAACGTCATCGTGCGTAATAATTATTCTCCATTCGGTGGCGGCATAGGAATCGTCAATAGCTCCAATACCTTATTTCTTGTATTTCCTATAAAAGTGCATAATAACATCTCATCAAATGGCGGTGGTATTGCATTCTCTTCGTCAACTAACAATTGTATACCTTTAGGAGAAGCTTACGTGTTCTCTAACACCTCAATTTACGGTGGTGGTATTAGTATCATCAGTAGTAGTGTCTCTCTTAGTAACGTTAATGTAGAACTCAATTTCTCAGAGTTTGGTGGTGGAGTTTTCATAACCAATTCTAGGAATAACAAAATAAGTATCGATGTCTATTGGAACGTTGCTACTAATAGCGGAGGAGGAATATACTTAGTTGGATCTATTAGTAATACTTTAGTAGGCAACATTTTCTCCAATAAAACTATCAATAACGATGGTGGAGGTTTATACTTATCAAATGTATTATACAACACCATAATTGGTAATGTGTATCAAAACATTTCAACGGGAAATGGAGCCGGAATATATCTGAACTCTTCAACAAACAACACCATAAACGCCAATGTATACAGTAACAGAGTAGTTGGTCTATGGTACGGCGGTGGTATTTACTTGGATAACTCTTACGGAAATACCATAAATGGTAATGTTTATGCTAATTCTGCTGGTTGGCTCTCCGGTGGAATATACTTAAATTCTTCCTCAAGCAATATTATATCTGCAAATGTGTATAACAATTACGGCAATGATAGCGGAGGAGGAATATACTTGAATTTTTCCTCTAGTAACATAATAAGCGGTAATATTTATAGCAACTTTGCTACAAATGGTGGTGGTATTTATTTATACAATTCAGGACATAACATGATAAGTGGATATGTCTATGGTAATAGGGCCCATAACTCCGGAGGAGGGATATATTTGGATTCATCTTCATTTAATACAATAAGCGGTAGTGTATATAGTAATATGGTTAATTATGGATTTGGAGGAGGTATCGAAATAATACATACAAAGAGTAATATTTTATCAGGTGATGTTTATGGTAACTACGCTATTTGGGGTGGCGGTGTATCGTTAAGAAATTCTACTAATAACATCTTGAGCAATAACATTTTCAATAACTGGGCTGGTTTGGCTGGTGGAGGAGTGTTCTTGAAAGGATCTTTAGGCACTGATTTTACGCATGTCAAAATTTTTAGCAATACTGCCCAGTACGGCGGGGGTATCCAAGTAGAAAAAACAACTAACGAGACTATAACTGGAATAATCTACGGTAACAAAGCAAATCTAAGAGGTGGTGGAATACATGTAGAGTATTCTAGTAATGTTTCAATAGCCGGACAGATTTATAGTAATTTCGCCAATTTGAATGGTGGTGGAATAAATATCACTAACTCTCATTTCTACATATCTGGCAATGTGTCTTATAATATTTCTTCCAACCTTGGCGGTGGTATATCTTTGGACTTACATTCTAGAGGTATTTTGGAAAATGTGTTTTTGACTAACAACGTCTCATCTAATCTTGGAGGTGCTATATACATTTCTAATGGATCAGGGATGATAGAGATTAAGAATTCTATCTTTTCTGGAAACTGGGGTAAGAATCACGGAGGTGCCATATATGGCGTTAATACAACGAATTTAACAATTCAAAGCAACGTATTTACCAACAATTACTCATCCTCTACTAACACAGTAATAACAATAGCTTCTAGTATATCTAATTCAGGCAGTCCGTTCAAAAGTTTAAAATTCATTACTAACATTTTCTCAGGGTATGGTGCTAACTCATGCGCTATATGGGAAGAAGATTTGGTATACACTAACACACTTTTTGACAATGATATAAAGAATCACACTATAGTAGACAATGTGTTTTATACTAACACTTTCACATACCTCTACAGGGATATAAATACTAACTCTTCTCCATCACCGAAGCTTCCAGGATACATATATTCAAATGAAGTGGATGTATTTAATACTGGTGATTTTTCACGTCATGATGCTAGTCCTTCCAGTGGTAATGTAGGGTATTAGTGTTGGGGGCTTCTGGATAGTATGTAAGCAGGATTTTTAAGTTACTCTAATTTCCGTTGATATTCTTCTTGCTATAACAAGCATATTTGCAAAGGATTTAATATCAACCTCATCAAACTTAGGTAAAATGACCTTCTCTAGAAACTCTTCATCTACTTTACCTTCCTTTCTCATGAATATTCTTATAAGCTCACTCTTGAGTATCTCTCTTATCTTACATTCCGCATCTTTGCTTTGTGTATCTCTACTCTCTGTACCTTCATTTTGCTCTTCTTCGCATTGCTTCTCTTTACCTTTATACTCATACAATTCTTCAACAACCTTTAAGTATTGATAAGGAAATACACCAGAGATCTCATCCTTGTGAAAGCTAGTAATTAGCCTATCTATAAAATCCACTAGATCCCATTTACCACCACATTCCCTTTCTTCACCTCCGTGTGTCATAAAAGTCAAACAAAAAGCATCTCTACAGTAATAACTTTTAGCTTTCTTCTCTGCTTCATTAACTTTTTTCAAAGCTAGGTAGAGAGGATACTTATGATGAACTATCAGTATACCTGCACTCATGGTTGCTTTATCACTAAGGATCTCTTTAAATTTTTTCTGTAATTCATATGCACACTTTAAAGCTTTACCTACAGGCACAAAAGCTAAAATGTCATCCCCTCCGGCATAAACAAGCTTACCGTAATGTTCTTCCTCAACAATCTTTTTAACCTTCTCCAAAGCAAAAATTGACAGTTTCCTACTAAAAGCCTGGTGAATTGACGGTGAAACAGGATGCTTAGAAGACAAAATTTCTTCTAAATCCTTAAGATCCTCATCCTTAAAATACTTCATTAACGCATCAAGGGTATCGGGATGTATAGTATCCTTTATACTTGGGTTAAATTCTCCACTCAACCAATCCCCCATTCTATCACCATCCATCTGTATTATGGCATAATACTTGGATGGATTAATCCCTTCCTTTTCCAAAAACTCAACTATATCCTTAATTTCACTTTCACTTAACTTCAAACCTAGCTCCTTTTCAAGGTAATCCAACCTATACGTTTCCTTCATCATGAATTGGCCATCAACATCGTGAAGTAAATCATCTTTATCGTGAAGTAAATCATCTTTTAATTTTAACTTGGGTACCGAAACAGAATATGGAACCTTCAGATTTGTAATCTTATCTCTAAATTTCTGCTTCGTCTCTTTGCTTAACCTTATCTTCTCTTCAATACTTGACAACTCAGAAGTTGAAGGGAACTTTAAATATTCTTCTCCCAAACAAAATTCACTAGCAAATATCTTTACAAAAAACCTTTTAGTAGCACAGACACCACACAATTTTTCTCCTTCTCTCAAAATTCCCTTCCCCTCATCTTTTCGCACTTCTTCCCAATCAACTCTCAGAGTTTCAAACTCTCCACACAAATGACACTTTTCACCTAGCTGCTCAAGTTGACTGAAATCCCTTAAACTTTTTCTTGCTCCTAGAAGCTTTTCAGCAAGCTCCAAAATCAAAGGATAAACATTACCAACATTAGCCTTAGCATAATAAAGGTAGCTAATTATTTTCTCAATAACCTCATAAAGTTCGTTCCTACCAATGATTTTTTCATAATCATTCATAACATCATTCAAATCTTGATCACTACCAGGTAAAATATCGTTTTTACTCCAAGGCATCATAGCCCAGTAAGCTTTGAAATACGAAAGAAGGTGATTTTCTATGTCTTTTTGTAAATCACTTTTATTTGAATACTTTTCGAGAATTTTTGAAACCTCACTTGACAACCAACGTAATTTTTCTTTGAAAGCATCTTCACATTTATTTGCTAAGTTTTTATCATAAGGTACTATAGCAAGGAATCTATTCGGCATATTAGCAATGGTTATTCTCTCTTCGAGATGAGAGTTATCAACAAAGCTCTTATACCAACCTTCATCACTGAAAGCACTAAATTTATCTTTAAACGAAACATCATAGTAAAGCCATCTATCAACCAAAGGCTGCTTCAACAAATTTGGGTACACAATAACATCAGGACCATACTCACTAACTATTGGTTTCATGCTTTCCCAAATAAGGTAAGATAACATATAACTTCCAGCCCATAAATCTGAGGTTTTCCTTGCTTTTGAAATAAAACTCTGTACTGGGTTTATAGTGAATATTAAAAATGCTGGTCTTGGTAGTGCCGAAACAATAGCCGAAGTTTGAACTAGATGATCGTAAATTGAATGTGTTGGAGTTCTTGAGTCAGCAGGATGGGAGTTTATCTTTGGGAAAATATCAGGATAAAAACGCCAGAGAAACAAAAATATTAGCTTTGCCCTATCATCTTGATCGTTAAAATTCAAATTGCCAAGCTTCTTAAATAAAGACCTTACAGCTTCTGGATCTGGATATTCAACATCTTTTTTCTTTCCTGAGAAAATATCTATAAATATAGCCTTACTCATGTCAACCCTAGATTTATCCTCAAATTCCCTTCTTTCATTATCAGGTAGATTAGGTCTCAGAACAATTCTACTATATGCTGATGCAATCTTGTCAGCTAGATTAACAAAATCATCTTTTAAATCTTCCGCTATGAGTAGTTTAAAAAGCTCTTCAGCTTTTTCTTCATGGCCCTTAATATCACAGATCTTATAAGGTGGATCATGTAAAATAGCTCTTAACTTCTGTCTCCAATCCATAATTACACCTCCTGAATAACTGGCAAATCTTTTTTTATTAGATT
>CAYYXA010000037.1:0-4960 GCA_964475465.1 uncultured Brevinematales bacterium
TACTTGATATGTTCCCACTAGATCTCGGAATTTACAATATGCTTCTGACAGTTCAGTTTACATTTCCAGGAGTTCCTGTAGTTTTGTATGGTGAGGAGGTGGGACTGAAAAATGATGGTGACCTTTCTAGGGTACCTATGGTTTGGGATGAAAGTAAATGGAACAAAGATATTCTAGCACTTTATAAGAAGTTTATCGATCTGCGGAAAATGAGAGTAGAGCTAAGAAGAGGTAAGTTTTTGGATTTTTCTTCTCTGAGTGATTATAAAATACTTTCATATATAAGGTATACTGAAAAGAGACATGAGTTTTCTATAGTGCTTATAAATCCTAGTGATAAAAAGTTCGAACTCAAGGTTTTTATTCCTTACTCGCATCTTCATGATGCGATTAGATTATGTGATGTATTCTCAGATGATAAATTTTTGTGTGAGATAAGTGCAATAAGGGTGAAGATGGAACCTTACCAAGTTAGAGTGTTATTGCCTGAACCAGAATATATTGGTGGTTATACTTTCTTTAAAAGACATTAAGTTTAGGATTTGAAGAAATCTAGGACTTCGTAAACATCTTGTACTTCAGTTATCTTGACATCACTAGGTAATGAATAGCCGTTAGGGGTGTTGCCCTTCGGACATATAACTCTTTTTATTCCCAACCTTTGGAGTTCATTCATTCTAAGCTCGAAAAATGGAACACATCTTATTTCGCCACCTAATCCAACTTCTCCAAAAATGCCGATATCTCTGGGAATTTCTTTGTTTTTCAAACTCGAGAATATGGAGAACAACACTGCTAAGTCTGAGGCAGTTTCTCTTATTTCAATTCCGCTTGTCACATTAAGGTATATGTCATACATCGATAGTTTTGTGTCTAGATATTTGTCAAGTATTGCTGTAAGCATGTATAACCTATTGACGTCAATTCCATCGGAAGTTCTTTTAGGGTAGCCAAATTGTGTTTGTGTAACCAATGTTTGGATTTCTATTGCTATTGCTCTCACCCCTTCGATCACAGGGCATATAACGCTGCCTATAAGAGGGGGAGAATCCTTTGAAATTAAGGTAAAGTCGTAAACTTCTCTAAATCCTTTACTGGTTAAGGTGTAAACTGCTATATTGTCGGTAGGCCCAAATCTATTTTTTACAGTCCTTAGTATTCTATAAGCGCCTTTTGGGTCTTGATCTATCATTATTATCGTATCAACGACATGTTCTATCGTTTTAGGCCCTGCAATCATTCCTTCTTTAGTTATGTGCCCCACCATTAAGGTTATCAAGTTTTTGTATTTGGTAATTTCTGCTATTCTTGAAGCTACTTCTCTGACTTGTGTTACGCTTCCTGGTGAGGACGAAAACCTTGGAGAGAAGACATTTTGTATTGAATCAATAATTACAAACTTGAAATCCTTGGACAAAAGATTTTCGATGATTGATTCTAGTATGACATCTGGGTAAAGAAAGATGTTCTCTTCTTTCAACCCTATTCTTTCTGCTCTCATTTTTACTTGTTCATTTGACTCTTCACTGTTTACATAGAGAACTTTACCTAACTTTGAAAGGTTTTTAGCGATTTCTAGCATTAAGGTTGATTTGCCTATTCCGGGTTCACCAGCAACGAGTATCACTTGGCCATCCACGAGACCACCGTTAAGCATAAAGTCGAACTGTTCTAAGCCTGTCTTTATTCTATTTTGTTCTGAATAAGCAATTTCGGATAACTTTCTTGGTATAGGTTTTTCGGTAATTATGATGTTGGCTCTTTCTGAAGAAAATTCTTCCTTTATTTCTTCTGCGAACGTGTTCCACTCGCCGCACGAAGGACACTTTCCTAGCCACTTTGGTGATTCATAGCCGCATAGTTGGCATATAAATACAGTCCTGCTTTTCTTCATAATTTTATGTCTTTATCGAACTTTAGTTTCCAAACTCCAGTTTTGTCCTTTTGATCTATAGCTTCTTTTAGCCTTTTTTTGTCAACATTTGGGATGTTTTTTGCGAGAATATAACAAAATTGACCTGTTTTGTCTTTATCTATTACCGCGTCTTCTATTTTTTTCAAATCTACCTTGTTGGGGAATTTTTCAGCTAACAGAATGCACCATTTGCCTCTTTGATCAAGCTTTATAATGTGTTCTTGTAGTTCTTTTACTTCTTCATCTGTAAGAGATAAATTGTTTCTGTGTATTGTTGTAAAAATCTCCTCAAGAGATTTTTTTGATTTTAGTTCTTCTATCACTCCCATCTAATTTCTACCTCTCAAAAAATTTTCTTTTAAGTTACAAAAATATTTCAACTAACATTGAGTTTTATTGAAAAGCTTTTAGACTTAAAGGATTTCTAATGGAAAACAGATTTTTCGTAACTGACTGAGTTTATAAAAACTCAGTGTTTTGGGTGTCTTGCCTCTATTTTTGAAAAAGTTTTACTCCTAATTCTCATAGTTTAATAGAAGGTACTGATAGTTTTGTGCCTATTCAGTTAGAGAAAGGTGAATTCTATTTACTCTTTAGAAATGAAATTAGGTGGGTTTCTGTGATTACTGCTTTGAACGAGTTATGATTTAAGTTCTGGCGATTAGGCTAGTAGAGATAATTCTAGATTGACTGTATAAAAATAAAAAGATTTTTGATTATGTTTGAAGAGTTGCATTTTTTGATTTGTATGAATTGGTTTATGTTCCGTATAATGAAGTTATGAAAGTTTTAGGAATTGATCCAGGGTATTCATTGGTTGGTTTTGGTGTTGTTGAGGAGTATAAAAACTCGTATAAGCTTCTTAAAGCTGGGGTTATTGATACTTCCAATGAGAAGAATTTTGAAAAGAAATTGTTGATTATATTTGATACTGTTGACAAGCTAGTGAAAGAGTTTAAACCTGAGTTTATTTGTGTAGAGGAATTGTTTTTCAATAGAAATGTAAAGACAGGTATAAAGGTAGCGCAAGCAATTGGTGTAATTAAGTTAGTGGCTCTTAAGAACGGTGTTAAGGTAATAGAGATAACACCTTTAGAGGTGAAGAAGTACATAACGGGTACAAGTGGTAAACATCCGAAGGTTCAGATTCAGAACCTTATAAGGATAATTTTAAACTTAGATGATGTTATAAAGCCTGATGATGCAGCTGATAGTGTTGCTATAGCTATTGCAGGATTAGGGAAGATATTCGATAGGGCTAAAGCTGAACGTCTTTAAGTACTTCAATAACGTGATTATGTATTACTCCATTTGATGCTAAGATACTTTTTGAATATATGTTGAATTCGTTTCCGTAGTAATCTGTTACCTTCCCACCTGCTTCTTCAACTATCAATTTACCTGCTGCTGTGTCCCAAGGCTTTAGGTTTTCCTCATAAAATGCTTCAAAGCTACCTCTTGCTACATACGCTAAGTCAATTGATGCTGCTCCAAGCCTTCTAAAACCTTGGTAATCCTTAATGAAGACCCTTAGAGGTTTTAAAAGTTCGCCGATCCTTCCTTCTCTCTTGTAAGGGAATCCTGTTACGATCAAAGCACTTTCTGGATTTGAAATATTTGATACTTTTATCCTTTTGTTATTCATGAAGCTACCTTCTCCTTTGATTGCAGTGAAAAGTTCATCGATTATGGGGTTGTATATTACACCTACGGTTATTTCTCCATCTATTTCTAATGCTATAGATATAGCAATGTAAGGTATTGAGTGAATGAAGTTTACAGTGCCGTCCAATGGATCTATTATCCATCTTAGAGAACTATTGGGGGAACCTATTTCACCTTTTTCTTCTGCTAGAAAGGTGCTATTGGGGAATTGGGAAGATATTATGTCAACAATTATACTTTCAGATTTTTTGTCATACTCTGTTACAGGGTCAGCAAAGCCTTTTAATTCGTAACCTAGATCTCTTTCAAAATTTTTATTGAATCCTTCTTTTAGTGTTTCTCCAGCTTTAAGAGATGCATCTACAGCGATTTTTAAGAATTCGTTGTACTTAGCCATATTAGAACCCTACTCTGAAGTCTTTGTTATCCTTTCTCATGTACTGAAAATATGTAAAAGCCTCAGGAGAAGATAACATTATACTTTTCTCATCTATTGGTATTTCGTAATTCTCTAGGTATTCCATCAAACATTTGTAGTATTCGTTTACCAATCTCATTTTTTCCTGGTCTCCACCCCTGTCTGGGTGTAGCTCTTTGGAAAGAACTCTATACCTTTTTTTGAGCCTTTTTATAGAAACTTTATCATAGAAGCCGAAGAACTTTATTGCCTCTACCAACTTTTCATAGTCCATGAAAAACCAACAGGCATTTAAGTTTCGGAGAGGGTGGGATTCGAACCCACGGTAGCACCTTCCAGTGCTACGACGGTTTAGCAAACCGTTGCCTTAGACCTCTCGGCCACCTCTCCAAAAATAAAAAAACTACTTCCCTTCCGTTTCAGAAAGAACAGAAACTACGAAATCCTTACCAATTTCAACGATTGTATTGTCTGCTATTTTAGCTTTGATTATATTGTCTTTTCTAGAAACGAAGGTGGCTATTATACCACCAGCAGTCACGAATTTGTCACCTTCTTTCATAGCATCTATTTGCTGCTGTAGCTTTTTCCTTCTTCTGTTCTCTGGGAAGATTATAAGGAAGTAGAAAGCAACAAACATTAGTATCATTAGTATTAGAAACGAAAATCCGCCATCACCTTGCATAAATACCTCTCTTTGAAAAAATTATGAAGGTAGAATTAGAAAATTTTCTACTTTCCCAAATTGTATTTTAGGAATTCTGAAACCTTAGGCTTACAAGTTTTGTTTGAAGTGTGCAAGCTTTTGCAATTTTTCATAAAGTAATAGAAACGGGCATTGAAGTTTGGATATTCCCATACTGACATTAAGTTGTTAATTTATGGAAATTTCTGAAGTACTTTTTATATTGCTTGTTAGCTAATGAAAGAGTTTTAGGCTCCTTTGAGATACCCATTGATTC
>CAYYXA010000038.1:0-19970 GCA_964475465.1 uncultured Brevinematales bacterium
TACGATAAACACCGTAAAACTAACAAAAGTTCTAAACTTCGAGTTTGAAATACTAAGACAATCACAAATTAATATGCTAACATCCAAAAAGGACATAAGACTAGACACACCCAAAGGAGAACTAGTAATTAGAAATTTCTGGGAACCCATATCAAAAATTGCAGGCGACATATTTGGCAGTTACGCCGTAGGGAATTATATCACCACTTGGATATCGGATATATGTGGCAAGGGCTTAACAGCAGCAGCTTTATCTTTCTCATGCTACTCAATGATATCACACATACTAAAGGACAAAACCAACATACTCGAAACAGCAAAGTTAGTAAACGAAATAATGTCATCAGAAAGCATATTTTACGTTGACAGCTTCTTTATCACCCTGTCAGGAGCAACAATAAACTTGGATACTCTCGAAGCAGAGCTAATCAATTGCGGCAATCCCCCAATATTGTTCAGCAGAGGCTCCGAAGTGATAGAAATAAATCCCAAAGGTTCAATAATAGGTGTCTTCGATGACCAACTAATAGAATCAAAAACCGTAAAATTAGAAAAAGGTGATGCCCTACTCATATTTTCCGACGGAATAACAGATATAGTCAAAAAAGATAACGTAATAGATGGCATAGAGGCTTTAAAAAATATGTTAAGCGACTATCACGACCCTTCCATATTCTGGAAATCATTAGTAGAATACGTTAATGAGCTAAAGAAAATAAAAGACGTAATAGATGACATAACAGTCACCTTTATCTACATAGAATAAATTTTACTAATAGCACTTTCTAATTCTTCTCTAACATTCTCAGTATGAAACTTAATAAAAACCCAAATGTCATACCCCTTCAAATCATTTTTCTTCAACCTAAGTAACTCGCTACAAACTCTCTTTAGCCTATTTCTCACAGTAGATTTCTTGCTAACCTTCTTACTCACAGAAACAGCAATTCTCAAGTACCCCAAATCATTCTTCCTAAACCTAATCCAACCAAAACTTGTGTTCACCACACCTGTGCTTAAAGCACCTTCACTCTTAAAAAAAGCCTGAAAGTCTCTGTGCTTTCTTATTCTATGTCTTCTGGATGGGAAAGAAAAATCACTTTCTTCTTGATTTAAGTTCATCATACAACTTTGAAACAGGAATGCCAAGATACCCAAGAACTAGCAACGAGTGGAAAACTAAATCCCCTAGCTCATAAACAATCTCGCTCTCATTGCCGTTTTTAGCTGCTATTATAAACTCACTTGCCTCCTCCCCAACTTTCTTAAGTATCCTATCTAATCCCTCCCTCATTTTTTTAGCAACGTAAGAGCCTTCTGGCATCTTCTCCTTACGGTCAAGAATAACATTGTAAACTTCAGTAATTATCGAAGAATCAGTAAACTCATTCTCCTCTCTTCTGTAAAAGCATGAATAATTACCCGTATGGCAAGTAGGGCCATGAGGTATAACTTCGACAAGCAAGGTGTCACCATCACAATCCAAACTTATCGCCCTGACCTCATGGTAATTCCCAGAAGTCTCCCCCTTGTTCCATAACTTCTGTCTAGACCTACTCCAAAACCAAGTTCTACCAGTCTCAATTGTCCTCTCAAGAGCTTCCCTATTCATGTAACCAAGCATCAAAACTTTACCAGTAGTTATATCTTGTACTATGGCGGGAACCAAACCTTCAGGACTAAACTTCACCTCATCAACAGTAAAATCAACTTTGACTAACATACCAAATCTCCAAGCTTGCTAAAATCAACGTCAGGTATATCCAAATTAAGGTTGTTAAACTCCTCAGCCTTCTTCTTGCCTTCTTCCGTTACAGAGAATATCATTCTCCTCTTATCTTTTTCATCAATTTTCCTAACAATATAGTGTTTTTTCTCAAGGCTCTCTATAACCTTAGACATACGAGATTCAGAAACCCCCATACTTTTAGCAAGTTGCCCAGCCGAAAGATCAGTAGACGTAAGCAAACACAAAACCATTGCTTCATTAGCAGTTATACCTAACTTCTTCTTTATATTCCTTTCCAACTGATAGACAATAGAAAATATCCTCCTAAGTCTACATATATTCTCCATAAGCCACCTTTAATCCAGTCAATAATTAAAACAGATAACATTTAATATTTTCAAATTAAAACAAAATTATTAGCTATTAAATTCTTTCCCTAAAAAGCAAGTACAAAGCAGGTATACCTATCACGATATTTCCAATCCAAGCTCCAAGAACTGGGTTGAGATCCCCAGCCCTAACTGGAATCTCAGCTATCATTGTAAGATATGTCTGAATTAGAATAACGATGATACCTATAATCAACGATTCACCTTTACCTGTTCTTATTCTCACCAACATGCCAAAGGCAAAACCCAAAAGCCCGTAGAAAACGGATGAAAAAGGTATAGATGTCTTCTTATGGTATTCTAAAACAAAAAAATTGTATTCGGAAACTGCAGGGCGCAAAACAACAGACTTTATTTTATTCTTAAGTCGCTTGACATTGTCAACAGCTAAATTGAAAAGAGACTTCAGCTCATCACTGTTTTTAATCACTCCCAAAACGTAAGAAGGAAAGTAGAGAATAGCATTCCAAAAGGATAAGTAAATCTGAGAATAAAGGTGTGTCAGCTCTTCGTTAGCCTCCTTTATAGCCTTTTGCCTCTCCATTTCTTCTATTATCCTCTTCAGCTTATATCTCGACATGACCCTAGGTGAACGAGAAATATCATATTTCGGGATATAACTAATCTCATAATCTACTCTAAGTTCAGAATACTTAAACTGAGAAGAAAATATTTCTCCCTTCTTACCTTTTGGTTTTTCTAAAAAGCTACCTTCGTAAAGCTTAATGACATAGTACGGTTCATCTCCGGTGGAAACAATTTCGCCTCTGCTAGCTTTTATAATCCTAGTAGAATCAGGTGTATCCTGATAAATCTCTATCCCTTCTAAGTAATTACCATTTACTTCAACAAAACCTATCTTAAAATTGCTAAGTGTGATAAACTGCCCAGGAACAACATCAACAAGAGGCTTTTCAACTCTCATCTTTATGTTTTCTCTTATATACATTTCATTCCCTTTTATGAGTATTGTATCGAAAAACCAATAACCAAAGATAGAAACACCTAGAGAAAAAACAAGTACCGGCAAAAACATTCTTATTTTCTTTACTCCTATACCCCTTATTGCCAAAACTTCCAAATTAATTGACATTTTGTTAAATGTCAAAATAGCAGCCATAACCATACCTGCAGGTATGGTTATAGCCATGGTATAAGGCAAACTGTATATAAATATCATCAAAGTGGTAGAAAACTGAGCACCCTTCTGAATATATTGAGTATATATTAGATAAACCTCCTTAAGCCAAACAATAAGCGAAATTATCAAGAAAGACAGAAGGTAATCAATCACCAATTCTCTATACACCATCAAGTCGTAACTTTTGAATGGTATCAAGTTAGCATTAACCCACCTAAATACCTTCTCCAACATTCTCCTGAAAAAGGCAAAAATTCTAAAAGCCATCTCTCTAAAATCAAATCTCATAAAAAGTATTTTGAAAGTGATAAAATGAGTATTTCACCAAAAAGCAATTAATTTCGAAAATACGACAAGCCACATAAGCCCATCTTTCAATAATAATAAACTAGCATGTAGCTTAAAGCGCTTTCCGACTAGTTGGTAGGATATGTATCAACTCTCAACTCAAGCACTCTAATAGAAAGTTAGAAATAACAATTTTAGGATCTATATTGTAGACATAGACATTGTAGTAGCTCTCATTAAGGAGTTTTTGCAATCTCGTGAGCTTGGCTATGTTGTACTTATTTAATTTCTCCTTATCGACCAAGCTAAGAAATTCATCAGGAAAATCAACATCTAAGCCAGCAATCTTGCCCCTTATCAAAAGCAACGTATTGATCACCTCACTGGATAACTCAAAAAATAGTTTCGTCAATATCTCATCCTCTGAAAACTCATTAGCTACTTCAATAATACTTGACGTATCATCAGAAAAAAAGCCCCTAGAAACAAGCTTTTTTAACCTAGACCTAACATCATAAACATTATCAACGACTAAATTGTAAATGGAGTAATACCTATCACCATCAACACTAAATGTGTCTTTGAAAATACTCCCTATATCTACCCCTCTCAGATACATGAAATTAACTATAAAAGCCCTAGACCTTATTGTTGGCAAAACTCTATCAAGCTCATTAGTAATAAGAACAACAAAAGTGTTGTTCGGTAGTTCCTCAAGAACCTTCAAAAAGGAATTCTGTGCTTCAGTAGTAGCACTTTCAAATCCAGAAATTATGACAACCTTACCACCCGAAATGGAAGTCCTACTAACAAAATCCGAAACATCCCTTATAATGTCTATCCCTACACTTCTTATTTTACTAACATTTCTTATTACATCATCTAAATCATCCAGAAACTTTTCAACCTTAGAGGTATCTATATTCCCCGTTTTTTTAACTTCGTGCAAAAAAAGTATAGTATCCTCACTAATTGACACTTCAGCCCTCAATGAATGAATAAAAGAGAAAAACCTCAAAAAAAATTCAGTAAACTTATTAGCATTGGTTACATTGTTAAGGAAAAATCTGTAATAAAGACCATAGTCATAAACACCATAAGCGTAAACATCTGGGTGGTTAAAAGGTATAAAACTCTCATAATTCTCAAAAATTAGGCTATTGACCAACTCAGAGGTGAAAAGCTTCAAAACTCCCTTGGGACCATTAAATATAAAAACCCCCGATTTATGCTCTTTCACATAGGAAGATATTATCTTCCCAACATCTTTGTTTAGAAGCATTCTAAAAACCAAAACTTACGTACAGAGGCAAAGTAGAAAGCTTGTAAAGCACCTCCTTGGGTATGAACAAAATACCAAATGCAACAACAAAAATAAAAACAATAAACCCAATAGCAAAAACCTTTTCTATGTCAAAACCTGATTTTTTCCTATACACAGGAGGCATAAGCTACACCTTAGCAATAAGATCCAATTTGCCAGCCTTCAAACACTTAGTACATATATGAACCCTTTTTGTAACGCCGTTGACTTTCACTTTCTTAACCTGTATATTAGGTTTCCATACAGCTCTCGTTTTCTTGTTTGAGTGGCTAACGTTATGCCCAAACATTGGCCCCTTACCACAGATATCACACTTTGCCATTCTGACCTCCCAGTTTCTTCGGAAAGTATATAAAAAAATCGAGCAAAAATTCAATTTTCACTAAGAATCAGCTACTCTAACTATTAGACCATCAACCTGCCCAAGTTCAATAAAAAGTAAATCTTAAACAAAATCAACTTCATTCGAGAACCCTCTTGACCTTAAGGTAAACATCTCTATCAGCAACTATTTCTCCTAAGACCCTTATATCTTCCCTAACGTATCCATCCAAGAAGTTATCCATTTTAGCTTTCATGAAACCTTTTATCAATGAAGGTGAATCCCCATAAACAACAAATACAAAGTTAGCACTACTACCAACTTTTTCAACATTGACTATCCTACCCTTCCAAATAACAAACACACCATTATATAAGTTAGGCTTGGAGTTAACCTCCTCGTAAAGCGGTATCCAATCGAGAAATGTAGGTTCTTCCATAAAAGTTTTTAAAACCTCAACTTTCGCCTTAACTGATGGACTAGCATTTGAATTAAGCAAGTAGTTAGCTATGAACCTAGCTCTGTTAGAAGCCCTGTTTTTAGAAAGCAATAACTTAAGCTCATTAAAAAGCTCACTCACTTGTCTGTCATTAAGGATTATCTCATTAGTAAGCAACGGCGAAACTTCAACAAGCTTAGTGTTACTCTCTACCTCAATCCTACCTATATTCTCAGAAACTATACTCTTTCCCTGCCCAGAATAACTAAAGAACCCCAAAACATAGGATACACCAAAGTAAACTAGCCCTCCAGCTAAAACGAGCCCAAGAACCACTAACAAAGTCCTGACCTTTACAGTACTCATTCTAAAGGTATTTTTAAATACCTCAACAAAACCAGAAAAAGAAAAATCCATACCCTTGACCTCTGGCAGGTCCAAAACTAGGAAATCCTTAGCTTTTAACTGCTTAATGACAAGTTCGGGAGTAAGACTTCTATACTTCGAAATTTCCTCAAGATTTGATTTTATTTTTTGTTTTACATCTTGCGGAGCATAATATTCTGCATCCAAAAGTAAATTTATACCTGCTGTTTTATTACCCTTAGCTAACTCTATATAAGCAAGAGCATTAAGAAGTTCGTAATCCTCAGGGTATGAATCCAAAAGATCATTTATTATAAATTCAGCCTCTCTGAGCCTACCTAACCTTATCAGAGAGAAAACATAAATCTTATTGGTAAGAATATCTATTTGAGTTTCATCTAACTCGTTTTCTACTATGTCAACGATTTCACCTAGTTTTCCTTCCTTGTAAAACAAAATTATGTCACTTCTTATCTTCTCTAGATTAGCCTTAGACATACTAAAAATTGTTCAGGAGATAATCTTCCATCTTATTTATAACATTATCAAGCATATCGACACAAATTTCTTCTGCCTGCTTCAAAGCAGTATCATTATCAACCTTCAAAACTTCAACAAAAAACCTATAAAGAACAGAAAAGTTATAGTAAAACTTATCCGCCAACTCTTTACCCTTCAGAGTAAACCTAACAAAATCATATTTCTCATAGTCAATATAACCCATATCTCTGAGCTTCTTGAGAGCAGATGAGACAGAAGCCATGGATATACCAAGCTTGGTAGATATGTCCTTAACTCTAACTATACCCTTAGAATTTTCAATATCCAAAATGACTTTGAGGTACTTTTTTAAACCTCTCGTGATTTCTCCAGATTCTCTAGACATAAAAAATATAATGAATGATAAACAATCTTAATTTAAATAAAATTTTAAGGATAGTACATCAAGCAAGATTATAATACCATGAGGGGCATCCCTCACGGTAGAAAAATTAATACTCAAGCTCCAAAGGCAACTCTAACCCCTTCTTTATTAGTAACTCTCTAATCCTTATCTTGAACTCTTCGTCAGAAATCCTCCTAATAGCTCCTTCAACAAACCCATAAACTATAGCCTTCCTCGATTCCTCCTCAGAAAGTCCTCTAGACATCATGTAGAATAGTTTTTCTTCGTCAAGCTGAGTTAATGAAGCAGCATGCCCAGATTTAACATCAAAGGAATCTATTTCAAGAGAAGGTATGCTATCAGATTTACATTCAGAAGACAGGTGCAAAGAATGGCCACCTAAGAATGAATTTATGTGCTTAAGCCCTTTATCAACCTTAAGCACACCATTAAAGTAAACCTTTGATTTATCATCTAATACACCTTTGGTTATGACATCAGCACCCTGATTTAAATTACCGTGTCTAATATTAGTTATAAGGTCGTACCTCTGCGAATCCTTCGTAAAGTAAATTGATGTATATTTTGCCTCAACATTAGGTCCCTTCATGAAAATTCTATTCTCCTCTCTCTGATAGATAGAACCTAAAGAAACGGTGTTAAACTCAACATTATTATTGCCCAAAGGTACAACTTTCCTCGAAACAAAATATTCAGTACTCAAATCATTGTTCTGTAAGTAATGGAAATTAACATTAGCTCCATCTTTCACCAAAATTTCAGAAAATTCAAAAATGAATTTTGGCTCACCACCACTTGAAGAGATATCTTCAAAAACACTAACATCATTACCACCGTCAATGTAAAGCATGCTGTAGAAAGCACCATTTTTGCCTCTGGTAAAACGCTTATCAATACTAACTTTAACCTTACCAACATCTTTAGGAATGTACACTAAGATACCAGCCTTGACGAATAAAATACCATATCCAAAGAACATTGAATCACTAGGGTCAATAACACTCAGAAAATTCGAATTAAGGAAATCACTATTAGAAATCACCGAAAGGTACAAATCCTTTACAAAGAATCCAGCATTTATCAAATTTTCAGACACCCTAACATTTACCTTTTCATAATCAAGAACCTCCAAATCAACCCGATTTTCCGTACTCAAAACCTCAAAACCAACCCTAACTAGATATAGAGAATTGTCATAAGGTAACCTATTCGAAAAATCAACGTTATACTTAGGATTAGTCTTATCAACTATTGGTAGTTTTAAGCTACCCCATTTCTCAAATTCACTTACAATGTCCTGGACAATCTTTGAATAATATGTTGGACTATTCTCAAAGTGTGTTATATAATCTTTAAACATAAATCCTCCTTAATAAATTACCTTTCTAGCACCGGCATCTACTGCATCCTCTAATTCGAGTTCAATAAGCCTATTGAGTTCTATTGCATATTCCAAAGGCAAAGCCTTTGCAAACGGCTCAATAAACCCGTTAACTATAGTAACTAATGCCTCATGTTCACTCAAACCTCTAGACATAAGATAGAATAACTGTTCTTCTCTTATTCTACCAGCTGTAGCCTCATGTCCCAAAGAAACCTTATCTTCGTTTATATCAATATGAGGCACAGTGTCGGACTTCGAAAGCTCGTCAATAATCAAAGCGTTGCAGGAAGTATGATTCTTAGAGCCTACAGCTCCCCTCATAACTTTAACAAGTCCCCTATATATCGTTATGCCACCACCCATACTAATGGACTTGTTAGTGATTTTTGATGTTGTGTACGGTGCAGCATGAACTACCTTAGCACCAGCATCCTGTACCTGTCCGGCGTTGGCAAGAGCAATTGACAAAATTTCAGCTTGTGCCCCCTTACCAAGCATATAAACAGCTGGATATTTCATCGTAAGCTTACTACCCAAATTACCATCAACCCACTCAACTCTAGCATCTTCATAAGCAAAAGCTCTCTTTGTAACAAGATTGAAGACATTCTTAGACCAATTTTGTACAGTTGTATACCTAACGTAAGCACCCTTGTGAGCTATTATCTCAACTACGGCAGCATGTAAAGAATTTGTTGAATATATAGGAGCAGTACAACCTTCTATATAATGCACACTTGCACCTTCCTCAGCTATAATAAGAGTTCTTTCAAACTGTCCCATGTTCTGGGTATTTATCCTAAAGTACGCTTGAAGAGGAATATCGACACTAACCCCTTTAGGAACATAAATGAAACTACCACCACTCCAAACAGCACTGTTAAGAGCTGCAAACTTATTGTCATTCGGCGGAACAACAGTACCAAAATACTTCTTGACTATATCAGGATATTCCTTAACGGCAGTATCCATATCAGTAAATATAACCCCCTTACTCTCCCACTGAGATTTAACATTATGATAAACAACTTCAGATTCATACTGAGCAGCTACACCAGCTAAATACTTCCTCTCAGCCTCGGGAATACCTAACCTATCAAACGTATTCTTTATGTAATCCGGAACTTCATCCCAAGACCTACCCTGCCTATCAGTAGGCTTTACATAGTAGTAAATATCATCAAAATCAATTTCATCCAAATAAGGCTTATAGCCCCACGTTGGCATTGGCTTACTTTGGAAGATCCTAAAAGCCTTCAACCTAAACTCTGTCATCCACTTCGGTTCACCTTTCATCTCGGAAATACGTCTAACAACATCCTCATTTATACCTTTTTCAAACTTAAAAACGTAATTCTCTGGATCCTTAAAGTCATACTTAACATAATCCAAATTCATCTGCTTAATTTCTTCCCTAGCCATAAACACCTCCTAAACACTCACTTCCTTCAAAATCCAATCATACCCTTTCTCTTCAATCTCATTAGCCAACGAGTAGTCACCTGTCTTAACAATTCTACCACCAACCATAACATGAACAAAATCAGGCTTAACATATTTCAAAATTCTGGAATAATGAGTTATTATAATAAACGACCTCTTACCATCGTTCAACGAAGAGACAGCATCAGAGACAACTCTAAGAGCATCAACATCAAGACCCGAATCAACTTCATCCAAAATCGCTAACTCTGGCTCTAACAGAAGCATTTGCAACATCTCAGATCTCTTCTTCTCGCCACCCGAAAACCCCTCATTAAGATACCTAGACAAAAAAGAATCATCCATCTTCAAGATTTCCATCTTCGATTTAACTAATTTCCTAAACTCCATCGGCTTAGGTTGAGAAAAATTAACATCCCTGTACGAATTTATAGCATTATACGCCAACCTTAGGAAATTCACCATACTAACACCCGGCACTTCCTCAGGATGCTGAAACGACATAAATATTCCTCTCTTAGCTCTCTCATCCGTAGGCAAATCAACAATACTCTCACCTTTAAAAATAATATCCCCAGAGTCAACCTCATAAAGAGGATTACCCATAATAACATTCGAAAGAGTTGTCTTACCCGAACCATTTGGCCCCATCACAGCATGAATCTCCCCTCTATTAACACTAAGATTTATCCCCTTAAGAATCTTATTTCCTTCAACACTCGCCTCTAAATCCCTAACAACAAAGAAAATATCATCCATAAAACCTCCTCCAAAAGAATTATAATAAAAACAGTACGAAAAGTCAAACTTAATTTATAAATAAAAACAAAATTAGATTAATCTAACTTATTTAATATTTAATAATTGTTCTTATTGGATGGTGTTTTGGCTACTCATCGCTTCGAACGTTCTAAAATAGTACTACTGGGCACAATGTGATATCTAGTACCTTGATTACTTTATAATAGAGTAAAAAACAAATTTTAGCAGTCAAACAAAGTTGATTTTTCTTTTCTTTGAGCTTTATCATTATTTCGCGCTTTAAGGAGTTTTTTATGAAAGTAAGAGCATCCGTTAAACCAATATGTGAGAAATGTAAGATTATAAAAAGGAAAGGCAGAGTTATGGTCATTTGTGAAAATCCAAAACATAAACAAAGGCAAAAGGGGGGTAGAGTTTCATGGCACGTATAGCAGGTGTTGAGCTTCCTAACAAAAGGCTTCTTGTTGCTTTGAGGTATATTTACGGGATTGGAAAATCTCTTGCATACAGCATTCCCAAAAAGTTAGGGATAGATCCAAACAAGAAGGTTTCCGAGCTGACTGAAGAAGAGTTGGTGAAACTCAAGAACGAAATAGAAAAGAATTACAAAGTAGAAGGAGATTTAAGAACTGAAGTTCATCTAAACATAAAAAGATTAATAGACATTGGTTGTTATAGAGGAATAAGGCATAAGAAAGGTTTACCTGTAAGGGGCCAAAGAACAAGAACTAATGCAAGGACTAGAAAAGGTCCAAGACCTCATAGATTAGGTAAGAAGAAGAAGTAGCAACAATTTGTATGGGTAAAAAAACGCTAATAATATTATTAGCAGGGGCTTTCCTTGTTTTGCTTATTCTATTCCTTATAGTTGACAAGGGTGAGGTGAAGTTTAAGAAAAGTGAGAAAGACCCCTTATTTGGTAAATTCTCTGGCACAGATGTGTCATTCATAAAAATTTATTTCAGAGACTATTACGAAAGAGACAAAACCTTTGATTATACGTTATTCAGAAGCAACGATTATTGGTATGTTAGCTACTCTAATATTACTGATAGAGTTGATCCTAAACTCGGTAATTTCTTAGCAAATATCCTAGCAGATATCGAAAAGCTAGAAACGTTATCAAACGATTTACCACTAGATCCTATAGAAACTTTCGGACTAAACAATCCTAACTCAATCATAGTATTTGATATCAACGGAAAGACAAACAAAATAATTGCTGGTAACCTAACACCTACAAAGGACTACTACTATTCAATGGTAAATGACAGAACAAACGCATTTTACCTTATATACGCCTACAAGATAGACAACTTATTGAAATATCCTTATGACACAAGAGATAGAAACATTTTCACCCAAGAATGGACTACAAACGTAACAGGAATAGAATACAAACCCATCAACTCTAATATTACTTTTATTTTTACAAACAAAAATAACAACTGGTATTCGCTAAGCCCAACCGAAAATGAACTAGATAGCGTGTACATTGAAAACTCTTTCCTTAGAGATTTAAGAAGTTTAAACATATCCTTCTTTGTTGATGACAAAAAGAAAAGGGAAAACCTACTAAAGAATCCACCATTAGGATACGTAAAACTATTTAATCCAACAAATACCTTCTTGCTTTCAATTCTAAAGATAGAGAGCACAAACATTTACTGCTATGACCATCAAAGAGATTCTGTTTTCGCCATTGACTACGAATCATCTCATTATCTCTTTACTTCTTCTCTAGAAAGATTCCTAAAGATAACAAATAAATAAACCGAGAGGTTCATATATGCGGTGTGTAGTAATAATGGCAGGTGGAAGAGGTGAAAGATTTTGGCCCAAAAGCAAGTCAACTAACCCAAAGCAGTTTTTAAACTTGGTCGGAAATAAATCAATGATTCAAATGACTTACGAAAGAGCTTTAGAAATAACCGACAAAGAAAATATATTCATAGTAGTCTCCGAAGAGTTAGCACACCTCGTAAAAGAGCACATACCAGAAATAGACTACGAGAACTTAATAATAGAACCTATACCAAAAAACACAGCAGCGGCCATAGGATTAGCAGCAATAAAGATAAGACAGATTCTAGGGAATGCCTCAATGTTCGTAACACCTTCAGACCATTACATAGACGAACTTGATAAATTCTACGATGCAATCGAAGCAGGGTTTATTTCAGCAGAAAAATATCTATCCCTGATAACCTTAGGAATAAAGCCAACGAGGCCGGAAACAGGCTACGGTTACATAGAAATAGGTAACCTGGTAGACACATTCAACGGAGTAAACACATTTGAAGTAAAAAGGTTTGTGGAAAAACCAGACCAAAAAACGGCAATGAGCTATCTAGGTACAGGCAAATTCTTTTGGAACAGCGGAATGTTCATTTGGAAAATTTCAGTGATTCTAGAAGAGATATCAAAGCACATGCCAGAGCTCTACGAGGCTCTGATGGAAATAGAAGAGAACCTATGTACCGATGAAGAAAAAGAAATAATTCTTAGGGAATTCAACAAACTACAATCCATATCAATAGACTACGGAGTAATGGAAAAAAGTAGTTCGGTACTCTGCGTAAGAAGTGACTTTGTGTGGGATGACATAGGTTCATGGGGAGCAGTATACAGACTGAACCAAAAAGACGAAAACGGAAACTTTATAAAAGGTAATGCCATAACATTCGATGTAACTAATAGTCTAATTTGGTCTGACAACATCGGTGTAGTAGCCGTAAGCTCAGTTGAAAACATGATAATCGTGAAGGAAGGTGATAATGTCCTAATAACGAAATTGGACAAAGACCAAACAGTAAGAGAATTAATAAAAATAATGAAGGAAAAAGACAAATACAAGAAATACCTATAACACAAAAAATCTTGAGAGATCCTAACCTTGTTTAAATTTGCTAGGGTAAAGGAGGCATAGCCTCAAAGAGGCATAGCCTCTTAAAAGGGAATGGTGATGTTTGTACTAAAATTAGTTCGAAGGGTGCCATAAAACCTTTCTCCTCCCTCTAAGTATATATCGATATTCGTATCATTTACCGTTATTTTGCATTTCTCAAAATCCCCTGCAGACGATAGTATGTTGGTATAGTTGCCGATAGGTATGATTTTGTGAATATTCGTGACTTTACTATTTCCATCAAATATCCCTTCATATGTACCAAGCCCGTAGATACCTGAGCCAATGTTTGTTATACTTTCATCAAAACCTGAGAGTACAGTTGTGTTTGTGTCTTTCTTTATTTCTATCCAAAATGTAAAGATGGTGTTGGTCATATTGTTCTGTCTAAGAATTTCTTCTATCATAGTTAAGTGTTTGGGATGTTTTTCATCCTCAAAAATGCGTGTAAGTCCAATTCCTTCACTATCATAACCGAGACTTGGGTAGAAAAGAGCAGCAAGGAAAGGTTCAAATTCATTTGTGAACAAAATATACATTTCCTTTTTGTCCTTGTCTATCAGTGCGTAGTAGATATCAATGGAAATTGGAGTGTTGGTGTTATTATTTATAATCTCAACAATAAAAAACATAGTCCATCCATTGTAAAAATTCCACGGATTCTCTGTTGTCACTTCAGGTTCCTCTGAACAGGAGTAAAAGATAAGGAAAGCAAACAAAAGAGGCAAAAGAATTATCATTCTTCTCATATCCTACCTCCTATTCTTCTCAATTCTAATCATACTCTCTATAGAAAAAAGGAGGCATAGCCTCTTGAAAGGGATTAGAAAGTAATGTATATATTCGTAACAAAATTAGTTCTACTAGGAACTCGCCTTCCTTCGCCTGCTGCTATACTTATGTTGATGTTTGTGTCTCCAACTGCCATATCACACATAATAGAATCACCTGAAGCTGACAATATTCTGCTGTAACCAGCAATAGGTATAATACTGTGAACATTCGTAACTTTACCATTCCAATCAAATACTCCTTCATACATACCAAGTCCATATGCAATCGCACCTATATTCGTTATGCTTTCATCAAAACCCGCAAATATAAGTGTAGTGTCGTTACCATCTTTTGAAATATCTATTCTCACCAAAAATGAAAAGATAACGTTAGTTATATTGTTTTTCTTTAAGGTTTCCTCTATCAGCACTAAATGACTTGGATGCCCTACGTCCTCAAAAATTTGTATTAACCCAACTCCCTCTCTTCCCCCATAACCTAAACTTGGATAAAGTATACCATAACTCACAAATTCATTCGTAAGCAAAACATACATCAATTTCTTGTCTTTGTCTATTAGCACATAATAGATGTTTTTAACCACAAAAACATTGGTATTACTTCCGTATACTCTTATTCCAAGATGCATGGTCCAATCACCATAGAATTCCCAGGGATTTTCGTCTGGGAATTCAGGCTCCTTTGAGCATGAGTAAAAGGCTAAAGAAAAAGCTAGCAAAATCAAAAAAATTACCACTTTCCTCATACTTACCTCCTGTAAAGGTTCCTTATTGCTTCTATATCCTTCGGTTTTATCGTAGTACTAATCCTTTCTAAGCCTTCTATACCAAAAAGTTCCCAAATGGTACCCCAAATCTTTAAGGAATGAGTTGTATATCCACTAAAGCTTCCTACCACTGCCCTTCCCCATGGACTCATATTGTTATTAATCCTTATGATCAACTTGGTTGCTAGACCAATAGTCATCCAGAAATCAGTCAACCAATCTGTTTTCTCCTCAAAACTAACCACTCCTGTTTCGCTACTCCACTTGTTCATACCTTCTATAACCTTTTCCCTGAGATCTTGCGGGAAATTATCTTCAAACTTATACCACACAACACCATTGTTCCACTTAGGAGTTGAGAGAAGGTAGAATCCTTGAGGTCTTATGGTACTCAAGTATTGTTTATTCTCTACATCTGAATTGCATTCTTTCTCTATCTCTTCACTTACTGAGTTCAAAGACTCTATAACCTTCTCAACATCCTCTCCCCTTGCTTGTGCATTAAGAATCTCCGTTGTTATTGCTCCTCCAAGTGTCTTCCTGTCTATAACCATATCACCACCTATCACTATGTTCCCCTCTTCATTCGTACTAACATATGGCAAACTCAAAGCAGGCGTAGGATCAGGGGCTATCTTCTCCACTTCTTCTTGAAATTCCTTAACTATGTTACTTAACTCTTCTCCTAAACTAACCTCAACCTGACTCCCATCCTCCATAAGCTTCATTCTCTTGAGACTCAATAGTTTTACACCACCACTAAATTTGAGATAATCCGTTAACTTCTCAAGAGAGATGTTGTTTTTACCATCTGCAAAAGACTTTAAAGTTGGATCTTTAGACATCATGGTGTACTCTTCAAGTAAATTTAGAGACTTGCTAATAGTGTTGGTCCAAACACTGAAGAAAGATTTGTAAGTTTTTACAGCAGGATGTTCAATATCAGGTTGTGGTGGAGTAGCACTCATACACCCATAGAAAGTGAGAAGCATAATCGCCCCCACAATTAATATAGGTACCTTCAGCAAGCACCTTTGAAGTGAAATTCTTGGATGCAGAGATCCAAGATGCAACTTGTAAGAGGCTTCAACCCTAGCGCCTCTTTCTCTTATAGAGAGAATTCAATTTTGTGATTAGCCTTTCCATACATACCTCCTAATTGATATTATTATTGCATTACCGATCCTAACTCATCCCTTCAACTTCCAATTTGATTATATGGAATTGGTGGAAAATTTTCAATAGATCTTAAGCATAAAATTAAAAACCTGAAGTGTCTTTATTTATAATTAACAAAATGAAATTGGATAATTTAGATACCTCAAAAGTTATTGTTGCATTGGACACAACAGAATTGGATGATTTCTATGATAAGCTAAGCCAAACCAAAGACTACTTCACTTGGTTCAAGGTACACTCAATATTTCTAAAGGAGCACATAAAACCAATTTTATACTTAAGAGAAAATAACAAAAAAGTGTTTCTTGATCTCAAGTTTTTTGACATACCAACGACAGTAGAGAATCACATAAGGAGCATATCAAAGTTTACAGATATGTTTACAGTTCACCTTTTATCAGGTAGAGAATGCCTTAAGAGGGTAGCAAATGTATCAAAAGAACTTAATGTAATACCTGTAGGTGTATCAATACTAACAAGTTTCTCTGAAGAGGATTTAAAAGACATAGGTATAAATAACACTATGATTTCAGAGGTACTCAAATTAATGGAACTTGGTGTTAGTTCCGGAATAGAATATTTTGTTTGTTCACCGCTGGAAGTAAAAACTATAAAAACCAACTTCCCAAACGTAAAGTTAATAACTCCAGGTATAAGATTACAAAAAGAGAAAGACGATCAAAAAAGGGTTATGACTCCCGAGGAAGCTTTTAAGGAAGGTTCTGACTTCATAGTTATGGGAAGAGACATATTCAGGCTACTCTCTAACCAACAATAACCTTGCCCTCTGGATAATTATACTGGTAAACCTTGGCAATCCTACTAGACAGTATAGAAACCAAGCTTAACAAGCCAATTTTACCGAAGAACATCGTAACTATCAACAAAGCCTTAGAAAGCACTGATAGATCCTTTGATGTTACTCCTGAAGTCATACCTACAGTACCGAATGCCGAAGTAACCTCAAAAATCACCCTGGAAATAGGTAATTCCCCATCAACTGACAGGTAAAACAACGATATCATAAGGATAAGAAACAAAAACGATGAAAGGAAAACATACACAGATTTAACAAGAATGTCAAAAGGTATACTTCTCATAGAAAATTGTGCTACCTTCTGAGATCTAAAGAAAGCTACCATAAAAAGGAAAAGAACAGCAAAAGTAGAAACCTTTATCCCCCCGGCAATTGAAACAGAGCCACCACCTATAAACATAAGCATAGAGTAAAGCACAAAAACTATTTCATTAGCCTCGATAGCTTTGACAGTTACATACCCAGCCGTCCTAAACGAAATACTATTAAAAACAGCGTTAACGAGAAATTCTTCAACATCTGCGAAAATATTCTCCCTCTCAAAAACAAAGAAAAGCAGTACCCCGAATATAATCAAAGAAAAGCTAAATATGATTGTAAGCTTAGAATGTAGGGAAAATACGAATCTTTCCGATGACGAACGTTTTAGAAAAACAAAAGAATACAACTTTCTAAGCAAACTTTTAAAATACTCTATAATTTCATCAATCACAACCACACCACTATTACCTATCAACATCAAAACCATAATTACCAACAAAAATAACATATCATGTCTAAACCTAAACAAGCTATCGCTATAGAGTGAAAAACCAGCATTGTTTAAGCCAGCTATAGAATGGAATATGGCACCAAAAATTGATCTGAAAAAATTACCTTCTTCCCTATATATGGATGGGAAAATAAGAACAGCACCAATAAACTGGGAAATAAAAATCACTTTGATTGCCCTACTCATTGACCTCTCAACTACCTTCAAACTTTCAACATCTTGTATACTTGAAGCTACTCTCATCCTGACTAAAACATTTCTTGTTGCAAGCCCATAAAGTATACCAGAAATAGAAATGAATATTATCAGTAATCCTCCTATTTCAACAGTGGTGATAAGTACGATCTGCCCGAACAAAGACAAATCCTTACCAACATCTAATGTAGTAAGACCTGTACAAGAAACAGCAGAAACCGCAAGGAAAAAAGCATCTATCAGTGCTATAGGCTCAGAAGAAGATGATGAAATAGGCAGTGATAAAAGCCCTGTAGAAATAACAATCACTATTAAAACCAAAATCACAAAAATAGCTACGGGATCCAAAGTAAAAACTTTGTTGAAGTCAACGTAAATAAAAATAACAATAACACTGATTGAGAAGGTAGGAAAAACAACCAAAAGAAGCAAATCATCATAACTTTTCGGGTTAGAATTAGAAAAAACAAAGAAGCCCAAAATTAAGGAAAAAGCTAAAATAACGTCAAGAACTAGCTGTCTGTAAAGAAACCTCTCCCTATAGACTTCATACTCCAAAAGAGACAATACCCCTAACAAAAAAACAACAGTGAAAAGCATCAGGTAAATAAGCTCCCCAAAGTTACTAAAAAAGTAAAAAGAGCTGGAAGGCTTTACAAAGAGTCCCAACGCAATCAGTGAAACAGAATACAAAAAAAGCAAAGACAAAAGAGTATTCTTTAAGAAAGTAAAAACCTTTCTATTTACCTTTCTTAGGGCTATGATTCTGGACTTCATAGATGAAAATCTTTGACTTCATATTCTGCTTTTTGAAGTAGAAGAAAAGCCAAATTGCTATAATTAGCATTATCAGACTTAGGATTTGTCCCATTGTTAAGAATCCCAAAATGTATCCTATTTGTGGATCAGGCTCTCTAAAGAATTCAGCAATAATCCTAAATGAGGCATAACCTATACCAAATATTGACGCTCTAATACCAACAGGTAGTTTCCTATCTTTTGTCAGCCACATTATAGTGAAAAGACAAACTCCTTCGAGTAAAAATTCATAAATCTGGGACGGGTGTCTAGGTAATTTCTGAGGATCAGTAGGGAAAATCATAGCCCAAGGCACATTGTAAGCAACCCTACCGTACAATTCTTGATTTATGAAGTTACCTATTCTACCAAGCCCCAATCCTATAGGCACAAGTATGGAGATCACATCAAGAACATCAAACAAAATAAGCCTTTTAACTGAAGAATAAATCCAAATTGCAATGATGACACCTATAAGCCCACCATGAAATGACATTCCACCTTCCCACACAGCAAAAATCTTCGAAGGATTCTCTAGATAGTAAGGAAGGTTATAAAAAATAACATATCCGAGCCTACCACCAATTACAACACCAAGAAATACATAAATAATAAGATCAAAAATATCATCGTAAGTGAGAGTTATTTTTTTTGTTTTCGACCAATAAACTAAAAACAGGTAACCAATCAGAAAGCCAAGAGCATACATGAAGCCATACCAAGTAGCACTAATCTGCAAACCAAAAAGATTGACACTGAATATAAACCTATTAAACTCAGGCAAATAAATGTAATTCATAAGCAAAATATTATACCTAAAAGACAGTTTTTTTCTACTTTCATGTGATTAAAACTTACCCAAACATCAAGAGAATTATAAAGATTTCATTAGCATAATATAAGCAAATACATCAAAAGAGTTAAGAGAGGCACAGCCTCTCCAAAGAATTTTGCAGCGAACCTACTTTTCAAAAAAATCGTTCGCTTTCCCTTTTCTGAAGAGGCCTAGAGTGCAAAATTTTTGACACCTCAAAAAAACCTACTGGAGGTTCGCTGCAACTCACCTTCTATCCCGAACGATCAAATCAAAAAATTCCTTCATTCGCAAAAACTCTTGACAACTAGGATCTCAAACAATTATAATTAAATCGTAATTGATGGGGTTTTATCTGAACAATGTGGGATTTAAATTTACAAGTTGACAAAGATGCTATAATCACCGTCATAGTTTTATCTGAACAATGTG
>CAYYXA010000039.1:0-17497 GCA_964475465.1 uncultured Brevinematales bacterium
ACCTTTCAATAATAGTTTCTAACTTTGCTTCAGGTAAAGATACAAAAGATATCATTGAACTATTAACCAAAAAAGACAAAATTAAAACACCAAAACCAAAATATTTATTCATACTCCTTTCCTAAATCTTCGTCTCTTTTTACAAAATACTTACCAGACATAATAAGCTCATTAAAAAATCTTATTGAATAAACAGGATCAACGGCAATATAGCCACTACTACCGTGAATATAAAGGCCAAAATGCAAGTGCCTACCCGTAACTATCCCAGTTTCACCAATCTTACCTATTACTTGCCCTCTATCAACATAGTCACCCTCCTTCACATAAATCTCATCTAAATGAAAATACGATGTTATTATACCTAAACCATGATATATATATACACTTTTACCATTTGCAACAAAATTACTGGAAACAAGAACTATACCATCATTGGCAGCATAAACATTATCGTCGGGAGCAAAAGAGAAATCAACACCTTTGTGATAATTAACCTTCCCCTCCGAATACTTCCTAAGCAAACCAAAAGGAGAGGTTATCCTATTAGTAGATGGCAAAGTGAAATGCTTAAATTCTACAGGATAAAAATATATCGGTGTAGACCTAGTAATCGTATTCAAAAGATACCTTCTGTCCTCCTCTATTCTCTTCGAATCCCTAAGCAGACCCTTTGATGTCTTCGTCAAATTCAATTTAAAAATCCTTTTCTTCTTGCCTACATACTCCAAAACAACATTTGTAGAAAAAACCTTTTTGTCATCTCTGTACACACAAACTTCGAGATTATTTTTATCGTACAAAACAGGTGTAGGAATTATCGAAACACTTTGTCCCATTACATAATAAAATCTAAACGTTAAGTTTGTATCAAACGAAACTTTTACGAAATAGTTAGAAGAAAGATTCTGAGGTGATACAATAGCCAAAGGGATGCCTGGCTTGTCAACCACATCCGTAGTTATCACAAAATTATCACCATAAGCAACGTCGCAGAAAATTATAATCAAGAAAAAACAAAAAAACTTCCTCACTTCCAACATATTCAATGTTAAAAAAAGCAGAAATCGCATTTCAACGATAAAAAATACCACCCTTGACCATTTAAATCAAGAAATCCTTCTCGTCGGAGAAAACCTTCGTCAAAACTATTTTTAATTCCTTAACGTCAACACTCTGAACATACCTTTCAGAAAAAGGTATAAGATATTGCCCAAACTCTATGTACACTCCTCCTCCACCTTCAAGAACATTCGTAACATTACCCAAAAAATTCATTTCACAATCAAACACTTTACATTTCGCCAAATCATGAACATAAAATTCATTTTCCCCAGCTGGAGGTAAGTCCTCATACCTCGCGTAAATTTCCTTACCCTTGAGCAACTGGATAACCTCAGGCTTAACATTATGCACCGAGTATATCAGATACTTACCAGCCCGTTGCTCAAACTTCAAATCTATCTTCTTAAAACCTGTCAAGGTTTTAATATAGTATTCCTTGATACCTATAAACTCCTCATAGGTATTGGTATACGGCTGTACCTTGACCCTATTATCTAAATGGAACCTACCCAATATTTTACCAATGTCCACAAATTCCTCATTTCTCTCTGTCATACTTGACTTTAAGAATAAGTATACTCAAAGCAAGAACTATAGTTATAGAGTTTGCTATAATTATAGCAAGAGTGAGTGTCAAAATTCCATAAACCAACCATAGCAATATACCTAGAGTGAAAACCAAAAACATCAACAAAGAAACATCCTTTGCCGATTTGTTTTTTATAATCTTCACAAGTTGTGGCAAGAAAGATATAGTTGTCAGAGCACCAGCAACTAGTCCTAAGACCTCAATAAAAAATTTATCTACATTCATACATTAAACCTTATAAACATTATATCTCCGTCTTGGACAACGTAATCCTTACCCTCAAGCCTTATTTTACCCTCCTCTCTAGCCTTTGCCCAAGAACCAACCTTTATAAACTCATCGTAATGTATTACCTCAGCTCTTATAAATCCCTTTTCCATATCTGAGTGTATCTTACCTGCCGCCTTCTGTGCAGTTGTACCCTTCTTTATAGTCCAAGCCCTACTTTCCTTCTCACCAGTTGTAAAGAAAGTTATAAGATCCAAAAGCTTGTACCCCTCAATTGCTAATCTCTGGAGTCCGCTTAACTTCATCCCCATACCCTCTAGAAACTCTTTAGCTTCTTCAGGCGGAAGCTCAGCAATCTCACTCTCTATCTTAGCTGAAAGCGGCAGAACATCACACTTTAGCCTCTCATCAGCATACTTAACAAGCTTCCTGAAATTCTCATCTTCCGCTTCCCTACCGATAAACTTCTCATCAATATTCGCAACTATCACCATCGGTTTTATTGTCAAAAGCTGATGCTTGTTAGCCACATTAATTTCCTCTTCGGATTCACACACAGTCCTAGCTAACTTACCCTCACCAAGCCCCTTAAAAATCTTTTCCAAAACTTCAAGTTCGAATTGTGATTCCCTATTCCCACCTTTCGCTAGCTTAGAAAGCCTATCAATTGCCTTCTCAACAAACTCCATATCCTTAAGTATCAACTCAGTACTTATTATTTCAATATCCCTCACTGGGTCAATATCACCTATATGCACCACATCAGGAGAGTGAAACAGCCTAACAACCTGAGCAATAGCATCAACGTCTCTTATATTGGCTAAAAATTGATTTCCCAGTCCTTCACCTTTGCTAGCACCCTTGACAAGCCCAGCAATATCAACAAACTTCATCGTGGCAAAAACAGTTTTAGCAGAATTAGAAATCTTGGAAAGGTTAACTAACCTTTCATCATAAACCTCAACTACACCAACATTCGGTTCTATCGTACAAAAAGGATAATTTGAGCTAGGCACACCTGCCTTTGTAAGAGCATTAAAAAGCGTTGATTTACCTACATTAGGTAGTCCAACTATTCCACAAGCAAAACCCATTACTACCTCCCTATCACTGCTGATAATAGTAACTTTTGATAAGTTCTATCCTGCTCTGAACCAATTTTGAATCTGAAAAGGGGGTATACTTTCTTGGGTTAGGCAAAATAGCAATCAAAGACATTGCCTCATCCTCTGTAAGCTTCCTAACATCTTTACCAAAAAAGTATTTACTAGCTGCTTGTACCCCAAATATTCCCTTACCCCACTCAGCATAATTTAAGTAGAGCTCTAATATTCTATCCTTACCTAAAATAAATTCCATCTCAAACGTTAATATAAGCTCAAGATATTTTCTAATAAAACTCTTCTCAGGCGTAAGAAACAAAGTTCTAGCAGTTTGTTGTGAAATAGTGCTGCCACCATAATAATACACTCCCTTCCTAACATTCTTCTGAAGTGCCAGCCTAATCCCTTCTGTGTCAATACCTGAATGTCTGTAAAAATTACAATCTTCAGCAATCAAAAGCATCCTAACGAAACTCTTAGGTACCTCCGATAACTTCACAAAAGAATGCTTCACCCAAAAGATATTATATTGCCTTTTACGCAACTCCATCAGCGGAGTTGTCGAAGGATTATGATTTTTAAGGTAAAAGATATAACTAACCGAAACAATAAAAAAAATAAGATGAAAAACAAAGATAAAAACAAAAAACAAATAAGCCAAGCTTCTTATTAGTTTCATCTATTAATTTTAACCATCAGTATCACTTTAATTCAAGAACAAGAGAAACCATAAAAAATCATAACCCACACAAGTTGAGATAAATTGTATCTGTTGTTTATAATGTATGTGTCTTTGAGGGGTGGATATGTTGCCTAAAGAGGTTAAAAAAGCCATAATTGAAACCTATAAGATACATGATCACGATACCGGCTCTCCAGAAGTCCAGATTGCTCTGATGACCGCAAGAATTGAAGCGCTGAACGAACATTTCAAAAAGTTCAGAAAGGACAAAAACTCAAGAAGAGGGCTTCTAAAATTAGTAGGAAGAAGAAGAAGGCTCCTTAACTACCTAAAAGAGAACTACCCTGATAGGTACGAAGCGCTAATAAAGAAACTTGGCTTAAGGAAATAAGGTGATAGAAGTATTAATCACCGTTTTAGTAATAGCTATTTTAATAATTTCTATCATAATACATGAGTTAGCACATGGTTTTGTTTCATACTTCCTCGGTGATCCAACACCGAAAGAGGCAGGTAGACTGACATTAAATCCCATAAAGCATATTGACCCACTGGGCAGTATTTTTCTACCTCTCTTACTCGTAATATCAAACATAGGTATCATATTTGGCTGGGCCAAACCTGTACCTATAGACCCAAGAAATTACAAAAATGTAAGGACTGGATGGATACTAACTGCCATAGCAGGACCAACGTCAAATTTCATCATATTCGGGTCAATGTTTTTAATTTTATACCTATTCAACTTGGGAGAAGTTGCTAAACTAATAATTTGGTACGCTATGGCTATAAATCTCGTACTAGGCACATTTAACCTTATTCCTGTACCACCGCTCGACGGATTCTGGCTAATATTTAACATACTCCCTGATATCATAAGAAACAAGATACTTCTACTACTAGAATCATCATACGGAGTAGTAATAAACATCGCAGGAGCATTTTTTGCAATATTGATCGCAAAGTACACTGTTCTACCAATCATCGTATCCTTACAAAGCTTGCTATAAAGCTACAACAAGGAATACCCTAAACAAAATACTACAGGAAACGAAAACAAACAATACCTCTAAAAATTTTGATTTTCAAGATAGGCTTTTTATATCTTTTTGATATGAGCAAGAAGATAAAGGAAATACTGAAGTGGAACCTAATAGTGCTAGCTATCACTTTCATTCTTCTCACTATCTCATATTTGTTAATGCCAGAACAAATAAAGGAGGAATTCTTAAAACTCATTAAGCCAAGGAAGATAGCAGTGATGGTACTCGGAATAGTGATAGGCGTATCAGCCTTCGTCTATTTAACCTCAAAGGAAGAATAGAAATTTAAACCTTCCTTAACCCTGTAGGCTGGTATATACTCACCTACGTAATATATACTTTTCTCTGTTTCTCTAATTACAGAAACGCCTCTGGTCTTAATTTTAGCTTTCACACCTGCTACATCAATCATAGTAGGGGCAATACTAAGAAAAGAAATAGGCTCACAAACTATTCCTTTAAGTCCCTCACCAACTATGAAAAGTGGGACAATATCTATCAACACACCATCTACATAAGAAACTGACCTTCTGTAATACTCACTATCACTGACCGAAGAATGATGATCACCATATATGAATATCACAGTATCTTTGAAATTTTTCATAGCAAATGTAACAAAGTTAGAAAGTACATAATCAACATACGAAATTGAATTAAAATAATTCCTAACAACTTTGTTTTCAATATCGTTGAAAAACTCATTAGTGTAATAATTGTCAACTAATGTAAATGGGCCATGACTAGACATGGTTATTATATAAGCAAAGTAATTTACATTAGTAGAGCCAATAGCCCCATTTGTTAACAGAAATCCCTTGACAAATTCAAAAACGTCTTCATCTTTGGCTCCCCAACCTGATTCCTCAAGCCCCATGTCTTGAATATCAAAAAACTCAACAAACCCCCATCTCTTATATGCTTCATCTCTACCAAAAAATATTCCAGCGTTCCCGTGAAATGCCCAGGTTTTGTATCCATTTTCATTAAAAACTCTTGCCAAAGAATTCTTATTATCCTTCCAATACTTCATCGAGGGTATCTGCCTAAAAGGATGTAAGCTATTTATGATTGTAAACTCAGCATCTGAAGTATACCCTGCAAAGTGATAACTCACAGTTATAGGAAAAAACAACGAATTCGTTACCAACGACCTCAAAAAAGGCGTAACTGGCTTACCTTTGTAATCAGTAAAAACAATACCAGAATCCAGGCTTTCGACTTGAATCGCTATTATGTTCTTCCTATCTTTCCTACCATCAAATTTCAACTCCCTACCATAATCAACTATGCTATAAACAAGCTTGTCATCAATTAAGTAAACTAAATCAACAATATTCATAAACAGTGTACCGTAGTAGATAATGAAATTCTTTTCATCTCTGTAGGTTATATCCTGAGCCAGTGACTTAGATAGAAAATTAATAATACCTCTACCAGACAGAGTATTAAAAATCTCAACAAACAATATTAGAAAGAGAGAAAAAGCAAATATAATCTTAGCACGCAAACTCCTAAGAAACTCTACAATTTCTCCAAAAATTTTGTTAGTCAAAATGAGAATAACAAAAGGTAAATCAATCAAAACAACTAAAAATCTATCAAACCAAGAAATAACATTCACAGCCGAAAGAAAAGAAGAACTCTCCCTGATAGAAGTAAAATTTGATTCAAGATGATAAAAAAAACTAATTAAGTGAAAGTAATGACCAAAGTACATGTAGTATATCGCATTAAGAAGAATCCAAAAATCCTCAACTACAAAGAAAATAACTACAAGCCACTTTCGCCTCAGAAAAATAAAAAGAAGTACGTATCCCGTCACAACCGTAATTATAAGCTTATACCAAAGGGGAGTAACACCAATCAACGTAAGAAAAACGAAGAACTTTAGGGACCTAAACAGTAAAAGAGAAACAAACACCAAGTATGCTTCTTTCTTGCCTAGGAAAATTGTTGATACTTTCACCATATTTTGCCAATAATTTTTTATGAGTAGTTTAATTTAATTCCACATAACTTGAATTTTTTTATAAAATCATCCCATTATGACCAACGTAGCCCCCTAACTGATCAAACTCTTTACCCAGATAGCCAAATAAGTTAAGTTGGCTTTAACCATTTAACAAAAAACATTATTGAGGTGATAGTTGGAAATGATTTATAATTAGTTATATCCAAGGGGGAAGGTATGAATGAGAGGGTGAAAATTTGGAAACCTTCAACTGAAGAAATAGAGGAAATAAAAAAATATCCAACGTGGCAAAAAGAGCCAAGTGAATTTGAGTGGTTTTACGATGAGGATGAAACTTTTTACTTAGTTGAGGGCGATGTAGAAGTAGAATTTCCTGACGGAAGCAAGGTTTCTTTCAAAAAAGGCGACATGGTGAAATTCAAAGCAGGAACGGAATGCAAGTGGAGAATAAAAGAAAAAGTACTAAAACACTACAAGATAGGATGAATTAATGAAAGAAACTCTTCTCAATCTCTTAGCATTAGCTTTAGTAGTTATATCAACTAATTCATATCCCGACGAACTACAAACGACTTACTCTAGAGCTTTAGCGCTGTTCAATAGCCAAAAATACTTCGAGGCATATAAACTACTAGATAAGGTAATAACACAAAACGAGAGTTCTCCTTTACAGTTCTATATAAAAGCTTTTGACACTCTAAATGAGGCATTCTTACACGGACAAATAAACGAAAAAAACTTGTTACAAGAAACAAAAAAATACGACGAATTACTAGAGAAAAGAGAAATAAACGAAGTAAGAGTTCTTGAATCCTTCCTATACCTACTAGCAAACACAAAGAACGTTAAAAAAATTGAAGAAATATGCAAAAAAATAATTCTCGTCGACGATAAAAACGTTACCGCGTCGTTCTTTCTGATGAAAATCTTAATACAGAAAGAAAAATTCGACCTAACTTACAAAACAGGAATTAGGATTATCAAAGAAATCCCTGTTGACGAAATGAACTACCAACTGATAAACGAAATAAAATACTTATCCCTAATATCAAAGATTTACTCAAAAAATCTGAAAGACATTGAAGAGATTCTTTCCTACATCAAAGACAATAAAACACCGCAGCTAGCATACATTCTAATTAACATATACTACAGCACAATGAAATTCGAAAAAGTAAAAGAGATAATAGATGAAGTTGGAATTATCGACCCAGAAATAGCTGCCAAAACATACATAGCCTTAAACGATAAAACTTCGCTAAGAAATGTATTAGACGAATATCACGACGAGATCACCGAGGAAATCAAAAACTTAGCTAATGGATTCCTAAATGACAGAATTAGCGAAGTAAAAAAGCATATTAACTCCCAAGTCCTTAAAGGTGATCCAATAGCAATGAAGTTGAAACTTGAAATATCAACCAAAGAAAAAAGTCAAAAGGAAGTTGACCAGGCATTAAAAGAAATATCCTATTTTTTGTTTGTTCAAGGAAGGTACAAAGACACAATTTATTATCTCGAAAAAATAAAAACCAAAGACGACCTCTCATACTATTTATTAGGTTCATGTTACATGGAACAAAAAGAATATGAAAAAGCATTAAAAGCTTTTTCAAAAATAAAGAATGTTTTCAAAATAGATGCAAAAATAAGAGAAGTTTTCTTAATGATATCTCTAGGAAATTACAAAAAAGCAAGAGAAACCATAAAAAAAATAATCAAAGAAGTAACATCAAAAGGCAACGATATTCAAAAAATGTTAGTTTCTCAAACTCTAATAGAATTGGGAGATACAAAAAGTGCTATAAAAATTTTGAACTCCTGCAACAACAAAGACACCGCAGAATACAATATAACTCTAGCAACAATATATTTCCTAGAAAAAAGTTATTCAAACGCAGAAAAGATTCTTAAGTCCGTTCTAGAAAACGATGAATACAACATATATGCAATGAATGCTCTTGCTTACCTTTGGGCAACAAAAAACGAAAACCTAAAAGAAGCACTAAAATTAATTTCCTTATCAATGTTTTTTGAATCTGAGGATTACACATTGTTGGATACCGCAGCATTCATTCACTACAAAATGAAAAACTACCAAAAGGCAAAAGAATTAATCACTAAATCTATAGAAAACATGGAGAAAGAAGGTAGAAGTAGCTACGAAATATACCTACATGCAAGTGAAATATACAAAGCACTAGGAGACAAAGAAACATCAACAGAAATGCTAAAAAAAGCCCAAGAAACCTATAATAAAATCCATCAAAACTGATAAAAAACAAGGGGAGGCAAAGCCTCCCCCTAACTAATTAGTACTCAAGATCGCTCATTCCACCACCTGGAACGCTTTCCTTCTTCTTCTCTGGCTTTTCAGCAACCAAAGATTCAGTTGTAAGGATTAGCGAAGCAACACTTATAGCATTAAGTATAGCCGTCCTAACAACCTTAGCAGGATCTATAACACCATCCTTCATTAGATCATCAACCCATTGACCAGTTAAAGCGTTATAACCAAACCCAAGCTTGGCATTTCTAACCTTCTCGACTGCTACAGCACCATCAATTCCAGCATTCTCGCAAATTTGCCTCAAAGGCTCTTCTAAAGCTCTTTTCACAATATCTATACCAATCTTCTCTTCTGGCAAATCAACTTTAATATCATCTAGTTTATTAGCAAGGTACAAGTAAGTCACACCGCCACCAGGAACAATTCCTTCCTCAACTGCAGCCTTTGTAGCATGTAAAGCATCTTCAACCCTAGCCTTTCTCTCTTTAACTTCAACTTCAGTGGCACCACCAACCTTTATCACAGCAACGCCGCCTGCCAGCTTAGCAAGCCTCTCTTGTAGTTTCTCTCTATCATAATCAGATGTTGTCTCCTCAATTTGCCTCTTGATCTGTGCGATCCTAGCCTGTATGTCCTTCTGATTACCAGCACCGTTTATAATTGTCGTGTTCTCTTTGTCAACAACAACCTTTTGAGCCCTACCAAGCATATCAATAGTAGCATTCTCTAACTTCATACCTTTCTCTTCTGATATAACCTGACCACCTGTCAATATAGCAATATCCTCAAGCATCGCCTTTCTTCTCTCACCGAAAGCAGGAGCCTTAACAGCAACACTCAGTAATCCACCTCTCAACTTGTTGTAAATCAATGTAGCTAGAGCCTCACCCTCAACATCTTCAGCAATTATAAGTAGTGGCTTACCAGATTGAGCAACCTTCTCAAGCAGTGGTATCAATTCTCTTACACTAGAAAGCTTCTTATCATATATCAATATGAATGGATTCTCAAGCTCTGCCTTCATCGTCTCAGGATTGGTAACCATGTAAGGAGAAATATAACCCCTGTCAAACTGCATTCCCTCAACAACCTCTAGTTGAGTTTCTAGAGATTTACCTTCTTCTACTGTAATAACACCATCCTTCCCAACTTTATCCATCGCTTCAGCAAGTAATTCACCAATCTTAGGATCATTGTTAGCAGAGATAGTAGCAACATTCTTGATATCGTCTCTCGAAGAAACTTGCTTTGCCACCTTCTTAATCTCTTCAGATATCTTCTCAGCAGCCTTTTCTATACCCCTCTTTATTATCATCGGGTTACTACCAGCAGTAACGTTCTTTATACCCTCCTTAACAATGGCTAAAGTCAATAACGTCGCAGTCGTTGTACCATCACCGGCAACATCATTTGTCTTGGTAGCAACTTCCTTAACAAGCTGAGCTGCCATATTCTCATAAGGATCCTCTAGCTCTATTTCCTTAGCGATGGTAACACCATCGTTAGTTACAAGAGGAGCACCAAACTTCCTCTCAAGTATTACATTCCTACCTCTCGGCCCCAAAGTAACTTTAACAGTATTAGCAAGTTTTTCAACTCCTCTCAATAGAGACTGTCTTGCAGCTTCCCCAAAACTTATTATCTTTGCCATAACACACCCCCTCAAAACAAAGACAACTAAAAAGTGGTATATAATAATACAAAACTATCGATTAAAAGTCAACAGTAACTAAAAGCCCAAAACATCCTTCATAGTGTAGAACCCCTTGGCTCTAGCCATCAAAAACTTAGCAGCTCTCAATGCACCTCTAGAAAAAGTTTCCCTAGAAGTAGCTCTATGCGTGATCTCAAGTCTTTCGCCGTAACCAAGATACATGACGGTATGGTCACCAACAACATCCCCACCCCTAACAGCAAAAACTCCTATCTCTTCCTTAGGCCTCTCACCAATTATACCTTCCCTACCGTAAATAGTCTTGTAATCCTTCCTTATAGACCTTATCACCTCAAGAACTTTCAGTGCTGTACCAGATGGTGAATCCTTCTTCTTATTATGATGTACCTCTACCAACTCTATATCAAAATCTTCTCCAAGAACTTGGGTAGCAACTTTAGCAAGCTCCAACATCAAGTTAACACCAACACTAAAGTTAGGACTCTGAACAATGGCAATACTATCAGAAGCTTCTAATATCTTCTTGACTATATCCTCACTAAGCCCAGTCGTACCAATAACTAATTTCTTTTTGTACCTCAAGGCAACATCAACAAGCTGAGATGTTGCAGAAGGCACCGAAAAATCAACAACAACATCACATAACGAAATGTAGTCTTCAATGTTATCAGAAACCTTAATACCCAGCTTACCTACACCAGCAACCTCACCAACATCCATACCAACAAAAGGATTACCCTTCTCAACAACACCCCCAACAATCCTTACTTCCTTATCAGAATTGAAAACCCTAACATTCGTAGTACCCATCCTACCAGTACACCCATGAATCAAAACATTAATCATATCCCCCTCCAAACTAAAAAAATAATAACCTATTCTCATAAACACCTTCAAGTAGCTCCTAAAAACTTCCTGTTTTTTGCCCAAACATCAAAGATGCTCTTCATCTCAACATACCCGCTCAATCTTACTTACTTGAATATGTTTTTAAAGCACTCTTTAGTATACCTAAGATTCCAAAAGTCTTACTTCCATCCTTATTATAGAAACTGACATAAATTCTTTCCTATTCGCTACGAACCCTAGAATTCCGGAGAATTATGTTAGACTTTTTTTTTCACAAACAAGTTAACATAATTTTTTAATTCAAATCCGTATTTATATCTCATGCTTTGAATACTCTGAAAGTAAAACTAATTAGTCAAGGTAATATTAGTTATGTTTGAAAGTGGGCTAAATGTGGATTTTGAAGCTGAATAAGCAGAAACGGCAACATAGTAAGTGACACCTACAGTTAAATTAGAACCGTTGGGCAAGGTGTTGATTTCATAGGTATACTTTGAGGTAAAGGTAGTCGTAGGTACTTGTACAGTAGGAAGCGAACCTGTAGAATTCGTAATGTATGGCTTATCAAAATGATTAGTTGAGTCCCTACCAACATAAAGCTCATTAGAGTTCGTTGTTATAAACACAACATAACCAGAAAAATACGATTCACTGTTATTACCCCACCATTCAAGTTTAATAGAATTAGAGGAGAATTGATAAGCCGAAAGACCTAGTGGAGGATCCAAAGGAAACCCCTGATAAACACTACCTATAACACAAGAGGTTAAAAGAAAAACTGGAAAGATCAACAAAAAACCTTTTCTCAACACGTGAATATATTATAACGAAAATTTAAATTTTTTCAAACTAAAAAAACTCACGGACATCACTTTATAGTTCCCATTACTCCAAAATTCCAAAACCTGCAAAAGTAGAAAGTAAAGTCACAGGAACATCAACTTTTAAATACTCAAAAAACCTATTCTAACTTTTGGTGATGCACTTTCTATGACTATTATGTTAGCAATTGAGCCTAAAATTGTTAAATTACCTGCAAACGTTGAACTCATCGCAAGATAAAGCTAAGCATCTTGAGATCCAAACAAACCACCCATCATAGGCTTAAAAATCAAAACAGATGGAACATTGCTAACAACATTAGAAATCAAAACCGATGATAAAACCAATGACAAAGGAGTATCAACAACTTCACTCACATATTTTACAATCCTATCAAAGACAACTGAATTTTCAAAACCTCTAACAACAATGAAAAGCCCTATAAAAAGTATAAGAAGCTCAAAATCAACTAAACTATAAACTTTCTCAGGTTTAATTCTTCTAGTTATTAGCAAAAACGAAGCCACACCTATAGCAACAATTTCCATAGAAAAATCGAAAAAGAAAAGAATGACTGTTAGAAAAACCATAAATGAAAACTTTATAACAAGAGCCTTATTGTATTTATAACTTATGTTCTCAATTTGAACAATTTCGTTCTTTATATTACCCCTGTAAAAGAAGTGGATAACCAAGCCAGCAATAACTAGACCTACTAAAGAAACAGGAAAAAGCTTAGCAAAAAATTCAGAATACCTTGTACCTAGACTGTACCAATCATTATTTTTTAGGGATCGCTCGTTATAGTAGCAACACTACCTACATTAGAAGACATCGCCAAAGCCAAAAGGTAAGGATTGGGATTAACATTCATCCTTCTAGTAAGTTCAAGAACAAACGGAGTAAAAATCAAACAAACAGTATCATTTACAAAGAAAGCTGAAAGCAAATCAGAAACAAAAATCAAAGTATAAAAAAGCTCCAAAGGATTTCTTAAATACTTAGACAAGAAGTTAATGACAATCCCGAAAAAACCAGACAACCTCAAATTTGCTACTAATATCATCATCCCAAAAAGTATAAGTATTGTCTTGTAGTCAATCGCTTCATAAGCTTCATGAATATTCAAAACACCAAAAACAATCATTAATGAAGCTCCAATGATAGCAGTACCAGCTCTATCAATTCTAAAAAGAGGTGACTGCCCTAAAGCAATAACAACATAAGTCACAAAGAACATTAGAAAAACTACATCTATATAACTAAGAGGTAAAATTCTATTCAAGTACAAAAAGCTTCTCACACTACACATTATTAAAGCACCCACAAACGAGCAAAATGTGAATTCCCAACATATTACCTAAATTTCTCAACACTAACAATAAGTATATTATAATTTCCAAAAAATAAAGAGGAATACCATGGTAGACGAGAAAGAATTTGAAAAGCATCAAAAAGAAAGATTAGGTAGTCGAGGTAAGATATTTCCCGAAATAATACTCGGTAGCCAAGACGGAATAGTAAACACCCTTGGCGTAATATTAGGAATATCAGCTGCATCAAGTGACATCAGAGTAATACTTGCAGGAGCACTTGCAGCAGCATTTGCTGAAAGCATATCAATGGGAGCTGTAGCATACACTTCAAAACTATCAGAATACGAAAACTACATATCAGAACTAAACAAAGAGAAAGAAGAGATAAAAAAGCACCCTGAAATAGAAAAAGAAGAGGTAAGAAGAATACTAAAAAGCTGGAACGTAAATGAAAAAGATACAGAAAGTATAGTAAATATTATATCAAATCACGAAGAAGCTTGGGCTCAAATCATGGTATCACACGAACTAGGGTTACAGAAAGTAGAACCGACAAAACCTATAATATTCTCCTTTGTTGTTGGTCTATCAGCACTAATAGGTTCAATAATACCTATAATACCTATCCTATTCATACCTGTAAAGTACAGTTGGCTTGGATCTCTAATATTCTCAGGTCTATCATTAGCATTAGTAGGATACCTAAAGGGAAAAACAATTGGTATAAGCCCATTCAAAGGTAGTCTACAATTAGCCGTAATAGGTATAATTTCAGCAATAGCAGGATATATAATAGGACTTGTAGTAGTAAACCTATGATAAGCTCAAACACATCACTTTACTGCGTAATAGGTACTCCTATAAAACATTCAAAATCTCCATTAATCCACAACTACATTTTCCAGAAACTAAATATAGATGCTGTATATCTAGCGTTTGAAATAAAGGACTTAAAATCATTTTTCACATTTGTAAGAGATACAAACGTGAAAGGAGTAAGTATAACCATACCACACAAAGTGGAATCAATAAAATATATTGATGAACTAGAACCAATAATCGATAAAATAAAGGCAATAAACACCGTCAAAAACAAAGATGGGAAACTAATCGGATACAACACAGATATAGTAGGCGTTATAAAAGCTTTCGAAACAAACAGTATAAAATCACTAAAAGGCAAGACATCGCTTATACTAGGCAGTGGAGGAGTAGCAAGGGCTGTAATATGGGCTTTAGCAGAAATGGGCACTGAATCGATAATCATAGCCGGCAGAACACCAGAAAAACTAGAAGAACTAAAAAATGAAGTTATACCTCACTTTAAAAATATCGAAGTGATAAATATCTCAAAAGTCAACGAAATAATAAAAAACACCGACGTAATAGCAAACTGCACCCCAATAGGCATGACGCCAAACACCGAAGAAAGCCCTATAGACACAAATTTAGTAAACGAAAGGCACATAGTTTTCGACACTGTTTACACACCCAAAGAAACAAAGTTAATAAGAGATTCAAAGAAAGCCGGAGCAAAAGTAATATTAGGAATAGATATGTTCGTATTTCAAGCTTTGGAGCAAGACAGGATTTGGTTAGAAACAGAAGAGGTTTTTAACTATAAGGCCGATGTAGAAAACATATTACAAAGAATATAGCTCAAGAAGATAGGAAGCCACATAAAGTAATTAAATGACTTCCTTGAGTAGCTATAGTAGCACTACACCATCTTCTCTCTTTCAAATCTCTACAAATTTCAATTTTTAGACATACCCCACAAGTTTAGTATTAGCTAATAAACTTGCACCAAGAACTCCCTACTTATAATCACAAACAAATTATAATCACAAACAAACACCTTTTTAGCAAAACTCATATACCCCTGTAGGTATAAAAAAGAGATGTAAAATATCTGCGAACTTGGAAGAAAGAACACAGAAATTTTAGAATTTCTAACTTGTTAAGGAGGGTAAAAGTGACAAACTCTATTCTTGATCTTATTTATGGTAAGCCCTTAAAAGAGATAGATGAAGAAATATACAATGCAATACTAAAGGAGATCGAAAGGCAGGAGTATCACCTTGAACTAATAGCCTCAGAAAATGCAACGTCAAGAGCTGTACTAGAGGCTATGGGATCAGTTTTAACAAATAAGTATGCTGAAGGATATCCTGGCAAAAGATACTACGGTGGATGCACTTTCGTTGATATTGCAGAAACCTTAGCAATAGAGAGAGCCAAGAAACTTTTCGGTGCTGAACATGCAAACGTACAACCCCATTCGGGAGCGCAGGCAAATATGGCTGTCTACCTTGCTTTTTTGAAACCTGGTGACACTATATTAGGTATGAATTTGGCACATGGTGGGCATCTAACACACGGAAGCAAAGTTAACTCATCAGGTAAACTTTACAATGTCGTTTACTACGGTGTAAACAAAGAGACAGAATTAATAGATTATGACGAAGTCGAACAATTAGCATTAGAACATAAGCCTAAAATTATTATCTGTGGTGCTAGTTCATATTCCAGGCAAATCGATTTCAGAAGATTTTCCGAAATAGCCAGTAAGGTTGGTGCATACCTTATGGCAGATATAGCACATTATGCCGGGCTCGTTGCCGCTGGCGTTTACGATAGCCCTGTTGGGATAGCTGACTTCGTCACAACAACAACTCACAAAACACTAAGAGGCCCCAGAGGGGGATTAATCCTAACACAAGAAAAGTACGCAAAAGATATAGACAAAGCAGTGTTCCCAGGTGTGCAAGGTGGACCACTAATGCACGTAATAGCAGCTAAAGCTGTAGCATTCAAAGAAGCTATGACTGAAGAATTCAAAGAATACCAAAAACAAGTTGTCAAAAACGCTAAAACTCTAGCCAACGAGCTAATGAACAGAGGATACAGAATAGTATCAGGTGGAACCGATTCTCACATGTTCAGCATCGACTTAAGAAACAAAGGTATAACAGGAGGAGAAACAGAAATACTCCTTGATAAAGTCGGAATAACTGTCAATAAAAACGCCATACCATTCGACCCTAACCCACCAATGAACCCAAGTGGAATAAGAATAGGTACACCAACTGTCACAACAAGAGGAATGAAAGAAGAAGAAATGAAATTAATTGCCGAATACATCGACGAAGCAATAAAAAACAAAGAGAACGATAAAGCATTAAGCAGAATTAAGGAAAAAGTAATAGAACTGTGCAAAAAATTCCCACTATACGCAATTAGATAAAGCCTAAACAAAGTGTAAATTAAGAAGGGCGTAAGCCCTTCTGTAAAAAGTTTTATCCTTTATATTCAGCTTCCCAAAGACCATGCAAATTACAAAACGCTCTAGCTACAACCTTCTTAGCGTCACTAACCTCAAACGTTGCTTCTGAAGGATCACCAGGCTTAAGAATTTGCCTGTAAACCTTACTGTCATCAATTATCAGCTCTATCCACTGCGTCCAGTGATTTGCATCCATAGAATGAGGTGTACTACCAACTTTAACCCTAAAGCCTCTATCAGTTTTTTCAATTACTGGCACGTGCTTCTCCGCTACCCCACTCCTCGAAGATTCGTCTAACTTAACCATAGGCTCACCATCTACCTGAAGTGAACCTTCCCCCCCATTCAAGACCTCAACTATTATCCCTTTACTCTTAGAAAAATAAACATCAAATAGATTTGCCATAACTCCCTCCTTGTAGAAAATAATACTAAAAAAATATAAATTTTTCAACCATGCAATTCAAAATAACTTTCACCCCTAGGTAAAAACTATTCTAGAAACCAAGATAACGGCAATTAGATTCCCTAAAAACCTTATCTGATCATTGCTACCCAGGATGATCAACATTTG
>CAYYXA010000040.1:0-9486 GCA_964475465.1 uncultured Brevinematales bacterium
ACAATGTGGGATTTAAAGTGAGTTCTCCATCTCAAAAACAAATGCCCCTCAAAGAGTTTTATCTGAACAATGTGGGATTTAAAGAAGTAAGGTTTTTCTTGAACAATGATGATGGTTTTTATCTAAGACCTCCTTAATGCCTGCCACAGGGATGGTGATGTAGATCATCCCTGTGGCCTCCGGCTCTTTTAAAGTTGTCTTTCCATGTCCAAAAAGAGATATATAGGTAAGTTTTATCAAGACAGGGTGGTATTTGCTTTGAGTACGGGGATTACTTGAACTTCTCAAAATTGAGTGATAAATTTTATAATTTATGTAGGATTTATGAAAGTATCAGTTATAACTCACGGTTGTAAACTTAACCAGTATGAAAGTTTTTCGATAGCAAATAAGTTGCTGGAAAAGAAATGTATAATCACCGAAAATTTGGAAGAGGCTGATGTAGTTATTTTTAACTCATGTACCGTTACGGATAAAGCTGATAAAAAAGCTTTCAAATTGATAAGAAACGTTGGCAGACTCAAAAAAGCTAAAGGTAACGTTTTGTTTATTGTCACCGGATGTTTGGCTCAAACTGATGCTGAAAAAATAGAAAACTTTGAATGTGTTGATTTGGTAGTAGGAAATAACGCCAAAAGTAAAATACCAGAAATACTTGAAAGATATCTTAAGTTTGGAATACTGGAAGGAGTCGAAGAAAGTAAAGACATTTTCTATAGGTTTGACTTTGATACTAAAGGTTTTGAAAATAGAACCAGAGCTTTCCTTAAAATCCAAGACGGGTGCAATAGAAAATGTTCTTTCTGTAAAGTACCACTAGCAAGAGGTAAAAGCATATCACTAGAGTTTGAAGAAGTAATTAGAAGATTCAAAACACTCATAGAATTGGGATACAAAGAAGTAGTTATAACAGGTGTCAATATAACAAGCTATAACTCCAATGGATACAAACTTAAAGACATATTAAAAGAAATGATAAAAATCAAAGGAGAATTCAGAGTAAGACTCTCCTCAATAATGCCAGATGAATTTGATTACGAAATATTAGAGTTCATGAAGGACGGAAAACTTGCCCCACATCTCCACATTTCAATTCAAAGTGGATCAGATTACATAATAAAACTCATGCGAAGAGGTTATACTTCTTCTTCACTTATAGAACTTGCAGAAAAAGCTAGAAAAATAAGAGATGATGTGGGGCTTACCGGAGACGTAATTGTTGGTTTTCCCGGTGAGACGGACGAGCACTTTAGACAAACACTAGAGACTGTCTCCAAAATGGGATTCTTTAGATTGCACGTTTTCCCTTTTTCCCCTAGAAAAGGAACTCCGGCTGCAACTATGCCTAACCAGGTAACCGAAAACGTCAAAAAGGAGAGAGAAAAAATCTTGCTAGACTTAACAAACAAACTAAGCCTAGAATTCAAGAAAAAATTCCTAAATAAGTATCTAAGATTCATACCAGAAGAGACAAAAGAAGGTAAAACATTCGGATACGCAGATAATTACCTCAGAATAATATCAAATAACCCCAATTTGAAACATAATCAGTTTGAATTAGCTAAAGTTATCGATTTGAACCCAAAAGATATGACATCAGTAATAGCAGAATAGCAGAATAATATGTTTTGAATTTTGTATTTTTAAAAAGTTGAAGATTTGAAGCATTCTAGATAATAATAGTTAAAGATCCTTTGGGTGGTTTTGAGTTATGAATGTCTATTATAACGTAAAGGGACTTATAGGTAATACGCCTATAGTTAAGATCAATAAGCTTATTGGAGAAGATGATGCTAATGTTTTTGCTAAACTCGAGTGGTATAACATTGGTGGATCGGTTAAAGATAGGTTAGCTCTTTATCTTATTGAATACGCTGAAGCACAAGGTAAAATTGATAAGAGCAAGGTCATTATTGAGGCTACTTCAGGTAATACTGGAATAGGTTTGGCAATGATTGCTGCACTTAAAGGTTACAAAATAGATATAGTTATGCCGGAATCTGTAAGTATTGAGAGGAGAAAAATAATAAAAGCTTATGGTGCTAATTTAATATTGTCTCCTGGTGAGAAAGGAACGGGTGGTGCTGTAGAACTAAAAAAGGAGTTATTGGCTAAGTATCCTGACAAGTATATAGATTTGGACCAGTTTAAAGATCCTGCAAATATCTTGGCACATTATCAGACAACTGGCAAGGAAATAATAGAACAGATGGAGGGAAAAGTTGATATGGTAGTTGTGGGTATAGGAACAGCTGGGACGGGTGTAGGTGTCTCAATGAGAGTTAAAGAGTTTAATCCTAACATAAAGGTTGTGGGGGTTATGCCTAAGTTGGGGGTTAAAATTCAGGGTATGAGAAACCCAAGTGAACCTAATCCTACTCAGCTTTTTAGAGTTGAAGCTTTTGATGAAATCGTGGAAATAGATAACAGTGAAATCCCAGAAACTTACAGAATAATAAGAGAGCTAGCATCCAAAGAAGGATTACTTGTAGGTATGAGTTCAGGTTCTATCATGTATGTGGCTTTGAATAAAGCTAAAACTTTGGGAAAGGGGAAAAATATAGTTGCAGTTCTTCCGGATAATGGATTTAAGTACCTGAGTACTGATATTTTCGAAGGTTAGAAACGTTGAATTTCTTACTACCAAGAATTTTAAATTGTCTTAAAATTAGTTTAGGAGAGGCATAGCCTCTCTCAAAGTATCTTTCTTTTTGAAATAAAAAGATGCTATCTTTTAACCTTATTCCGTTTATTGGGGGGTGCTATGATAAAGCTGGATTATAACTATTGTATGTCTGATTATATCGGTGACAGGTTAGGTATATGTGAGAAAGAACTCGCTTCTTACGAAAGCAAGGTCAAAAAGGCACATAATGCTTTGATGGAGAAGGCAGGTAAAGAGTTAGGTTTTTATAACCTTCCTTATGATAGAGATAACGTTAGATATATTAAGGAGACTTTGAAGAAGTACAAGGATAAGTACGACACACAAGTCGTTTTGGGCATTGGTGGTTCTGGGCTTGGGCCTGCAGCTTTACAGTCCTCACTTCTAAATTATGTCTCTAATGAGCTACCTAAGGAGAAAAGGAAGGGAATGAGAACATACGTTATAGATAATGTTGATCCTGAATGGTTTTCTGATATAATGGAAGTTATTGATCCTAAGAAAACTCTCTTTGTAATGATAAGTAAATCTGGTTCTACTGCTGAAACTGCTGCCGATTTCCTAGCTTGCTTCACAAAGTTTAGGGATGTTCTCGGCACTAACCTAAAGGATCACTTAGTGGTTGTTACTGATCCACAGAAAGGTGAGCTTAGGAAGATGGCAAATGAGTTTGGGCTTGATTCTTTCCCAATACCTGAGAATGTTGGCGGTAGGTTTAGTGTGCTTTCTTCTGTTGGACTCGTGCCAGGGGAATTAATGGGAATTGACATTGAGGCTTTACTTGATGGTGCTGCTGACATGGATAAAGCAACAAGAAAGGAAGATCTCTTTTCTAACATGGCGTACCTCAGTGCAACAATAGAGTATATTCTTTACCTCAAGGGGGTAAATATATCCGTTCTGATGCCATATTCTACGAAGCTTGGTAAGTGGGCAGATTGGTACGTACAGTTATGGGCTGAAAGCTTGGGTAAGAAGGTTGACAGGGATGGAGCTTACGTTTATGTCGGCCCTACACCACTTAAAGGAGTAGGTGCAACTGATCAACATTCTCAAGTTCAGCTATTCAAAGAAGGACCTTATGACAAGGTTATCACTTTCATAAGAGTTGAGAAGTTCAAAAATACGGTTGAGCTTGATGGTGATGATAAGTTTAAAAATTATTCTTCTTTGTCCTACTTGATGGGGCACACAATGAATGAGCTTATTAACGCTGAAGAGATGGCTACAGAAGCAGCTTTAGCAAAAGAAGGTAAACCTTCCAAAACTCTAATACTTCCGGAGGTTAACGAGTACTACATAGGTCAAATGATTTTCTTCTTCGAGGTTGCTACTGCTATTTCTGGAGAGCTATATAACATAAATGCATTTGATCAGCCAGGAGTCGAAGAAGGTAAAAACTTTACCTATGCACTTCTTGGTAGACCAGGCTACGAAGAGAAGAAAAAAGAATTTGAAACGCTTTACAATAAGTCAAGCAAATTTATTGTTTAAACTTCTTTCACTAGGGGGCATGTCCCCCTACTAACTTTGTTCTGTTAGTTTCCTTATCTCATCTCTTACGATTGCTGCTTTTTCAAACTCTAATTTATCAGCAAGCTCAAACATGTAATCTGTTAGGTATTTTATGAGAGATTGGATATCATTACCGAATCTTTCCTTCGCTTCATCTATGAAGGTAAAAATATCTTCAAAGTTTTCTAGCTTCTTCGTGTCCTTCTTGGACCTTGGTGATTTTTCGTGTTTTCTTTCTATTATGTCGGTGATTTCTTTTTTTACACTCTGTGGCACTATTCCATGTTTCTCATTGTATTCTATCTGAATCTTTCTCCTCCTCTCTGTTTCTTCAATTGCTTCCTTCATAGCTTCAGAAATCTTGTCTGCATACATTATTACTCTCCCGTTTACGTGTCTCGCTGCTCTACCTATTATCTGGATCAATGATGTTTTTGATCTGAGAAAACCAATTTTGTCGGCATCAAGAATACAAACTAGTGATACTTCAGGTAGGTCAATACCTTCTCTTAACAAATTTATGCCAACTATACAATCGTATTCACCTCTTCTTAAGTCCCTTAATATTTCAACTCTTTCGATTGTTTCGATTTCATCATGTATGTACATTGTTTTTATTCCTGCTTCAATCAGGTATTGAGTTAGTGCTTCTGCCATTTTCTTAGTTAGAGTTGTGATTATTGTTCTCTCACCTCTCTTCTTGTTCTCTTTTACTTCGTTTATTATATCTTCTATTTGATTTTCTGTTGGCCTTACGTATATTACAGGGTCAAGAAGTCCAGTGGGCCTTACGATTTGCTCAACTACTTTCTCTGATGTTGTTAGTTCGTACTCATCAGGTGTTGCAGAGACAAAAAGTACTTTGTCAAGAAGTTCCATAAACTCATCAAACTTGAGTGGCCTATTGTCAAGTGCTGAGGGTAATCTGAAACCAAACTCAACCAGTGTTTCTTTTCTTGATCTGTCACCGTTGTACATTCCTCTTATTTGTGGTATCGTGACGTGTGATTCGTCAATTATCGTTAGAAATTCATTTGGGAAGTAGTCCAGTAGCGTATAAGGTCTTTCGCCGGGTTTCCTACCTGATAGGTATCTAGAATAATTTTCTATTCCAGGGCAATATCCAGTTTCTAAGAGCATGTCCATGTCATACCTCGTTCGTATTTCTAACCTTCTTGCTTCTATTTCTTTTCCCTCCTCCCTTAGTTCTTTTACTCTTTCCTCAAGTTCTTTTAGAACTTCGTTGACCGTTTCTTCTATTGTTTGCCTCGAGGATACGAAAAGCTTGGCAGGATATACTACAACGCTTTCGTGTTTTTCTATTAGTTTGTTATTCAATGCGTCGTACCTTTTTATTTCAACTATTTCGTCATCAAATATCTCAATTCTTAGGTAGTCTCTTGAGTATGCTGGATGTATGTCTATTCTGTCACCTAGGACTCTGAATGTTGCTCTTGTAAAGTTGTAATCGTTTCTTTCGTATTGCATTTCTGATAGTTTGTAAGCTAGTTCCCTGATGTTTATTTTGTCTCCCACTTTAAGTAAGAGTAGAAACTTTTTGAATTCGGATGGTGCACCTATGCCGTATAAACAAGATACACTAGAGACAATTATTACGTCATTTCTACTTAATAGGCTTGCCGTAGCTGAAATTCTGAGTCTGTCTATTTCGTCGTTTATTGTTGCTTGTTTTTCAATGTATGTATCCGTTTGAGGTATATACGCTTCAGGTTGGTAGTAATCGTAATAGGATACGAAGTACTCCACTGCATTGTATGGGAAAAATTGCTTAAATTCTCTGTATAGCTGCGCAGCTAATGTTTTGTTGTGGGAAATGACTAATGTTGGTAAACCTAGTTTTTCTATAACCTTAGCCATTGTGAAGGTTTTACCGCTTCCTGTTACTCCTAGAAGAGTTATTTTTTTTAATCCCTCTTCTGTAAATCCTTTTACTATTTCCTCAATTGCCTTTGGCTGATCTCCTTTGGGTTCAAATGGCGATATTACTTTGAGTTTCTTCGATTCCTTCAACTTCATTGGTTAGTAAATTATAGTGATATTTTTTGATTTTTTCAAGTATGAGAATCTTGACAAATGTGCTATTGTGTATAAGGTATTGAGCTTCCTGCTGGTATTTATAGTGATAGTATTTTTATTCACTTTAATCGGGGCTTGTGAATAATGTGAACCTGGTTTTTGTTTATACGCTGAGGATGATGGAGATAGTGGTAAGCAAGAATATGGAGCAATGGGTTTACAGAGATAGAAATTGTGTTAGTAAAGCTATTGTTGGATTTTCTGTCAATAGAAGCTATATCGTTTTTATGGTAATGTTAAAATTAATGTTAAAAACATCTACTGTTTTTTGAATTGTTTATCCGATAATCTAAGCATGAGGTTTTTAAGTTTTTTGGTTTTGTCTTTTCTTGTTTCGTTTTGTGTTTATCCATATATGGATGATGATGAGATAGTTTTTGTTCTTAAAAATCATTCTGAGAGAGGGTTTTACTTTGATGGTGAGGTAGCAAAGTCAACGTACAAGATTACCTTGAAGAGGGATTCCAGAGAGATAAGAGTTTTTGTTAATATATCAAAAGAAGTTATTGATGTTGTGAGTGTGTATTCAACTGTGATGGTTCTTGATAAGAAACCGTCTTATGAACTTATGGAGTACTTGCTTAGGGCTAATAACTATAACCAAAGTGTTGGTTTTTTTTACATGTACTATGATATTTCTCTTGATAAGTGGTTTATTGATTATTGTATTAGGATGAGACAGGAAGATATTGATAAGCACTCCTTGATAGCTTCGATAAAGCTAGTAGCGATGTTTTCTGATAGAGCTTATAATAGGTTAAGGGAGTTTTCGAATTAGAAGTATACTTTTGGTGTGTATATAACTGTTTGGTTTTTTATGGAAAGTGTAATGAAGGCTTTACTTCTCTTTAATGGGGATCTACGGTTAGCCTGAAAATTGACAATTTTTTGGGGCATTTGCACTGTAATCATGTTTTATTTCTTGAAACGAGTGAGTCGAAAATTTATCATAATGTAAAACATGGAAAAGAACTCAAGTGTTATCAATATAATAAAGTTTCTGATGTCAATAAGAAGTGAAATGTTTCTAGTTATTGATGACCTAAAGGTTAGGTGTTTTCTTTCCAAGCTGGTAGATGATGTTTATTTAGAAGTTGAGATGGAATTGCCTGATGAGTTGAATATTCCGCTACCTTACGGAATAAATTGTTTGGTGCCATATGGCAAAGATTTGTTTTTTTTCCCATCTGAGATAAGTAAGATAGAAGGGAACAAAGCACTTATACTTGTACCAAATGTTATTCAGAAGAGGTATGATAGAGAATATGAGAGGTATAACGTTGAGGGTATTCTTTTCTGTAGTATCAACTTGATAAAGAATGTAGGTGATAAAGGTTTTGAGAAATTTTCGGGTTCGTTTAAGAAGTTCATAGATGAGTATAACGGGAGGTTAAAAACTTTTGACGATGTTGTTTTGGTTATCTTGGACGAGCTTAGGAAATACTTCGAAGTAGCTACTTTTATAGAGCCAATTTCTCAGCTTCCTTGGTTAAGTTATTGTAGGTATGAGCATCTTGGGCTTCTGGTGAATGACATTTCTTCAGGTGATTTCCTTAAGCCTTTCATGGTTTATGGTTTTGCTACGTATGGGTACTTCCTACCTAAGGAGAAAAGACATTTATTGAGTAATGAGGTAAAGTTCTTTATAAACTACCACTCCCTAAAGGGAGTGAAATCGTTTTTATATTATCCTTTGTTTTTGGTTGATACTCTTCTGGGGTATATTTTCTTAGGTAAAGGGGAGCGTATTGATTTAGGTAGCTTTGGAGAGATTAGTGAATTGCTACGAATAGTTGCTTTGGCTGACATTGCTGAGCAGTTTTTTTGTTATGAGAGGTTCTTTAATTTGAATGAACATAAAGATTCGCCAATTCCAGTTGTTGATATAAGCTTCGGAGGTATAAAAGTTAAAATAGACAAGCATATAGCTTACTTTCTTGATAAGGGGGACAAAATAAAAATTTTCATGAGAATCGGGAATACGGATTTGGAGTTTCTGGCTGAGGTGATAAGGATAGGGTATGAGAAAGGTAGTTTCGTTTGTGCTGCTAAGTTTCTTAACATGGACAAAGAGAAATTTATGGTGATAAAGAAATGGTTCAATAGATTTGAAAGGTGGTAAGATGGATAACCCTCTGGTTAAGTGGATTTTAATAATCGTTGTTGTTGGTATTTGGGCTAACGCTATAAGGGTTTCTATTCCCGCAATCATCGATTATTTCAAGATGAAGTCTGAGAATGGTGAGGTTGAAGGTAAATCTTTCGTTGTCGAGAATTACAATTCTCTACCCAATTATGTTTCATCGAAGCCTAAGAATATCTATTCTCTTAGGAATCCTTTTAAGGAACCGCTTTTGAGCAAAGAGGTTGATTATGCTGTTAGTCCTACTAAGGAGCAACCAGAGGTTGTCTCGTTTTTTAGGTTGAAGGGGGTATTTTTAGTAGATGGTAAGAAGATTGCGGTGCTTGAAGGAAAGCAGGAGTTTGGGGTAAGTGGTGTCTATTATGTTGGTGAGGGGGACGTTGTGATGGGTGAGAGAGTTGTTGAGGTATCTGGTAATTATGTTATAATTAATAAAGAGGGCCAAAGTATAACGTTGGTTGTGGAGTGATGTATGAATTTTGCAGGAACTGAATCGCATGAAGTTAGGTTTAAAGCCGGGGATATAATATTTTGTGAGTTTGAGCCTGGTGAGGAGCTTTACATAATAAAAGAGGGTAAAGTAAGAATAACGAAGATCCAAGGAGGTAAGGAAAAGACAATTGATGTGATAGGACCTGGTGAAATTTTCGGTGAAATGGCTTTGATAGATAATGAGAAGAGAACTGCTACGGTTATAGCTGAGACGGATGTTACTCTGATAAGGATTGATAGAAATAATTTTGAATATCTAGCTAAGACGAATGCTCAATGGGCTATGAAGTTAGTTAAAATATTCGCTAAGAGAATATACGATGCTAAAAAGAAGCTGAGAATTTTGAGTATTTCTGACCCTGATGCAAGAGTTCTTGAGACACTTATAATGTTAGCTGAGCCACTGGTAAAACCAGATTCCGGAAGAGTAGAACTTAATGTAGACGTTGAGGAGGTAGCACATTGGTCAGGGATTCCACTTAGAAATTGTCATGATATAATAAACAAATATGTAAAAATGGGAAAAATAGAATTAGAGGATAGCAAGATTGTTATTGTTAATGTAAGTGACTTA
>CAYYXA010000041.1:0-2199 GCA_964475465.1 uncultured Brevinematales bacterium
GTTTGGATTTTAATAGTTAGAAGTTATTAACTCTTTGGACTGTTAGTGATTTTATGGAGGGTTTTAGAAGTGGATTTAATTATTATTATATAATCTCTAGAGTTTGAACATTAACAAAAGTATTCCATATAATTAGACTTAATAGGGGGTATGAATATGTTGATGGAAGGGAAGAAAGGTGTTGTTTTTGGTGTAGCGAATAAGTGGAGTATTGCTTGGGCTATTTCTAAGGCTTTGCATAGGGAGGGAGCGCAAATTACTCTAGCTTACTTAGGTGAAGAAGAGAAAATAAAGGAGTTAGCTGATGAGATAAATGCTAAGATATATCCTTGTGATGTATCGAAGGATGAGGATATAACTAAGCTTTTCGAGTTTGTTGGTAAGGAATTTGGTAAGATTGACTTTATAGTTCATTCGATAGCTTTTGCTCCTAGGGAGGCACTACAGGGTAGGTATATTGATACCTCTAGGGAGGCTTTTAGGATAGCTCTTGATATAAGTGCGTATTCTTTGGTTAAAATTGTCAAAGAAGCTGAGAATTACTTGAATGACAATTCGGCTATTGTTACGTTGACGTATTTGGGCTCTGTTAGGGCAGTGCCAAACTACAATGTTATGGGTGTGGCCAAGGCAGCACTTGAATCAAGTGTTAGGTATATAGCTTATGATCTTGGTCCGAGGGGAATAAGGTGTAATGCGATTTCGGCTGGTCCTATAAAGACTTTGGCGGCGAGGGGAATAAGTGGCTTCATGCAAATGTATGAGGAGTATCCGAAGAGGGCAGCTTTGAAGAGAAATGTGACTGCTGAAGAAGTTGGAGAGGCGGCTTTATTCCTATTAAGCAATATGTCATCAGGTATAACTGGTGAAGTGATATACGTTGATGCTGGTTACGAAATGATGGGAATGTAGTATAGTGCTTGTAGGGGGAAATATGAAAAAAGTGTTTTTAGTTTTTCCTGGGCAAGGTTCGCAATTTGTCGGTATGGGAAAGGATATATATGAGGGTTTTGATTATGTGAAGGGGATGTATGACGAAGCTTCCCAGGTGGTGGATGTAGATGTCAAGAAAGTTTCTTTTGAGGGGCCTGAGGATAGTTTGAAGGATACTTCAAATGCACAACCATGTATATTTGTACACTCTGCAGTTGTGTTGGAGGTATTGAAAAGAGAGTCAGGTAACTTTGATATTATTGGTGTAGCTGGGCATAGCTTAGGTGAGTATTCTGCTTTGTATTCTGCCGGGGTGTTCAGTTTCAGTGATGGTGTTAGGATAGTTAGGGAGAGGGGTAGGCTTATGGCTAGTGCCGATCCTGAAGGTAAGGGGGGGATGGCTGCAGTAATTGGACTTGAGCCGGAGAAGATAAAGGAAATATGTGAGGCTATAACGAGGGAAGGAAGCTATGTAGAGCCAGTTAATTACAATTCTAATGATCAAGTAGTAATATCGGGGTATAAGAATGCTATAAAGATAGCAGAGGAAAAGCTAAAGGAAGCGGGAGCTAAGAGAGTGGTGCCTTTAGCTGTTTCGGGAGCTTTCCATTCGAAGCTTATGGAAGGTGCAGCGAAAGAATTTAGGAAGTTCCTGGATGCTTTTTCGTTTGGTAAGCCTTCGTTTAGAGTTTTTGCAAACTACGATGCTAACGAGTATCCAAGTGATGAGAAAGAAATAAAGGATTTGCTAGAAAAGCAATTGGTTTCACCTGTGCTTTGGGTTGACATAGTAAAGAAAATTGAGAGTTTATCGCCTGATTTAGTGATAGAAGTTGGACCTGGTCAGGTGCTCAAAGGTTTAATAAAGAAGACTTCGGCATCCCTTAATGTAGTTACGACGAGTAATCTAGAAGGAATTAAAGAGGTTTTGAACATTCTTAATTCCTAGCATTTAAGTTCAATGTGTGTTTAAGTGCACATTGTTAAGGTAGAACACTTTTCTTAACCAGCCTCAAGAGGCTGGTTAAGGTACTCTAAACTCCACATTATTCGGATGTTGTGTTTAAATCCCACATGGTTCAGATAAAACAGTTTTTTCTCAAAACTGATAAAGTTTGTTGAAAAGATTTAAATCCCACATGGTTCGGATAAAACTTGATGAACGGAAAACTTCTAGTGGGAAAGGAAAGCGTTTAAATCCCACATGGTTCAGATAAAACATTTAAGGCTGGAGCAGAGAAGATTTGCTATGCGTTGTTTAAATCC
>CAYYXA010000042.1:0-29882 GCA_964475465.1 uncultured Brevinematales bacterium
TTCGCTATATACTTCCACATAATAACAAAAACTTCTGCGGAACTAGCACTGATATACCTCTCCATATTTGTATTTCTAGCAATAACAGGAGCCGGAAAGTTTTCATTAGATTCAAAATTTGGTAAAAGATAAGATTATTGGACGAAAGACAAGATAATAATGAAAATAAAATACACAACTATAGGTAAACTTTTCAGACAACTAAAAGTTAGTTTTAGGAAGTTATTACACTTACGAGATTCCACTCATGAGATAGCATTAGGCTTCGGAATAGGTGTAGTCATTGGAATATTGCCAACTTTCGGCTTTGGTGCATTAATAATAGGAATTTTAGCAATACTTATAAGGTTCAATATATTCGCTGCTTTAGTTGGAACTATAGTAAACAATCCTCTCTTTACACCGTTCTGGCTAATGAGTAGCTACAAAGTTGGAGAGATGATCACGCAAATCGGTATAAACTTAGAAAAAGGGGTAATATCCAACATTTTGAATTTTAGCCTTTCTTACCTGGTCGGGAACATAGTCCTTGCTATAATATGCGGTATAATATCATACTTCATAATGTACATAATAATTGAGACCTACAGGGTATCCAGAAACCAGGAAAAAAAACAATCTTAACCTAATATTTTTTTTAGATGATAGAAAACCTCTTCTAAGCTCGAAGCATTTATTATGGGATCCCTAGGCCTATAGTCAACACTCCTTCCTGCTAACTCTTTGCTCCATCCCTCAACAAAACTACAAGCTATTATAGGCTTATTGAACTGCCAAGCATATGCTATTTCTGAGAGTGTTCCGGCACCACCACCCACAACGACAACAACATCAGCAGAAAGGACATTTATGTAGTTTCTAGCAAACCCCATACCAGTAGGTATAACTACCGTAGCGTAAGGAGTAGCATTACTAAGGTCATCAAACGGCGTTATAGCCACACTGATGCCACCAGCATCAGCTGAACCCTTGGTAGCAGCATCCATTACCCCATCACGGCCACCAGTTATTAAAACCCAACCATTTTGAGCAACAAACTTACCAATCTCATAAGCAACAGCGTTTTTTTCTGGGAAAAAGCCACTATCACCTATAATCAAAACTTGCTTCTTTCTATTCATTGCCATTCAAATTCAAACCAAACAAATCCATAAAGTAAGTTGCAGAAGAGCTTGGGTATTTATTTGAAAGCTCAGTTAAAATCTTCTTAGCAGATACGCTATCGCCTTTATATGAATACAATTTACTCATGTTGAGCATAGCGGCAGGGGCAAGATAAGAATCAGGATACTTCTTGAAAATATACTCATAAGTACTTAAAGCAGCCTCAGGATTATCCATAGCCTCATACACCTGAGCTACATCAAAAATGGCAGTAACCCTCAAAAAAACCGAAGGAGCATTGGTTGCCCTGGAATAATAACTAAGAGCAATTGGGTAAGAGTTACCCTCATTGTAGTAGATATCACCTAATATTATGTTAGCTATCGCAACTACATCATAACTCTTGTTGACAGAGGAAATCTCCTGAAGTGTCTCAAGAAAATTCCTAAACGAATCTTCCCTCTTACTATCATCCCTGCTACCACTGAGATACTGAAGATAAGCCTTATCAAACTTCGTTCTCAGAGACACCTCGTAATTCTTATCAACAACCCAAAAAATCACTACACCCAACGCCAACAAAACGACAACTCCCGATACTATCGAGACAACAAATATATTCTTCTTAACCCATTCCAACGCAGAATAAAAAAATCTTACCAACTCATCCATCTTAACACCTCTATCTACTCAGAAGACCTCTTCTTATTCTTCTTAGTTTCTTTTTTCTCCTCTTTTGGTGTAGAAGGCACAACATTTATACCCTTCAACTTTAACAAATCAGCAATAGTTCCTTTCTTGACTTCCGTAGGTTCAGAAACAACAAAATCCTTCTTAGCCTCCTCTACAAGCTTCTTTTCATAAGCCTTTATACTAAGCTCTACAATTTTTTCTTCAGGCACCACCTTAACAACAACAGCCTTGACAGGATCCCCTACCTTAAACCTCTCCGATAGAACTATCCCCCTCTCCATAGAAGCATTGGAAGCCAAAACATAACCTGTAACTCCGCCACCCAAATCAACAATAAGCCTATCTTCCCTGATCTCACTTATAACTCCATCAACTACACTACCCTTCGGATTCATTTCTTTAAACCTTTGCCATGGATTCCCTTCCAGCTTCTTTATACTAAGATATAACAACCTTTTCTCTTTGTTTATCTTCATTATCAGAGCTTCAACCATTTGCCCCCTAGAGAACATCTTCCTAAGATTCGGCGCCTCCTCATTCCAAGAAACTTCGTTTCTTGGTATAATCCCCTCAACTCCTTCCATTATACCCACAAAAACAGCTCTGTCAGTTATTGTATTTACCCTACCTCTTATTACCTGACCTCTCTTATACCTTTCCTCTATATTTTCCCAAGGATCAGGCAATAACTGCTTAATACCTATCCTAACAAGCCTCTTCTCAGCATCAAAGTTTATTATCTTACCTTTAACTATCTCTCCCACTTTTATCTCAGATTTAAGAGACCTAACCTTGGTACTCCATGAGTAATCAGTTGCAAGCAACACACCTTTAACGCCATCAGCTAATTCAATTACAGCATACCTATCCTTAACAGAAATAACCTTACCACTAACCAAATCACCCTCTTTGTGAGCATTCTGAAACTCTACGAAAGGATCCTTCTCTATCTGTTTCCTACCCACCCTTATAAAGCCCTTTTCCTCATTTATTGCTAAAACCTTAACAGTAATTGTATCGCCTAAGTGAACAACACTATTTATATCATCTATCCTCTTCCAAGAAAGATCAGCTATAGAAAGAACTGCATTTACACCCTCAACATCCAAAACTATGTACTTCTGAGTAATCTTCTTAACAACTCCAGTAACCTCATCTCCCACTTTAACATTAGCAAAAAATTCTTTTCTCTTTTTTTCCAATTCTTCTTGTAATAAAGCTTTTCTAGAGAGTATAAACTGTCCCTCTTTCTTGTTTATTATCTTGAATTCAAATTCCCTGTTAACGTAAGTAAGAGGATCATCCTTTATTTTACCTAGCTCAACCTGAGAAGCTGGCAAGAAACCTTTTAACCCCGTTCCCAAATCAACAAGAAATCCTTTGAGAATCTTTATTCTGCTATCGCCGACAAGTTGATCAGCAAAAAGCGCCTTAACAATAGTACCTTTCACTGGCTCACCAGTAGCGAATTTCTCTTTAAGCTCAGCAAGCTTTTGCTTCCTATCAGCCTTGGTCTTAGAACCAACTATCCCCTGAGCAAACTCACCGATTATGGCAATCTCAACTTCATCGCCTATGTTAGGCCTCTGATCAAACTCCACAAGAGGAACACTAACCTCCGATTTAAAACCACACTCTACAAAAACATCCTTCTCACCTATATAGGCAACCCTACCCTTGACAATTTGACCTGGAGTAATCTGAGAAATATCAAAAGAATCTGCCATACCCCTCACCTAACAAATTTTTCTATCTATTTTAAACAGTGGACAACAAATATGTCAAACTTTATAAGCTAGTTTTGAAAAAACTGCTTCAGCTTATACTCTCTATGCTTCCAATCAAGAAGCGCTATCTAAGATGCCAATAATCACTTCTCATAAGTTTGATCTTTTATGTTGAAATAACGGTCATCATTGCTTGAAAATCATCGCTAGTATGAAAATAGTGGGAATACTCGACAAATATACCGGGGATGTCTATAAATTCTTAGGTGTTGAGGTATATACATTTGATGTTAATGCACCAAACTTAAGTGACTTAGTCATGTCAAAGATTGAAGAACTAAAAGAAAGGAAAGAAGTATTTGCTATAATAATCTCAAAGAACATATCCTCTAGAGCCAAAAAAGAACTAAGAGATTTTGTTTTATCCCATCAGAAGCCTTTTATTGTGGAAATTGATCCTGTGTTCGGAATCGAAGAATACGAAGATTACGAAACTATGATAAAGAGAATTGTTAGAGAAACAGTAGGTATAAAATTATAGGAGGTCGGCATGCCTATAGATGAACTAATAAAAGTTTTAAACGAACACATACAAAAAGAGATAGAAAACATAATAAATAACGCACAAGCCGAAAGAGACAAAATCATCTCAGAAGCAAAAAAACAAATTGATGAGGAATTTGAAAATGAAAAAGAAAAAATCTACGAAGAGTTTGAAAAAAAATTATCCTTACAAAAGCTTTCAATAGAATCTGAAAACAGAAGAAAAGTAAACGAGAAATTTACAGAAACCTTCAACGAAATATACAACGAAACCGTAACTCAAGTTAAAAACATACTAATTTCACTAAATGACAAAGAGAACTTCATCCTAGCAATTTTGGAAAAAATTGTAGATAACCTTCCCGATAGTTTTAATAAATCAAGCATTGAGATAATACTTTCTAAAAGTGACTACGAAAGCCTATCCAAAAGAGTAGAATCCTTACTTAAAAACAAAGGTATAGAAGGTAAAATAACCTACAGCGAAATAGAAGGTGGTATAATTGTCAAAGTAGGCAAATTAAGTATAGACAGCTCATTAGAGAGGATTATCAGCATGTTCAAACCCCTTATAGTCAACTTGATATATAAACACCTACCAAAATCAGGATACTAGTAATATGGACAACAAAGAAAGGATATTAGTCGTTATACCAACTTACAACGAAGCGGAAAATATCAATAGGATTATACCGGCAGTTCTTAACTCATTTGATAAGGTTGACGTACTTGTTGTAGATGATGATTCACCTGATGGAACTCCCGAAATAGTACAAAAAGAATTTGGTAGCAACTCAAGAGTTAACCTTATAGTTAGGAAAGGAAAGAAAAAGGGGCTAGGCAGAGCTTACGTTGATGGATTCAAATGGGCTATCGAAAAAGGTTACGGCTACGTATTAGAAATGGACGCAGATTTTTCCCATGACCCCGCAGAAATACCAAATTTCTACAAATATTTACAGGAATATGACGTGGTTGTTGGCTCAAGATACCTCAACGGGATTAGAGTGCTCAACTGGGATCTGAAGAGACTTATAATAAGCCAATTAGGTACACTCTACGCTAGAATCGTCACAGGGCTAAAACTTACCGACATGACGGGTGGGTTCAATGGCTACAGAATAGAAGTCCTAAAAGCCATAGATCTCGATAAAATCGATTCAAATGGTTACGCCTTCCAGATAGAACTCAAATTTAGAGCTTATGTCAAAGGTTTTAAAATAAAAGAGATACCAATAATTTTCAGAGAAAGAGAGTTCGGCTATAGCAAAATGAACAAAAAGATTGTCTTCGAAGCAATGATCGAATGCATAAAGTTGAGAATTGACAAGATTTTAGGGAAAATATAATTATGAAAATACTTCATACCGCTGATTGGCACCTTGGCTGCAAAGTCCCAATCTTAGGATATGAAAGAATAAGTGAGCAAGATTATATCCTAAACGAAATAATCAAAATCATAGAAAGCGAAAACGTAGATGCTATTGTAATTGCTGGCGATATTTTCGATTCACACCTACCAATGGTAGATGCCGAAAAGTTGCTGAATAACTTCATAGCCACCGTATCAGGTGACATGGGAAAAAGCATAATAATGATATCAGGTAATCACGATAGCGATGAGAAAATCAAAGCTCTTAGCATTCTTCCACACAAATTCAGCAAAACCAAATTCGTTGTTTTCCCGAAAGGGAAAAGTATAGAAAACATAATAAAAGATAAGGACTTAATTGTTGACTTCAACGGTATAACATTCGTATGCATACCTTTTCTACCTTTCAGATACTTGCCAAAATCGTACATCAGTGAGTACAGTTATCAAGATTTGTTTGTTGACATTTTAGATAACATCATGGAATATATAAAGTCTGACGTTATCCTAATTTCACATGATACCATTGCCGGAGCTGTATATTCTTCCAACCTCATTTCCGAAGCATCCGAAAACAAGTTTGATTACCAAGCATTAGATATTGACTTAATATCAAGGCAAAACTTTGCACCTAAAATTAGATATTGGGCTTTAGGGCACATACATAAGTTCCAGGAGCTAAAGGGCAATAAAGTCGGAATGACAATCAAAGCTTACTATCCCGGAAGCATCTTACAACTAAACTTTGGAGAAGCTAATGAAGAAAAATATGTTCTTGTAGTAGACATTAACGATCAAAAGAATGAAATCAATGTCAATCCCATACAAATAAACCAAACAAAGAAATTCATAAAAAGAGAAATATACTCAAATGAAGACGGAGAAAAACTACTCAAAGAAATGAAAGATTCCCTAGGTGAATACTACATCAAAGCAATCATCAAGAAAACAATAAGTAGTTCAATGATATATTCCCTGAAGGAAAAGGGAATAATAGTAGAAATTGGATACAGAGAAAGCGAATCCCAAAACTCTCTAAAGCACATAAATGATATAATCACCGACCCTATTCAGGTATACAAGGAGTACTGTAAAGAAAACCACTACGAATATTCAGAAGAAGAAATCCAGAAATTGGACAATATCATGAAAAAGATAAGAGAAAGTTCTACCTAATAACCTCTTCGGGTTCCTCAGCCCATTGAATCTTCTCTAAGGCTTCTTGTGCCATTTCTTTAACTTTTGGCATGAAATTGCCCCTGACAACCTTTATAAGTGCTCCAAAGGCTCTCTTATCCCCTATTTCTCCCAAAGCTCTCACTATATCAGCAGCTACTCCCTGGTCAGGCGTTGTTTCCAAAACATCTATCAGAGCTGGCACTGCCTGCTTCGCCTTCATTTTCCCCAAGGCCAAAGCAACATTTCTCTGAACTATGGGGTCAGTGTCATACCTCAAAGCTTTTATCATTGCAGGTACCGTGCTCGGTTCATTAACCTTAGCCAAGGCATTCGCTGCCTCTCCCCTAACCTCCCAGAAAGGATTCACCTGCCTACTTCCAACTCTTACTATCCTATCGGTTCCTTCCTCAAGTCCTGCTAACAAAGCATCTATAACCTTTTTATAAGTCTTCTCGGATATCATTCCCTTGGCACCCTTTTCAAACATATCTCCCAACCTTCTTATTGCCAAAACCTTCACATATTCGTCGTCACTATTCATAGCAGCATTACATAACTCTTCAACAGAACTATCGCTTATCGGAAGATTCTTAAAATACTGCTCCAAATCCTTATAAGTCTCAACATTATGAACACCATAGCCAACAGTACCGAAGAAAATCAAAAAACAAACAAACATCCCTAAAATTCTATAAAAACCAATCATAACACCCCTCTACCTAATAGAAATTATCTATCATTCATAACCTAAAATCAAGATTTACAAAACAAAAATCGGAAATACCATTTCATAACTTTATTCTCGATAATATCCTTATCACTTCCATCCGTGAAGTTCCTTGGCAAGATTAGAAAGGAAAATTACATCATCCCTGGATAGCTTAACCTTAAGTAAAAGGTCAGGTCTATTTACGTAAGTGTTTCTTAATGCCGACATTCTTCGCCACCTCTCTATCTCCCTATGATTACCACTAACCAAAACTTCAGGCACTCTAAGTCCTAAAAATTCCCTAGGTCTAGTATAGTGGTCATATTCCAGTAATCCCCCGAGGTAAGAAAAACTTTCATTCTTCACTGCCTCATCGTGTAGTAATCCTTTTGTTCTCACAAGAGAGTCAAAAAACACAAGTGCTGGCAACTCCCCACCTGTCAATACGAAGTCCCCAATACTAATTTCTTCATCAACCACCAAATCCACAATCCTCTCGTCTATTCCCTCATACCTTCCACAAACTACCACAAACTCATCATTACCAGAAATTTCTTTCAGTAACTCACTATTAAGCACTTTGCCACGAGGAGACATATAAATAACCTTTGAATTCGGCAATAAGCTTTTCGAGTACATTACAGCATCGTATAGTGGCTGCGGCATAAAAAGCATACCTTTACCACCACCAAGAACATAATCATCAACCTTCTTATGTTTATCCTTCGAAAAGTCACGAATGTTTAGAACTCTATGCTCTATCAGCCCTTTCTTGATAGCTTTACCTATAACACTTGATGACAAATAGCTCTCTATTATTTCTGGAAAAATAGTAAGAAATATTATTTTCATCCCCTAACTTCACTTTCTATAATCCATTACATAAACGACGTTAATATTCTCCAAGTCCACAGGCTTTAGTGTGAAATTCCAGTTATTAACGAATATTACGTCATTAAACAACTTTGCAAAATCATTCACCACTGCTATATTCCAATCTTTCGTTACTTCTGTCTTGTAGTGCATAGGTATGACAATTTTCGGAGATATTTTCATAACTACCTTATAAGCTGTTGCAGAGTCTATTGTAAAATACCCACCTATCGGAACAAAAAGAACATCAACCTTACCTATCCTAGTCACATCCTCAGGCTTAAGGTCGTGTCCCAAATCACCTAAGTGACACACCCTAAGTGGTATACTTGAATCATGAAACTCAAAAACAAAAATAGCATTTTTACCCCTGAGCCTACCATTCTCTTCATCATGATAAACCGAAACAGTAAAAATCCTAACTCCACTCATCGTTACATCTATACCCAACCAGTTACCCTGGTTAACACCTCTGAACACTCTAGGATTACCTAATCCCATCCTCACGTTAGCATGATCAAAGTGTTCATGCGAGACCGTAACAACATCACAAAAAACTGGCTCAGTATTATACCCTATACTTTTGTCAAAAGGGTCAGTAAGAATCTTAAAGCCCTTTTCAGATTCCAATAAAAAACACGAATGCCCAAGATAGCTTATATTCAGAATCCCATTCATACATCACCTCTTAAGTTATTTTATTAACACCTAAATAAAATTTCAAAAAATTCTACAAATATCTCTCAAACCTTATAAACCTAAATTTCTTACCACCAATCCAAACCTCATTACTCGTTCCAGATTCGTAAAACCCAAGACTTTCGTAAAACAACATCGCTTTCTCATTTCCATAACTCACATCTAAACACATCTTACTGCACCTTAAACTTATAGCAATTTCCGCAGCTTTCTCCATCAACTTCCTACCAACCCCCCTTCCTCTATACTCAGGATACACCGCCAAATTGCTGATGTAGAAACTATCTCTATCTACCTTCTTCACTGATTTACCAAGTTTAATGAACTTTGGAAGCAAATTAAAAAACTGTAACCCCATAACCCTTAAAAACACTACCGACGAATTAAAAATCATTCTAACAAACTTCTCATAACTATAGCCTAGTAACATACCCAGAACCTCATCACTCCTCTTGGCAAATATCACGTTCTCATAACTAAAATTGTTATTCGGCCTCTTAAAAAGAGCTACCAAGACATCTAAATAATTCACACCAAACAACTCACAATATAAATCTGGCTCAGAAATTAGAAGCAATTTCACAAAATCACTAACATCGTCAGGAACTGCACTTACTATCTCAAAAAAATCACTAATTGAATCAGCCATAACGTCAACTTCCAATTATCAACTAACCACCTCAAGGCATTCAAAGTTCACCTCAAAACCTCCTTTACCAAAAGACACTCACAGCAGTACTCCATAGCACATTACTTACATATAATCAAAAGCAAAGAAAGATATACCACCTTTCTACCACATAAGAATACTTGAAACTAAATATCATAATTAAAAACTCAAAACAAACTTCTTGACTTTACCCAAAAACCTTTGTTATTATTCTTATATAACCGGTTAGTTAATTGGAGGAGTGTATATGAAAAGATTTTTAATCTACTTTGCTTTAACCATTTTTGTGTTACTAAGCTTAGCACACTTGTCGTATGCTATTAGTGGCAATGAGGTTTTGAGCCAAGTTGAAGCCTCTTTGACAAAGCAAAAAGACCAAGAAAGCACTGTAGAAGTTATTCTTTACAAAGGTGGCAAAGCGAATGAGAAAAGAGAGATGAAAATTTGGTCAAAAGGCAAAGAAAAGAGGCTTGTAAAGTTCATATCTCCTGAGAGTGTCAAAGGAATAGGAGTTTTGTCTCTACCCGGGGATAAAATATATGTCTACTTGCCAGCATACAAAAAAGTTAGAGCAATACAAGGTAGTGCAAAAGATCAAAGTTTCCAAGGTACTGATTTTTCGTACAGGGAAATAGGAGAATTCAACTACTCATCAAGTTTTGATGCCAAAATAATCTTAGAGAATGACAAAGAGTATGTTCTGGAGTTAACAAGGAAGCCTTCTTCGGACTGGAAATATGAAAAAATCATTATGACTGTGGAGAAAAACGAATTCTTACCCAAAAAACTCGAAATGTATGAAAAAGGTAAACTTAAAAAGGTGTTAGAAGTGATTGAAACAAGAAAAATAGGCAATTACAACGTTCTATACCACATGAAAATGAGCACTATACCAAACAACACAGCTACAGAAATAATAACCAAAGATATAAAATTTGATCAAAACCTTGAAGCAAAAGGTGTATTCACCGAAAGATTCCTAAGCAAATAGGGGGCTAACTATGAAAAAGTTTCTAATTTTTGTTATTTTGATTCTAGCTACCACTTTTTCGTTTGCTTCTGTCGATGTTGGCATCGATTTATCAATATTTCCTGCCATCTCAACGTACGACGGTAGCTTGAAGTACAACTTGATTAAAACAAAATTCTCTTTCACATCATCACTAAGTGATGATGCTAGTATAATTTCCTCTTTAATCGCAAGGTACAACGGTACCTTCGACAAAATTAATAATATAAACGACCTTTTCAATGTCAACTCAATCAATCCAATTGAAATTTATGTTGATGAAGCATACATCAAGGTTCAGAAATTCATTTTTGATAATGTTGACTTTGTATTAGGTAAACAAAGAATAAGTTGGGGCAAGGCTGACAAAATAAACCCCACTGATATACTAAATCCCTCGGATATGTTTGACGTATTAGATTTCTCTTCTAAATTTGGTTCTATAGCTCTGAACACAACAGTTTACTTCAACCTCCTAGACGAATCATATTTTCAGATCGTTCTTGAACCTGTTTCAGGAATAGCTGAACTCAATTCATACTTGAACGAATTCATAGAGGACACAATAAAGAAAAAAATTTTAGAATCTCTTAGCTTTTTACCCAATGTAAGCTATACCGCTATCCCCGTGAACAGAATAATTACACCAGATAACAACATAACAAACGGGCTAGTCGGGTTCAAATTAGCTAGCAAATTCTTCGGATTCGATGCATCTCTAAGCTTCGCCACAAGAAAAAATGACATACCTTACATATCATCAGTAAACATATCAAATGATGTAAGTGTAACTGTAAACGTAACACCGCCCTCAACTAACACTAATGGTGTTAACGTGAATCATGTCGATTACACACTATCCTATTACGGTGAAAAGATGATAGGCTTTGATATATCAAAGGACTTCGGGTTTGTACTAGCTTGGTTGGAAGTAGGTGTATTTATACCTGACGAGGTTTCAATAAATGAGACAGTAGTATCAAAGATAACAGCAGTAGTTACCTTTTCTTCAACAACAAATACAAATATTATATACCAAGTTTCAAATTATTCTGAAACATACCTAAAAGATGCCTATACAAAATATGTCTTCGGGTTTGATAAGACGCTTAATAATGGGCTATACATAAACTTTCAGTTCGTTCATGGGCTAAGCCTCGAGAGAGGTTTCAAGGATGAACACTTGCAGGACTACATTATCTTGAATCTTGAGAAAAAATTCTTCGATGACAGGCTCAAAGTTAGAACTTACAGCATAGTCAATATCGACAAACTTTTTGACAGGATTGCTTCTAGTGATCTTTGGGGCGAACTTGTGAATAACTCAGGTATTCTCGGAGCACTCGAAGTCTCTTATTCTCCTGTAATAGGAGCTAATATCGGTATCAGGTTAATAGGTATTGATGGCAATGGTAACTCAACACTGTCTAGATTCAAGGATTTTGACATATTTGGTGTATTCTTTAATATGGAAATATAGTCTATGTAAAGGGGGCTACCCCCCCTTATAAACCTGCCGCTAAACCCACAAAGTGCACCTGGCCTCTGTTAATCATTTTTGATTAAGGACTCAATATTTTTAGCATAAGCATATGTTTCAATAACATTTTCTTTCTTGACTTTCAGCATAGTATTTTGTAATCTTTTAACTTAAAACTCAAGATATCCAAATTCAAAGGAGCTATAATATGAAAGACCTAACGAAAGGTAATGTTGTCAGTCAGCTTATACTGTTCTCTATCCCCATGATACTCTCAGATTTAATACAAGGTATACAATCAATAATTGACATATTCTGGTTAGGTAGGCTAACTGATTATGTAGGTGTTTCAACAGTTTCCATAACCATGCCAATTGTCTTTATTCTTATGGCTATACTCATAGGGGTAGGCGTAAGCAGTACTATATTAATAGGCCAAGCTTTTGGTGCCAAAGATTACAAAATACTTGGTAAAGTCTTAAAAAATTCATTTACCATAACACTTGTTCTATCGTCAATACTTGGGCTTGTCGGCTTCACTCTATCTGTCCCCGTATTAAAGCTAATTGGCACTCCTAACAATATTTTTGATCTGTCACTCATATATCTCCAGGTTCTGACGATAACTCTACCCCTTGCTTCCATTTACAATTGGTTCATAGGTGTTACGAGGGGATTAGGAAACTCTAAAATTGTTCTTGCCCTCTCTGTAATATTTATAGCGATAAAATTCATCATAACTCCCCTTTTGATAAGTGGCTTTTGGATAATACCACCTCTAGGCGTTCTCGGCGCTGCCATCTCAAGTGCTATCGTCGAACTTCTTTTGCTAATCATCTCTTACTTGTACCTGACAGGTAAATACGAGATAATAAAAAATAACATTGGCTTTGAGCTTGATAGAGGAGTAATATCAAAGTTTATTGCTATAGGTTTACCCGTTTCAATACAAATGATCATCATTTCTCTTTCTGTTGCAGTCTTGATGGGATTCACTTCTAAGTTTGGTGAAAAGGCAATAGCTACTTTCGGAATAGGCAATAGAATTGACCAGTTCGCTTTTTTACCCGCCATGTCGATGGGAATGGCTATAATGACCTTCGTGTCACAAAACTTAGGAGCAAATAGGGACGATAGAGTATCAGAAGTACTGAAATGGGGGATAGCAATATCTGTCTACATATCACTAATAGTAGCTGTAATCGTTAATTTATTCGCTACTAACATATTTGAGTTCTTTGTTTCTGACAACGAAGTTATCATGATGGGAAAAAGCTATCTATTCATAATGAGTTTTTCGTATGTGCTCATGAGTGTAGTTTTCGCTTTACAAGGAGTAATAAGAGGTGCTGGTGATACATTAACAGTTGTCATTATAAAAGCTTTTTCAATGATAGTCATCAGAGTACCTATAGCTTACCTTCTGACATTTATTGTTTTCAAGTCACCAAATGGTATATGGGCCTCGTTCTTCGCTGTGATGCTATTTGAATCAGTTGTTAGTTACTTTTATTACAAGTCAGGTAAATGGAAAGAAAAAGTGGTTTTCAAGAGGGTATATAGAGAAGCTATACCAGAATTCGAATTACTCCAAAACGATCCAAAATAACAATTCATCTAACAAAGTTAAGCAAAGTATTGAATAGTTCACTCGGCACTTCTATAGGTGTCATATGCCCAGAATTCGGCAAGATAAATATTGGTTTCCCAAACATTTCGGAAAACTTCATTTGTACAGGGAATTTCACAAGTTCATCATTCTGTGACCATATTATATCAACATCAGGTATCTTAGACCTATCTATATCCTCAACAAATGAATCAAATATATTCTTAGTTATCCTCAGAGCCACAATCTTATTACCTATACTTTCAAAGTGCTTTTTTGTAGGTTCCGACAAGTAATCTGCTATATTTTTCTTTACTTCTTCCCTAAGAGGAAGAAAAAACAAAAATTTTTTAAAGTAAAAATCAATATACACTTTAAGTGTTAGTAAACCTATTAGGAATCTTATAGGCTTGAAAAATGCAAATTTGAGTATCGGATGTAGAGTTCTCCAAAATTCGTACGTTCCAATAGAGTTAACTAGAATTACCTTTTTAATAGTATTAGGTGCTAAGTTATTAACGAACTCTGTAAGGAAGAGGGACACCTTGCCTCCAGTCGAGTGCCCTATTACCGTAATATTCTTAAGTTTTAGGCTAAATATCATTTTTGCTAAGATCGATATCTGCTCCAGTGTATTATAATCAAGCGCCAAAGATCTACTGCTATTACCATGTCCCAATAAATCAATAGCAATTATTCTGTACTCGTCAATATCGAAGTTCTTTAGCACAGGTATCCAAGATTCTTTTGAGACCAGCCAACCATGTATAAATAATAAAACCTTCTTACCTTTCCCTATATCAAAGTACGATATGTACCTTTCCTCAGAAACCTTAAAAAACTTCTCCTCAAACACCTTATATTTTCCTCCCCCTTCTCAATAACTCTTGTTTCTTTTCTTTGATTTCTTTCGGTTCTTCATAAGGCACTATTATTATGTCGTGCCCTTCCCTCTTGAACGTTACAAACTTGTACACATCCTTACATATATGAATTGCATCTTTAATCTTTATCTTTACGTTCGGATAGCACACATCATAACAACTTATCTTAGCTTCAACTGCTGCTTGATCCAACTGCTGTCTTATGCTACTAAGTTCCTCATCTATCTTTGAAACCTCACTTGAAATCTGCTTAACCTCAATATTAAGCATTTGGAATTTTTCCTCCTTTTCGGGCGGCAACTTGCCATACGATGCTATCATCTGTTGGAGTGTCAATAACTCCTTTTTAAGCTCTGCAAGCTTATTGTTTAAAATTTCCCTCTTAGAAAGCAATTCATCATGTCTCTGTACCAAATCAGGGTCAGAACCCACTTCAAGGAATGTTTCTACCCAAGATTCAGCTCCAAGCTGCTTAGCATATATCTCGTAAAGTGCTCTAGTTTGTCCTCCCGTAATACTAGCTTTCTTACCTAAACATATAACTCTAGACTTTGAGGAAACATTACTGTGCAATATATATTCAAGAGCTATCACATCGCCTTTAGCATGTACCTTTGCTCTCTCTATGAATTTTGCCACTATCTCACCACCAGCTATCACAGTACCAACCTCTTTCCCTTGAATTCCTGTCCTTATATAAACATTACCATCAGCTATTACCTCAGCTTTTTCAACAGTCCCCCATATATCAACGTTACCGCCAGCCTTAACCTTGAATGTGTCCCTAACACTCCCCCTTATCACCACATTACCAACGAAATCTATATCACCTGTTTCAGTTGAAACATCGCCAGGTATCTCCAAAACAGGCTCAACATTTATCTTACCACTTTTCATTACTATTTGTCCCTGCTGAGTAGCTATCAACTCCATACCATCAGGTGAAACTTCGACGTTTTTACCAGCTAAACTCGAGATACTTATATCTTTACCGTCTGTTGTAGGTATAACTCTACCTCTAACAGTAGTACCCGGTTTTCCCTTTGTCGCCGGCTCCTTTACAGCCAAAACCTGCCCCTTAACGACATTCTGTATGTTCATAACCTTATGGAAGTCGACAATTTCGCTACCTATCGTAAACTCAGTTCCTTTATCAATACTAACATAATAATTTATTTTAGCATCCTTACCTGGCACAGGTGGATCCCAAGTTGCAACCTCAACAGGAACATCAAAAACTCCTTCATACACCGCTCTATTTATTTCCTCATCAGATATGCCAAAAACAACTCCATTAGCCCTGAGAAGTTCTTTTATCTCATCAGGTGTAGGAACCTTACCATAAGGCGAGGCAGGCCTTGACAATGTCAAGAAAGCTTTACTTTCATCAGGTGTGACTTCAATTGTAGGATGACTGTCATCACTTGGCGACGTTGGTATCGGCTCACCCACTTTCACAGGCACCCCAGAAGGACTTTCAACCTCTCTAGCTAGCTTTTTTTCATCAATACTTGTAAAGCCTAATCTCTGAAGGTGCGACTTCACCTCATCAAATGTCACAAATCTACCTTTACCTTGAGGTGGAACTATCTTAACAAAAACACCATCTTTCGTATGAGCCACAAAAAACTTGCCATCTATGGAATGGATTTCCTCAACGTGTTCCTCCGAACTAAGTTTCGAAAAACCTCCTATCTTCTTAACGAGTATCCTATAAGGTTTCTTTCCAAGCCCAAGAAAACCCGAAGTACCAGTTTCAAGTACTTCGTAATCCAAGTTTATTATGTCAGTATTAAGCTCCCTTTGTGCTATCTCAAGCGCTTCTTTCACCGAAAAGGCGATAACCTCAACCTCACCAAGCTCACCTTCATCCTCTATTTCATCAAGCATCTGTATAAGCCTCTGTATATCCACAATTTTTAGTATAACAATTCTACAAACCTCTTTCAAGATAAACATAAAGATTTACCCAAAGCACCAACTATCTCTTTTCCTCAAAAAAGCAAATCCTCTAAAAAATTCTCTGAGTTTGATAATACTCTATCCTTTCTTTAACAATTTACTTTAATGATAAAAGAACTTCTAATAAAAGAAGTTGAGATCGACAAAATAAAAATTGGAAAGAGACAAAGAAAATATATAGGTGACATAACGCCACTAAAGAAAAGCCTAAAAGAGATCGGACTAATCAATCCAATAATAGTATCCGAAGACCTAAGATTGATAGCAGGATATAGAAGACTTCTAGCAGCAAAAGAGTTAGGTTGGAAAACAATACAAGCAAGAATAATACCTCTCAAGTACGAAAATCTTTTTGAGGACATAGAATTTCACGAGAACTATTCTAGGAAAAACCTCTTCCAGGAAGAGGTAGAGGAAGTAATAAAAAACAAAAACGAAAAAAGTGGTAGCTTAATCAAGAAATTGATATCTAAGATTTTCAAATTTAAACAATGAAAAAGTTTATTTTTTTAATCTCAATAGCTACAATTCTGTTATTGAAAATTTCAACTTACGGTGATATAAATATAATTAGCCATTCGTTAGTAATAGATGGCAAAAGAAACGAAATAACTTCTAAATTCCTAATAGAGGTAAGTCAAGAAAAATCATTAGTTTTCTCGAGTTCGGTTGAAATAAAAGAAATAATAATATCAAATCAAAAAGTTCCTCTTTCCAGAAACCCCAGCGGTAAGGTATACACTGTCAGATTGCCAACCTATCATAACAAAATACCTGTAGAGGTAAAAGTTAATTATGAAATAGTCAGGGAAATAAACAAAAACGGACTGGTGGTGCTATCGGAAACTATGAGAACCTTGCCGAATTTAGAAATCCAGAAACCTCAGTACATCAATTCAACGGTAATAATAACTAACATACCAGATGACATAAAAGTTTTCGATGGGAACAAAATAATAACAAACGTAAGCCAAATAGAAAGAAAATATTCCACACCTCTATGTTTGGGTTACTTTAATTCATTTTATTATCCTCCAACTCCAAGCAACATACAATTCAGATTAATTATTCCCGAAGGTGACGAAGAAACCAGCCTAAATTTAACATCTTGGCTAAGAATAGTATCAGAATTCATGAACTACCTAGGTATAGAGCTAAGATACAAAATTATAAATATCATTTACTACAAAGATGCCGAAATATCAGAAAGTATTCTCAACAATATAATTATATCAAAGCTATACGAACCCAAAGGTAACGGGTACTTTAAGAACGTAGACAGCCTACAAAATTTCATAACCCTGGCTCACGAGCTTATCCACTTGACGCTACCTGAAGAAATAAGTGAAGACATAATAGATATCGTTGAAGGATTTATACAATTCCTAGCTATAGAATCGCTAGAATACATATTTGGTAGCCCCTACTCCAAAGAACTAGTATATAGCTCATACTTCATAACCTTAAATAACTATAGAGAATCGGAAAACGAATTAGCTCTGATAAGGTACAGAAAATATCCCCTTGTATTTAGATACATTAGTAGCATAGTAGGAAAATCACAACTAGAGTCACTACTCAAATTCTTATCAAAGCAAAACGCAATAACCACACAAATATTCGAAAAATCATTCAGTGATTTAACAGGCCTAAGCTTCAGCAACTTCAGGGAACTATTTGATGGGATTCCCACATTGTGGGAACTTTCATTGGTAACTTTAGAAAACGAGGTAAAGATACTTTCAACAGCTCCTACCGAAATAGTAGTACCTCTAGAAATTCTCTCAGATGACACAAACTACACACTATCTGTAGAGGTACCAAAAAGCGGAAGCACAACCATTACCCTAACTAACAAAGTCAAATCTCTCATTCTAAACAAAGGTAGAATATTCCCTGAGCAAACAACAGCTAACAATTATCTCAACATCCAAATTCTTCCTTACCTATCAAGATACTTAGAAATTCTTGAGGATATTCTAAACTCAGAACAAATATCAATATCAAAGTACTCAAAATCTCTATCAAAAAAGCTCAGAAAGAAAATAAAATCTATTCAACTGACCAAAAAAGAAATTTTTGGTGAAAGATATGTCAAAGTAGTACCTGAATACTTTTATAGGTCAGAAGGAACCATAATCGTATATGCCTCCTTAACAACATTACTAAAATCTACCTACAGCATAGTAGTGATAGGTTTTGGGCAAGGATATTATATAAAGGACTTTATTATTTTGTATTAACAACATTCAAAGGTTTACCACTTATGAAAAACTTTATATTACTTACCGTTGTATCCGCAATTCTTTGAACAGCTTCGATACTATTAAAAGCGTTATGCGGAGTAAAGACAACATTCTCCCTGTGTATTAGAACATTCCCCTGAATAACCGAAACAAGTTTAGAGTAATCAGAAGAATCAAAAATCAAGGTATCTTCCTTCATCAGTTCCTCCTCACCCTCAATCACATCAAGTCCGACACCTGCTATTATACCTTTGTTCAAACCATAAATCAAAGCGTTGTTGTCTATTAGAGCTCCCCTAGCCGTGTTTATCAAAATAACTCCCTTCTTCATTTTGTTAACAACGTCTATATTTATCATGTGATAAAGATCAGGATGATAAGGCACATGCAAAGTTATTATATCAGATGTACTTATAAGCTCATCAAATGAAACATACTTAAATCCCAACAAGCTAGCTATCAACGCATTTGGGAATTTGTCATAAGCAACAACTTCCATACCAAACCCCAAAGCAATCTTTATAACATGTAAACCTATCCTACCAGTACCTACAACCCCTATTCTCTTACCCCTCAAATCAAATCCTCTAAGCCCTTCCAAAGAAAAATCACCCCTTATAGTTCTAACATAAGTCTTGTGTATATTCCTGGATAGAGAAAGAATAAGAGCAAAAGTATGTTCAGCAACAGTATTCTCACCATAATTCGGCACATTAGAAACTACTATACCTCTACTTTTAGCATAAGCTACATCTATATGATCAAACCCTGTAGACCTAGTAGTTATAAGCTTCAAATTCGGCATACTGTCAATAATCTCTTTCGAAACCTTCGAGTAAATGAAAGTAGAAATAACATCAGCATCAGCAAAAAAATCAATTTTCACATCCTGTATGGGTTGCTTGTAAAACTTAATAACATGATCCTTTAACTCTTTTTGATAAAAATTCTTTTCCCACGACTCTTTTATCTCAAAGAAAACTATCTTCATAAAGCCCCTCCATTTTTCCTACATCTTTTGTATTATTTTTTTGTATTCTCGCAACAAAAAGCAAGTATAGATTGCTTTTCCAAAACATTTATTTTTGCCTTAAAAGGCAACAATCCAATAGAATTAATCTCAACCATGTGAGGTACAAAATGGTGCAAGAAGAATTAAAAGAAAGAATTTTGTATTCTCTCATAATTTCACCGTTTATTATAGCTTTCGCTATAATAAATTTCGAAAATACCCTTTTCTCTGTATATGTCCTCTCATTCATATTAACATTAGCCATAACAATACTTTTCGAAACCTTCAGAATGTACGAAAACAAATTCAGTGTTAGAATACCAAAAATAAAGAAATTCCTTTTCGTTGCTTTACTGTTGATGATAACAACCCTAGCATCACTACTAATAGAAGACACAAAAAGTTCCGAAAAGATCCTAAAAGACCTATCAACTATCTCGTATTTAATAATGCTAAGCTACTTCATTACCCTAGTGATCAACTTATCCATTTCGGCACTAAAAATAACAAAACATAACTACCTAATCGTAGATACATTATTCACAAATTTGAGCTTATACATAGGTTTAACCTTAGGAGTAATGATGGCTCTAAAGTTCTTTGATATCTATAATAATACATACTTCGTTGCCTTTCTATTGACAGTAGGATGGATAAGCGAAGCTGGAGGAATGATAATAGGTAAATACTTTGGTAAGATTTCGCTTTCATTCACAGCTAGCCCTAGAAAAACCCTGGAAGGAACCATTGGAAGCTTTCTCTCTGCCATCCTGGGAGGAATAATATTTAAGCTAATACTCGACTTGACAGGATACCAAAACCACATTTTCTTAGAAAACTATATATCAGTAATAGTACTATCCTCAGTGATATTCGTATTTGACTTCTTTGGAGATATAATAGAATCACTCATAAAAAGGTACTTTGACGCAAAAGACTCTAGCAACATATTCAAAGCACTTGGTGGCGTCTTCGATATATTCGACGGGATAATGTTAGGAAGCATAGGAGTGCTACTCTACATCATATTTAAGTAATAATAAAAATCTTGAACTATCGAGTCCTAATGTATGATAATAATTTACTAAGAGGTTGGATATGTTGCTTAGGATAAGTAACAAAATATTTATCACAGCTACCTTATTCGTTTTCATATTTTCCCTTCTAGCTTTCGGGCAAACAACAAAGGAAACCAAAGATGCTAAAACCAAAGACCCAATAGCTTCCTTCGGACCAGAAGATATTGACATACTTTTAGATTTAACTTATTCTGACAACTATAAAATTGCAGCAAAGGCCGTATACAGGTTAGGTGCACTCAAAGCAAAAAAGTCTTTTGATAGGCTTATCTCAATATTCCTATTTTCAGGGCCATCAGTAGAAACAGGATTTGACGAAGTCATACTCGCATCTATATGGAGTTTAGGAGAATTAGGAGATCCAAGAGCAGTAGACCCACTAATAGACAACTATCTTAGGTTCACGTCCACACCTTACAGAGCAGAGATAATAAGAGCAGTATCAAAAATAACAAATTCTGACAAAGTCTATACCTTCCTTGAAAGAACAATAAGGGGGACACAAAATAACGTTATTGCTTACGAAGTAGCAAAAGCATTCGCAAGAGTAAAAAGACCCGAAGCTATTAAAATCCTTACTGAAATTCTAGATCAGAAGAAATTTGAAAAATGGGTTAATGACGAAATAGAAAAAACAATAAAGCTACTTAGTAGCAAATCGGAAGAAAGTAAGGAAAACAAATGATAGTAAAATTCTGGGGTGTCAGAGGTTCAATACCTGTACCGGGGCTAGAAACCGCTGTCTACGGTGGTAACACCTCTTGCATCCAAATAACCCACAACGATAAAGTCTTCATCATTGATGCTGGCTCGGGAATAAGAAAATTAGGCGAATTTCTAAAAACCCACAACCAAAATTTTGACGTTTACCTATTCCTCACACATACTCACTGGGACCACATCCAGGGACTGCCCTTCTTCGCACCAATATTCGACTACAGATACAGAATATTCATCCATGGGCCAAGCATGCTAGGCAAACTAAAAAATATGGTAAGTGGCCAAATGGGATATATCTACTTTCCTGTCAAAGTAGACGATTTGGCCTCACACCTAGAATTCAGAGAACTACAAAAAGAAACATTCAAAATAGGAGACATAAAAATATCGACAATATACATCTATCATCCTACAGCTTGCCTAGGATATTCGTTTGAAGACGGCAAAAGCAAAGTAGTAACCTTATTTGACTTTGAAGCCGACATCTCACAAAACGAAATACTCTCAGGTGATTACTTCATACAAATGGTAAGAATAATAGGTAAAGAAAATGTCCCATCTCTCGAAGAAATATTAGACTTTGCACACAACGCTGACGTACTCATTATAGATGCCCAATACACAAAAGAAGAATATAAAACCAAAAAGGGATGGGGACACTCTTCTATACCCAGTGCCATAAATTTCGCATTAAAGGCAAAAGCCAAAAAAACAGTACTGTTCCACCTCGATCCAGCACGATCAGACGAAGATATGATGCTGATAGAATACTACCTAACAAATTACTTTAAAATGAAAAACATAAAAATGGAAATTTATGTCGCAAGGGAAGGCTTGGAAATCAAAGTCTAGTTTAATAGTTTTCTCTTTAATTCTACTAACATTATTATTAAGCTGCCAGCAAGAAAGTAACGAGAGCATCGCCATAAACAAAATACTGGAACCCACACAACTAACTAATGAGTTGGGGCAACTGGAAAAATTAAGAAGCGCCAAGTTCGCATTAAGTGAAAAATACCTAATGGAAGGTATATTCTGGTACGACAACACATTTTACCATAGGGCTCTATACTCACTAACAAAATCTCTTAACTTTAACCCATTGTCAGAAGAAGTAAAATTCTTTTTAGCCAAAGCCTACCTGAATACAGGGTACATTAGAAACACAATAGACTTATTGAGTGACATACAAGGCAAATACAAACCTTACGCAATTCAAAAAATCTCTTCCATATACTCAAGACTCTCAATAGATGAAAGTGCTAACATAATTGAGTATTCTGTTTTCACCAACCTAAAAGCTTTGTTAAGATTCGATACCAAAATATTCTCGTTAGCAACAACGATAAAATTTGTTCCTAAGCTCAACAAGGTAGTGTTCAATTCATTCGGAACGAAAGAATTCTGTACTATTGACAACTTCATGAGGATATCTAAATACAGATACAGCAGAGAAATTATCGATATCCTATACGACGAAGAAGAGAAAGCTTTTTACATCCTAGGTTACAACAGTATTACAAAGTATCACCCTGGGTGGTTTAACTTAAACATCTTTAACATCAACGCTAAAGAAACCTTCAAATTCACCAATATTGTATTCAAAAAATTCGCTCTCTCGACTGATACTATATTCGCCATAGACTCATTCAGCAAAAGCATTTTTGTCATCAACAAGGGAACTGGTGAATACCTCTATTCATTCGGTAGCAACATACTAGTATCACCAACAGACATAGAAGTAGAAGGTAATAACATCTTCGTGGCAGATTCAGAAAAAATCGTAATATTTGATAAATACGGGAATTACATTGACTCAATAGAAACTGGCTACAACATAAACGGTTTCTCTATAACATCATCAAATTTCTTAATATCAACCGACAAAGGTATATTTCTAGTTTCGCCTTCCGGCGAAAGTATAAAAATACATGACGGAGAATTCGAGGACATCTGCATCAACAATGATAAAGATATCTTTGCAATAACAAAAGACAGAAATAACATTTCCGTACTAAGAAACTCCTATCTAATGTCAGCTAACCTTGATGTAGACATAAAAGGTATATTTGTCGGGAATTTCCCAATCATAGGGGTAATGGTTGGAGTTAGAGACAACAATGGGAACTTCATAAGCGGCCTAAGAAATGAAGATTTCGAAATATACGAATCCGGAGTAAAAGTATTCAAACCGGATGTACAGTATACATACGAATTTCTAAAAAACAAAAACCTCCACATCATTATAGAAAACAGCCCACATATCGAGAAAATCAAAGGTTCTGTCCTATCTTTCGTAAGAGGAATCCTAGAAAACCTATCCTCAAGAGATCACATTTCTATCTACGTCTTTGACTCAGAAATTAAGGAATTCAAAAAAACACGTGTCAATGTACTTGCACCTCTTGATTTCTTAGACAAAAACATAACCACAAGCAAAACAAACAAATTAAAATTCTCACTTGCTCTACATAAAGCAATAACTGAGAATCTCACATCCCTAAGAAACAACGCTATACTTGTGATAACCTCAGGAGATGAAAACATACTAGACTACTCTGATTACAATTTTTACAACCTTCTAGAATATAGCTATAACAACTTTATACCTATATATGTTATCTCGCTTTCAAACAACGAGAAACTCGAAATACTTGTCAACTCAACCGGAGGGAAATATTACGGTCCAGAAGTACTTTTATCTCCTAGAATATTCCTGAACGATTTTTACAAACCAAGAATATACAGGTACTTCCTAGTTTTCACGAGTTTGTACGAAAACCTCTTCCCAGAAAACAAACTTATAGACCTTGAGGTGAGAGTAAATTACAAAGGAGTGAAAGGGACAGATATCGCAAAGTACCTTTTCCCAAAGATAAAGAAAAAAGAAGAATAAAAATAGTTGGGGGCTCACGCCCCCAACAATATAACTAATCCTCAGTAGCCCAAAGTATTATACCAAAGCTACCACCAAACTGATAGTTATTGAAATCATCATAGAAAGCCATATCATAAGACATTCTTATACCAAACCAACTAAACTTCAGGTCAACCCCGGTATTCAAAATGTAATCCTTACCTATTCTCATAACTAGTGAGTCTTTCCACATACCTATTCCAGTACCAAAATCACCAAATATTGAGAATTGCTTAACTATTGGTATTCTCAAGCTAATCTGTCCCATTCCCATCCACGCAAGATAAGCAGCATTAGAGGAAATCATCTGAGAATTGGCATTATAAAAACCACCAAACGACAACCCAAGTATAGGCAAAATTGAAATATGGAACTTAACACTCACAGGAATATTCAAATTTGTTATAGCAAAATCACTTCCTTGTGGTGTCAAGAACGAACCTGATATCTCAAATCCAACTCCTGTCCAAGCCTTTTGCATCCTAGTCCACCATGGCAATTCCTTCTGTTTCTTCTCTAGCTCCTCCTGAAGCTTAAGCTTCTTAAGTTTTATTTCCTCTGCTTCTTTTTTACTCTGCTCAACTCTAGCGATATCAGCAACTATGTCATTCTTAAGTTTCTTAAGGAATGGATTATCTCTATACTCTGAGATCTCTATAATCTTCAGAGCTTCTCGATATTTATTTATCGCACCATCAAAGTCATTTATACTAGCTAGCTTGATAGCTTCCTTAATTATCGGCTTAACCTCATCAAAGATACCCTTAACCTCACCTAATTGCTCTTCTTCCAGTGCCTTCTCAGATACCTCCTCATACTTACTCTGAAGCCTACTCTCGAAATTCTTAATGACATCAAGATAATACAGCTTAGACATTCTTATCTCCTTAATAGCAGACGAGAGAATATCTATAGCATTTGTGAAGTTCTTTTTACCAACAAGCTCATCAGCATTTATTATTGCTAGTTCAGTCTTATTACTCAAAACCTCAACACCAATCTCAATATAATTAGAAATAACATCTTCCCTAAGTTTTGAAACATCAGCTTCAATTTCTGGAACATCAACGATATACTCATCAATGATCTTGACAGCGTCCTCAAACACCAAATAAGCAGCTGACTTCTCACCTCTAGCAACAAACTTGTTAGCTTCAGAAACTTTGTTAGAAACTGCAGAAGAAATATCAACTAATGCAAGCTCCTTGTACTTATCCTTGACCTTTGCCAATATTTGGCTTTTCTTCTCATCAGGTATAGAGGAAATATTAACATTGCTTACAAACTCCTTAAGGATCTTCAAGCCCTCTTTCGTGGCACCAGACTTCAGAAACACATCAGCACTAGAAATAACCTCATCAGCCTTAGAGTTCAAAGTCAAAAACTCAACCTCTGGCAAGATTTCTCTCTCTTTACCGCTAACGAACTCTAACAACTTAACAAGAGAAACTGAAAAATTCGTGTAACCCGAATCTATTATCAGGTTCCTGCTACTCTTCAATACCTCATAAGCACCAATGTAATCACCATTCGAAATCAAAGAATCTATTTTTGAAACATTGCTGTTAACTGTTGAAATAACTTCCGGCTCACTCAATCCTGGTGTCATACTGAAAGTAAGTGGAATAACGGTATCAACCTTACTTGGGAAAGACACATTTGTGTAAATAGTCTTGTATCCTGGCTTAACTAACTTCATAACAAAGTTCCCAAGCTCAACATTTATAACTCCATCGTTTTCTCCATAATACTCATCGTTCATGTAAATATCAACATTCTGAACGGGAAGGGTGTTAACAAAAAGCTTTATAGGTGCTTCTTTTAGCTTAAACGAAAATGAATTTTGTATATTTGGCTGTATAAACACGTTAGTCTTTATAGCCCTATAACCCTCCTTCCTGATGATCAAAGTACCCTTCCTAGCAGGCAAACTCTTAACTAGCAATCCATCTATAGAGGTAGTCCCCATAATACTATCGTTGAACTTAACAACAGCCTCCGTAGGATCAGTCAAAACAAGCAAATCACCGAACAATGGCGAAAGCTTGACAACTTTGGAGTTAATCGTAGTAAAAGAAGGCACTATGTCGAAAGATGTATTGTTAAATCCTACTTCTTGAGCTATAAGTTCAACAAAGTTATCCTTACCTGGCTCTAAAAACACTTTCTTAGGGGTGGTAGCAACAACTTTACCCTGATATCTTATCTGAACTTCACTACTCTCAGGTGTCACAACATAAACTGGCACCTTCCTAGGATTGAGAGAGACCTTAAGAATAATTTTTTCATCAGAAGTGATATTAATATTTGTCCTGAAAGGTTCAAAACCATTTTTGAAAACTGTAATAGTGTGTATACCCCTACTAAGGTTTTTAGAAAAGCTACCAGACGAAACAACTCCCTCTAACCTTCTATCTATAACAACGTAAGCACCATCGTCAGCACTTATCGTTACACCAGCTCCAACCTTATCAAGAGTGACATAGAAGTAATTTAGTACGTCAGGCTGAACATTCAATTTAACAGTCTTCAACAACGTATTAGGTGTCTGCTGGAAAATAACATTTTTCTCACCTGCAATTACATTAGTGTAAAGTGGAGTAGTACCGAAAACATTACCTTCAGCAATTATTAACGGTACCCCCTTAACATCAGTATCGATGTAAACTAAGCCCATAGGCACTGGATAATCAACCTTTGGTGATGGCACTAACTTCAAAGCAATCTTTAAAGAAGAATTCGGTGCCACGTAAATGTTAGTCACAATAGGCATAAAACCAGGAGCTTGCACAATCAAAGTATGTTGCCCCTCAGGTAAAGGCACTACCTTACCCAAAGGTAAAGAAATATCACTTGGCTTCAAGACAGCAACAACTCCCTTACTAGGTGTAACGGTCAAAGAAACCCTTCCCTGCCTCTTAGGATCATAGTAATAGTACCTCCAAGCATTAAATAAATCAACCAAAGCCTCCTTAACAGTCAAAATAACACCATCCCTATTCGCCAAATCAGCCAAAGGAATGGAAATTTTCTTCCTATTCAAAGCTTTACCATTGTTGTCAAGCAATTGAATATCAATAACTAAATCATTCTTCAAAACCGAATAACTAACCGAAACAACACCCTTAAGTTGCGGAATAAGCCTAGATATAGATTTTATAGTATTAGCATCTAATCTCTTTATAGTTATAGGTGACAACTTCTTGGGTGCCACACTTTTACCCTTCACAATAGTAACATTCGTATTCGTAGCATTAACAACATCAACGAGAATGTTATACCACTCCTGCAACGAAGCAACGTTCACAAAATCATAAGGTAAAAAGTCATAAGAATCATTCAGTGTGTAGGAAACTAATGAATTTATGAAATTCTTATCGTCCTCCGTCCCTTTAAACTTAGCAATAGGAGTCTCATTAACAACAAAAACTTGTGAGAATCCTAAAACGCCAATCAAAAGCATCACAGTTACTAGAAATATCCTAATGCCAAACTTCATAAAACCCTCCTTTGGGCTATTTTAAAAAACAAAAACCTACATTTTCAATAATATATAAACTTCTCCACGTATTTTTAAAGTTCATATATTAAAGCCAATTCAAAAATTCGTTTGAAAACTCTTGACAAAAAAATCTTTTTCATAAAAAATTGCTATCCTAATGAATAAGAAAGTTGGAGACAACGGGAGGTAGCATGAGGCTAAAAATTAACTTTTATGCCGAAAGGTTACCTATAATATACAGGCACAGGTTCATGGCACTGATAAAAGAAGCATTAGCAATTTCATCTCCCGAGTATAAAAGTTTTCTTTATCCTGAAAATGATTCAGAAATATCTAAAAAAACTAAACCTTTCTCATTTGCTGTAATTTTACCTAAGGACAAGAAAATAATAAAAGGTAGATTCAAGTTAGATGAAAATTGTGAGGTAGAAGATCTAATTTTTGAATTTCCCATAACAAAAAAATTTGACTTAATAATTTGTTCATCAGACTATTTCTTCATCATAGATTTATACAACGGCATCCTGAAAATGAAAGAATTCCATTTTAATACCGAAATAACCCTAAAACCTTCTAAAGTAGTAATACTAAAGGAGAAAGAAATACCTGGAGATGAAGCCATATTTAGAACTTTATCTCCCATTCTTATTGAAGACAAAAACGGCAAACCAATTTTACCAGACAACGAAGATTTTCTAGAAAATTTCAACGAAGTTCAAAGTAGGATACTAAAAGACATAAGAGGCTACGGTTTAAAGACAAAAATTATCTTAGAACCAATAAATATAAAAAAATCAGTTGTAAAACACACCATAAGGTGGTTCAGAAAAGAAACAGGGAAACCCTACATGACACTAACATGTTTTGAAGGAACATTCAAAATGAAAGGTGACAGAGAGGATCTGAGAGATCTATATTTATCTGGAATAGGTCTAAGAACAGGCCAAGGATTTGGCCTTGTTGAAGTAGGAGGATAGCCGTGGGAAATAAATACTTAACCTTAATACCTTCAAACTGGTTATTTAATGCTTCTGTGATAGGATTTCTTAAATTCGTAAAAAAATCAGGAATATACAACAACTTCGAAGAAAAAGTAAACGAACTATTACAAGATGACGGAAGTCTAAAACTAGACACTGAAATATTCGAAAAGATTTATCCAAAAGCAAGAGAATTATACCTTTTAGGAGGAAATCAAGAATCAGAAAAATCAATATTAGAGAGCAGAATATTAGGTAAGAATGACACTTACAACAACTACTTACATCCAACATACCTGAAAAGTAATAAAAGCTATTTCGAAGATACAATTAAATACCTCAGTGAAATAGAAGAAAGCGATAGAGGTAATGATTGCATAATATGTTATAACGGGAAATACATTCCTGAATCGAAATTCGAAAATCTCCCAGAGGAAGTAAGAAAATTTCTTAATTCCTTGTCTCATCCTTCAATGAAATTGAATAACTTTCTATTTGGATCCTTAGGCGAATTCCCCAATTCGTTCTGGAATTGTAGTAATGATTCAAAAATCTGTCATCTGTGCTCCTACCTGCTAATACATCATCACTTAGCTATGACAAAACTAAATGGTGAAACCTATAAACCTCAGATATTTATAAACTCTAACTCTTTCAAAACGATGTGGTATTTCTCTGAATTACTTGGAGAGTACAGCAAACTTGAAAAACTAGAAAATATAAAATACCTTGCCATACCTCTTTTAAAACTCAACATGAAGGTTCTCTCTTCACTATATTCAGAAGAAAGCGATCTCGAAGTAATTTATTATTACAAAAGAGGAAAGGAAATACTACCCAAAAGCTTCATACTCAAACAAAATGTAAGTAAAATTCTTATGAACCAAAGAATTACCAAAATAATGGAAAGAAT
>CAYYXA010000043.1:0-41144 GCA_964475465.1 uncultured Brevinematales bacterium
CACAGACGTAGATTATACCACTTCCGCTAAATTTTGGCACCTTTAGTCAATCACATGATTCCTCAAAATATAAGCGATATCGAATTTGAAAATTCTTGAAAATGCCACTATATTACTTAGAACAAATATCTTTTAGGGGGATTGTATGAAAAGGTTTGATTAAGGCCGACAACCTAAGCTTCGGATTAATTCCAATCATTAACCTAAACTACCAGAATCTGTATGGTAAAACCTCAAATAACACATTATCATTCGAAATTACAGCTGAAAATACCATTTCCACTCTTAAACTTGGTTTATCGGTAGAACCGTACGTTATGTATACAGTCTCGCCAGGTTTCTCTTTGTCTCTGGGTGCTTCATTAAATCCGTCTTACAGGTTATCTGCTGATTATAACTTATCTTTTAGTGTTGCTGGGATATCATCTTCAACAAATTCAACAAACTTTAACATTCTGACAAACGATAACAGTTTTTCGTTCAGCATTGCTCCTTCTCTTGGTGCAAAGATTGACATAAACAATGAGCTTGCCATAGAGCTCAAGCTAGGATATGAAATAGAGCTAACCAAGTTAATTACTGACAACGCTTCGAAATTGATGTTTGGAAACTCATTAAAAGTCAATGCATCCGTAAACAACATTTTTGCTAACGTAGGGCTAAGAATAAAGCTATAATACTTTTCAAAGGGGCTCTTGCCCCTTTCTCTTTTAAAAGTTAAACGTAACCTTAAAGTTCAAACTTCACATTTGATTACGATAATTACCTTATGGAAAGCTACGTAAAAGCATTAACAAATTTATCTCTTGAAGAAGCCCAAAACAGCATACCTAAACTAGAACAAAAAGCTAAAAAACTAAGTAAGTTAAAAGAAGTAGCCGAAGAGTTTGAAGCAATATTTGTGAAAATGTTACTTAAGGAAATGAAAAAAACAGTTCCGAAAAATAGTTTTTTACATGGTGGAACAGTAGAAGACATATTTGAGGACATGCTATACTCAGAGTACTCAAAAAAGATGGCAAAGAACATGAACCTAGGAATAGCAGAAAAAATAATAGAAATTTACAAAAGCTATCTCTAAGCAAATACACCACTTATCTCATAACCACATGAATAACACTTACCGTTTATTACTTTGTTAAATTCGATTTCATGCCAATTTCTCTTTATAAGTGCCTCGCCACACTTTGGGCAGTAAGTAGTGCTCCCCTCATCATACCATATGTTACCTGTGTAAACGTACTTAATACCTACTTTTTGAGCTATTCTTCTAGCCTTCATGAGAGTTTGCGGCGAAGTTCTTGGTTTGTCAGTTAGTTTATAATCAGGATGAAATGCAGTAAAGTGTAAAGGTACCTCATCACCTAAATTATTAAGAATCCATTCAGACAGTTCATAAAACTCCTCATCACTGTCGTTGAGAGTTGGAATAACTAAGTTAGTTACCTCAAGCCAAACAGTACCAAGCTCTCTTATTCTAATAAGTGTTTCCTTCACAGGTTCTAAGTGCGATAATGTTATTTTCTTATAAAAATCCTCTCTTATCGCTTTCAAATCTATGTTAGCAGCATCAACGTATTTGTAAACATCAAAAAATGCATCCTTGGATATATAGCCATTAGAAACCATAACTATTTTTATACCATACTGTTTGGCTATCATAGCAGTGTCTACAACATACTCAGCAAATATTGTAGGCTCATTATAAGTAAATGCTATACTAGGGCAATTATACTTCAAAGCAAGTTTGACTACTTCCTCAGGTGGCAGGAAAAACGAATCAACCTCATCAATTCTAGCTTTGGATATAGTCCAATTTTGGCAGAACATACATCCCATATTACACCCTGCAGTTCCTAGGGACAATATCGTAGTACCCGGTAAGAAGTGAAATAGTGGCTTCTTCTCAACTGGATCAACATTCACAGCGACGGGCCTAGCATAACCAAAAGAATATAACACACCTCCAATGTTTTTCCTTATGAAACAAAACCCTACTTGACCATTACCTATAAGACACTTTCTAGGACATAAATCACATCTTACTTTAGTATCTTCACTATGCCACCACTTGGCTATGTAAAGAGGTAATCTTTCACTTACCCCATAGTTTAAGTATAACTAAGCAAGATTCTTAAATCAAGAGAAGAAAAATCCTATAACACCTCTTAACTCACAATGTCAATGAAAGCAATAACTCTCCTATTGTTTGTAATATCCCATCAAACTGATTTAAAATGAGGAAAAATTTTAGGAGGTAGGTATGAAAGTTTACTATGACAATGATATTGATTTGTCAATTATAAAGAGCAAAAAGGTTGCTGTTATCGGGTTTGGTAGCCAGGGAGCAGCACATTCCCAAAACTTACATGACAGTGGCGTTGATGTCGTTGTTGGCTTAAGAAAAGGTTCAAAAAGTGAAGAAGAAGTAAAAGCTGCAGGGCTTAAAGTTATGGACATAGAAAGTGCAGCAAAATGGGCAGATGTAATAATGATTCTAACACCAGACGAAACCCAGCCTGAAATTTACGAGAAGTACATAAAAGATAATCTCTCGGAAGGTAAAATGCTAATGTTTGCACATGGCTTCAACATTCATTATAACCAAATTGTACCGCCATCCTATGTTGATGTCACAATGGTAGCACCAAAGGGACCTGGAATTCTCGTCAGGGAGCAGTACAAAGATGGCAAGGGAGTACCATGCTTAGTTGCAGTACATCAAGATTACACAGGAAAAGCAAAAGAAATAGCACTTTCCTACGCTAAAGCAATCGGAGGATCAAGAGCAGGTGTAATTGAAACAACATTCAAGGACGAAACTGAAACTGACCTATTTGGAGAGCAAGCAGTACTTTGTGGTGGAGTAGTACATTTGATGGTAGCAGGGTTCGAAACGTTGGTTGAAGCAGGGTATCCACCAGAAATGGCATACTTCGAATGCATACACGAAATGAAACTAATAGTGGATCTAATATATCAAGGCGGAATCTCAACAATGAATAGCTTTATAAGCAACACAGCCGAGTACGGTGAATACGTCTCAGGCCCAAGGGTAATAACTGAGGAGACAAAGAAAGCAATGAAAGCTATACTTGATGATATACAAAAAGGTAAATTTGCAAAAGATTGGATACTAGAAAACAAAGCAGGAAGACCTCATTTCACAAAGATGAGAGAGATATGGAGCAAGCATCCTGTTGAAGAAGTCGGCAAGAAGCTAAGAGCAATGATGCCTTGGATAACTCCTCCAAAGAGGAAAGCAAAGAGCTAATAAAAGTAAAAGGGGCCTCTCGGCCCCTTCTATATTACTTCTTATCATCATCAACTACTTTGTAGTCTGTGTCCACAACTCTTTCTTGGTTTCCACCTTCCTCGCGAGAAGAAGAGGACGAATCACTGGTAGCACTAGATTGATAAGAAGTAGAAGCGTGCTTATAAAGTTCTTGGCTTATCCTGTATGTAACATTTGTAACCTCTTCCATAGCTCTCTTTATAGCTATAGCGTCGTCAGTATTCATAGCATTCCTAAGGTTATTCAATGCACTTTCTAATGCCAACCTATCTTGCTGAGAAATCTTATCACCCTGTTCCTTAAGTAGCTTTTCAGTAGTGTAGATAACGTTATCAGCCTGGTTCTTAAGTTCAACAAGCTCTTTTCTCTTTCTATCTTCTTCTGCATGCTTCTGAGCTTCCTCTATCATTCTCTTGATTTCCTCCTCCGTCAGGTTAGTAGAATTGGTTATCCTTATACTCTGCTCTTTACCTGTACCTAGATCCTTAGCATAAACTGTCAGTATACCGTTAGCATCTATGTCAAAGGTAACCTCTATTTGCGGTACGCCTCTAGGTGCTGGCGGAATACCATAAAGTTCAAACCTACCTAGAGATCTATTATCCTTAGCCAATGGTCTTTCACCTTGCAAGACGTGTATTGTAACAGCTGTCTGGTTATCCTCTGCAGTTGTAAAGATCTGAGATTTTCTTACTGGTATAGTTGTATTCCTTGGGATTATCACTGTCATCACACCACCCAAAGTTTCAACACCCAAGGACAACGGCGTAACATCAAGCAACAGTATATCCTTAACTTCACCGGCGATTATACCAGCCTGTATAGCAGCACCAATAGCAACAACCTCATCAGGATTGACAGACTTATTTGGCTCCTTCTTGAAGAAGTCCCTAACTAGCTGCTGTATAAGCGGTATTCTTGTAGAACCACCAACGAGAATAACCTCATCAATATCGTTAACTGTCAAACCAGCATCCCTTAGTGCCATTTCACAAGGCTCAAGAGTTTTCTCAGCGAGGTCTCTTATCAAAGCTTCAAACTTAGCTCTTGTCAATGTCCTTATCAAGTTCTTCGGAACACCACCAACATTAGCAATAAACGGCAAGTTGATTTCAGTTTCCATCCTCGAAGAAAGCTCTATCTTGGCCTTCTCGGCTGCCTCCTTCAACCTTTGAAGTGCTATTCTGTCCTGAGAAAGGTCTATACCTGTCTCTTTCTTAAATTCGTCAATTAGCCAATCCATTATCCTTCTGTCAAAGTCATCACCACCCAAGTGAGTATCACCATTCGTAGATTTTACCTCAAAAACTCCCTCACCAATTTCAAGTATCGAGATATCAAAAGTACCTCCTCCAAGGTCATATACTGCTATCTTCATTTCCTTGCCTCTTTTAGACACCTCCTTATCCAAACCATAAGCCAAAGCGGCTGCCGTAGGCTCGTTAAGTATTCTTTCAACTTTCAACCCTGCAATTATACCTGCATTCTTCGTTGCTTGCCTCTGTGCATCATTGAAGTAAGCCGGAACTGTAATCACCGCCCTCTCTATTTTCTCACCAAGGTAATCCTCAGCAGCAGCCTTGAGTTTCATGAGTATCCTAGCTGATATCTCCTCAGGTGAAAATTCACCTGCAATAGTAGATACTCTAACACTATCACCATGCGGAACAACCTTATACGGTACTCTCCTCCTTTCCTCTTCTGTTTCTTCGTATCGCCTACCCATGAACCTTTTTATTGAGTATATCGTGTTTTCAGGGTTAACTATCATTTGGTTCTTAGCAGGAGCACCAACCAAAACTTCTCCTTTCTGTGTGAAAGCAACTACTGAAGGGGTAGTCCTACTTCCTTCTTGGTTAGGAATAACAACAGGTCTACCCCCTTCCATAACAGCAACAACTGAGTTAGTTGTTCCCAAATCAATACCAACAATTCTCCCTGGCATAAAATACCTCCTCAAAAACAAATACAACAAAAACACAAGTACTAAGTAGAACTGGAATTTTCTAAGTTACCCCCATCCTCTGCTTTATTCCCAGTCCCCCCATCCTTCTTCCTTCTCTTTCTAATAACCTTAACTTTGCCTTGCCTTATAATCTGGTCATGCATCTTATAAGGTTTAACAAATTCCTTCTCAACAAAATCACCTTCATCCCCTTCCTCTATCTCAACTTCCGAGAATTCCACAACTTCGTTTATGTTCGGATCGAATATCTTACCTTCAGTGCTAAACTTCTCAACACCATACTTGAGCAATACAGATTCTAACTCCTTGTAAACAAGCTTAATACCTGTAAATATCTCCTTCGCAGCACCATCAAGATTGGCCTTTTCTATAGCCTCTATCGCCCTATCAAAATTATCTATCACTGGTAATATGTCAAGTATCAAATCCTTATTGGCAAACTTAATATACTCCAATTTCTCCTTCTGAACCCTCTTTCTGTAATTATCAAAGTCAGCAGCCAACCTAGTAGCAATATCCCTAAGCTCACTTATCTTACTATCCCTCTCAGCTATCTCCTTCTTGAAGGAACTAATCAAAGCTTTTAGTTTGTTAACATCAACAACAACTCTATTCTCCTCATTAGCCTGCTCCTCATTTGCACCTTGCACAGTATCCCCTTGAACACTCCCAACATCTTCTTGAGTAGACTGAGCCGTTGTATTAGTACCCTCTGCATTTAAAAAATCAACCACCACATCCTCTGAAACCATATTATCCTGACCTACGTTTTTGGATTCCTTCCTCTTCTCCATCTTCCACCTCCGATTTCCATATTATATTATGCAAAAAACGTGCCAAACTTCACTAGAATGATTTGCAAAAATTCATTCTATCAAAGTAAAAATTTAGTGACTTCGGGGGCCTAATAGCAGTTCATTAATTCTCACAAAATCTTGTAAACAAAACGATAATATTTACATCATGAAAAAGTTTCTCCTAGCTACAATTCTCATACTCATAACATCCCAATTTAATGTTTCACATTCTAAAGTCTTCATCAACGACACAGAATTCAACGAAAAAGATAAAAATTTTCCCTCCTATGTGAGAAACAAGATAGTTGGCAACAGCGTTTTTGAGACTAAGTCAAAAGTAGCATCTGCAAAGTATTACGAAAAAGCAATAAAAGGAATAAGAGATGATTTTTTAAGCCTATCCAGGCTCTCGCTAATCTACTCCTACAAAGAGGTTCCTGAGTTATCACTATACTACGGTAGCAACGCACTAAGTATTTACAACTCATTACCCACGAAAAAAAAAGAAAGAATACACACGATAAACTACATAGAACTTCTGGTTGGGCTGTCAATATCCTATTCGAAGCTTATGAATGAACCAATGGCATACACATATTTGGACGAAGCAAAAACCAAACTCCGATCTCTCCAAAACTTTAAAGAAGACTACAAAAAAGGAGAAGAACTAGTAAACTACGCAGAAAGCTTTTACAAAAAGACGTTCTACAAAATAGCCCCTAAAACAAAAACTAGCACCTCGTCAAATCCCGAATAAAATTGCAAATTCTAACCTCACCTTATGAGTAATCCACAAACATTATACTGATGGTATTTGTACTGAAGTACATTCGCACTATATACCGAAAGCTAAAAGAAGGAAAGCACCTTACAATAAATACGTTCGGTAAAGATAGATAGCATCCTCCAAGCTTCAAAAGCAATCACTTCAAATACACCTATTCAGAATAGGACTAAAGCTTTAAAATTGTCAACGTAAGTATAAACTTACCTTATAAACTCAGAGTAAGCAACATAAGCACCAAGAAATAATGTGCTAAGTAGTACCTCTTAAAAAGCTACCTCTCTACACAAAACACAAACATTTTTAGAAAAGGATGTATAAAAATTACACCTCAAAAAATTGTATAATTTTTATACATGTATAATTTTTATACATAGTTATACCTTTTTATAGACTGAAAGGCAAATTTGGATTGCTTCAGGCACATCCAGGTAATCAAAGTTTTCGTGTTTTTCTCTGGCAACTGATACCATCTTCGTTATTTCTGAATGGTTATAACCTAATGATTTGAGAGCCATTACGATTTCTTCTAGATTCGAACCACCTTGTGGAAGTGAGATACCCAACTTTAGTATATCGTTTTTAAGCTCAGAAACAATCCTTTCGGCAACCTTTTCACCAACTCCCTTTATTGAAGAAAAAAGCTTTGCATTCTTCGTTGAAATCGCTTTAATGATGTCGGCAGGGGAAAAACTTGACAATATCCTGAGAGCCAACTTGGGGCCAACGTTACTGACTCTTGTCAGTAAAACAAAAATTTCCTTTGAATCCTTAGACAAAAAACCATACCAATCTTCTCCATTTTCATAAACATGCCTATAGATATACACTTTCTGAATACTACCAAGCGACAATTTGGCAATATCGAGGTAAGACATGAAAATTTCATAACCAATGCCACCTACTTCGATTATAACTTTGTTATCCGATAACTCCTTAACTTCTCCAATTACGTAGGAAATCATCAATAAATTCTACCAAGTCCACAAGAAAACATTCCATTTAAAAATGTCATTCTCACAACATAATGGTCTCTAACTCTTCTAGAAATCAACAACGAACAAAAAATCATTCTTTCGAATATATAACCTGAGAATACTATAATCTGAGAACTACTCAATACACAATCAAATAACTTATTACACCAAAAGAAAACACAATATCATCTTAATTAACATAAAACTACCTTTGTACCAACCGTACAGTTTGACAATAGCCTTTTTAAAACTTTAAAGGAGCGCAAAGAAGAAATGCTTTAGCTAAATGCACCAGAGAAGAATATAAGCTATCACAAATTTAGAAAAATGAAACAGAGAGGCAAAGCCTCTCTAGAGAATTTTATCAGCTTTCTTTATCTTCCAAGCTTTCTATATCTTCAGAAAGCTCTATTCTTTCGGGTACCTCAATTTCTTCTTTTTCTTCGACAGCACTATACTCCTTTTTTATTGCTAAGCTTTCCCCTTCAAGTATAGCGCTTTTAATAACCTCAGTTATAACCTGAATAGATCTAACGGCATCGTCGTTGGCAGGTATAGGATAATCAACCAAAGTAGGATCAGCATTAGTATCAACTATAGCTATAATAGGTATACCTAACTTCCTAGCTTCCATTACAGCTATCTCTTCCTTAGTTATGTCAACAACATAAAGAGCATCCGGAAGATTCTTCATATCCCTTATTCCTTCGAGTCTATCCAGAAGCTTTTTCTTGAGCTTCATCAATTTGTTTATCTCACCTTTAGGAAGCTGATTTATAGATCCATCGGCTTCCATCTTTTCTATTTTAACTAACTTTTGTACTGCTCTTCTTATCGAAGAAAAGTTAGTCAACGTTCCTGGTATCCACTTTCTGTTGACATAAAACTGATTACAAGCTATAGCTTCCTGCTTTATCAAATCTTGGGCTTGTTTCTTAGTTCCAACAAAAAGGAATCTTCCACCTCTTTGAGCAACCTCTTTAGCAAAGTTATAAGCTTCCTTCAAAAGCTCAAGAGTTTTCTGAAGGTTTATTATATAAACGTTTCCCCTACCTGCAAAAATGTATTCTTTCATTTTTGGATTCCACTTGCTCCTTGGATGTCCAAAATGAGCACCTGCCTCAAGTAAAACGTTTATATTTATTTTTTCCGAGGAGAAACCCGTAAACTCCACCTGGCTTTCCATGGCTTCAGACATAAAAACCTCCACTATGATTATAAAAAACTAACAAAAAACCTCTCAAATTGAACACTACTTTTTAAACTTTTCATCAGAAACTGTTAACTTCCACCTACCCTTTTGCCTTCTTCTCTTAAGAACCTTTAAGCCTCCTTTCGTAGATATCCTAGCCATAAAACCATGAGTCCTATACCTTTTAACATTACTTGGTTGGTAAGTTCTTTTAGGCATACACCCTCCTTAGAACTAAGCTGCTTCTCTAGAGAATTTTTCAAATGCGGCATCGCTAGCATCTAAGTTAGATGCCACACTCTGAACGTCATCGTTGTTTTCTAGTTCATCAAGCAATTTCAAAACTTTTACAGCAGTTTCGTCATCAACACTAACAGTACTCTTAGGAACCATGGAAATTTCAGCTACTTTGATTTCTACACCTTTCGATTTTAAAGCGTTAAGAACCTCAGAAAATACATCAACAGGAGTATAAATGCTTATGACATCATCTTCTTTTTTCACATCTTCAGCACCAACCTCTAGAGCAATTTCTAAGATCTGGTCCTCAGTATACTTTGAAGCATCAACAGATATGTAACCCTTTCTCTCGAATATCCAAGAAACGCTTCCAGCACTACCCAAGCTACCACCAAACTTTGAGAATATTTTTCTTATATCTGCAGCAGTCCTATTTTTGTTATCAGTCAATACATTAACGAGGATAGCAACTCCTCCAGGGCCATAACCTTCGTATGTCACCTCCTCGTAAGTAACTCCTTCCAGTTCTCCCGTACCTCTCTTTATAGCCTTCTCTATATTTTCCGAAGGCATATTTGCTTCCCTAGCTTTCTCTATAGCAACTCTTAACCTTATGTTATTCTCTGGGTTACCACCACCAAGTTTAGCTGCAACTGTTATTTCCCTAGCAAGTTTAGAAAACAATTGCCCTTTCTTAGCATCCTGGGCCGCCTTCCTGTGTTTAATATTCGCCCATTTAGAATGCCCCGACATAAAAAACCCCCTTCTTATATTGCTAAATAATTATAAACAACTTCTCTTATTCTATACAAGAAAAAAGAAACAAGGTCACATTTCCAAGAAGATTAAGGAAGTTTCACCGTATTGCCTCTGAGAAATCAACTTTATACCATCAGGTATATCCACTTGAACCCTAGAAGAATGCTCCAAAACCACTATCCCCTCATCTCTCATCACTCCTTTCAAAGCTTTCAACAGTAAATCGTATTCTTGGAAATTATAAAATGGGTCAACAAACGAAACATCAAACTTTATCCCTTCGGCTCCTAAAACCTTCAAAGCTTTATCCCAAGAACTACACAGTACTCTATATTTTTCTTTTTCAATACCCAAACCTTGAATATTCACACGAAGCTGACTACATAAAGAAAAGTTGTTATCGACAAAAACAACGAATCTAGCACCCCTACTTATAGCCTCGATTCCAACTATACCAGAACCACAGAAAAGGTCTAAAAAAACTGTATCTGCTACACCTACAATATTAAACAACGACTGTCTAACGACTTCTTGGGTAGGTTTAACCTTAGAATCCTTTACGAATATCTGCCTATTTTTTAAACTACCACCCGAAATCCTCAACACTTTACTTAGCTAAAACCTTACCAATTATTTCCCCTACAACTTCCTTAGCTATTTCAGAAACAATTTCTTCCTTCTTATGTTTCAAAATCTCATCGTAAGCATAAACAATCTCTTCCACCTTCTTTCTTTCAACTTCCCTAAATATCTCTAGTTCTTTCTCTCCTTTCTCCCTAAGAGAATCCCTAAACTCAGATAACTCATTTTCCTTCTGCCTTCTATATTCCTCTATATACGCTCTAGCACCTTCTATCATTCTCTTAGCTTCCTGTTTGGCTTGCTCTAGCTTCTTTTCAGCTTCTTCGTCAGCCTTCAATATTTCCTCTATCGCTTTTGAAATTTCGCCCATTTGGGCGGTAGTGGATTTGAACCACTGACCTCTGCTGTGTGAAAGCAGCGCTCTAACCAACTGAGCTAACCGCCCACTTAAGATGAGTATAAAAAAAACACTCAGAACAATTCAAATTTGCTTGAAACGATTAGAAGTAATTTTTGATAATTCGCTTTGGGGGATGAGATGTTTATAAAGAACATCGTAATAGGAATGCTCGGTCTAATAACATTTCCAGCAATCGAAATGATACTAAACCTACTCGGCATAGACACCCAAAAAGGTGTTTTCCTCATTTCAGGGATATTGATAAGCTTATCAATAATAGCCTATTACTTCGTTAATGTCTACGTGATAGGCAAATCAAGGTCTTTCTTCACAATCTCTTCTTCGTGGCTCATACTCATATCCACCTTACTCCCATTCGCCTACCTACCTAGCTTATCCACAATTTTTGTTTCAGTTATTTCCTTAGACACCCTATTTTTCTACGCTTCCCTAGGCTCGATCATTTTATCATGGCTAATGGTACTTGTAGAAGTTTTTAGGAGTGGTACATTTAGAGCATATTAAAAAGATATTACAACACTATTCCCCGATTGATCCAGTTTAACTTTGCTATACTCAGGGTAAGAAGCCGAAATATCTACGAAATCATTCAAAAACAATTCAACGCCACCCTCATAAACTATTTCAAATACAGCAGTATCTCCAGATATCAACTTCCTCTTGTTTTCTTTAACACCGGGTAAAGTATTCAAAAACTCTGAAAAATCTCTAACATCCTTAAGAGTTTTGAGCCCTATAACCTTAACCTCTATCTTGTCCCCCTTGGCCAAGTAGGCTTCAAGCTTAGGTAACAAATCCTTAAGAGCCTTTTTTGCTATATAAGAAAGAACAACTTTCTTAGCCTTACCTTCATTAGAAGAGTTATTAACGAGTCTATCACCAGCCTGAGCAGAACCAAGCCCCCTAGCCGTAGAAGAATCGTAAGCCTTCAAATTAGCCATCCCGTCAACTAAAATCCAATTTTTTAACTTCGGATAAGGTTCGACCTTAACATTAAGATCAACCTCTATGTAAATAGGAGCTTTTATTTCTTGTGCCAAGAGCTGAGCCAAAGTCATATCTTGCCCCCTCTTCTCCTCATACACCTTTCTAAATTTCTTGGACAACTCCAAGCTTTTCTCATACTCGAGATATTCAATACCTAATTCGGAAAAACACGAATTAATAAAGTCAACCAAAAACCTTAGATCACTATTCTTTTCCATGCGCTCATATTCTTTGGGTGAAGGGAATACCAAAATAGTTTTACCAATCAAAGGCGAATTTGTCGATAAAGTCAATACTATATCTTCATCCTTAACGCTTTTGTTAGCAGTCTGCCCAAAAGCAAAAAAAGCAAAAAATACAAAAACAACAAACAAAAACCTTCTCATAACACTCCCCTCAAATATTATATTGACTAAAAAACGCAAAATCAAAAACAAATTACAAAAGTCGAACAAGCACTACCTTCATTTGAAAATATTCTTTAATTAACCAAATAAAAGCACTTAGAACACCTACACTTGGGTACTTCTCTACTCAACAAAATCAAAATAAAATTAAAACTTCCATTCTTGCACGTATATAATTTCTTGTGAGATGGCGAAATACAGAAAAAATAAGATAAAGCAACAACATACCATACTAAATGGGTTTCGGAAGTTCCTTGAAGAACTTTCAGAAAGTCCATTAGTACAAAGCATAATACCAGGTAGGATAAGTACAAAAGGCAATAAATCCTCATCCGGCGAAAGAATTGTAGAGCTACAATACGAAACAAAAACAGGTTTAAAAATACTGCTAAAACACGGAACTGCTGTACAAGAAGTATTCGTAATAACAGATAATCCCAAAGAACTGATTTCTTCGATATTCAAAGACAAAAGGATACAACTCTAATCGCTACCTAGGTGAAACAACTATGAAGGCATCTTTATTAACCTTTCTCGCTATTTCTAATACTTTGTGAGCCTCCTCATAAGAGTTGAAAGCACCTATCCTAACTCTATATATGTTCTTATTTCCCACCGTAACGTTGATTACAGAGGCATTTTTTATACCCATTGAATTTAGTTTATAAATAATATCCCGAGCAATATCCTTATTCTCGTTTGCAGAAACCTGAATATAGTAAGATTTAACATTAGAATCATTACTAGACTTCTTAGAAGCTACTTTCCCGGAACTTGAAGTAGAGACAGAACTAACTTTTTTCGAAGCTGATTTTGTAGATGTTTCAGAAACACTACTACGAGTAACATTTAAAGAAGTAGAAGAAACTTGTTTTTTATCACTCTTCAAGCCAGTAGCACCTACTCTATTCTCATCCTTTAGTGAAGAACTCTTAGAAGATATAGAACTACCATTATTCTCTAAGACAAAATCATCAACCACTTCCTCCAAGTCACTTACATCTACTGTATTTGCTGAGCTTTTCTGAGAATAGTTGTTAGAAGATGGTAAACCCACGATATCATCTATAGTGTTTTTTCCATTCTGGCTTTCTTGAACTGAAAGGACATAGCTGGTCTTCTGAGAATTACCTAAAAACTTACCTATCATGTAGCCAACTACAAAGTTAAATATAGAGAAAAGAACAGTAACAATTATTATCATTGAATAATTCGTAGAATTTTTTATCTTTTCCTTGTTTACATTCTGCCTGACACCATATTCATTGAATTCATCCTTTTCTATCATACGAGTCCCCTCTAGAAATATTTCGGAATACAAAAAAGAAGTTTTAGACAACTATATCATCATCCGGGCCGTAAACTATAGGAGAATCCAAGGTTTCATACGATATTTTACCTTCCGAAATGAGAGACAACGTTTTCACTAATATTTTATGTTCTTTCGCCAAAACTCTTTTAGCAAGCTCCTCAGGTGTATCATCCGACAAAACCTTAACTTTTGCCTGCATTATTATCTTACCGCCATCAACAATCTCATTTGCAAAATGTACAGTACAGCCATGTTCCTCCTCCCCAGCTTCCAAAACCCTCCTATGTGTATCCAATCCTGGATACTTCGGAAGCAAAGAAGGATGAATGTTAATCACACTATTAGGGAAAGAAGATAACAAAGGCTTACCTATAATCCTCATGAAACCTGCCATGACAACTATATCAACAGCATACTTTTTAAGTATTTTGACATACTCCCATTCCCTATCTTCCTCAAACTTGGCTCTATATTTCCCAGGATACACATAAAAAGCCCTAACACCATACTTACGAGCAATCTCGAGACCTCTGGCATTGGGATTGTCACTTATAACGACAACAACTTTACCGTAAATTTTACCTTCCTTACAGCCCCTTATTATAGCCTCCATATTAGAACCACGCCCCGATATCAGAATACCAATCCTAAGGTAATCTCTCAAGCCGAGTAAAGCCAGAATCTTCCTCTTTATAACTACCCACAACCTTATCATAAAACTCCTCTTATAAAACCACCGTCAACCTGGATACTAGCACCATTAATGTAACTTGCTCTCTCAGAACAGAGAAAAGCAACGAAATTAGCTATTTCCTCAACGCTTCCATACCTTCCCAAAGGTATACTCTCTTCAAACTTCCTTTTAAATTCCTCGAAACTAACTCCCGAAATCTGACTTTTCCTCTCAATAAGTTTAATTGCTCTTTCAGTGTATATATTACCAGTGCAAACAACATTAAAAGTAACATTATCGACTCTGATAGTCCTAGAAAGGGATTTTGACAAAGCATTAACCCCAGCCCTAAAAACATTAGAAAGAATAAGTCCATCGATAGGCTCTTTGACAGAAACCGATGTCATGTAAACAATTCTACCCCACTTCTTTTCAATCATGCTGGGCAAAAATGCTTTTGTCAACCTAACTGCTGACATCAAAACCAATTCAAAAGCAGTATACCAATCTTCCAAACTAACATCAAAGAAATCTCCAGGCTTAGGCCCACCAGTGTTAAAAACAAAAATATCAACACTTCCAAACTTCTCCATAACAAAATTACATAGCTTATCAACATCACTAGAGTCACTCAAATCACAAACAAAAGAATCAACCTCTATTCCCTCACTCTCAAGTAATTCTTTAGCAGTTTTCAGGTTTTCACCATTACTTGACGATATAATAACTCTAGCCCCCTCGAGACCCAAAGCTTTAGCTATACCGAAACCTATACCCTTACTACTAGCAGTAACCAAAGCTATCTTACCTCTGATACCAAGATCCATAGATCACTCCTCAATAACAAAGCTTATATCAACAACATCATATTTCATAGTCATCTTACTCGTCGAAACAAAATCTATAGGTGCCCCAGATTCAGCAATTTCCCTTATCTTTTCTTCATCAATATTTCCAGAGGCTTCAACTATAATCTCAGGATTGATCGACTTTATGTACTCTGAAGCCATTTTTATCTCTTCAACACTCATGTTATCAAGCATTATGACGTGAGCTCCCGCTTCAACAGCTAGCTTAACCTGCTCAAGGTTATCGCACTCAACCTCAACCTTATGCATCGGGAAACTCTCTTTTGCCATTTTCACAGCTTTCAATATATCACCTTTGAAGACAGCAATGTGGTTATCCTTGATCATTACCATATCATAAAGCCCAAACCTATGGTTAACCCCTCCTCCAACCTTAACTGCATATTTCTGCAAATACCTAAGGCCTGGTATAGTCTTCCTGGTATCAAGAACTCCAAATTTCCCTCTTGTAGCATCAACAAGTTTCCTGGTAGTAGTAGCAACGGAAATAAGTATCGTCAGAACGTTAAGAAGAGATCTCTCAACTGATAGTAACATCCTCACACTACCTTCAAGATTAAAAATCTTCGTACCGGAAGTAAAAAACTCACCATCCTTCAAACTACAAGATTTTATATCAAATTGCTTCTCTAAAACAATGGCAAAAATCTCACCAACGAAAACCCCCTGATCGTTGGCAACAATATATGCCTGCGCTTTTCTATTCGGAACCAACCACGAAATAAGATCGTTATTATTAGTATCCTCTAAAAGCGTATTCTCGAAAACAGTCCTAGCAGCATTATAAAGGTTTATATCATAATAGAACATATTCTATTTTTTTGCTTTTCCTTGAGCAGCAACTGCCTCCATCGCCTTCTTAACTTCTTCAGGATCACCAAGATAATACCTATTCACTGGCTTTAAGTTCTCATCAAGCTCATAAACCAAAGGTATACCCGTAGGTATATTAACTTCAACTATATCTTGATCAGAGATGTTATCCAAATACTTAACCAAAGCCCTAAGACTATTACCATGAGCAGCAATTATAACTCTCTTTCCCTCCTTTATAGTAGGAGCTATAACTTCATTCCAATAAGGTAAAACTCTAGCGACAGTATCCTTAAGACTCTCACTCAATGGTATTTCTTCTTCCTTCAGATCCTTATACCTAGGATCAAACCCTGGATACCTAGGATCATCCTTTGTAAGAGGTGGTGGTGGAACATCATAGCTTCTTCTCCATATTTTCACTTGTTCTTCTCCATACTTCTCAGCCATCTCAGATTTATTAAGCCCCTGCAAAGCACCATAATGTCTTTCGTTCAATCTCCAGTGCTTATATTCCGGTATCCAAAGCAAATCCATCTCAGCAAGAATTATATGCAAAGTGTTTATTGCTCTTTTCAAAACAGAGGTAAAAGCAACATCAAAAACATAACCATTTTCTTTAAGAACTCTACCAGCCTTCTTTGCTTCCTCTACACCTTTCTCAGAAAGATCAACATCTGTCCACCCAGTAAACCTATTCTCCTTGTTCCAAACACTCTCACCATGCCTAACCATCACAACTTTGTACATACCTATCCTCCCTAAAGCTTTGAGTAAATTTTAAAACACAACAAAAAATTATTTCTACATACAAAAAATTATCCGTTTTCTGGAAATTTAGAAGTAGGCTCTGCAAAAAGCTTACCGTTTACCAATCTAGCTAAAGTCACGAAAAGAAGCCCAAAAACTACAATGTTAAGCACAATATAGACAACTACCCCTAACCAACTTAACCATGGGAGAACTTCACTAAATACCATTGTAGCATTGCCAAATATGGCAATGGGGAATGTATATGCCCACCAGCTAAGCTCATACCTAAGTTTAAAAAACATATCAGACAAGAGCAAAAGAAGCATCAGGTAAAATACAGCAATCCCGTAGAAAAATATACCCAAATATGATTGAACACCTAGTAGGTAAGATATTGTTATAGCTATAGCAGAGGGGGGAGCAATAAATATCATAAAAGTAGGTACCAACCTATCAGGTAAGGGATGATGGAAGATAATTCTATAAATAAGGATAGCACCAATAACAACATAAAAGAAAGAACCAACAGAGACAAGGAAAATATTAAACCATATAGGTAAAACATCTTTGCCAACGAGAGGTCCAATCACAGTACCTACAATAGGTATAAACCACGAAGGATTCATGTGATGAATCTCAAAATGAGTTTGCCTTACCCACTGAGCCATAATCATAAGAGTAAGAAGCAGATGCAAAACTGTAAATACAAATATCAACAAACCTCCCCAACTGTAGTAGTAACTCAGAAACTTGCCTACAAGCATTGATCCTATCGTAAATGTAGCAAAAAACTGTAACGAAACAGGATGCATAAATTCCTTATACACAGCACTAGGTACAAAAATAACCTTAAGCAAATACATTAGAAATGACAAAACAAAAATAATCGTACCCGTTATCCCCCAAAATAGGTATAAACCATTCAAATAAGGTAGCCCCACCTTCAAACTCAAAAGAGCTGTTCCCAGCGTACCCATAGTAATAGAGAAAATAGATATGGGAAACTTCTCAAGAAACCCTCTCATTTCCTTCCTCCTTTATATCCTTCCTCAGTTTTCTTATAAATCAAATACAATACTCAACCACCCAATCAAACAGATCTCTTACCTTTAATCACATTCTTAAATCTTTCTATATCCTCAGAAATAGCAGGATCATCAACAGATAAAAGACAATCAATAAAATTTTTCTTCGTACTGTCTAGGTCTAGAAAAGAATAAAATATAAATCTACCCCGCCTACTCTCCTTCAGAATTCCCGCAAACTTTAACTTCTTCAAATTCCTAGAAACAGAATAAAAATCAATACCTAAAGTCTCAACCAACTCACAAACACAAACTTCTCCAAATTCCCTAATAATCCTAAGTATCCTAATCCTATCAGGATGCCCCAAAACCTTCAAAATCTTTGCATACTCACTTAAACTATACACCGAAACTCCCCAAACATATTTGCAAATTTGCGCAAATATTCTATTCTAATTGCGAAAGATCTTTCAAGTCTCTTCAAATAAAGTAAATAACTATAGAGGCACTAAGCAATTCCAACATTTTCAAATACAAAACTTGAAATTCTGAATAGTATCTGTACTTAGTAGCAATTGTAGAATAGCACACCTTCATTTATGGTACCTCTCAAATCCTAATACACTAACAGATTTTCAACCAACCCCCTTAATGATACTTATTGATACCCCAAAGAGTAAAGAGAGGCAAAGCCTCTCTTGTAAAATGAAAGCAAGCAGTAGAACACCAAAAGTCTAGTACTAAAAAATCCATAAACACAGTCGAGCCACCTAATAGATAATCAACTTGAAACAACTTTGTAAACTTTTTCATAAATCTCTCATGAGCATAGATGTAGTAGCAACAAACAGAAAAGCAAAAAGAAATTACGAAATACTTGAAACGTATGAAGCAGGAATAGAACTAAAAGGAAGCGAGATAAAATCAATAAGAGATCACAGAGTAAACATAGATGATGCCTTTTGCTTAATTGAGAACGGAGAAATATATATTCACAACATGCACATATCCCCATACCCATCTGCTAGCATTTTTAGACCTGATCCAGACAGAAAAAGAAAACTGCTACTTCACAGAAAAGAAATAGACAGGATATTCGGACAAGTCACTAGAAAAGGCTATGCCTTAATTCCAACAAAAGTATACCTGAAAAACGGCAAACTGGCAAAGGTAGAAATTGCCGTAGCTAAAGGTAAAAAACTACACGACAAGAGAGAAGATCTAAAGAGAAAAGAAGTAGAATTAGAAATGAAAAAGTTTTCTAAGTACAAAATTTAATAGCACGTCTTCATTTAGGATATCCCTTAACGCTGGGAATTAAGTCTACAGTAACGGATCCTCACTAACTAAAGTAGCCAATTACAATAGGATATTCTAAAGAGTAAATAGAAGCAAAGCCTCTCTTGTAAAATAAAAGCAAGCAGTAGAACAACCGAAGGTTTAGTATTAAAAAATCCACAAACACACCCGAATTATTCAACAAGAAACTTTCTAAATTGACTTTCTAAAAAAAGGGAATTATAATAAAACGATGTGGTAAAGGTTTTAATAGTCTCAGACAGTGTTGTACTTTCAAAGAACATTGGTATAAAGCTAATATCAAAAGGTTACTACGCAAATCATTTATTTTCATCTCAAATTTTTAAGGAAGAAATAGAAAAGCTAAAGTCTAACGTGCTACAAAACGTGAACATAATAGTTTTTGACCAGGAAGGAGCCAAAAAAACTTTAGGTCCCGACAAAGCAGAAAATTTAATTGATGCTTTATCCCAAATATCAAATAACTTGATTCTAATCTCTTCTGAAAAAGATATAAACAAGATAAAATCATGGGCCTCTAAAGGCCTAAAAGGGATAGTTGACAACAGTTTAAACCTTAACGATATATCTGAAAAAGTATACGAAATAGTGTTTTCCATACCTATAGAAGACAGTGACAGAAGAAAGCACTACCGTGTAAGAGTACCTAATGGATCCATAGCCAAAATCTTTATAAATCCTGAACTTACGCTTCGCGGACACATTTATGATGTAAGTGCCGGAGGTGTAAGTATAATATTTGATTCATATGAAGAAGCCAACAGCTTAATAAACAATAAATCGTATCAATCACAACTAGAATTTGAAGGTGTATCAGTAAACGCTAGCATATTCTTAGTAAGAAGGGAAGGCACATTCTGTGGATTCAGATTCTTCAATATAGACAATAAGCAGCTCACATTACTGTCAGAGTATATATATCACAGAATAATTGAAGATACATACAGTGAAACTCTTACAAACAAAGTCTGAGTACTCATATGCTTAGATACATAGCAATCTCCATAATTATCCACATAACTGCACTATTTTGCTTAGGACTATTATTTTACAAAGCAGTACCACAAGGGGAAAATAATACAATCAAAGTAATCAATATAAACGTAAATAAACTCAACACTTCTACTGCAGCAAAAATCAAAACAAAAGAAAACTACCCCATTTCCAGTCCAGTAGCTAAAGCTAGCCAAGAAGAAGCACTTGAAAAAAACGAAAACATCCCACCAGAGAACGAAGAAATAGGCTCACCAGAAGGTAATATTACACCACCTACACCATTATACATACCAAAGATTAATTATCCGTACCTAGCAAGAGTCAAAGGAATAGAAGGAACAGTAATTCTCAGAATAACGATATCAACAAATGGTGATGTAGTAGATGCTAAAATACTCCAAAGTAGTGGCAATGAGCTACTTGACAAAAATTCTATCAATTTCGCAAAAAGAATAAAATTCATACCGGCAAAGGACAAGAACAACAACCCAATACCGCTAGAGATAGACTACAAAATCAACTATATACTAAGATAAAGGTAGCTACGCTGTAAGTCCCTTACCTACTTCATTTACAGCTCTACCCAACAAGGCATCTTCAGTTTGTATCACCTTAGAGTTAGCTTCATAGTGCCGCTCAGCAGAAATCATTCTCACCATTTCAGTAACAGGATTGACATTAGCTACTTCGAGAAAACCTTGATGTATCTTTGGGTACTTCTCGGGAGGAATGCTTTTCATCTCTCCAGACAATTCCGTTGTCTTATAGTATGAATATCCTGTCTTCTCAAGATACCTAGGAAAATCAACAGTAACAACCTTGATCCTATCCACTATAACTTGTTCCCTTATGTCGCTTTTTTCGGTACTTACGAACTCGTCCAAATCTTCAGGATCATGATTAGGATCTATGAGTATATTCCCCTGCTTATCAATCTTAAAATTGCCAATTTTCACCCTTATATACCCATTTTCGCCCAAAACCCTATAACCTTCCTTAGTAACTAAGTAATTATCGTTACTTATCTTAAATGTCCCATTCCTTGTCAATCTTAATCCCTCCGGAGTTTCAACAACAAAAAAGCCCTCCCCCTCTATAGCTAAATCAAACATGTTATCTGTGTTTTTCAAAGCTCCCTGCTCAAATATCGTCTGAACCTCGTTCACCTCCACGCCCGTACCAAATTTACCTACAACAGGTGCTAAATCATAAGAACCTAGCGGGAAAGTAACAACGCCACTATCATTCACTCTCCTGGCCAACATCTCAGGAAAAGCCTTAAAAACACTCACCTCTCTTTTATAAGCCGTAGTACTCAGGTTTGCCAAATTATTAGCAATGACATCCATGTTGGTAAGCTGAGCAATCATTCCAGAAGCACCAGTATATATACCCCTAACCATATTACTAAAGATCGGAAATATCAACGTTCCTTAAAAATTTTGCATCCTCCTCGGGTATAGAAGGATTTATAAACATACCTGAACCTAACTCAAAACCAGCAGATCTAGTTAGCCTAGGTACTATGGTGATATACCAGTGGAAAAATTTATTCTTGCCATAGGAAAATGGAGAAGTTCTAACGATATAGTTATAATCAGGGTTACTTATACCCTTATAAAGTTTAGCCAAAACAACCTTAACATGCTTAGCCAAATCATCAATTTCTTCATCAGTTATATCCGTGAATCTAGAGCTATGTCTCTTGGGCAAAATCCAAGAATGAAACGGAGAGGAAGCAGCAAACAGAACAAACGAGACAAAATGATCACTCTCATAAATAATTCTTTTCCCTATCCTAAGTTCATCATCTAACATTTTACAAAAAACACAAATCCCATGATCACTAAAATACTTAAACGCCTCATCTACCCTCAACTTAACGTCTCTAGGTATTATTGGCAAAGCCAATATCTGAGAATGAGGATGAACTAGTGAAGCTCCAGCCTTATAACCATGATTTCTAAAAACAACAACATACTCTATATCGTTCATCTTAAGTATCTCAATAACCCTCTGCTTGTACGAATACACTATTTTTGCCACATCCTCTATCTTCATAACGGCAGGATGAACATTGTGAATAGGTGTCTCTATCAAAACCTCATGGACACCGTACCCCGATATAGTCCTGAATATACCCTCTTCCTGCCACTTGTACTCAACATCAGGAGACAAAGCAGGATACTTGTTAAGGATTGACCTAACAAGCCAATTCCCTTTTTCATCATCAAACCTCCATACTTCAGTATTGGGAAACTTATCTTCATTACCAGGGCAGAAAGGGCAATTCTCATCATACTCCTTATCTGAAATTAATTTCGGTGAATTATCAATGAAATCATGAGGTCTCTTAGCTCGCTCTTTAGCAATTATAACCCATTCTTTATATACAATATTCTGCCTCAACTCTGACATCTTACTCCCTAAAACATAAAAGTAATACCAAACAAAATTGAAATTCAAATTAAAAAACACAAAAACATTACCAAACAAACCACCTAGTAAATTGAAAATCCTATCATAATCCATTAGAATGGAAACATGAAAAGGATACTCATAGCTTTAATTATTATCTTAGCTACTCAAGTATTAGGTTTAAGCGAATCATTAACAAATATCCCCAACACCAACACACCCATAATATCCCCAAGTGGAGGACTTGAATACTGGATCTGGGCATCTATTGGGACTTTGCTTTTTGTTATCGAAATCTTAGCTCCAGGATTCATATTCTTTTGGTTTGGACTAGGTGCCATATTTGTATCAATACTTTCATTGTTTTTATTGAAAACACTTGAAGCTCAAGTAATCGCTTGGCTACTACTTTCAGCACTATTCACTGGCTCATTTTTCTACTGGAAATCAAAAAACAAGAAAGAAACTAAAAGTGAGGATCCTATATTCAAGTACGTAGGTACAAAAGGGGACGTAATACAAGAAATAAGGGGCCAAAAAATCGGTAAAGTAAGGTTAGATACTCCAATAAACGGCATATTTGAGTGGAACGCCATAGGAGAAAACGATGAAACTGTAATCGAAGTTGGCGAAAGAGTCGTCGTCGTCGGTATAGACGGAATAAAACTAATAGTAAGGAAACTATACAATTAGTTATCCCTATCATAAAATCTATATTTAAGTTTGTTCTTTGTTACATCAGTGTGTTTTAGGTAACTGCTACTTACATACTCAAATTCCTTATTCAAATTTTCAAGGGAAAAAGTAGTATACTGATTAATACCTTCTCAATCTATAAAGATTAAGTTAAGGAAGTCCACATCCTGGCTACTTAAAAATATCGAACCTTTTAGTAATAGCAAAAATACAACTATTTCCAATACTCGATCAGAAATACTTACTTTTCATAACCTCTTCTATGTCAGAGAAGTGAATCTTTTCTGAACCTATTATCTGATAATCTTCGTGTCCCTTACCAGCAATGACTATAATTTCACCTTCAATTGCTGACTTAAGCACCTCATTTATTGCTAAAGCTCTGTCTTCAATCACAATCACTTTTTTCATATTCTCTTCACCAATACCAGATATTATATCATAGATTATCTTCAAAGGATCTTCTGTTCTTGGATTATCATTTGTTATTACAACTTTGTCAGCCAACTTTGAGGCAATTTCCCCCATCATTGGCCTTTTGCCTCTATCTCTATCACCCCCAGCACCAAAAACTACCGTAAGCCTCTTAGGATTAAAACTCCTAGCCGTAGTTAGTGTCTTTTCTAGTGAATCTGGAGTATGTGCATAATCAATAACAACATAGAAGCCTCTATTACTCCTTAGAACCTGAAACCTGCCTTTTACCTCTGTTCTCGATATTCCATCTATCAAAGCTTCTATCTCAGGATTTTCTAACACTTTCATACTCATAGCTAAAGCTATCATAGAATTGTACACATTATGTAGCCCAGGCATAATTAGCTTAGCCTTAAATTCTCTACCTTCCACTAGAAACTTCAGAGTCGTACCATTTATTGATATACTTATGTTTTTAGCCCTTACATCAGCATCATCTCTTTCTATACTACAAGTAAGTATCTTGATACCCAGACTTTTTGCAAATTCGTATGCCCTCACACCCCACTCATTATCAATATTAATGACAGCATAACCATCTGGATTCGTTTCCTTCAGCTGTCTAAATAGCAACATCTTAGCACTAAAGTACTCTTCCATTGTTTTATGGAAATCCAGGTGCTCCCTCGAAAGGTTAGTGAAACCAACAACATCAAACCTCAAGCCAAAAATTCTATCCATCACCAAAGCATGTGAAGAAACTTCCATTGAAACAAACTTACCACCACTACCAACAACATCATTCAAAATACTATAGAGTTGCAAAGGGCTAGGTGTCGTATTAGGAGCAGGCATTGAGGTACCACCAACTTTATACTCAATAGTTCCGATTAACCCACCATCTATACCTACGTTTCTAAGAGCGTTGTAAACCATATACGAAATCGTTGTTTTGCCCTTTGTACCCGTCACACCTATAACTTTTAACTTCAACGCAGGGTCATTAAAAAACCTTTTCGATACCAAAGCTTCTACCTTCCTTATATCCCTAACTACCAACAAATTAACACCTTCTATCGATATATCCTTATTCGTTACAAATGTTCTACAACCCTTGTTAATTAGTTCATGGATAAACTTCGTAGCATCCACTGAAGAACCTTGAATAGCAAAAAACAAAGTATTACCATCTATCATTTCATCTCTTGAATCTTCAGATAGGTGTAGAATTTCTATAGAATCATCTAATAACTGCCTTTTTAGAACAAAATCATCTAAACCTTCCAAAAGCTTTCTAAGCTCCATAGAAACCTAATTTTAAGCGATAAGAAAAGATTATTAAAAACTCAGATATGCAAAGCCTATCATTCAAAAATTACTTACTAACCAACCTCAAAGAATTAGAACTTCCATCATAGAAAAATATAATTGGCTTATCCTTAAACATGATTGATGACCAACCACCAGCTCTACCTTTTATTACCGTCTCAACCTTCCAAGCTTTACCATCGTAGAAAGCATACCTTATCTCTCCCGTCTTTTCTACAAAATATGACACATGGACATTACCACTTGAATCAACAAATATCGAATTAAATCTGCCTGGATCGTCATTCTTGTCTATTACCATTTTTATCCAATTGTTACCCTTCTTCACAGCATACCTGAGAACCTTCTGAGTGGCATCATAGTAAACAACATGAATGTTGTCATCTTTGTCTACTTTCATCTTTGCATAATACCCAACTTTGCCTTCACTATCTATAACTTCAAACCTCCAATAAGCATCTGATTCCTCAATTTTTTTGTAGCAATGCTTCAAGTCACCATTAGCATTATCCAAGTAAACAATATGAATAATATTCTTTGAATCTAAATCTATTGATGTATCACTACCCACGTTTTCGTAGCTGTCAGGTACCGATACCTCCCATCTGTCCATTTTTATGTTGTAAGTCATATACCTAAGACTACCAACTGTGTAGTTATAATAAGAAATGTGAGGTATTCCTCTATTGTCCACAACTATCCCTGTATACCTACCAGCCTTATCTTGCTCATCAAGCGTTTTTATATCCCAATTTTTCCCATCATATACACCATATCTAAGGTCTTCATCATCCCATCTCTCATTTATATAAGTATAAGCTATGTGTACCCTATCAAACTTATCAACATATATTGAAGGATACTTACCACTGTCAGCTCTCGAATCAACAAGCTGAATTATCCAATTTGTTAAGTTTCCTTGATTGTAGGCATAAAACAAACTCTTTTTGACAGAATTGTAATAAGCTAAATGTATACCTCCATCATTATCCAAGAAAGAGGTAACATGGAAACCTGCTCCAAGATTACTATCAACAACATACTCTATCCAATTATCTATCAAAATCACAAAGTTAGTTTTAGTCTCATTACCCAACCTATCCTTTGCGTAAACATGTATCGTATACCTCCCATTTTGATAACTACGAGAGTTAAAAGAAAATATATAAGTATTCCCTCTCTTAGTGTACTCAAGCTTTCTTTCATTTATTGAAGAATATACTTCATAAACTCCACTATCATCCTCAACTTCTACCGAAAACAAAAACATATCTCTCACCACCATGTTGTTTGATAAAGAACCAATAGAAACTGTAGGAGGAGTTTTATCAATACTTATCCACCTGGAAGATTCATAAATCCTACCATTCAAGTCAATAGCTTTAATGCTCAAAATGTATGAACCAGTCGGTAGCCTTGACGTCTTTATCTCAAATGTTGCCTGCGGTTCACTTAATTCTTGATAAAAAACAACATTACCGCCAACATCAACTATCTCAATCTTTACACTCTTAAGTATATCTAGGATAGGTTTGTTTTTAAATTCCTCATTTACTTCTACAGCGTACTTTAATACGATCAAATCTCTGAAAGTATTTAAACCCAGCTCATCCTTTATATCTATCTCAATAGAAGAAATGTATATACTTTCTTTGATTTCTTCAACTTTTGGCAATTGCTCTTTTACACCCTCTTCCATCTTCCCAACAACTTCAGTGTACTTAGGTTTCCTAGCCCTTATAGGCTTAACGACAACCTTTCTTTTTTCTATCTTGCTAGTTTCTACCTTGTTGTAAAACACAGTTATCTCTTTTGAAAAAACTACATTATTATCCACATCCAAAACCTCTACTGATATAACATTTGTCCGCTTATCCAACTCAACAACAACGTTATTGGTAAGAGCCAATTCTCTCTTATACACTAGGTTACCGTTAACCCTGACATTAGCAAACAAATCTTTCCCAACTTTCTGAACTACGAAGTTGACATCAACCTTGTTTGTTGTAAAGACATGATTATCATAAGGATAAAAACTAGTAACATCCACTAGTTTTTCATCAGGTCCCCTACAAGACCAAAAAAGTGCTATAGGAACGATTAGCAAAAAAAATATTCTAATATCCCGCATGGCATTCTCCTTACAAATTTGATGATAAAAGTAAAAAAAACTCCTTTCAAGTTATCACAGATTGTATTGAGAAACTCAACAACCTTAGACAATTCTCAATTAAGTCTCAAGACATTACAACGTCATCAAGGTGTTCCTAAAGCATACCTCATTGATGTAATTCGTTTAAAGAGTAGAAAGGTAGAAGTCCATAATCAACAATATTTGAAATACTTTTCGACAACCATTTAAAATGGTTTTCTAAATCTTTTAAGGTATAGTGTTATGGCTCTCATAGTACAGAAATACGGCGGAACTTCAGTAGGAGATATAGAGAAAATAAAAAATGTTGCCAGGAGGGTTGTAAACACAAAGAAAGCTGGGAACGATGTGGTGGTCGTTGTTTCAGCAATGGGTGACACAACAGATTACCTCGTCGAGATGGCCGAAAAAATATCAAAAAACCCTCCCAAAAGAGAATATGACCTTTTACTCTCAACAGGTGAGCAAATTTCAATAGCTCTCCTCTCAATGGCTATACATGAATTGGGGTACGAATCAGTGGCTTTTACCGGATTTCAAGTAGGCATTTTAACTACTAAAGAGCACACCGAAGCAAAAATCTTGGATATAAACACTTCCAAGATATTCAATGAACTCAAAAAAGGTAAAGTTGTTATAGTTGCAGGTTTCCAAGGAATTACAGAAGATGGGGATATAACAACGCTTGGCAGGGGTGGCTCAGACACTACTGCTGTAGCACTCGCATCAGCACTCAAAGCTGATCTATGCGAGATATACACCGACGTAAAAGGTGTATACACTGCTGACCCGCGAATAGTCAAAACAGCTAGGAAATTAGACGTGATAAATATAGATGAAGTTTTGGAATTAGCAAGTGCAGGTGCTCAAGTTTTACACCCTAGATCAGTTATTTTTGCTAAAAAATATAAAGTTCCTTTGGTTGTCAAGTCATCCTTTGATGATGACCCTGGAACAAAAATTGTGGAGGAATATATGGAGGGGCTTTTAGTTACAGGAATTGCTGTAAAAACAGACGAAGCCAAAGTCAGCGTCATAGATGTCCCTGATGTTCCTGGTATAGCTGCTAAACTATTCTCACTAGTTGCAAGGGAAAAAATTAACGTCAACATGATCGTTCAAGGAACAAGTAGAAATGGCCTCAGTGAAATAAGCTTTACGATACCCAAAAAGGATTTAGTCACACTTAAAAATATCGAAGATGAAATAAAGAAGGCTATTTCTTGCCCCAAAGTGACATACGACGAAGACATAGCCATAGTATCCATAGTTGGCATAGGAATGAGAAGCCATTATGGTGTAGCTGCCACCGTCTTCAACGTCCTAGCTAGATTAGGGATAAACATTGAAATGATCTCCACATCAGAAATAAAAATTTCCGTTGTTGTAAGAAAAGAAAGAGCAGCCGAAGCAGCTAATGCCTTGCACGAAGAATTCAAACTTTCAGAAATAGAAATAAAAACTGAATAATTGTAAGCTAGAATAAAAGCTGTATATAATTATACTGTTAACGGCTTCTTGGAGGAGAGAATGGATTACAAAAAGTACGTTAGAGACATTCCTGATTTTCCTGTTCAGGGGATACTTTTTAGAGACTTAACAACCTTGTTCAAAAACGGTGAAGTTTTCAAAAGTGCAATCAATGATCTTTACACTATGATTAAGGATGTAAAGATCGATAAAATTGCTGCTGCCGAAGCTAGGGGCTTTATAATAGGCTCCACACTAGCATACTTGAAAGGATGCGGATTCGTACCTGTAAGAAAACCTGGCAAATTACCATATAAAGTGGTTTCTTATCAATACTCACTTGAATATGGTACATCAACATTAGAAATGCACGAGGACGCTATAGAAAAAGGTGAAAAAGTCCTAGTTGTCGACGACTTACTAGCTACAGGCGGTACCGCAAAAGCAATTATAAACTTGGTTGAAAAGCTCGGTGGAGAAGTTGTCGGTGCACTATTCTTAGTAGAACTATCAGCACTAGAAGGAAGGAAGAATTTGAATGTTCCCGTCTATTCTCTTATAGTTTATTAAATGGTATTTAAAAGCTATAACAGCTATCTCATTTTAGCATTTGTCATCATCTCTTTAATTTTCTTACCAATCGTAGTTCTGTTGCCTAAATCCTTCTTATTCATCTTCTCAGCCTACGCTACACTTAGCGTAGGCCTCGTCATCTACATAACTTTATCCAACAAACCAGCAGAAAACACTCTTTCAACACTCATTGACTACCTATTTTCAAGCATATATAATGTCTCACAAAAGAAAGACATCAAATACATTGTCGAAAATTCTTTTCTTTCCAATAACATCAATGTAGAGAATGTTTTCGTTTTCCTAGAAGACGAAACTGAAAACTTCCGGCTCAGAGATAAGTACATTAAAAATGAAAAAATTCCAATGAACCTAATAGCAAAAGATGAATTTGAGTTCATTAGATTCATAAAATCATCTAAATACAGAATTCCCTTCGTAGACAAAAGAAATACCTCTCTACTACCCTACCCAGTATTCAATGAAATTCTAAACTATTTTGAAAGCCTGAACTCCAATATTATGATACCAATCTATACTCCGACAAACGATGTAGTAGGCCTTGTATTCGCTAAAATCCAAAGAATAGGAGCAAAACAACTAATTTACCTGTCAAAGTTTCTTAACATAGTTTTGTTATCATTCAGAGAAATAGAACTTTCGGAAAAGAGAAGGATCTTGGAGGAAGACCTAAAAATCGCCGTAGATATACAAAGAAAGCTAATCCCCTCTAATTTCATGAAAACAGAATTCTTTGATTCATACGGATTTTACAGGCCTGCATATCAGATTGGAGGGGATTACATTGATATAATTGAGTCTTCGGGAAACTTTATTTTCGCTGTTGGTGATGTAGCCGGTAAGGGAGTTTCCGCTGCTCTCGTAACAATGATTGCCAAATCCGTACTAAACTCAACAGATATAAAAGTTAAGAACTTCCAATCTTCAATAGAAAGGCTAAATAATTTCATTTACAACTGGTTCTATGACCAAGAATACACAATGACGTTCATCACTCTACTAACGACAATTTTAGTACCCAAGAAAAAGCTTCTATACTACGTTAATGCTGGGCATGTGCCAGGCATAATTGTCTCCAGCGGCGGAAATATAAGAGAGCTCAGACCAACATCAACACCCATAGGACTATTCGAAAAATTAAAACCGAAGATAGGTAAACTAAGCGTAAAAAAAGGTGATACAATGATTCTCTACACAGACGGACTCATTGAGCAAATAGATAAAAGAGGTAGAGAATTCGGGATAAAAAGGCTTATCTCTGTAATCTCATCACACTTAGATGAATCACCTGAGGAAATAACCAAATACATAACAGAAGAATTCGAAAAATTTTCTGATAGTAAAGTAATTGATGACATAGCCATACTCGTCGTAAAGTTCAAGTAATTAAACCTTTCCAAATCTTCTTTCTCTCGCCTGATACTCCTTTATTGCCTTGATAAAATCTTCTTCCTTGAAGTCCGGCCAAAGTACCTCAGTAAAATAAAACTCTGAATACGCTACCCGCCACAACATGAAATTGCTAATTCTCTGCTCTCCACTAGTCCTTATTACCAAGTCTACATCAGGCACATCAGGATGATACAAATACTTTCTCAAAGTCTCTTCAGAGATACTTTCAAGCGATAAAAGACCTTTCTTCGCATCTTCATACATTTTTTTTACAGCACTCACTATTTCATACCTACCACCGTAATTGAAAGCAACACACAACGTATATGCTTCTCCATCTTTTGTCGCTTCCTCTAGTTCCCTCATAGCTCTAACTATCTCTTCGTCAACCATGTCAGTCTCACCAAGATGCAAGAACTTTATACCCTTCTGGACAAAATAAGAAAATTTATCATTTATAATCCGCTTAGCCAAGGACATCAGTTCTTCTATTTCCTTTTTGTCCCTTTGCCAATTTTCCCTGGAAAAGGCATATACAGTAAGGTAGGGTACTCTAAGCATGAGGTTAAAATCTAGAATTCTTTCTAAAGCTTTTAAACCCTCTTTATGCCCTTCGTAGCGAGGCAGCCCTCTACGTCTGGCCCACCTCCCATTACCATCCATTATTATACCAACATGCTTCGGAAGTCTCGATAAGTCAATCCCTTCAAGAAGAATTTGCTTCGCCATTAACTACTCTAAACCTCCATTATTTCTTTCTCCTTCTCTTTCATTAGCTTCTCTATCTTTTCCAAATACTCATGAGTAATTTTATCTATTTCTTGCTCATACCTCCTCTCTAAATCCTCGCTTATGTGCGCTTCTTTCTTTGCACTTCTCACCTCTTCTAGAAATTTATGTCTTATGTTCCTTATAGCTACCTTTGCCTCCTCAGCTTTAGAATGTAAAAGCTTAACTATTTCCTTCTTTCTTTCCTCCGTAAGAGGTGGGATAGTCACTCTAACAACATTACCATCCGTAGATACACCAAAACCCAATCCAGAAGATACTATAGCCTTTTCTATGTTCTTTATCACCCCTTTATCCCAAGGGCTAACTAGAATAGTCGTAGCATCGGGAACCGTTAACGTAGCTACTTGCTTCAGTGGCGTCAGATTGTTGTAATAATCAACTTTTATATCCTCTATCAAGGCCACAGTTGGCCTTCCTGTTCTCATCTTCTTCAAGTCATCTCTAAACACCTCAATAGATTTATCAAAATGCTGTACCATCTCATTTTTAACTTGGTTAAAATCAAATTCCTTTTTAGCTACTTCCTTTTCTTTTCCCTTCATATTACACCCCTTAAGTCTAATTTTAATTTACCTATCTCTGGCTATTCAAATTTTACCCTGTCTCCTTTCTTAATGTTCAGCTTCATTGAAGTGCTTTTTAGCACTTCTAAAACATACAAAGCTTTGCTTGAAGGCCCCACAGGAACCGTAGATAAAGGCTCAGGATAGAATACATCGATAACTCTCAGGTTCTCATCAATAAAAACTATCCCCAAAGGCAAATACGTGTTTTTCATCCAAAAACTCAAGTATGATGGCTTTTCAAAGATGAATAACATCCCACTGTTCGTCCCCAAGGTTTTCCTAAACATTAACCCCCTTTCTTTTTCTTCCTTGGTTATCGCTAACTCTGCCAAAATTAAATTTGTCCCCTTTTCGTTAATAATGTAGACATTAGTATAATTCCCGAAAACTTCAGCCAACATCAACATCAATAACCAAACTAAAAACAAAGCAACCAAATTTCTTATCATAATAAGGAGATTTTATCACACACTCACCCAACAATGCTATCTAACAAAGTGTAGCTAAAACGTTTACTACTTAGTAAAAAACAGAGAGTACAAAAATTTACAGTGTGCAATATTACCCAAGCATACCCTAAACAAATTATAACAACAACAAAAGTAAATAGACTTAACCTTATCACATTCGAGTGTTTTTGGTTTTTTGTGTTAATTGAAAATTCACGTTCAAATCCCCTATCATATCATAAGATATGATTGTCTTCATAGACAATTACGACTCATTCGTATACAATTTAGTACAATACGTAGGTACACTATACGACAACGTCAAAGTTTTTAGAAATGACGAAGTGTCTGTGGAGTACATAAAGAAGCTTTCACCTGCAGGCATAATAATTTCTCCTGGGCCTGGCTGGCCAAAAGACGCCGGAATTTCAGAAAACTTGATAAAAGAATTCTACGACAAGATACCTATACTTGGTGTTTGTCTAGGGCATCAAGCAATAGGTGAGGTTTTCGGTGGCAAAATAACCCATGCAAAAAGGATAATGCATGGCAAAACTTCTATAATTGTACACAACGGTGAAGGAATATTCAAAGACATACCTAATCCCTTAAAAGCTACAAGATACCATTCATTAGTAATAGACCCAACAACATTGCCTAAAGACTTAGTTGTTACTGCAACAAGCGAAGACAACGAAATAATGGCAATAAAGCATAAAGAATTCAATGTGTTTGGCGTACAGTTTCATCCTGAATCAATAGCTACAGAATCAGGAATGAAAATAATTAAAAACTTTGTAGACATTGTAAAACCAAAAGTTAGTATATCGGTATTCATCTCAAAACTAGCAAACAGAGATTCTCTAACCACAGACGAAGCCGAAATAATCAGTGACAAAATAATGGAAAATGATATTTCGCAAATCCTAACCGCCTCAATACTCATGTCTCTCAGAGTCAAAGGTGAAACACCTGAGGAAATATTAGGGTTTGCTAGGTCAATGCTAAAGCACGCAGTGAAAATAAAAGTTGATGGTATCGTTGTTGACAACTGCGGCACAGGTGGTGATGGTAAACAAACCGTAAACATATCTACGATCTCATCATTTGTCATTGCAGGAACAGAAAAAATCAAGGTAGCAAAACATGGCAACAGAAGCGTCTCTAGCAAAGTAGGTAGCGCTGATGTATTAGAAGCATTGGGTGTAAAAATAGACGTTCCTCCCAAGAAAATGGAAGAAATAATAAACAACATAGGAATAGGATTCTTATTCGCTCCAATTTATCATCCCTCTATGAAGAATGTAGCACCAATAAGAAAAGAGCTAGGTACAAGAACGATATATAACATACTTGGCCCTCTAGTTAACCCTGCAAGGCCCAAATACCAACTTATAGGTGTTTTCGATGAAAAATTACTCAAAATACTACCGGAAGTTCTATTTAAGTTAGGTGTTGAGAGAGCTTTTATTGTACATAGCGAAGACGGCCTAGATGAAATCTCACCTTCTTCACCAACAAAAGTGGCTTACTTAAACAATGGCAACGTTAAGTATGTGAAAGTTAAACCTCAAGACTTCGGATTTGAACCTATACCGATTGATGAGATAAAAGGCGGCGATACTGAATATAACAAAAAAGTTTTCCTCAGTATCCTTAACGACGAGGATATACCTATGAAAAACGCTGTAATAATGAACTCTGCCATGGCAATACTTGCAACTGGAGTAGCTAGAGATCTACAAAGCGCCGTTGAAATGGCAAAGAAATCGATCTCCTCAGGTAAAGCCTTAGAGAAACTCGATCTCTTGATAGAGAAAACCAAAGGACTAAGCTAACCTTTCGTATAACTCTTTTAGCTTCCTAAAATCTTCTCTTATCAGTGGCAGCTTGTTATTCTCGTCTCTCAGTACAGCTGCAGGATGAAAAGTAGGCAAATAAATAATCCCATCTATTTCAATTTCCTCACCTCTCACTTTTGTTATACTTTTCTCTCCTATGACAGCTCTAAGTGCAGTTGCTCCCAGAAGAAGTATTATTTTAGGGTTTATTATCTCTATCTGTCTTTTCAAATAACCTTTACAAGCCTCAATTTCACTTTCCTCTGGCACTCTATTATCTGGAGGCCTACACTTCACAACATTCGTTATATAAACCTCCTCTCTCGATATACCTATTTCTGACAATAGTTGTGTCAGTAATTTCCCAGCTCTACCAACAAAAGGCTTACCCTGAATATCTTCATCCTTACCAGGGCCTTCACCTATTATCATAAGCTTAGCATTATAATTTCCTATACCTGGCACAGCTTTAGTCCTATTGAAATGAAGAGGACAATTCTTACATTCTAATATTTCCCTCTCTAACATTCTCATTAAACTTTCTCTTGAAGAAGTTTCTAACCTTCCGATCCTAGCCCGATTCTTCTCACTTCCACTCTCGATCCTTGGCACCCTATCAATCCTTTTCTCAAGAGCAGAAAGGAAAGGCTCTCCTTTTTGTATTAACAGTATCTCATCAATTATCCTATCTATCTTATCGTACATAGACTATAAAGAATTTCCAAATTCTTATAGTACCTATCTCCTCAAATAATCATTCAAAACTTTTTCTGTTTCAAGTGCTATTGCTAACTCTTCATTAGTTGGAGTAACTACAACTTTAACCTTAGATTCCGGAGCAGACACAACACCAAATTTACCTCTCAACGTCTCTTCATTCTTCTTATCATCAATCACTATACCAACACTCTCCTCAAGTCCCTCTAAAACCAACTTCCTAACTATCGGTGAATTTTCGCCAACACCGCCAGTAAAAACTATAGCATCAACACTCCTAAGTTCAAAGAAGTACGCCCCTATGTACTTTCTAATTCTATTACAATACATTTTTAAAGCCAACGTCATTCTTTCATCACCCTTGAAGTAACCATCTTCCACTATTCTCATATCATTCGAAACCCCAGTAATACCTAGAATACCACTTTCTTTATTTAAAAGCCTATCGACATCCGAAGTACTCATTCCCTCTTTTTCCATTATATACAACACAGCTCCAACGTCTATATCTCCACTCCTTGTGCCCATTATCAATCCTTCCAAAGGTGTAAACCCCATTGAGGTATCAAACGATCTTCCTTCCTTTATTGCCGTAACACTAGCACCATTCCCTAAGTGACACGTTATCATGTTAGTTCTAGATAAATCCAAGCCTAGTTCTTTTGCCGTCTTCTCCATCACATATTTATGCGATGTTCCATGAAAACCATATCTCCTTATCCTGTACGTTTCAAAAAATTTCATTGGTATGGCATAGAGATAGTTCTCCATGGGTATAGTTTGATGAAATGCAGTGTCAAATACTGCCACCTGTGGTATATCACCTAAAACCTCTCTACAAGCAAGTATACCTGTTAAGTTAGGTGGGTTATGCAGAGGTGCTAATTTACCAAACTCTCTTATGTATTCTATAACTTCATCATTAACAAGCACACTATCAAAAAATTTGTAACCACCATGAACCACTCTATGCCCTACGGCTTCTATTTGAAGACCTAACTCTTTGATTAGTTTTATTACCAAACCTATGGCTTCCCTATGATCCCTGGCTAGAACATCTTCTGTTTTCTTATCACCATTGTAGGAATATGTATGAGTAGCACCAATGCTACCTACTTTATCAACTAACCCCTTAATTACAGGATCCCCCACTTTTGTATCTATAAGCTGATACTTAACAGTTGAACTACCCGAATTCAAAACTAGTACTTTCATGGAAAAATTTTAAACAAATACCCAAATCCCTTTCTACTAGCCATAAAGAAAACAACAAAAACATTTCCCTTACAAAAAACAGTATCTAAAATATAAACAAAACCTCTCCAGATAAAGGCGAATTCCACATAAAGCATTAAAACTTGGAAAAGATAAACCCACTAAACCAGATACGAGAGGAAATTTAAAAGAAAAAATCAAGGATTTAGGTATTAAGATTTTCTAAATCTATCAAAAAGGTAATCTGAAACAACTTAAATAATCAAAACACAACAAAAACCATTTATCATATCTAACAACAAGCATAAAAAAACATTCCCTATTTTTTACATGCAACCAAAAACAAACGATTAAAAGATAATTCAACCTTACCATCCTCTCCAGCTTGTTCAATAAAAGAATTCATAACTATGTCCCTAAACGCATATACATAATCTTTACTAATACCACCATCATAAGAACCCTCATCTAAGTAAAACAAAACAGCACCAGAGCAGAATATATTAAAAACCTCTTCAGGTGTATGCTTAGTCTTTATTGTCCTTATTTCAGAAAAAACAACCTCAAAACCACACTCCTCAAACAATCTATTATATTCATCCTCACTTTCTAACAAAAACCAAGATCCTTTAAATTTCATAAAAGTATCGCTAGTCCTAGGATCATTCTTCACCTTTTCAATAGCCTTTATGAAATTGGGGCAATACTCCTTCTTAGCTATCGCTTGAATACCAATCTTACCACCCTTCCTCAAAGCTTTATAACAATTTCTTATAACCTTTTCAGGATACTCAAACCAATGAAAAGCAGAATTTGAAAATACCACATCAAAGCAATTTTCATATTCAATATCTTCAGCTCTCCTAACCTCAAAGTGTATATCCAAACCCTTACTTCTATTAACTGCTTCACTAATCATACCCGCAGAAATGTCTATTCCTACAACTGTACCCCTAGTCATTTTCCTTATCATCCTCGTAATATCTCCAACACCACAACCAATATCTAAAACATCTTCGTCACCATGAAGATCCAACAACTTTAAAAGCATCTCACCAGCAGATTTCTGCAAAATAGCAAAATCACTATACCTATCACAAATAACTGAAAAATCCTTCATACTGGAATTATAAAAAATATCCTAAACAAAAGCAAAATTCATTTTATAAAACTTTCAAAATTTAAAAAAATTTACTTATTAAACAAATTCGAAAGAGATGATATCATCTACAACTAGCTGAATTAAGAACGGTCACTTAATTTAGGAATACTCAAAAACTTTCCCAAATAACTCTTTTACATCCAACATATAGTAACTCGTAACAAAAACTTCAGAAAGAAGTATTGTTTAAAAGTTACAAAATTTAGCAACCTATACCTTGAAAAATTGTTTTAGACGCTTACTTTTGTAAAAGGTAATAAGTGTAAGGATTTTTGAAACAATCACATTATATATTGACATATCCAACTAAGTAATTCACAATTCTTCATATGAAGAAAAAAAATGAGTCCATTATTAGTGTTAGTATATTTTTACTATTAGCCAACTTCGTATTAGTTCATTCCCTATATTCCGAGGAGCTAGTAAAACAAAAGATATCAATAATAACGTTAACTAAAGATTTTAACTCACTCTTTACTGAGGCAATACTTTACAGCAAACTAATGGAGACAAATGAAATCATAATACAAGATACATTTGGAGACCAACCTACGGACTTTCTGTTTTTCATGTATCAAAACAAATTGTCCGGATTGATTGTAATAACAAACACTAACATAATGATTTTCACAACAAAAGGGCTAATAACAAACATAAAACACGTCTCCACTGAAAACATAGAGGAAATATCATCCTACATCCTATCAGTGTACAAACCAACACTACCAAAGAAAATATACCAAGAAATAGAAAAAATTGACTACATAAGCCCTCTTGAAGAAACGAACTTAAGATTTAACTTATACGTTGGAACTACGCTATACAAGACTTTTGATACAGAGATTTATACAAACACAAACCAAATCATAAGAAGATCCGAAAGTGAAAGTAGAGGAGGAGTAGGGATATCATTAGGATTTGGCATAGACACTAGATATATAAGTTTTGATACCTCCATAAGATTGGGGTTAGATAACACTTATTACGGTATTTCTACAATGGGAGGGGTATGGCTACTGAAGGGATTCCTAATGATAGGCCTTGGAATCAATCTATCGAGGTATGAGTATTCATTAAAAGACTATAACAACATCATCTTCTCGGACGAGAACAGAATAGCTATAAACTACCTAACAACCTTCCCTCTCCTTAAATTTAAATTTGACAAAACCTCATCAATATTGGTATCTCCACTAATAGGTTTCACTACAACTTTTACAGAAGGTCAACTAGAGAAGGAAGATTACTATTTAAATGGATTAAAAAGTTTATTATGCTTAAATCTAGTGTACGAACAGGGGTTAACAGACAATGTAAGTTTAAACTTGAGCTTCCTCGTAGTACCAATATCAACAGGTACAGACTACAAACTGAAAATAAACAATACTTACTACTGGATTAAAACTAGTGATGTATATGGTATCTCCTCACTAAGCATAAGATATAGATTTTGAGGCAGTGTATGAAAAAACTTATTGTACCATTACTTTTAATAATAGCATCTTTAGCCTATGGACAGGAAACATGGAAGATATGTTTCCTAGATATTTTCTACGATGGCAAAAACATTTCAGATATAGTTTCAAGAGCAGTGAAATCATCAGTTTCAGGATTCTTGAAAAGAGATTTTACCTTAATCAAGATAACAAACACTCAACCAATACTTTCAAAGAACGATGCCTACCTCATAGGACTATCAAACAACGTCGAGTTTGTTATAATAGGATATGTAACATACGAAAATCAAACCATCAACCTAACACTTGAATTAATTGATGTAGCTAACAAAATAGTAAAGTTATCAAAGTACTATAACTTCAATTACGATGCTGATGAGGTATTTAACACAATAGACACCATAGTAGTAGACTTTACCGAGGGGATCAAAAAGGCTATTCCAAAGTATGAAGAAAAAACTGTAATTGAGTACAGAGAAAAAATCAGAAAACAGCAAATTCAACTAGAGATACCAGGTACATTCATACCATCCGTCTACTTAAGTGCCTATATAGGTTTCGAAGAAAACTATAACATGTTCTCCATATATCCAGAAATATCTTTAAAGTACCAAACAACCAGGGGCAGTATCTTCAACAACGGATGGTTTATAGGCTTAAACTCTATTATATCTTTAGTAGGAATCAACCATACATCCGATGAAATATACGACACTGATAGCTTTCCATGGGGAATGAAATTCAACATCTACTTCGGGGTAAATATAATAAATTGGTTAGGAGTTGGAACTGAAATAATTTTCTACAAAGAAGTTCCATACATAGAAACACAAAGTTTTAGAAAACTATCTATTGATTTTTTTCTTACACCAATGTTAAAGTTCTCATTTGGGTATTTGGATATTTACACATTTCTTTTCTTAATAAACACTGACGGCTTTAGCTCAGTAATTTCAATCCAGCAAGGAGATGAAAGAGATGAAATGATATTTTCAGTAGTATCTTTTGAAATAAGAGCTACATATAAAATTTCAAAGGATCTGAACATAGAATTTAAAGCAGGATTTGATAGAGGCATAATCAATTTATTGTCCTATGAAGGACATCCTATAGAGATAACAACAACAGGTTTATCATTAGGTGTATCACTCTCAAAGAGTTTTAGTTTCTGATATTGGGGGGATAGCCCCCCATAAGCTTATAACCCTAGAGATTTTCTAATTTCTTTAACTTTATTTTTCTTTAATGGATAATATCCAACCTTTGATGTAACACTTTGACCTTCATCTGAAAGAATCCAAGAAATATAATTTCTTATATTCGGATCTTCAAGTTTATCAGCTGTTGTGTAGATATACAAGAACCTTGATAAAGGATATAATCCCTTATCTACATTTTCCTCAGTAGGTAAGTAAGCCTTAGAATTTTCATCTGCTTTCACAGCTAGAGCCTTAACTCCTTTCAAATACCCTATACCGCCATAGCCTATACCGTACTTATCCTTCTTGACAGCATTAAGAACTGAAGCAGTTCCTGGCATATACTGTGTAAAAGGACCAAAATCTTCATTATTTAAAACATGTTCCTTGAAAAACACGTAAGTACCTGAGTTATTCTCCCTGGAATAAACCTTTATCCTTTTGTCATCCCAACCTAATTCCTTCCAATTATTTACCTTACCAGTAAAGATATCCTTGATTTGGCTCATTGTAAGTTCTTTTATAGGATTCTTATCATTGATATAAACAGCTAAACCATCTAAAGCAACAGGTATCTCAACTAATTTCTTACCGGTAGCTTCAATTTTCTCCTTTTCTGATGACTTTATAGGTCTTGAAGAATTAGCTAAGTCGGTTGTTTGGTTAATTAACGCAGCTATACCCGTACCAGAACCACCACCAGTTACCTGAATAACCACATCCTTATTATTCTTCATGTAAACCTCAGCCCATCTTTGACCCAATATTACCATCGTATCCGATCCCTTAACAATTATATTCTTAGCCTCACTTGCTATAGTGAAGCTAAGAATTATACCTAAAGCAGCAAAAGCTGCTGCAAAAATTCTCGAAAATCTAGCCATACAACCCTCCTTTTGTTTTAAAAAATTCTAACCAACTTTCATTAAGAAATTGTAAAAAGAACGTAAACAAAACCAAAAACAACACAATATACTCTTTCCCTTCATAACTGACCTATCGATTCCACCTATAGCTATCCAGTTAAACTACTCTAACTTGTAAGTAATTCTAATATTCCAAAGATGCTCTAAACTCAAACACTTTTTAAAGAAAGTATTATTTTATCTT
>CAYYXA010000044.1:0-24767 GCA_964475465.1 uncultured Brevinematales bacterium
CCATAAAAACCTCCTTCTGTATAGAATTTATACTAAATTTGTATGAAATTCAAATTTTTTGATTTTTAGGGATTTTTGGATTAGATTTGTTAAATTGTTCTTGTTTTTTCTTTTTGTTGCTGAGGCATTTAGAGGTATTTAGCAGGTTCTTTTGTTGTAGGTCATAAATTCTTGTTTTACTTGGAATTCAGAGGTGGCAGGAGTTGCTGATACTGTAGGGTTATTTTTTTCGTTTTTGTTATTTGAAAGAAATGTTGCTTTTGTTTCGTTAGGGTTTGTTTGCTAGGTGGTGTGTTTAGTAAAGTTGTAGGTATCAATAGTGTCAGAACAAAAGTATTTAAAAACTATGAAAAAACATTAGGAAATTCACTTGCGTTTCTGAGTCTTAGGTAACGAAAGATTTTGGTTTGATTTTTGAACTATTGAAAATTAAGAGTGGTTTGCTATAATATATTTTTAAGGTAGGCGGGAATAGCTCAGTTGGTAGAGCATCGGCTTCCCAAGCCGAGGGTCGCGGGTTCGAGTCCCGTTTCCCGCTCAGGAGGTTTTTATGCCAAGAGTAATAACACAGGCGTGTATAGGAGTAAAGGATGCTGCTTGTACCCAGGTGTGTCCGGTAGATTGTATACATCCAAGGCCAGATGAACCAGAGTATGCGAATGTTGATCAGTTGTTTATAAATCCTAATGATTGTATAGATTGCGGAGCATGTGAGGCTGTTTGCCCTGTTAATGCTATATACCCATTAGAAGATGTTCCTGAGGATTTGAAGTCATTCATCGAAAAGAATGCAAATTATTACAATAAGTAATCTCTAGTTATGATGCGGGATGTTTGGCATCCCGCTAATCATATTAAATTTCGTTTTTTTTAGTCTCGTTAATTTTAAAGTATTAAACTTACGTTAGTTTTTATTTTACTTTTACAAGTATCAGGTTTTGAGATTTTTGGGATGGCCTATTTGACAATTTGAGAGTTAGGTTATATAAAACGTTTTTCAAGGAAGCAGAGTTTTTGAAACGATAGTGTGGGACTTATCATAATTAAGTTTATGAAAGTATCGGTCATAATGCCTGTATACAATGGTGAGAAATTTATTGTTACTAATGTTGTTAAGGTGAAAGAGGTGCTAGAAAGGTATGTTGAGGAGAACTTAATATCTGATTATGAGATAGTGGTAGTGGATGATGGGTCGAAAGATGACACGTTTAAGCTTCTTATGGAAGCTTTTGCTAATGACACCAAAGTTATCATATCTCAGAATGTTATTAACCAAGGTAAGGGGTTTGCGTTGAAAAATGGTTTTTTTAGTTCTTCTGGTGATGTGGTTGTGCTTTTGGATTCTGACTTGGATATTCCTCCGGAACAGATAAAAAAACTTATTGTTGAATATAAAAAGGGCTACGATATTGTTATATCTTCAAAGTTTGAAAAGGGTTCAGAACTCAAGTATCCGCTTTTAAGGAGAATTATTAGCTTTGTGTATTACCTAATGATAAAGATCCTTTTCAATTTGCCTTTAAGAGACACGCAGACGGGGCTTAAGCTATTTAAAAGGGAAGTGCTAGAGTTGTGTCTCAGCAGAATGGTTGTCAAGAGGTTTGCTTTTGACTTGGAGCTTTTGTTGATAGCTTATAGGTACAACTTTTCAATAAAGACTGTGCCTGTGAAAATAGACTACCATAGTTCTGGGTTCATAAAACCTTCGGTTCTTCTTATGAGTTTTATTGATACGATGTCGATATTTTATAGGACGAAGATACTTCAATTTTACGATAGACCTATTATTATTCCTAAGAATTCACCTTATAGGTTTTATATCATTTCTGGAGAAAAATTGATTGGACTTAATACAGTAGACAAGAGAGTAAGTGAAGTTGAGGAAAACGATTTCATAATACTCAAAAATTACAGGGTTAATAAGAATTTGGACTTGGGGGTGCTGTCTTCACTAATAGAGTCATACAAGATAGGAGTGATAAATGGTACATTGTCTTATCCTGTGGAAAGCTTTGGTTCTTATATTTCAAGCAATATCATTTTTTCTCATTTCCTTATGCCTATTTATAACATAGCGACAAGAGTTGTGAATTCTAGATTGATACCTCTGCCTGTGTCTAATTTTCTTTGCGTGGACTCAAAGACTTTTAGGTATTTACTGGAAAATAATACAAACTTTTTTGATCTTAAAGACATAACTTTGAAGCTTAAAAAAAGGTACAATTTCTTTGTTTTTTCTTCTGATTGGAGTAGTGTGTCTGATGAGAAGTTGGATTTGTTTAGCGATTACTTTTTGAGGATATCTATTCTTATCAAAACAGGGAATTTTTGGGGATTATTGTTAAGAGGTGTTTTGTTTTCTTTGCTTTGGTTGCTTCTGGTGGTGTCTCTTATAACAGGTAATTTTTGGCTATCTCTGCCTTTTTTGGTTTTTTATTCTGTTTATCTTTTGTTGAAGGTGATTCTTTCAGGTTGGAAAGCTTTTGTTATCTTTCTTTTCTTTTTAGTTTTTTCTTTAATGGTTGGGGTAATTGGGATTTTAAGCCCTATCTTGTATCTTTTTTATAGAGAAGATAGTTGAGTATTATCCTTGCTCCTTTTTCGAGAACTTCTAGTTTATAGAATGCATCCCATAGGTTTTCTTTGCTTTTTATGAGTACTCCGTGCTTAGGAAGGATGACGACGTCATTTTTTATACCTTCAACAACTTTAGCACCTTCTGGTGTTCCTGGAGTAGCATACTCTGAGACGTATATTTCTCCTAAGAAGTATTCCATCTCAGGTAAAATGAGATCTTTGAAATCGTATCCTATGAGGTTAAGTGATATGACGTTGGTTGGGTGAGCGTGTAGTATACACTTGGCTTCTGGGTTGGAAAGGTAGAAACTCATATGTGTGAAGACTTCAGAAGAAGCTTTTCCTCTATCTCCTTTTTTAAGATCATCAATGCTAACTTTAATTATATCTTTGGGGCTAAGTTTCCACTTAGGTTTCCCTGAGGGAGTTATAAATATGTTGTTTCCTACTCTATAGCTTAGGTTTCCTTCTTTGGAGGTTATGTATCCTTTGTCATAAAGTAATTTTGATACTGCAACTATTTCTTTGATGAACTCTTGCATAGATACAATTATAAGGGATATAGTATTTTTGATGTTTATGTTGTGATTTTGTTGAATTGTACTTTAGAAATTGAGGTTCCGAATCTTTTATATTTTTGTCATGGAAAAATTTAGGTCAACTACTGTTTTGGGTATACTTAAGGATGGTAGGCTTGTAATTGGTGGTGATGGTCAGGTTACGCTTGGTGAGACAGTTTTAAAATCAAATGCTAGGAAGATAAGGAAAATTTTTGATGGTAAGGTGCTTGTTGGTTTTGCTGGTGCTACTGCTGATGCTTTGACACTTTTAGAGAAGTTTGAAGGACATCTTAAGGAAAACAATGGTAATCTTTTGAAAGCTGCCGTAGATTTAGCTAAGGAGTGGAGGACAGATAAGTATTTAAGAAGGCTAGAGGCAATGATGATTGCCGGAAACAAGGAGAAAATTTTGATTCTTTCGGGGACTGGAGATGTTCTAGAACCTGAAAACAATATGGCTGCAATAGGTTCTGGGGGACCGTATGCTTTGGCTGCTGCCAAAGCTTTTTTGATTGCAAACCCAGGTATGGATCCAAAAGAGATTGTTGAGAATTCACTGAGAATAGCAGGGGAGATTTGTATATACACTAACGAAAATATAGTTGTTGAGGAGCTTTAGTAATGGTGAATTTGGATATCATATCTGGAGTATTTGTTGTTTTTTTTCTTTCCTCGCTTGTTCTTTATTTTTTTACTAAGGCTAATGTTAGTTTCATAGTAGCTCTTATTTCTAGTGGTTTGATTCTCGGTCAGCTTGGAATAATAAAAGATAGTGAATTGTTTTTGTCGATGTCAGATTTAGGACTCGTACTATTCTTGTTTTTCATTGGCGTTGAGTTTTCACTAGCTACTCTCCTTAGAGAAAAAGGGAATATAGTGATAGGTATACTACAGGTTGTTATAACTTTTTTGTTGGCTTATTTGGTTACTTTTCTAGTTTTTAGAGATCACATTTTGGCTTTCTTAATAAGTTCGGTAGTTACTTTTTCGAGTACTATGGTTATAGGTTCAGTGATAGAGAAATCTGCAAGTTTTAGTTTGAGGTATGCTAGAATATCCCTTGTTACTGCTCTGGTGCAAGACATTTTTTCAGTTGTTGTGCTGACGGTGTTGCCTCTATTTTTTGAGGGTAATGTGATGGTACATAACTTAGCCTTGGGGGTAGCTTTGTTTATTGTTTACAATCTACTACTTTATTACTTTACGAAAACAAGATTTGCTGACGCTTTAGCAGTTAGGGAAAGATATTTGCTTGTTTTTTTGGCTATAGTTATTAGTTTTGGTAGTGCTACGGTCTCAAGATTTTTGGGATTATCGCCATTTCTTGGAGCATTTGTAGCTGGAATTATAATAGCTGATTCGTTTTTTGGTAGGCAGATAGCAAGTGAGGTTTTTTCACTAAAGGAAATTTTTGTTGGATTCTTTTTTATATATGTGGGTGCTTTGATTGAGCTTAATGTACTTATATCTAAGCTACCAATAATTCTTTTGGTAGTTTTGGTTGTTGTTTTAATTAAGATATTTGTTGTCTTTTTGATAAATATTTTTTCTAGAATTCCTATATCGGATAACATTAAATCTTCTTTTCTCCTTTCTAATGTTGGTGAGTTTGGTTTTTTGATACTATCCTTATCTCTTACCAAGGGTGCCATTAGTAATGAACTTTTCAGTGTGCTTAGTTCCTCGATAATTCTATCAATGGTATTTACTTCCTTATTAATGGAATTAGCAAAGGTTATTGATAGAAAGATTTTAGGCAAACTGCAGAAGAAAGGGGAGAGAGAGGAAGAGATGTTAGTTGATGTAATAATTGTAGGTTTTGGTCCTATTGGGCAGGAGGTCTCAAGAGTGCTTAGTGAGCTAAAGGTAAGTTATGTGGTTCTTGAGACAAATATAAACACGGTTAGGAAGTTTAGAGAGCAGGGGGTAAATATATACTTTGGAGATGCCAAAAATGAGCGTATACTCAAGTGGGCTGGAATAAAGAATGCTAGAATCATAGTCGTTACTGTACCTGATGTGAGTGAAACGGTATTTATAGTGGAGAAAGCGAAAGTACTGAATGACAATATCAAGGTAATAGCAAGAGCTAAGTTCTTGAGTGAGGTGAAAGAGATACAATCAAGAGGGGTAGAAAAAGTTGTTTGCGATGAATCTGAGACAGCTAAGAGTATAGTAATTGATTTGCTTGGAGAGCTTCAGATAATAAATGAGAAATCTAAAGAGATAATAAGAGAAGAGATAGAAGATTAGGTTAGTCCCAAGTGTTTTTTTATTTTTTCTACTCCTCTTTCGATCAAAGTATAAACTTTCCTTTCAGATATGTTTAGTAGTCTTGCTATCTCCTTGACATCAAAGTCTTGATAATACCTTAGAAAGATGGCTTCTTTTTCTTCATATGGTAAGTAGTTTAAAAATTTCCTAATTTCCCTTATTAGTATAGCATCTTCATGTTTTGGTTCTTTGTTGATGGTTTCCAATTCTTCGTATTGGCTGTAATTTTTCATGTGCTTTTTGTTTTTTTTGATGAAGTTAATACATTCATTTCTTACCAAAGAGAAGAACCAAGGGAAGAATTCTTTATCTTCTCTGAATTTGGAAATCTTTTCGAATACTCGTAAAAAAACATTTTGTAGAAAGTCGATGCACAAATCCCTTGGTATACCCATTGTTCGGGCGTAGTCATATACTAAGTTTTTGTATTTTTCGTAGAGAGCAGCAAAAGCTTCATCTTTTTCATTTTTGCTGCCCTCTTTAATGATTTTTATTAGCTCTTTGTCTGACATCTTTTATTTTTCATTCTGGTAAGGAGGTAGGAACTTTTAGTTCTATTCCTTCATTGATGAGGTCAGGATCTGAAATCTTATCCTTGTTCAATACAAATATTTTGGGCCACCACCAATATCCACCGTTAAATAACTTAGTTGCTATTTTCGATAAAAAGTCTCCTTTCTTCACTTTGTATGTTTCAGAAGGTTTTTCTACAACTTTTATCTTTGTTCTTTTGTCTATTTCGCTTACTACTTTGTTGTATGTGTTTTGTATTTTACTGTACTGAGATATGAGTTCGTTGACTTTATCCAGTGTTTCCATCGAACTCAGGTATTCACCGTTGCTGTAATCGATTTGTGCTGAGTTGTATAGTTCTTTTATCTCGGATTTTAGGTTGCTCATTTCGCTTTCTAGCTTGGATTTGTAGTTTGTTAGTTCTTCGTATGTCATTTGGGATATGTCTTTTTCTTCAACCTTGAAGGATCCCTCTTCGTTTTCGTATATGTTTATTACTTGTGCTATTTTGAATTCTTTCATTTTAATTTTTTTACCAAAGTGCATGAAAATTGGATTTCTGTTTATTTTGAGTTCTTTTAGCTTATTACCAGTTTCGTTTAAGTACTCTTCGTTTGTTTTCTTAATGATGTCAACCAATCCTTTGATTTTTTCTAGTGCTTCCTTTGATTTCTGTATGCTTTCATCTAGTTTTGCTTGGTCGAGTAATGTTTTTGCTTCTGAGATTACGTTTTCAATTTCTGCTGTTTCGTTTGTTAATCTTTTCTTTGCTCTTGTGTAGAATGGGTCTTCAGTGGCATCAATAGCTTTTTTGAGTTCTTCTCTGGCATTGTTCCATTTTATTCTTAGTTCGTTAACATCGGATTCAAGCGATGGTAGAACTTCTTTTGAATTTGTGTAAGAGTCTTGATACATGCTCTGCTTGTGTAATGATTCTGATACCTCGTAGGCTTTCTTGTATTGTTCAAATTTTTCTGGTATAAGTATGTCAGCTTTCATTCCTTCGGCTTCCTTTAGTAAATCTCCAAAAGTTGCTAATGCCTTTTCAGATTTTAGCTGTCTTGTTTTGGCGATTGCTATGTCAGAGTTTGATATGGAAGACAAAGCTTTTTGCTTTGCTACATCGTTTTTGCCCTGAGCTGCAGCGTTAGTAGCCGATATGTAGTTGCTTAATGCTTCGTTGAATTCGTTAGGTGTATAGCTAGGAGCTTCTTCGGATTGCGCTATTTCTAGCTTTTGTTTTGCTAAGTTAAGTTCTTGTTCCGGCTTAGGTGCTCCGCCACAGTTATATAGCCCTAATGTTAATACGGCTAAGAATATTATTAGAATTAATTTTTTCATAATATCCCTCCCACAAAATGTATCATAAATAATTTTGTCATGACTTTCTACTAGATTATTGTTCTTTATCTTCTCTTCTTTACGTAATATGTATTTGTGCCTGCCTTAGATTTAACCGTCACAACAGCAAAATTCTTTCTTATGTAATCTTCTATTAGTTTTCTCTTGCTTATGTTCCACATGTTGTCTCCCGGCCTTACTATTGTAATTGTGTCGTCGACCAATCTTAGTTTCATACCGGGGTATATCCAATCAGGATCTTCCCACTTTTTAGGCTTTTTGTAGTTCAGAGGTTTATAGCCATTTATTATCGCTACTTTGTTGACGTAAACCCATATGTCGTAATCAGTTATTGTTATTCCCAGTTCGTTTTGGACTTTTGTTAACTCCGGCTCATAGGTATCTTCAAGTTTATTGAGTATAGTAGTAATTCTTTTTTCTTCACTCGTTTGCTGACTTTCTAAGATTAACCTGGTTAGTGTCTCTTTTATAGTGTCTCTGAATACAAATGTTAAGCTACCTAGAACTAAGAATAACCCAACTAATGCTATAATCCACCAATTTTTTAAAATCAATTCTCTTGTTTTTACTTTTCCTTTTGGTGCTTCGGTTTTTAGTTTTATATCTTCTTTGATTCTGTTTACTTTCATCGACATGGTTTCTCGTTCTTTACTTTCAATAGAACTTTTTATCTCTTTTTCTTTTTCTGTCCCTTCCAACTTTTCGGTCTTGACTAATATGTCTGCTCTTTCGCTTAGACTTAGATACTGTATTTCCTCATAAACTCTTACTAGTTCTTCGAACCTTCTTCTATCCCTTATTATTCTGTTTGTATCGTTTTCGAACTCTCTGATTATTTCTGCTAGCGTTTTCCTTGAAAAGGTTTTTGAAGCGTTAGCTTCAAATTCTTTTGTTGCTCTTTCGATTTCTATTTCATCTGGATCTATTAGGAATATATCCGTAGTTATTGCTGCAAGCTTGCCTTTAGCGAAAGTGTTTAACAAAAATATCTCTTCTTCCTCTAGAATTATTGGGTTCTTTAGATTTTCTTTGTTTTCGCTCATTACTAGGTCATTTTCAATTCCGTTGTTGTCTTTTAGTGGTATGTAGTACTTTTCTTTTTCTGAGAGTATGTTAATGTTTTTTATAACATTTATCTTATCGCTAACGTCTACAAATTTTATGCCTAGGCTGAACTTTTTGAAGTCCTCGTACACATCTTTTGTTGTGTAAACTTTGATGGCACTCCGGTTGTTCAATAGCCTTATGAAATCAATAAGTGGTATCACATTGTTGCCTACAACTTTTTTTAGTTTTGATGTTGGGTATAAGCTTCTTATCAATTTGTTTTCATCAAGTTTATGTCCTATTACTGCAATGTTTTCAGAGCTTGTTAGTATTGTGTAGATGCCTCCGAGCTTAACAACTGATTCCGGTGGATAGATGTCGGTTGTTTTGTTTGAAGTCAAGAATAAGAATTTTGACGTTGTTAAATCTCTGTTTATTGCACTGAACATATCAAAGATTTTTTTGCCGCTGAATGTTATGGCAAAGTTTCCGTTGTCATAGAGTAAAACGTAAGATTTGTACTTTTGGCTTATTTCTCTAAGTACTGAGCTGGTGTCCTCTAAAGTTTGTTTGTCTATTACGTTTACATTTACTTTGTGGTGAGAAGTGGGTTTTAAGAATTTTAGTACCACGTTGTATATACTTTCTGGAACTATGAAGTTCGTTTCGTGTTCTTCCGATTCTATTTGTCTTATTTCTTCCTTTAGTGAGGATAGATAGCCAGCTGCGATTATCACGTTGCTTATGTATTCTTTGAACTTTTCAATGTACCTTGAGTATCCTATTCTTATAAAGGGTTTTTCGTCAAGTGCAGAGAAACCAGTGAATATAATATAACAATCTCTATCAACCCTAAAAACTCTTTTGTTAGGTTCCTCGTTATACATTTTAACTAACTGGATGAACTTTTTTATTTTTTCTCCATCCATATTGTACTCCACCTATTTAGTTTTCTTATTAATTCAGAAATAAAACATCACAAATTATCAAATTTATGGGTTTGTTTTGGGAAGAAGTGATTAAAAGTGCTCTGAAGTTCTTCCTTGAGCTTATGGAATATTGGAGATTTCTGAAGTTGGACTTTAGAATTTTAACCTACAAGCTTTTTTTCTTATACTCGGAATGAGGACCTATGTTGAGTTCTCTGAAGGCTTCCTCCACGTAGCTATCTCTCCCTATTAGGCTCTTTTCCATTATCATTCCGTCTACGTATGCTCCTTCTTCTATTATGCTTTCCCTGATAACTGAATTCCTGATGTTTGCACCTTCATGGATAGATACATATGGACCTATAACACTTCTTTCTACGTAGGCGTTAGGGTTTATATACACTGGAGGTATAATTACTGAGTTTTTAATGTTTATTGTTGGGCTTTTTATGATCATTTCTTTAAAAAATTTATCTAATAGTTTGTTATTTGCTTCTATTAACTTTTCTTTACTTCCGCAATCATAAATTTCATCTACCTGGAAGACACTTATCTTTTCACCTCTTTTTATCATCTCCATCATGGCATCTGTTAGTTGGTATTCTCCTTTTGTTTTTATGTTGTTTGATATTATGTAGTTTAGACTTTCTAGTAAAGGTTTTGCTACACTGAAGTAATATATACCTGATATTGCTAAGTTAGAAATGGGGTTGGATGGCTTTTCAATGAGTTTCTCTACATATTTACCTTTTTTGTCCAAAACCACAACACCATATCTGTGTGGGTCATAAACAGACATTACCGATATAGTGTGTTCACCTACTGGCGTTTCTTTAATAGCTTTATTGATATTTGCGAAGAAGATAAGGTCACCTAATAGTATGAGCAAGCTGTCGTTTTCTTCTATTCTTTGGGAGGCTACACTTATTGCATGGCCTAGCCCTTGGGGTTTTTCTTGGACGATGAAAGAAGCATTCACTTTGGGGTATGATGATTTAATGTAGTCTTTTATCACATCCCCTAGGTATCCTATCACGAAAATGATCTCTTCCGGTGCTAAAGGTATTGCAATGTCCATTATGTAATCAATTATTTTCTTTTCTCCGACATTTATTAATGCTTTAGGTATGAGTAAGGTGTGTGGTCTTAGCCTTGTTCCTTTCCCAGCAACAGGTATGATGACTTTTAATCCCATGAAGAACAGTATAAAAAATAATCTCAATTTCATTCAAGAACAAGCTATGTCTTTTAATAAGAAGTAATCTTCAATACTTGAAATTATTGAGATGGAATTTATAAAATGTTATACAATTGTGAGGGAATTATGCCTACGATCAATCAGTTAGTTAGGTTTGGAAGAAAAAAGGTTAAGAAGAAGAGTAGGTCAGTGGCATTGGGTGGAGCACCTCAGAAGAGAGGTGTTTGTGTTAGGGTCACTACAATGACACCAAAGAAACCTAACTCTGCTCTGAGAAAAGTAGCTAAGGTAATGTTATCTAACAAAGTTGAGGTTATAGCTTATATTCCTGGAATAGGGCACAACCTACAAGAACACTCTATTGTTCTTGTTAGAGGTGGTAGGGTGAAGGACTTGCCAGGTGTTAAGTACCATATTATAAGGGGTACTTTAGATGCTGCAGGTGTTGAAGGAAGAAGAACTAGCAGATCTAAATATGGTACGAAGAAGCCTAAATCTTAGGAGGTAATGAGGTATGCCAAGAAAAAAAAGAGCTTATAAGAAACATCCAGTTTTGCCAGATTATAAATATGGCTCTACTCTCGTATCTAAGTTAATAAATATAGTAATGAAGGATGGTAAGAAACTTAAGGCACAAAAGATAGTTTATGCTGCTCTTGAGTTGGTGAAACAAAAAACTAACAAGGATCCTCTAGAGGTTCTTACAAAGGCTATAGAGAACCTCAAACCTTCTCTGGAGGTTAGGCCCAGAAGGGTTGGCGGTGCTACGTATCAGGTGCCTATCGAAGTTAGACCTGAGAGGGCTTTGTCTTTGGCCATAAGATGGTTAGTCAAATCTTGTAGGGAAGTTCAGGGTAGACCAATGTACCAAAAACTAGCTGATGAGATAGTGAATGCTTACAATGAAACTGGAAACGCTATTAAGAAGAAGATAGAAATGCACAAGATGGCAGAAGCAAACAAAGCTTTCGCTCACTACAGATGGTAATTCCAAGGAGTACACGTGTTTGTTGTACTCCTTTTGGCAGTTCTTACCTAGAGGATTAGTATGGTACCTAAAGAGGTAGTTAAGAAAGTTGCATACCTTTCCAGACTCAGGTTTTCCGGTGAGGAGGAGGAAAGCTTTGTAAATGAATTTTCTAATATAGTTTCTTTTGTTGAGATGATTAATGAGCTGGATACTAGTGAGGTTGAGCCATCACCTTATCCAATAGACATACCTAACATACCACGAGAGGATGAACTTAGGCTTTTCCCATACAACGAAGAGCTGAAAAACAATTTCCCTCAAAGAAAGGATAACTTTATAGTGGTACCCAAAGTTGTTGAAAAGTAGGGTTTTAAGTTATTGAATTTGTCTCTTAAGCAAGTAAAAAACCATTATAGATGCCTGGGAACTTTCTACATTTACGATTGGAGTTTGCCTTGGAGCAAAACTAATTTTAACGCATGCTGTTTCTTGCGTATATCTTTCGACACTTTCCTTGACGTATTAGTAAAAGTTAATATAAGCACTTTTGGGTGAAGGATTTTTTGTTGCTAGTATATTGAAAGCACTGGATAGGAATTATGATAATTCCGTTATGTCTTACAAAACACAGATGGCTATTTTGTCCTATCCGATAAGGCACGAATTCAGTAAAGTAACTAATCCTGAGATTTTTTCTTTAATGTCTTCAGTAAGTAGCGAGGATATTGAAAATGTTATTTCAAAATGCGAAGGAGTTAAACTGAACATAAACGAAGTACAAAGGTATGCTCTGAATATACCTATAAATGTGGGTAAGAAGTTCATTTCTCTTTCTAGAGACCCAGATACTAGAGGGATTATAGAAGCTTACATGCTATACTACGAGTTTTACAACTTGAACGTTCTTCTTAAGGCACGCCTAAATGGTTATCTAGAGAGTGATCTTTTCTTGTTTGATTACCACACTGTTGTTGATTTTGGTTCATTACTTTTGGAGACTTCAGTTCAGAAGATAAAGGAAGGTTATTATAAACTTATAGAACATCATAAAATTTCTTTTCGTCACCTTAAGGATTTGATAAGAACTGTAAGCTCAACAACTATCAATGATCTTCTCCTGGAATCAAGTCTTGTTTATTATTCGAACCTTATAAGGAAGTACCAAAAGGTTGACCAGCTTCTGAGAGATTTGGTTTTGGAAAAAGCTTTTTATGACTTGCTTATCTCTCTAGCAAAGCTCAAGTACTTAAGTGGTAAGAATGTTGAAGAAATAATTCAGAGACTTACTTTTTTGTCGGGTAAAGTAGAAATATTGGCTGATATATTTATAGGTGATGGGAAAGAGGAGTTCATAAAGAAATGTATCGATAACAAGGTTATTCCTTCGACGTTCATAGTAACTGAACTTGATGATATTGTTAGGTTCAGGGATATTTTACTGAAGCAAAAGTGTAAGAATATTGTCATTAGTTTACCTTTGAATCCTACCTCGATCGTTGCTATACTGATGCTTAGAGAGATAGATTCTAGAAATTATCTTGCTATGGTGGGAGCTTTGTTAGAAGGCTTTTCGTTGGATAGACTTAGATCTTTGCTTGTTTTATAGTTTGTGGGAGGGGCTATTATGCTGTTTCCTGAAAAAATGTTAGAAGTACATGTTCTAACAACAGAGGATCACCTAAAGGATCTCTCGACTGCTTTGATGAAGTTTGGTGAGTTTGAATTAAAGAATGTTAGGCTAAAGGATGCAGAGAAGCTGAAGGCTTTAGAAATGAAAACAACTGAGCGAGAGAAGCAGGCAGAAAGAATAGGTAACATAAAACTGAGGTTAGATAAGTTGGCATCTGTTGTCGGCATACCAGAGAATTTAATAAAGGAGACTCTAGACAAAAGAGAAGTAATAGGTTTGGATGAGTTAGATTCGAGGTTAAAGAAAATAGAAGACGAGTTTTATTCGTTAGTTGAGAAGATAGAGATCTTGGAGAGGGAAGAGTTAGAGCTTAGATTTAAGAAAGTTAGACATAGTATAAAAAGCCAAGTAGAAGCAATAGTAGGAGATCTCAGGGGAGAAAAGTTATTTATTGTGGTAATTGCAATTCCCAAGTATGAAGTCCAGGCAGTAAAAAAAGCTTTGTCGGGAATTCCTTCGCTTGTTCAGGAGGTGGAGGGAATTGGCAATGTTGCTGTTTTCCTTTTGATTACGCCGGAGGAGTATAAGCAGGAAGTTTTGAAGTTATCTGCTTCGTTTGTTAAGCAAATAGAGTTAGAGGAGATACTGAAGGAAGAAATTAACATTGAAGAAGTTGAAGCAAAGCTCAGAGAAGTAGAAAGTGAGAAGAAGAGAAGCAAAGCTATTCTAGATAAGCTGAAAGAGGGAATAGTTGATGAGGTTTTGGAATTGTACAGGGGGCTTTGGTTTAATAATGTTTCTTTGAAGATAAAAAATGCATCTCTAAAAGCTAAAAAGTTTTTCCTTTTCTCTGGCTGGATTCCACAGAGGTTGAAGGGGGAATTTGAGAAAGTTGTGAATAATGCTACGAAAGGAGTTTATGTAATCGAGTTCAAGGAAGCCGAAAGGGTGATACATGAAGATAGAAACACAGTAGTACCAACGAAGTTGAACAATCCTAAGTTTTTGTTTCCTTTTGAGTCCTTAGTGAAGTTGTATTCCATACCAAAGTTTTTTGAGATTGACCCTACGATAATTCTAACGGTACTTTATGTAATATTTTACGGAATGATGTTTGGTGATGTAGGACAAGGATTGGTTCTTTTCTTTGTGTCCTTAATTCTTTTCCTTAGGTTCAAGAACTTTAGAGTTATTACCGGCTTAGGAATGGCTGTAGGTTTGTCGGCGACGTTTTTCGGTGTAATGTATGGCTCGGTGTTCGGAATAGAAGATAAAATAATACCTCACGTTTGGTTATCTCCGTTACATGATGTCATTGAAATAATGAAAGTGTCAATACTTATAGGAGTATTTGTGATAACTTTGGGGCTTATTCTAAACGTTATAAATACCGTGAGAGCTAAAAATTTCGTTGAGTTGGTATTTGGTCACCATGGGGCAGCTGGGCTAGTTTTCTATTCATCTCTGGTAATATATCCGGTTTATGTGTTTTTGACAAATTCGAACTTCAACATTTCAATAATGTTATTTGGTGTTTTAATATCTATAGTGATGTTGGTTATAGGGGCTGTGTTGGAGGCAAAACATCATCACCAGAAAGTTTCACCTGTATCTGTGTTCTTTAACATATTTGAGGTTTTCATATCCTTCATAAGCAATACGGTGTCTTTCATAAGAATAGCAGGCTTTGCTCTTAACCATACGGCATTAGTGATAACTTTCTCTTCGATAGCAGAAGTTCTTAAAGGTTCAACTATCGGTGATATTCTTGCTTTGATAGTAATAGTCTTTGGGCACTTGTTCATAATAGGATTTGAAGGGTTTATCGTAGGGATACAGGCTCTGAGGTTAAGTTACTACGAGTTCTTCACAAAGTTTTTCAAGGGTGGTGGTAAGGCTTTCGAGCCGATAAAATAGGTTTTGTGTTAGGCATAGTAGTTCATTTTCCTTAGTATATCCTTTATCTCGTTGCTCGAGAATCCTCTGTATGATAGGAAATTGAAAATTTTGTTCATTATTTTCTTTCTTTCTGGTTGGTTGCTATTCTCAAGTTCCTTACCATATTTTCGCTTTATAATCTCTATGACTTTTTCGATATTTGGGCTGAGAGGCTCATCGAATTCTATCCCCTTCGATTTCAGCCTTGCTTTTATGTACCTGCTCCCGTACCCTTTGTTCGTTTTCGACTCAACGAAAGCTCTGGCAAAGTATTCGTCACTAATCAAACCTATACTCTTGGCTTCGTTAATTATCTCATTTATCTCTTCTTCGCTTAGGTTAAATTTCTTTTTTAAGGTATTCCTAACCTCAAATTCAGTTTTATATCTTTTAGCTAAAAGCTTGAAAATGAAACTTTTTGCTTTTCTTTTCTCATCCATCTAGGTAAATTTTACATTTTGCTTGTTGCAGTATTCAAAAATTCTTTATGTATCGGTTTTTCTTCTGTTTTAAGCTTTTTAGTGACGTTAAAACAATTGTAAGTTAGTTGTAAAGTAGTTTCGGCTTTCTGTGCTCCCGAGAATACATAATTAGAGAGTACTTTAGGAATTGCTATAAACGTGAAATTTCCAAAAATTGAAAATTATGATTGTTGTTTGTGATAATTTTTCGGTAAAGGGGTTGATATGCCAAAGCTTGAAGGTATTCCTTTCAAGGAAATAGAGAAGTTATCGAAGATATTCAAAGAAAACAATTTATCGGAATTAGTCATAGAGACAGACGAGTTTTTTATAAAGTTCTCCTCTAAGGACAAACATGGTTTGTTCACGCCAGTAGTTGGGGCTATACCTTCTTCAGCAGTGGTGCAAGCACCTACTCCTGGTATTGAAGTTCAGAAGCATCAAGTTCAGTCGAAACCGCAGGAAGCTAAGAAATCTCAGCAGGCTGATGCTTTTGATGCTCCTAATTACCATAAGGTTGTTGCACCAATAAGGGGTACATATTACGAAGCACCTGCTCCCGGTGCCGAACCTTTCGTCAAGGAAGGTCAACATGTTAATGCTGGATCTACTTTGTGTATTGTTGAAGCCATGAAGGTGATGAATGAAATAAAAGCTCCTGTTACGGGAAAAGTTGTGAAAATATTCAAAAAGAACGCTGAAGTTGTTAACCAAGGTGATGTTTTGATGGTTTTGGAGATAATCTAGGCTTATGAGAAACATTTGGTATGTTTTCAAGAAGGAAATAATAGTTTATTTTACCACTCCTGTGGCATATATTGTGATGCTAGCTTTCTTGGTGATTTCTGGATATTTGTTTCATTTCTATTTCTCGTTTGTGAGAGTATCCGATTTGAGTAAGGTTTTCAATAATATGATAATAGCAGGTATGTTGGTTTCACCTATACTTACGATGAGGTTGTTGTCGGAGGAAAAGAAATCAAACACTTATGAGCTTCTGAGAACGTCTCCTGTTTCTCTTTACCAAGTTGTCATAGGAAAGTATCTTGCTAGCTTAGCTATATTCTTAAGTGGTTTGCTTCTGACTGTTGTTTACGTTGTTTTGCTTGAGGTTTACGGTTCACCTGATTATGGTGTTATAATTTCCGGGTATCTAGGTTTTATACTCGCGATGAGTGCTTTCCTTTCAATTGGACTTTTTGCTTCTTCTCTTTCTCAGAACCAAATGGTAGCTGCTATAATAGGCTTTGCTATCATATTCTTGCTTTGGTTCATAGATGTTCTTTCGGGTGTTATAACTAATGACTTTGTGTCTAATGTGCTAAACGAGCTTTCATTTCTGAATCACTTCTCTTCGTTCCTGTCGGGAGTGATTGACTTGAGAGATGTGGCTTTCTTTGTTTTCTGGATTGTGGCAATGTTGACCATTACAACGAAAGTTTTGGAAATGAGTACTTGGAGAAACTAGAAGTTTTCTGGTTTTACCACTCCCAAGATGATTTTTCTTTTTCTATAAAGGTGTTAACTTCTTCATCGAAGATAGTTTTTAACTCTTCTTCGTTAGCTCTTTTGAATTTACCTTTGAATTTTGCTCCTTCGTCCATGAGAATTTTTGTTGCGGTTAGGTCTCCTATTACTTTTGCAGTGCTAAGTAAGACTATATTCTTCATGGCGAATATGTTTCCTTTTACAGCTCCTCCGATAACTACAGTTTCACCGTATATATCGCCTTTTACTTTACCGGTTGAGCCTACTATCACGAGATCCTTCGTTTTTATATTTCCTTCGTACATGCCGTCAATTCTTATTGCTCCTTCTACGACGAAAGTTCCCCGAAATATCGTTTCATTTCCTATCATCGTGTTTACCTTTTTTATATTTATTTCTCTAGCTACTCTTTTTTCTATTTCCTTATCCAACTTTACCCCCTATTAGCACATCTTTTACTAAGATGTGTGGCCCTCCGTCACCTACTGGTAGAGGGGATTGTCCACCTTTACCGCATCCTCCCATTGTACTATGGATTCTTAGATCGTTGCCTATGGCAACGATATTGTTAAGTGTTTCGAAAACATTTCCTGTCAAGGTTATATCTCTGAGCAATTTGGTTATCTTGCCGTTTTCGACTTTGTACCCGTAGGCAGCTGAGAAGGTGAACATTTCTAGATTAGTTTGCCCGCCAAGGAAATCAACAACGTATATCCCGTTCCCTAGTTTCTCAAACAATTCTTCTACGGGTGTGTCACCATTGTCAATGAAAGTGTTCGTCATCCTGACGAGTGGTGGAAACTCGTAGCTTAAAGCTCTAGCATTTCCTGATAATGGTTCGTTCATTGCCTTTGAGGTCAATCTAGAGTGTAATCTTGCGTTTAGAATACCATTTTTCACTAAGTATGTTCTCTGGGCTGGTATTCCTTCATCGTCGTATGGTGTGTATCCAACAACTTCCTCAATGCTTCCATCATCAATTATGTTTAGCTGTTCTACTCCAAACTTTCTACCTATTCTCATTGTTTCCATCAATCTTTGGTTGCCGTAGATGTGATCAGCTTCGGAAAGGTGTCCGAATGCTTCGTGTGCGAAGACACCAGTAAGCTTAGGGTCAATTATTACGTTATACCTTCCACCTACAACCTGCTCAGCTGATAGTAGATCTACTGCTCTTTTACTGACTTCTTCAGCTTTTGAGTGTAAGTCTGATACTGCTTCGAAACCTTTGTAGAGTGCTATTGATTCTGCTGCTTTTTGGACATTGGTCCCATCAACAGCATAGGCTACAAAGCTTATTCCTACATAAGTGAATTCTAGCTCTATCTCGCTACCTTCAGAGTTTACGTAGTACTTCTTTTTCCTGTAGTCAAGGTATCTAACTCTTGCCGATTGTATACTTTTAGCTTTCAGTAGGTTTATGTATTCCTGGCAAAGCTTTACTTTCTCGTCAAGGCTTATAGAAAGAGGATCTATCATGTATTTTGTGGCTATCTTGTCTTTGATTGCTTGGAATCTCGTAAGATCTACTTTTGACCTTGTGCTTAGAAGTTTAGCTGATTTTTGTGCACTTAATATTGCATTTTTTAAGTCGTCGATCATGTTAAACGAGCTATATGCCATTCCACCTTTGTCCAGTACTCTAACAATCCCACCTTTCGAGTCCTTAGATGCTACCTCTTCTATGCCTTCGTTTGATATAACTATTGAAGTTCCGTGCGTTTCTTCGAACCTTAGGTCACAAAAGTCAGCTTTTAGATCTGAGATGCTATTCTTTAGAAAGTCTATCATTTTTACCTCTTAGCCTGTAAAAAATTATAAAAAAGGTTTGTATTTTTTGTGAAATTGGATAAGAGTTGAATTTCCTTACTCTTTCAATGTGTGTGAAGTATCTTCGTTTTGCAAAATTGAAAAGTTGTTTATGCTCATAAAATAATTAGGTACTTATGGGCACTTTCATTACGAATGATAAAGAAAAGAACTTAAAGGATCGTATTAGGAAGCTTATTGAAAGGAGTTCGGAGCTAAAATTTCTTGTAGGTTTTTTTTACTTTTCTGGTGCAATGGAACTTTACGAAAGTTTGAAAAGGCTTCATTCTGAAGGTAAGCTTAATGATGGGCATTTGAGGATACTTGTTGGCTTGAGCATTGATGAGGACAATTATGGGATATACGAAAGTGCTAGAATTTTGGAAAAGAAGAATAAGGACTTGATTAAGGATGATTTTTTTAGATCTATACAAAAGGCTTTTACTTCAAAGGATCTTGATAAGAAAGAGGTTTATGAGCAGGTTGATTTTTTTGTTAAGCTTCTTTCTGAGGGTAAGATAGTTTTGAGGAAGACGAAAGATCCGAATCACGCTAAGCTTTACTTGTTTAAGATGAATGATGATGTGAAGGATGTTTTGACAGACCTATTTATAACTGGCAGTAGTAACCTTACTAGAGCAGGTTTTGAACTACAAAACGAGTTTAACGTTGAGATAAAGGATTTTGGGTTTGAGGAGGCTGAAAGATATTTTGATGATCTATGGAGAACTTCGGTTGATCTGAGTATTGATGATGTCAATAGGATAAAGGAAATAATAAAAAACGACACGTTTTTTAGGAGTATTACACCGTTTGATGCGTATGTTTATTTGTTAAAGCTTTACTTGGAGATGCACAGTAATGAAACTTTATTTGATCAGATTGTTGATTTAATGGAAAGGAAAGGGTATAAACCTTATAGTTATCAGGTTGATGCTATTGCTCAAGCTATTTCGAAATGTAGGGAACATGGCGGTGTAATTCTTGCTGATGTTGTTGGTTTGGGCAAGTCGGTTATAGCTTCGGTAGTTGCCAAATTGCTTAATAAGAGGGGGGTTGTCCTTTGTCCGCCTCACCTTGTGGGAGACGAAAATAAAACTTCAGGTTGGAAGAAGTATGTCGAGGATTTTGAACTCTGGGGTTGGGATGTTAGATCTATCGGCAAGCTTGATGAAGTTTTGAAGTATGTTAGGGAGAGGAAAAACATAGAAGTTATTATAGTTGATGAAGCACATAGGTTCAGAAATGAGAAGACTAAGCAGTATGAGTATTTGAGGGAAATATGCAGAGGCAAAACCGTTATACTCCTTACGGCTACACCTTTTAATAATAGACCTTCAGATATTTTTGCGTTGCTCAAGCTTTTTAGTATTCCCAAAAATTCATCAATTGTTTTTGATGGTAGGTTGGAGCAGAGGTTTTATAGCTATGAGATGAAGTTTGAGAAGATATCTTATATAAAAAAGTACTACAAATCGGTAGATCCTGAGAAAAGGAAGAAAGCTAGAGAGTACTACAAGGGTTTGTTTGGTGAGGATAAAGTTGTGGATATAAAGAAGGTTGATCATGAGGCGAAGAAGCTTGCTGAGGAAATAAAAAGTACCATTGCCCTGGTAGTAATAAGAAGAAATAGGCTTGATTTAAAGAATTATGAGGATAAAGTTGATCTTCCTGAGGTTAAGGATCCTCAAGAATTGTTTTTTGAGCTTACACCTGAGCAATCAGAATTCTATGATAAAGTTATAAAGACTTTTCAGCCTCTAGATGAGGGAGGTAGGTTCAAAGGTGCTATATACCTGCCTACAAAGTATGAGAAGGGAGTTGGTTATTATGAGGGAATTGGTGAGGAGAGTGATGAATTTGATGATGAGGATTATGTTAGTGGCAAGCTATCGAAAGAGGAGAAATTTTTATATGCCCGCCAGATTAACATCTACAAGTTCATGAGGAGGTTATTAGTCAAGCGGTTTGAGAGTAGTTTTAATGCGTTTTATGAGAGTGTTAAGAGGTTTAAGAGGTTTCATGAAGTGGCACTTGAGTTTATAAATAAAACGAATAAGTTCATACTAAACCGTGATCTTATGGAAGATCTTTTGGAGAAGGGTGAGGATAGTGAGATATTTGAAATACTAGAGAGTTATGAGAGGGATTTGGAAAATGGTAATATCAAAAGAGACTCTTACAAGGTTTTTGATTTGGATAGTTTTGCGAATAGGGATGGCTTTATTGAGGACATACGTGGTGATATGGAGCTTTTCGAGGAGATACTCACTGAGATGGATGAGCTTAAGCTTAAGAGTGATGACCCGAAAGCTAAAGCTCTCATTAGGAAGGTGGGGGAGTTTTTGGATAATGGTAGGAAGGTGGTAATATTCACAGAGTACATTGACACAGCTAATTACCTTAGTGAGGTACTTGAAGCGAACTTCAAGGGTAAGGTTTTGACTGCCGTAGGTGATTTTAGTAAGGAAGTTTTAGAGGGCATATATAAGAACTTTGATGCACAGTATAAGTATCAAGAAGATAGGTATCAAATACTACTCGCTACCGATAAAATTTCTGAAGGTTTTAATCTGAATAGGGCTGGAGTAGTGATAAATTATGATATTCCTTGGAATCCTGTTAGGGTTATCCAAAGAGTAGGAAGGATAAATAGGATTGGTAAAAAGGTTTATGATGAAATATATATTGTTAACTTTTTCCCTACGGAGAAAGGGGCTGATTTTGTAAGATCTAGGGAAATTGCCGCTATGAAGATGTTTATGATTCACAATGTTTTAGGTGAAGATGCAAAAATTTTCTCTCCTGATGAAGAGCCTCAGCCTTCGGAACTTTACAGTAGAATTAACAGGTATTCTGAGGACGGTGATGAGGATTTTTATTCTAAGGTGAGGAAAGAGTTTAACGAATTAAAGGAGAAGTATGGTGATGTTGTGAGAAGGTTGGAAAGATTGCCGAATAGGATAAAGGTAGCGAAAAGAGGTAATGAGAACGAATTGATGGTATTTGTGAGAAGAGATAAAGAGCTTTTTGTTGGTTATAAGAGGTATGATGGTTCTCTTCCTGTTTACTCAAATTTTGAGGAAGTTTATGATAAGATAAAAGCTTCACCTAATGAACCTTTGCTAGAGCTAAGTAACAATTTTTGGGAGAACTATCTTATTTTGCTTGAGAAAAGAAATTACGAAAGGAGTGGCAAAGTATCATTAAATAAGGTTGCTCAGAAAGCTGTGAACTTGTTAGAGTCTCTTCTTAAAGTAGATGACGAGAATATACGAACCATTTCAAAGTTTATCAAGGATCTGATTGAAGATATAATTGATTATGGGACTTTGTCTAACTATACTTTGTCTAGGATAGTCGAGATGGACAATTATTATCAGAAACGAGATTTCCGAAGTATACATGATGAATTAGTTAAGCTAAAGAATGAGTTAGGAGAGGACTTCTTAGATTTGATCAAAAGGAAGTTTAGGGAAAGAAAAGAGGAGGTAATAATTGCTATAGAGAACTTAGTTTTGTGATTTTGGGGGTAGGTATGAATGAGCAACTTGAGAAAATTAGGAGTTTAGAGGAGCTTACGAAAGGTTTTTCTTATGATGGACTTGAGAATTTTTTGTTTCATAATGGCTTTTCGGTGAAAATAGATAGGTATTATGCTTTTGATCCTAAGGGGCTTGATATTTCTGAGGTTTTTGATTTTGCTGAGAGGGAAGTTGATGGGCTAGTGAGAAATCTAAAAGTTTTCACTGTTAAGTTGGGTAGAGAGTTGTCTGATAGGATGAGTAAGAAAATGCAGTATGAATTTGCTAAGGACATTTTGAGAAGAGAGTATCTTGATGCTGGGATATTTGTTTTCCATGATGACGTTGGAAATTTTAGGTTTTCTCTTGTTTTTAAGTTAGTTTTTGGCGTAAGGCATAAGTACAGTTATTACAAGAGGTACACATTTTTCGTTAGTCCCCACACACCTAATAAAACTTTTATATTGCAGTTAGGTAAGTGTGATTTCTCAACGTTTGATTCTATAAAGGAGGCATTTAGTGTTGAGCCAGTTACCAAGGAGTTTTACGATAAGATTCAGACATGGTATTTCTGGGCACTTGATGCAGCGATGGAGGGTAAGATTTTCTTTCCGTCGGATAAGAAATATTCTGATGATCTTGAGAGGAGTAGGGAGATAAGTAATGCCACGAATCTTATTCGTCTGATAACTCGTATAATTTTTGTTTGGTTTATCAAGCAGAAGGGGCTTATTCCTGATGAAATCTTTGATGATGATAGTCTAAAAAAGATTGTTAAGGATTTTGGCAAGGGTGATAATTATTACAATGCTATTTTGCAGAACTTATTTTTTGCTACTTTGAACACGCCGATAAATGAAAGAGGTTGGGCTGAAAGTGAGCCTTTTAAAGGTATTTTTAAGGATTATGGTGTTAAATCTCTTTACAGGTATGAGGATAAATTTTTGATATCTAAGAATGAGGTTTTGGAGCTTTTTAAGAAAGTTCCGTTTTTGAATGGTGGTTTGTTTGATTGTCTTGACAAGGAAGATGAAAAAGGTAAAGTGATTTATGTTGATGGTTTTTCAAGAAATCCTAAAAAAATGGCTATCATACCTGATTATTTCTTTTTTGCTAAGGATGAGAGGCAGGTAGATCTTTCGGAATATGGGCTTGGTGGTAATAAGAAGGTCAAGGGGCTTATAGAGATTTTGAAGGAGTACAACTTTACTACTGATGAGGCTACGCCGATAGATCAGGAAGTTGCACTTGATCCTGAGCTTTTGGGTAAGGTTTTTGAGAATCTTCTTGCTAGTTATAACCCCGAGACTGCTACTACTGCTAGGAAGGCTACAGGTAGTTATTACACGCCGAGGGAGATAGTTGAATACATGGTTGATGTTAGCTTGAGGGAGTATTTTAGGGCTAAACTGCCAGAGATTGAGAGGGAGAAAATAGATATTCTTCTTTCGTATTCGGAGGAGGTGCCGGAATTTTCCGATGAAGAGAAGAGGAGAGTACTTTCTTTGATTGGTAAGATAAAGATACTTGATCCTGCTTGTGGTAGTGGTGCTTTCCCGATGGGGGTTCTTCACAAACTTGTTCACATACTACAGAAGATAGATCCGGATAATAAATATTGGCTTGAGCTTCAGCGTGAAAAGGCTATTGAGGAATCTGAGAGAGCATTTGAGGAGTCAGATAAGGCGAAAAGAGAAGAGATGTTAATAGAAATAAACGAAGCTTTTGACGAGAGTATAAATTATCCTGACTATGCTAGGAAGCTTTACCTTATAGAGAACTGTATCTATGGTGTTGATATTCAGCCGATTGCTATACAGATAAGTAAGCTTAGGTTTTTCATTTCGTTGGTGCTTGATCAGAAAATAGACCGATCTAGGGAAAATTTTGGTATAAGGCCGTTGCCGAACCTTGAGACGAAGTTTGTAGCAGCGAATACTCTTGTAGGGCTTGATAAATCTGGTGTATTATCTTTTGGTAATGACGTTATTAGGAAAAAAGAAGAGGAGCTTAAGACTATTCGTCACAAATACTTTAGTGCTAAGACGAGGAAGCAGAAGCTTGATCTTCAGAAGAGGGATAAAGAAATTAGAGAAGAGATAGCCAATCTTCTTTCTAATAGTGGTTGGCCAAATGATACTGTTGATAAGATAGTAAATTTTGATATATTTGATCAAAACTCTTTTGCTGATTGGTTTGATCCTGAGTGGATGTTTGGGGTTGTGGATGGGTTTGATATCGTAATAGGGAATCCGCCATATGTGAGGCAGGAGAATATTAAAGATAAAGATGAGATCATCAAATCCATATCTCAAACCTTCTTGGATAAAAGTGGAAAAACTTTATTAAAAATCGACAAACGAAGTGACCTTTATGTCTATTTCTATTATAAAGGGCTATCTCTACTTAAACCGAATGGTGTTTTATGTTTTATAAGTTCAAATTCTTGGCTTGATGTTGGCTATGGAGCAAATTTTCAAGAGTTTT
>CAYYXA010000045.1:0-7732 GCA_964475465.1 uncultured Brevinematales bacterium
TGTAACTCCATTTGCCGAATGAAAGTTTGTGTTTGCCTTCCATTATGTACTTTAGTTTTGCTTTACCTTTGCCTATGAGAAAGTTGTCAACGTAGATGTCGTAGTCATTTGGTTCTACTTCTATGATAAGTTCGCCACATCGGTATGAGTAAAAAACAGGCCTCAGCTCATCGAATATTCTGTAGTCGCTCTTGAGTAAATCCTCTAGAAGTAAGTTTGTGCTGTAAAGGTAAACATCTTTTGTAATTTTGTTAGATACCAGGTTATAGAGTGTTATGAGGTAGTTTGTCATATATTTACTTTCGGGCTTTTGAGTGATTTCATAGAAAACCAAAGTTTCGATATCACTGGGTTTACCTTCACTGAATGGTATTCCATTTGTTATTTTCAATACCCATGGAGTATTGGTAAAGATGAATTTTATTAAAACTTCGTTGCTTATCCTTTTATTCTCAATTTCATTAGCTGTTTCCACTATTTCTATGACAACCTTTTGGTTTGTTGTTCCATCAGGGAGTATTTCATTTGTTAGTGAATAGTTCGTTATATAGGAATAGTTTGTTTCGTATGTGCTGTAAATGTAGTTTGTCAGTTTGCTCTTTGAAGCAATGATGTTGTTTATCAGGGCCTTTTCTATTTCATTAGTGTTTAGAATTGTTATTTCTTCGTGTTTTGGGTAAAATTTCCCCAAGCTCTTCACGAATATTTTGAAGTTCTTTTTTATAGTCTCTTGCACAAGGGTGTCTATGTCTATTTTCAAGTCTCTTTGTGAGGTTTCTAAGACATATGTTTCTTGGTTGTTTGTTGTGTTCGTGTTGGTAGAAATGTTAGTTTTGGGATTTTGGGGTTCACTATACTCCTCTTCTATATCATAATTTGTTGCAAAGTTTAAGATAAAATTTGAAATTGTAAAAACGTCATAGGTTATTTTGTCCTTTGATATGTTGCTAATGGTTGATAGCGAAATTTTTATTTCTGATTTTACGGTTGGGTTGGGTATTTTGACTAATTGTTGGTTTTGGAATGTTGCACACGAGGTTATTAGGAAAATAAGTAGAATTAAGAAAGTTAGAGAATAGCTCTTTGGGTTGAACATTTAAGAAATGATAAAGATGATTTTGTTTCTCTTTCTAATTTTTGATTTTGTTAGAGGTGTTTCGTGTTGATTCACTTTGTGCTAGTCATAGCTTGTGCTTAAAGAACTTTATTGGTTACTGATGTTCTTAGAGTGGTTATTTTACTCTTTTAGTGGGAATCATGCTAGCCTGAAGCAGTTTTTGACGAAGTTTTAGCACTTGTTGAAAGTGTTTTGCTTGTATTCTAATAATTCGTTAATGAAGTACATAATAGCAGTTATAAGACCTGAGAAGTTAGACATAGTAAAGGAGGAGCTGAGGAAGATAGATGTTTCCAGGATGACTGTTTCAGAGGTTCAAGGTTATGGGAGGCAGAGAGGGTACATAGACGAAAGTGTTATAGGGCCTAGTATAAGGTTTGTTAGGAAGGTTAAGCTTGAGATAGCTGTCAATGATGAATTTGTTGAGCCTACGATTCAGACAATACTCAAGTATGCTAGGAGTGAGGGAGAAGGTAGAATAGGAGACGGTAAAATATTTGTTTTGCCTCTTGAGGATGTAGTAAGAGTTAGGACTGGTGAAAGAGGTAGAGAAGCTATTTGAGAATGTGTTGTTTAGAAGTTATGTTAGTGAATAGTTTTTGGTGTTTAACAGCTATGTTGTTTTGATATTTAGTGGTGTAACATTTTGGTGGTTTTTCTTATCTTAGTTAGTGATGTAGTATATGAATACAGATGATTTGCTGGAAAAGGCTTTCAAGGAGTTAAAGAATATGATTACGGGGTACTTTATTTCAAATAAGGTTAAGTTTCACGATGTTGAGGATTTGGTTAATGATACCTTTGTTTTGGCTTGGAGTTATAGGAATGGGTTAAGGGATGAAGGTAAAGTAAAAAGTTGGATTTTCTCGATAGCTAGGAATGTTCTTATTAAGTACAAGCAAGAGTTAGCAAAGAAGAGAACTAGAGAGGTTATATTTGATGACGAAAATGAGTATATTCTTGAGTCTCGTTATAATCAGTATGGGAGTGATGAAAATTTGGATTTTGCTCTAAACATAATCAATAAATTGCCACCTAAGTATAGAGATGTTTTTATACTTTTTTATGTTGAGGGTAAGTCAATTTCTGAGATTTCCGAGATTTTGAATATATCTGAGGATAATTGTAAAGTGAGGCTTTTTAGAGCTCGTAAAATGGTAGTGGAAGCCTTAGGGGAGGAAAATGAAGCACAAAAAGGTAATTGATGAAATAGAGAAGTTTATTTTCTTAGGTAACCCTCTAAGCAAAAGTGTCGTTGAGCACATAGCTAGTTGCTCTGAGTGTAAAAAGTATTACGAAAATGCTTTGAAGTTTTCTAACGGATTAGTTAAATTGAGAGATGTTTCTTCTAAAGTTTCGGAAAGCATAGATCTCGATAAAGGTGAATTTGGTTCTTATATTAGTGAAAGAGTGGTGAAGTTCTTATCGCTTAGGATTTTCATGAATAGTTTAAAAAGAATTTTAATTGGCATATCAATGGTTGTTTTGGTTTTTCTCTCCTCGTTTTTGGGAAGCTTTATTTCCAATAGCTACTGGTCAGGTAAAGATAGGGAGCTTGCTAATGGTAGTTTAGTTTATGATGATCGAGCTACTTACTTTTCTTATTCTTATCAAGAATCGACAAATTATTCATCAACTTATGAATATGTTTCGTATTATGACGGTAAAGAGGATTACGAACTTGAAGATTATTTTGATTATACCTTGCTTTATCAGGACGATTATTATATTATCTCTTACTAGAGGTAACTGCCTATAGCACCTACTTATGAAGGTACAGAGGTTTTGGAACCGAAAGTTTTCAGGCACTTAGAAGTGTGTTTTACTTTTTGTATTCTGAGTACCTTGTCATTGAGTTCATTGAGTTCTTGGAGCATTTTTTCGTTTAAGTATTCTTGAGGTAGAAGGTAGGGTTAGCCTCTATTATATTGACAAAAGTAAGGCTACTAAATGGTTTATCAAAAAAGCCCTTGACTTAAATGTATTTTAAGTGTTTCTTTTGGTCTAGATTAATAATTTTCAAGAACTTAATTGAATACATTGGTTAAGCATTTGTAAAATGTTTTTTGTGAGATGTATTAGTGAGAAGATTCGTTTGATTAAGATAATCGGATTGTTGTCTTTTGTCTTATTTCTAGTTTTGAGTGTTTCTCTGGTGTTTTTTGTTTTTTTCTCTATTCTTTTTTATCTTGGGGATGAATTTTTCGTGCCTCCGTTTTGGATTTCTTTGTTTCTAACATTTGTTTTTCTTACAGTTATTTTGCTTTTTGGAAAGAGGTTTTTCCATGTTTTAGTTCCATCGGTGGGAACTGTAGAAAACAGGATTTTTGGTGAAAGAAGACTTATTGTTGATGCTATAATGCAGTTAGAAAGAGAATCGATGGACCCTAAGAGTTACGTGAGAGACCTCGAAGAGATAGGAAAGAAGATTGATGATTTAGTTATTTCTTACCTCAAGAGGTTTGTGATTTTAGCTTTTTCATTTGTCGTTGTGTTATTTTTCTTTGTTCGTTTCAAAGTGGTTTTTGTTGATTTCTATAAATTTTTATTAAGAGATGTTGAGGTGAGTTATAATACCATTGTTTCAACTGATGTACCACTTAAAGTTGAAGTTTTGCCACGTTTTAAGGTAGGTGATGTTTTTGTTGTTCTTGGTGACAAGGTTAATGAATTGGTAATGAAAGGGGATAAGTTTTTTGGTGAATTGGTGATTAGAGGGCCTAAGGGGGAGGATGGGGTCATTACATTTAAGGTTCTTGGTAGGAAATATGGCTTGATTTGGGATTTTGTGAGTGTAGATGTTAACTTTGTTGGGACATTCAAACTTTTGAGTAATTATGTCAGAGTTCTTTACGATGGATTTGAGATATCTGGTTATGATTATATACCTGATCTAAACGTTGTAAGAGGTAGCGAAGTAATTTTTGATTTTGTCTTTTCTCACAAATTGTCATCTGTTTCTGTTAAAGGTTCAGGATTGAGGTTTATTAGGAGGTTGTATAACAATGTAGCTGAAATTTTGGTTAGCCCTGTGGTTAGTTCTACTGTTAGTTTTTTGTTTACTGACGATATGGGTAGGTCTTTTGAATTAGGGCCTGTTTACATTTCTGTTCGTACTAACGATGTGCCCAATGTTATTATCAAGTACCCTGAAAAGGACATGATAATAACGTTACCGACTTTTTTATTGGATGGATTCGGTGAAGTTGTTGATAGTGATAATATTATTTTTACCGATGCGTACGCGTTGGTTAGTAATACTTTGACTTATTATGTAAGAAAAATCACAAACCTGAATTTCAGGTTTGACAGCTCTACGTTTACGTTTTCATTAGGTTCCAAGGAAAGCGGACTCTTGCCAGGTGATAATGTCGTAATTAATGTTATTGCTAGGGATGTTTATGGTGCCGTGGGGATAGGTACTAGAGTTGTGTATTTGCCTACCTTTTCGCAACTAGCTAAAATGTTAGAAGAGAAGCTAAAGGTTGTTTCTAGCCAAGTTTCTAGCACAAAGGAGGATATTTTTGATTTAAAAGACACGTTAGATGACAAAGGTGTCTCTGACACTTCTAGAACTACTAGAATCTTGGACAAGGTGGAAAGGCTGCGAAACGCTATTTCTAATGTTGTATCTTTGGGAGAAGAGTTGGGGGAACTTCTTGATACCTTGGATAGGTATAGAGCTTTGAGTGAGGAGATCAATAAACTAAGAGGAATAAGGGAGAGATTAGAAAAGATAATGGAAGATAGAGAATTCAGTGAAATTGTATCGAAGCTTGATACCAAGGCGAATATAAGTTATGAGAAAGTTAACAAAAAGATAGATGATTTGGGTAAAGCACTTACAGAGTTGGAGATGGAAGTTAAGAAGATTGATGAATTTAAGGATGTGATAAAAACCGTTTCTAAGTTTTCGGATATTGAGAACAACATTATAAGGAACTTAGGAATTAAAGATAATCAAGGTAATAGTGAAGTTGACAAACAATTACAAGAGTTTGTGAATAGTGAAGAGTTTAGGAAATTGAGCGAAAACTTGAAATCGAGTTTAATGGATAAGATTAAAGCACTCAAGAATTCAATGAACAAGAGAGATTTGCAAGGTGTACAAGATGCTGTTAAGAACATCAATTTTGAGTTATTTAAAGAACTTATGAAGAGTATGGTTGAGTTACAAAACAAGCAAAGGAATGAGCTTTGGGATAGATATCTTGAAGTTCTCGATTCTCAGGCATTGCTTACTAGGTCAAAGGATAGTCTTGATAGACTCAGGTTGATTTATCCGAGAATAGATAAATTCAGAATGAGTAATGAAATTAGATTGGTGAATGATGCTTTTAAGATTTATAGGAAGAGTGTGAGCAAGCTTATAAGTTCTATTTACCTTGATATTAGTTTGTCTGAAGATATTTTTGAGATTGAGAAGATACTTAGAGATGTTGAGAATAATTTTTATTCTTTCAGTTCAGCAGTTTCTTCAGGTTCTACTTATAATTTAGTTGAGATTTTGGCAGGTTCTATAAATCTTACCTCCTTTACCCTAAGAAAAATTCTTGATTTGAGTGATAAGATGAGAGAAGGGATTAATTTATCGCCTTCGGGTGTTAGTATGAGTGAACTTATGGAAATGTACAAACGAATTTCGAGTATGCTTAAGGATATTATGGAGGGCAGAGGTGACAGTGGAATATTGAGGGAGCTTGAGAAATTGGTGAGGAGAGCAATAGAGAAGGCTAAAAATTTTGAAGCTAATAGGCCTGGAGATGGAAGTGCTAGGAAGATACGGGAGGAGCTTGAAAAAATACTTGATGAGATAGTCAGAGGTAATTATTCTTTGGCTTACGATATGACTCAAAAGTTAGAATTTAACACACTTGAGTACCAGCGGGGAATGTTTGAGAAAGGTATTTCGGAGAAGAGAGAAGCAGAGAGGCCAAAAACTTTTAAGTTGGAGAAGATTGACAGTATTGTAGAGAGTGTAAAGTTAGAGAAGTTGAATAGTCGGTACCTTAGGAATAAGTATATTGAAGTAATCAATAATTATAGGAAGGCTATAATAGGAGATTAGGGGACTGGGTCGTATCCACCAGGGTTGAAGGGATGACACCTTAGTATTCTCTTTATCCCCAAGAATCCCCCTTTGATTATACCGTACTTTATTATTGCTTCTTTTGTGTATTCGGAGCATGTAGGGTAAAACCTACAGGTTTTTCCTTTTATCGGCCCTATGTATTTTTGGTACACGTTGATTAGAAAAACAATGAGGTTTTTCATATCACACGAATGATAAACGTTTTTTGGTTATTTTTCAAATAATTCATGAACTGGTTTTGTATGGAAGCTACTATTTCCCCTAAACCTTAATTATTGGCAATGGGTACTATGCCTTTCTTTGTCTTTGGAGTTTGATATTTGTTTGTATTTAGAAGTTGAGGAGAAGAAATCTTAGTTCTCTTGTTTTAATTATATCTAGCTTTCATGCTTTATGGGTTCTATTTTTTCATATGCTTCATAGGGTGTGACTTTGGGGATAATGTTCTTAGTTTATCCCTTTGCTCTTTTGTTAGGACTGACAGAATATCTGTTTGCAAGTTTAATCTTATTTTTGTTATGTCAGATCTTAACTTTGCTATCTGTTCATTGAGTGATCTTATTTTGCTCCAATTAGGATTGTTGGATGATAATTCTTTTTCTTTTTCGTATAGAACTTTTGCTAGTTCAGTTGAAATGGTGTCAATTGTTTTTTTGCTGTTTATGAAGATTTCAAATATTTTGTCCTTTTGGGCTTGTGATAGATTAAGCTCAGGTGCATTAAGAATTTTTATCAATTTCCCTATTTTATCATATGGTTCATAGGGTCCGTAGAAAGCACTAGTGGACATAGGTATCGCCAAAATTAGAGGTAACACTAAAAGTAATTTTCTCATAAGATCCTCCCTACTATAGTATGATATAGTTGAAGTTGTAGAAGGTTACGAGAACATTGGTTTTTGTGTTTTTTGTGTTTTATAATATGATTTTAGATGTTGTCTAGGTTTAAGTTTTTTGGCTATTCTTGGTTATTCGTGATAGTTTTTTGTTTTGTTTTTGCTTTGAGGGTTTATTCCTATGAGGTTTTCTCTTATTTTAATTCTCCGCAGTTTAATCACGATATACATGGGGTTATTATTTCGTTCATAACTCAGGCACGTAGTAATATATCAATGAGTGCTTACAGTTTTGATGATTCTGACATTGCCTCAGCGCTAATCAGTGCTGCTAACAGGGGGGTAAAAGTTAGGATCACTATTGATAGTGATTACTGGAATAGTTTGATTGATGTTCTTGATTCACATCCGAATATAGAGGTTTTTAATGATTTTAAGGGGAAGGGCTACAAGCAAGGTGCGAGGCAGCACCATAACAAGTTTATTGTTTTTGATTATGATATTATTTCATCTCCGGTGAGGAATACTGTTATTACTGGTTCATACAACTTTTCTATTTCTAGTCGTTACAATGCTTACAACAACGTTGTTGTTGTTAAAGATAATCCTGATGTTGCTGCGATGTATATTCAGGAGTTCAATGAAGAGTGGGGGAGCTCAGAGTTTAATTTTAATCAGCATAACAGCA
>CAYYXA010000046.1:0-3751 GCA_964475465.1 uncultured Brevinematales bacterium
CTTAGGGAGAGTGCTAAGCTTATCTACGATTATAGATCACCTTTTGGTAATAGGTTAGGTATTTCCTCTGATGAGAGCATAGTTAAGGTTTTGCCAAATAGGGGGGCTGAAATTGGTGAAAGAGTTATTAGGGTAGAGAAGATGGCAAAACCTGATGTGTTTATTTCTGATCTATTGCCGGTAGGGATGAAACTGGGTTCTTTCAGTTTTACTATTACTGTCGGTGGAAAGAGCTATGAAGTTAGCTTTGGAGGAGGGACACTACACGATCTTGCTAAAGCAATAAACGATGCTGCAGGTGAATCTGTTGTTGCTTCGGTTGTTAAAGTAGATAAGGATAATGAGGTTATAAGGATCTCATCCAAAAAGACGGGTAAAAGCAATAAGATTTTTATAACTGGTAATGTTTCTGAGCTAATTAAGATTGGGCTTCTTGGTAGGAAAGCCAAGAAGGAGGATAAACCTTCGGAACTTGATGTTATTAGTTTGTTTACGTCTTTGCCTACTTTGAAACTCTCAAAGAGGAGTGTTTTGTCAAACGATGTTGAGTACACTATTACCGAAAAATCTCTTTTAGAGGTTTCTAATGATTTTTATTATTACGAGTATCCTAAGTTTAGAGATGTTGATATAAGGCTAATGGAGAGTGTTAGGGTTAGTAATGTTGAGGTTAAGGGTGGTAGTGCAATAGGTAGTTTACAATCTTTTATTACCTACGTAAGCAATGATTTTGATTTTGTGATTTTAGTTTTCTCGGATGGATCGAAGAGAGTTGTAAAGCTTTTTACTAACTACCAAGTTGTGAACTTAGGTGAGGATAAGGGTAAGATTCTTAAGCAGGTTATTTTAAGGAATGGTAATGACCTTTTGGATGTTGTTTTTAGGAGAGTAAGAATTTTTGAGAGGAGAGAGGTTGAGTTTGAATCAGAGTTTGCACCTAAGAATTACATTTCTCAGGCTGACAATGCTATTGTGTATGTTGATGGAGTTAGGATTGAAAGAGAAGGTAATGACATTGATGATGTTATAAATGGTGTTATTAAGGTGGTTGGTGAGGATCCTAAGAAGGAGATATTGGCTAGAGTTGATTACGATTATGCTTCAATAACTAATGCAGTGTCTAACTTTATAGAAAGGTATAATAACGTTATGATATACCTTAGTAAGATAACAAAACCTATTGTTGATAGAAGGCAGCTTTACGAGAAACCAGATGAAGAGAAGGAAGAAGGATCGTTTGCTACTGATACAGATTTAATTAGGCTCAAAGACAGATTGAGATTTCTGGCTATGCAACCTTACAAAACTGCTAATACTAACATAAGGTTACTATATCACATTGGTATTTACACCAAAAATATTGAGACGAAGCTAGATTTTGAATCTGACCTATGGGAGTATGTGAGAAGAGGAGTTTTGACCTTGGACAACGAGAGATTTGAGAAGGCTCTTTTAGAGGATATAGACGCAGTTAAGCAGATTTTTGCTAACGATACAAATTCTGATAAATTGGTTGATTCTGGATTTGCTTATAGTGTCTCTTCTCTTTCTGATGAGTACGTAAGAGTTAATGGAGTTTTTGCACTCAAGAAAAAACAGATTGACAACATAATCAAGGCTAATAAGAATTACTATGCTAGGTTTGAAGAAAGGCTTGAGGATTATAGGAAATCTCTTGAATCTAAATTTGCTAAGCTTCAGCAAGTCCTTAGAGAAAGCAAATCTAAACAAGATTGGTTTAAAGCTCAGATGAAAGGGCTTTCTTCATCTTCTGAATAAGTTTACCATGCTGTGTGATACGTAAAAACCATTACTTATCAGTGCATTTATTAGTGGGTAGTTGTGGGAAGGAACGAGAATTTCTATGAAGTCAAAAGTTCCCGAGGTTCCAGAATTTAGTAAATTTGAGTTCACAGCACTACTTATTAGGTACTTGCCTATCCCCTTGCCTCTGTAGTCCTTCTCTACGAATATGTCAAATATTCTATAAGCTTTTATTGTTTTGTTTGATATGTTTGAGAGTATTGAAGATAGGTTTATGTCCTCTTTGATTATTATGTATCCTATGGGTTTGCTTCTAACAGTGGCTACGAATGTTTTGAATATATCAAAGTTGATTTCTAATGATCTCAGGTAATTATCAAGGAGGTTCAACTTTATTTTTTCTTCTATTTCATTTTCAAAGAGTATTGGGAAAGGGTAGTTTTGATATTCGTCATTTTTGGCTAAGAGTTGGTGGATTTCTTCTCTTGATTTTGCTAAGGATACGGTTACCTCTTCTTTTGGTTCTTGTTGTGTCATTTTTTCTCTGAAAAGCCTCAAAGTTAAGAAGGTAGAGGAGTATTTAAAACCGTGTTTTGAGTAGAAATCTATAGCTTTTGTGTTGTTTTCGTCAGTACTTACAAAGATTATTTGTGCTCCTCTTTTGGCTGAGTAGTCTAGGAAGTATCTCATCAGTTCTGATCCTATACCTTTGTTTCTGTAGGCTTTTGAGACAGCTAGGAGGTTTATTTTAAATACCTGTCTATACGTTATTGATGAGAGAGATTTTTCGTGACTCCATGATAGAAAACCGAGAATTCTGTTTTGGTTTACTGCTATAAATGTGTTTGTTGATGAAGATATTATATTTTTTGATATTAGTGAGAAATCTGAAGTACCAACAAGGTTAACTAATTTTTTATCCACTCTGTACATTGAAAATTCGAAAGAATCTTTGCAAATTTCCTGAATGGGATTAAGATCTGTAGGCTTGAGTTCTGTGATGTATAACACTGGTCAGATGAGCGGGAAACGGGACTCGAACCCGCGACCCTCGGCTTGGAAGGCCGATGCTCTACCAACTGAGCTATTCCCGCTTACCTAATATAAGTATACAAAGTTCATATTCTTACATTCAAGTTCTTTATGATTCTGTATTTAACGTTGATAACGTTGTTTTTATAGGATTATAAACAAAGATCTTTGTTGTTTTTTTTGCAACAGTGTGCTTTGAAAATGTGTTATTGAATAGTAATTACAGGCTAAAAAGTGAGTGTGCAAATTTTGCAATTTCTATGTGAAAATTTTGTACACTTTTTTTATAGTTTTTAGTAGTGTTTAAGATTTTACGATTTTCTACTTTGGTAGATTTTGCAGGTATTTTGGATGGGTGAGAATAGTTTTCTCTTGACTTGGCATGATTTTTGATAAATAATTTATTAGGAGGAAAGTATGGTGAGGCACATACGTGTTGCCTTTGGAGTTTTGGTTTTTGTCTTTGTATTAGTATTTTATTCGTTTGGAGAGTCTTACTTTTATTTTGAACCTTTTAATACTACTCCTACTAGTGGCTGGTGGTATGTAGCACAGGGTAACGATGGTGGACTTTGGTATAACAAGGAAGGGATAATTTCTAGTTTACCTACTACTTCTAGATTTAACTCTTTCAATTTCAATGGTGGTAGCGTTGTTTTTTCTGGTCGTACTTTTTCAGACGCTAACTACATAGGAACTTGGGTTGGTACTGCTATAGGGTTTACGAATAAACTATGGAAGCCATCACCTTACAATCCATTCGGATTTGAGATACTCAGGGTGAGTGCTAGGATTGATCCACATAATGACACGTCAAATCCAGAATCTCGTAGGCATGCTGCATCCATGGATATATTCCTTGCTGAATACACTAACCTTAATAACTCTTCTCCTGACTATACAAAGTTCCCGAACCAGATAGTGCTCTACGATATGATGAGAATGTGTGATAATG
>CAYYXA010000047.1:0-113214 GCA_964475465.1 uncultured Brevinematales bacterium
GGTACATATATAAATTTAGATTTGATTCCTAATTTTCTTATTTCTTTCTCGATATCTTCATAGTAAGGTTCAGTGAGTATAATGATGTCAGGTGATAATTTTAGCAGAGTTTCTACACCTATTGTTACTGTTTGGTATGGAGAGGTTAACGTATCACTTACATTGATTGCACCTATTGATCTTATTAGGCTAGCTACATAGCTGTTTGAGCTAGCTGTATATATTAGTGGGTAGGAATACATGACGAGTATTTTTTTGCCTTTTATTATTTCGGATAGAGCTTTGGTTTTTCTTGTTAGTTCTTTTTTGAATTCTTGTACTTTGTTAGTGTTTGGTAGTTTTAGTAGCATGCTCAGTTTGAGCATGTTATTTTCAATATCATTGATTGATGGGTAGTCAAGTACAAAAACGTTGATTCCTAATTTAACAAGTTTGTGGTAGTTTTCAACGTTTCCAGCTTTGAGCATAAAAACTATATCAGGTTTGAGAGAGACTATTTTTTCTATGTTGGGATCGTAGAATCCGCCAACTATTGAAGCTTTATCGTTTGGCTTAGGACAATATCTTGTTATTCCAACTATTTCGTTGGAGATCCCTAGAAACATTAGTGTTTCGGTTATACTTGGTGCTAGTGAGATTATTTTTGAGTACTTCCTTTTTTCGAATTCTTTGCCTACGCTATCGTAAACTTTCGCAATAGAGTAGTTGAGGAGTAGAAAAGTTATTGCTAAGGTGATAGTTATTAATTTTTTCATAATAGTTTCTTTGCTTCTTGTAGCAGTTGATACAGATTTTTAATTGAGTTTTTCACGTTTTCCAGTGATAGGTTGAGTATGTTGTAGTTTTTAGAGAATTCTTCTATGTTTACTCTGATTTTCTTATAATCCCATTCCATGTCCTTAAATCTCTTTTTCATTTCTTCCATTAGTGAAGGTAAATACATGGATATTGAGTTTATCTCTGCAAGGGTTTTCATTAGGTCTGAGGATGAGGTGTAAATTTGCTGGACTGTTGCTAAGAATGATGATATATCTTTTGAAACATTCTTTAGTCCTGATTCTATTTCAACGAATGACATGACTAGAGTTTTTACAAGGTATTCGCTGTATTCTGAACTTTTGTCAACTCTCTCTATGACATTTTTTATATCTGAAATCTGTGAAGAAATTATTTCAGAGAACTTTTTGGCTTGTTTGGAAAGTTTGGAGAAGCTTGAGCTTTCTTTACCTAGTTTAGAAGCTTCGACACTTATGTTTATCGAGAGTATTTCTGATTGTTGGGATATAGACTCAAATAATGAGAGTTTGTCAACGAAGCTTTTTACTGAGTTTTTCAGATCTTTCACAGCTTTTGCTACTTCCATTACTGATTTTTCGCTGTCTAGGGCTATTTTTGTTAAGTTCATTATGTTTGTATTTGCCTCTGAGAGAAGTTGTTTTTCGTTGATTAGGTTTGTGATGCTGTTTTCGAAGTTATCTATGCCTATGGGGATCTTTTTGGCTGTCTCTTCAATTTTTTCTGATTGGTTTGAGAATGAGTTTTGTACGATGGATATGGTAGCTTCTATGTTCGATATTGACCATAGGATAGTCTTGATTGCTGATTCGAACTGAATACTTGAGAATTTCCCACTTTCATCAGAGAGGAAGTTCAATATTTGTTCAAAGTTATTTACCAAATCTTGAAAGTTTTTCTTAAGATTAGATAGCGTTCGATTTGTTTCGATTAGTGAAATAGTCATTTTGTCGTTAACTGTGTCAGTTTCAATGGCGTAAGTTAGAATAGAGTATAGCTGTATGAAAAGAACTGATAACATTACAAAGATACTTCCCACTTTGCTGAAGAGATTGAAGTTAAACAAAAGACCTATCTCTCCCAGAAGTATTCCTGACAAGATGAATGCAGAGATGAAGATTATTATTTTTACGTTTTCGGAGTATTCTCTGCTATATATGTAAATAACGACGTAAATTATTGTGTATATAGCCAAAAATGGATAAAAGATATTTATCCCTATGATTACGCTTCCTAGCCATATTGTAGCTGAGATTACAATCATTATGATATCGAATTTTTCAATGCCTGTTTTTTCAATGCTGTTTATAATGTATGCTGCCAGAGGCAAGAATATGGGGAAGATGCTTTCTTTGAACACGGATGAGGCTATTGAAATAATTACGACGAATAACGAAAGGTTGGTTAGCTTTCTAACTTTGATTAGAGCAATGTTTGAGATAGATTTTATTTTTTTGATTCTTGATGTTATGAATAAATTTATCGGAAGTGTTAAAGCGAAGATGATGAGTTGAAATATGAAGCTTGCCGTGTCTAGCTCTAGGATGGGCATGTCCATTATGTTATATTTTCCTAAACATCAAGAGCAAATTAATACAAGATGCTTGATATGCGTTAAGCACTTTTTTATGGAGATTAAGGGAGAATATTATCCTCCCTTACCACCTATAATTTACTTTACTTTATTTCCTCTTGCTTCTGATGCACCGGAGAATTTCGGATTGTTGACTGCCGTTATGAATGCTGAGGCGTCTAGGTAATAGTCTCTGTATAATCTATAAAGCGTAGACTCTACAAATGTGTTATCGATTATTTTGTGATATGTTATATCATTTATTCCGTCTTCGTATATCCCAAATCCTTTACCGCCCTGCACACTACCAATTGTACAATTTGATATTACGAAGTTTATAACTGCTTCAGTTTTGTATAGGTATACAATACTATTTGTTACTTCTGCTTGGTTTTGGGATATGTCTGAGCTTAGTAGTGATGAGTTAGTGGAATCTTGAATTCCTACACCACCGCCATGTAACCTAGCTGTATTGTTTACTATCGATGATTCAGAGACTATTGTGTCTATGTCTTTGAGTGTGAATATACCACCACCTATGTTACCTGATTTGTTACCGCTTATTAGGGTACCTTTAATGGAAGTTGATTTCGCTAGTTCTATGTATATTCCTCCACCGTTCTTGTCAGCTGTGTTGTTTTGTACTTTCGCATTTATTGTGTTTTTGAGTCCTGTTGTTATGTATATTCCGCCACCATTTTCTTTTGCATAGTTACCTGAAATAATTCCACTTATTATGTTTTCATCTCCTCTTAATGAGATTCCACCACCTGAGCCGCCAGCAGTGTTTTTCTGAATATTTCCATTTACTGTGCTTTTGTAACAATTTTCAAGTGCTACACCTCCGCCATTCTTGCTAGCGTTATTTTCGGAGACTTCGCCCTCTACTAGTAATGAGGTTGTTTTGAAAGCGTATATTCCTCCCCCATCTCTGGAGTTATTGGCTTTCACTGTGGAATTTATGTAATTACCTGCACCTATGTTAACGAATATGCCACCACCTGAATTTAAAGCGTTATTGCTGATTATCGTAGAGTTTACGATCCTATTACCAATTCCCCTATCTATGTATACCCCACCTCCTTCCCTTGAGGTGTTAAAGGATATGCTGGAGTCTGATATAGTGTTGCTTATGCCACTCACATACATGTTACCAAAAATTGATGAAGTGTTACTTTGTACACTTAGAGATGTTATCGAGTTATAATTCCCTAGCATGTATATTCCAGCACCGTTTTTACCAATATTTGCTATGGATTTTGAATTTTTTATAGTGTTGTTATTGCCAATGACGCATATACCTGCGCCGCTATCAACTTGATTGTTAGATGAGATAACATTATTTATAGTGGAGAACGAGGAATTATTTAAGAATATTCCACCACCTTTTTGCTCGGTTTTATCTCTGTTTGTTGTGCCTGTGACTATGAAGTTTTCTATCAATGCGTTTGTTACACCTCTTACCTCAATTATTGATTGTACTTTCATATTTCCGTCGAGTATGCTGTAACCGGTTATACTTTCGAAGTCTTGGCTATAGCCACCTATTAGTTTTATGTTATGGTGTTTTATGGCTACGCCACTGAACCCTGTATTTAGACCATTTCCTGGTGTATATACCCCTTCTGCTACTTTTATCGTAGTGACACCAAATATTACTGCTTTGTCAATTGCTACTTCTATCGTTTTGAAAGGTAGTACCTTTGTTCCTGGGTTTACATCACTTCCGTTTGTTGAGACATAGACAGCAGGTTCATCGGCATAAGGATCTTTTGAAGTTGTTTTCTGTGAAAAAGAGAGATAGCAAAATGAGGCTAATATAAGTATAACTAAAAAAACCCTCTTTAGCATACGCTCCCCCGATCTAACATTTTCGGATACTTATAGTTTAATACTGAAATATACCGTTGTAAACTTTTTGTTTGTTGTTTTTATATATTATTCCTGGTGTTTAGAACAGAAACTTAGATTTAATCACTAGATTTTAAAAGATAACGTATTTTGATATGTAGTTTCGAGCATTAACAAAATAAGTATTTTTTGTTGCTAGGAATTTTTTTAACGTAATGAGAGATTTTCGTTGAAGGATTTAATGTGCCTTGTATGTTTTAGATAGGTTGGAGCTATTATTGGGTGCTAAGCTTGGTATTTGTAAAACGCAAGAAATTATGTGTCTTCAAAAGGGAGGTTCTTTTAGTACTTGGAGCTGAGTGCTTAAAATACAAAATTTTTAATGTACTCTTTTTAAGTTGAAACAGGAGTTAAGAGTTTTTAAATTTTTGTTATGGATATTGGTTGTGGTGCAGTGGGGTATGACGAATTCCTTTTGAATGTGGAAAGTCCTAGTGAGAACTTTTTGAATCATGTTGAGGGTTGTGATAGATGTAAAAAGGATTATGTTGAACTTAAAATGGCTATTTTGAAAATGGACAATTCTGAGTTGTCCTACGTGCCTGTTAGCCTTAAATTTGGTAGGATGCTTGTAAGGCTCAAAGATGACATTTTGGAGATTGTTGACTCTATGAGTGGTACAAGGTATGGGGCTAAACTGGCATTTAGGGGGGAAGGTATTGTAGCTTCTAAAAGGGAAGTTATTTACGAATCTAAAGATTTAAAGATATTCGTTAATTTATATGATGCTAAAGAGTTAGTTATGAGTGTTAGGATTTATGATTATGGTGATATCTACATATACGATAGTAGGGGAAGATTGATAAGGTCTTCTTCCGGTAAGAGTGGTGTGGATTTGAGAGTGTCTGAAGGAGTATATAAAGTTAGGTATAAAGATTATGAAATTGTTTTAGAATTTTTGATGGAGGGGTGAGGTTTTATGCGTATTGCAATAGCTAGGAAATGGAGGCCACAAACTTTTGATGAAGTTGTTGGACAGGATGAAGTAGTTAGAGCACTTAAGAATGCTATATCTATGGGTAAAATCGGTCATGCTTATCTGTTTTCTGGTCCTAGGGGGACAGGTAAAACTACTTTGGCTAGGATATTGGCTAAGTCGCTAAACTGCGTTAATGGTCCCACCGTTAGCCCGTGCAATGAGTGTGAAAACTGTGTCGAGATAAAGGAAGGTAGGTCGGTTGATGTCATAGAAATTGACGGTGCATCAAACAGAAAAATAGATGATGTTAGGAACATAAGAGAAGCCGTTAGGTTTGTGCCTGTAAAGTCGAGGTATAAGATATACATAATTGACGAAGTGCATATGCTTACTGATGAAGCCTTTAACGCCCTTTTAAAAACACTTGAGGAGCCGCCCAGTCATGTTGTCTTTATATTTGCTACTACTGAGCCTTATAAGGTGAAACAGACGATAAGGTCAAGATGTCAGCACTTTGTTCTTAAGCCGATAAATACAGAAATTATATATCAGCAGCTACTCAAGATATCTAAGGCAGAAGGATTTAAAGTGACTGATAGCATCTTACTTAAGGTAGCAAAAGCAGGAAATGGTTCAATGAGAGATGCTGAAAGCCTTTTGGATATGGTTGTCTCCTATATAGGTGACAGAGAGGATGTTACCGATGAGGAGATAGATAGATTGTTGGGAGTTGTAGACATCTCTCATATTGAGAAAATTCTAAGTTTAATGTCTAAGAAGGATGTTGGAGGTTTGATAAGGCTTGCGAATGAATTAAGGGATAAGGGTTTTGACTTGAAGAAATTGTGCGAAGAGCTTATATCAGCATTTAGGAATTTACTTATAATGAAAGATTTCGGAGTGGATAGAAGCTTGATAAGACTTTCTGAAAATGAGATTTCAGTTCTTGAAAGGTTCAAAGGTTTATTCAGAAGAGAGGAAATAATTTTTATTGAAAATACGTTGATAGAAACTTATAACGAGATGAGGGCATCTATAAATGAATTGTTTAGCCTTGAGAAAGGGTTTTTTAAGATTGGTAACACTGAGAATGTTATAACTCTTTCGAGGATATTAGAGGAGTTAAGGGAGCTGAAAGCTTCTCTTTCTAGTTCACAACTGTTTGAAGTTCCTTCAGAGGGTGGTCTGGAAGTGAGTGAGGCTTCTACAAAACTCTCAGGTTCGAGGCTCTTAGAAAGTTCCGTTCACAAGGAAGAATCAAAAGCCAGGCAGGTAGTGAGAAATCCGGTAGATGAAGTTTTGGAGGAGATAGGTGAGATAGAGGCCAAAAAATCAGTTTCTCAAACTGAGGCTCTTGTAGAAAAAGTCAGAAGGGAGATAGCTGATTTCTTCCCAGGCATGGAGAGAAAAGTAAATATCTTGATAGATGACGAAAAGGTTTTAATAGAAGACCCTTACGGTATCTTTAAGACTGATATTTTGAAGAAGGAAAGAGAAGAAGTAATAAAGAAAATAAGTGTCATGACGGGTAGGAGGGTTGTTATTGAGATGGGTAAGAAGGAAGTTAAGGCTTCCGATAGCTTTAAGAAAGCTAAAGAAGCTGAAGTGGATGAAAAGAAACAGCCAAGTAACGTTTCTGATATGGTTAGGACGCTTTTCCAAGCAGAAAGTGCTGATTTCACTAAAAAGTCCTAACTTATAATTGATTGTTTTTCTTCTATGAACATTTCTGATATGTCTATTATCTTTTTTTCTTGTATAAGGTCAGTTGATATTATATCTACCATTCCATCATCTGAAACTACTATAGCTACTGCTTCGTTGTTTCTAGTTTCTATGTACCTAATCGATGAATTGTACCTTGCGCCTCTTGATGGATTTTCTATAACTGAGATATCGCCATCTAGAATTATTCCTATGCCATAGCATATACCGTCCAAGTCTATTATTATTGCTCCGTCTATTGAGGTTATAGATCTTAGTAGTTCTATGTTGAGTTCATTATTCTCGAATAAGCTGAAAGGTTTTATTTGAAAGGATTTGTATGTTAATCTACTAGCTTCCATTCTAGCTATGTTTGGTGTCGTTATTATGATTATTAGTCCATGTCCTAGCCTTGATGAAGCTGAAACTATTTCCGTTAGCTTCCTTAGAGATTCTTTGGGTATATTTTTAAATGTTGACGTTAAGGTTTTCTTTAGGTAGTTTCTATCAAATTTTATCTCTGGTATTTCTGGTAGTCCGTTTTTTATTCTTATTAATGGCAAAAATTTCATGTTGCCGATGTCTAGTGTAAGAATGTTCTTTGACTTTATGGTTACTGAAGGGTCGTATACGCATACTTCCCAGGTGTTTTCGTAAAATCTGACGAGTAGCGATTTTGTGTGAATTAGATTTGTATTGCTGATGCCTATAATTTTGCCGTCGTAAGCTACTAATGAGAAATTTGTATTTTTTGAAAACTCAAGAACTTTTCTTATTACTCTATAGTTTCTTCTTGCTATATCGATGTTTTTAGAGAACTCAACACTTATTGGTATGTTTGGGGTTTGGGAGAATATGATAAATCCTTCGCTTCTTTCTTTCTCGTATTTTTGAGTTGATACTATAGAAAAGACAGTGAATGCTTCCTCTACTAAGTACTCTATTCCTATCGATCCGAAAATTTCCTTGAGATATTCTTTTGCTACTCTCCTTACAAATTCATCTTTGTCAACGATTGGCAGTGAGGCAAGGTTATCTGAATTGGATATAGCAAAGAGTATACACTCTTTAATGAAGTAAGGTAAAAACTGTTTGAATGGTACGTTTTGTGTACCAGAGTACTTCTGAATTGTTTCTTTATCAATCATTACTACGAGATATGAGGATTTTATGGGGAGGTTGGTTTTGAATATCCATACTTCGTAGTTAGGTTTTGAGTCTTGGATTGCCTTTATTATTTCTTCTGGTGCTGTTGATTTTAGGTTTTTTTCTAGTGCAATGTTGAAAACGGATTTTACTGAAGTTTTCGAGATTAGTAGGACATCAGTGATGATTTCGAAATCTTCGTTTTCAAGTATAAACGATATGGTATCGTTTAGGAATCCTTCTATGGATGATTTGAAGTCGATCAAGCTTCTTCTCATTTTTACTTGTTTTTTGACTTTTTAATTTTGTCGTAAACTTCTTTTGCTGATTCGATTATTTTTATTGCTTCTTCGTTATCTTTGTTGTCTTCTAATATTTTTTCTACGTCGAAGTATTCGAAAAATCTTTCGACAAATAGAATACCTTCGAGGTGGTCTATTTCGTGTTGTATAGCTTTGGCAAAATATCCTTCTGCGTTTATTATTTGTTTCTTACCTTCGATATCTTGGTATTCCACTGATACCGACTGATACCTTAGAACAGGTAAGTATAATCCTGGTACTGATAGACATCCTTCATCATCTAAAATTAACTTTTTTGAATGAGATTTTATTTTAGGGTTGATTAATACTACTTTGCCTTCGTGGCCTGCAGGTGTGACATCAATAACTGCTACCTTTAGGGGTATTCCTATTTGGTTGGCTGCTAGGCCAACTCCGTTGCTTTTGTACATTATTTCGAACATTTCTTCAATGAGATTCTTTAGCTCTCCGTTGAATTCTGTTACATTTTTTGCCGGTTTATGCAACACTTCGTTACCGTAAGTAACTATTTCTCTCATAAAAAGAAATTATAAAGCTTTTTTAATAAAGTTGGAAAATTAGAGATTTTGCCGAAAAAATTTGCTAGAAATACTTTTTGTTGGTTGAGTTCGAGAGAGATGTGAATGATGCTAAGAGTGATTGGCTAAACAGTGATTGTACCAAGGGAGTTTATAGCGTTTTTATTGAATTCATCATAGGGATACTGCAAAGCGAGTCTCTTTAATGAACATTTGAGGATTTTTGTGTTACTTGTGTACTGCCTTTAGCTCATGGGGTTTAGTGTTAATTTTTTTTGATTGCAGAATATTTCACTTTGGAAGAATGAATTCTTGGTAATTTGAAGAGTTGGGTTTTGAAATTTGTGGAAAATTTGGATCAGATCATAAATCATAAACTAGTGAGTGAAAGATATGTTGTTTGAGGGGTTTTATGAATATTATGAGTGTGGGCAAGAAAAGAATTGTTGAGATTTTAGTTCTGCTTTCGATTTCTATTGGAAGTTTTGTTGTTGCTTATGTGCTTAATAGCACTTTGTTTGTTGGTATAAGAGAGAGTGTGGTGAATACGTATTTTTCATTGAAAATGGGGGAAGTGGAGTTTATAAAGATCGGTGAGAGGGGAGGGATCCAGCGTTTGGAAGGTAATCCTTTGACTATTCCTTCTCAGGATTTGGTGATAGTTGGTATTGACGATAAGACTTTGTCGAAGCTAGGTAGATATCCTTTTTCTAGAGACAAACATGTAGAGTATATTTTGAAGCCTTTGTCTCGATTTAGTGAAAGGGTGCCTAAAGCGGTATTTTTCGATATTGTATTTTCTGAGTATTCTGATGAGAAAATCGATAAAATGTTTTTTGATGAGCTTTCGAAGTCGACGAATCTTTTCTTTGATTATATGTTAATATTTGATGAGTTTAGTAAGGAAGGGTTGGATTTGGGGAGTGATGAGGCTAAGGAAAGAATTAAACTACTTGAGAGGTTTACAATACCAGAAGAAAATATAAGAGGAGAGGGTTATTTTTTATCTGCGTATAGAGGAATTTTACCATTGAAGGAGGTTATAAGGGCGAGTAAGGGGGTTGGATTTGCTAATGTTTTGCCTTATTCTCAGTATGAAAGGAGTGATACCTACAATACTATTCCGATGTTAGTGGAATTTGAGGGGAAGTTTTATCCTCACGTAGTTTTGCTTCTTCTTTGCCAGTACTATGACGTACCATTGAAGAATGTGTATGTTGAACTTGGTAAAAGTTTAACTTTGAAAGGTGCTAAAGTAAGATATCCGGACGGTAGGGTAGTTCAAAGGGATGTGAAGATACCACTTGATTACATCAATAGATTTGTTGTCAACTACACAGTTAGAAGTGATAAAGTGAGAATAGGGGGGATCAGAACCATATCGTACTCAGATGTTCCTAGAATAAAGAACATTGATAAGGCTTTGGAAGGTAAGCTAGTGCTTATAGGTATGTTGTCATATGGGTATGGCGATGTATGGAAGTCACCTATTTCGCCTAGAATGTATGGAATAGAGCATATAGCCAATGCTTTGGATAACGTGATAAGGTATAATCTCTATGGTTATCCCGGATATGTTAAGTTCGTCCCTGAGTGGATAGTGGTAGTTGTATCTCTTGTTCTTGCGATAATCATACCTTTTGTTATAATAGCTGTAAGAAACTTGATTTTAGGGGTTGGTATAGTCTTGGGTTTAATATTAATTACAGGTTTTTCTGCTTTGTTTATTTTCTCTCAGGGAGTTCAGATATTAGGTTTTCCCATATTGCCTTATGCTTTTATATTTGAGATAACGCTTCCTGTTTCTACTATTCTTCTTTCTTATATTTCGGGCCAAACATACATAACTCTTAGAGAGAGGAAAGAAAGGCTGCAGATAAAAAGTATGCTAGACAGTTATGTTTCACCGGAGGTTGTGAACATACTACTTAAGAACCCTGAAAAGCTTAACCTTGGAGGTGAGGATAGAGATGTAACTATAATGTTCTCTGATATAAGGGGCTTTACGTCTTTGTCTGAGGGAATGAGTCCGCAAGAACTCGTTTCGCTAATAAATGTGTATCTTTCGAGAATGACGGATATAATAATGGAGAATAGAGGTACTGTTGATAAGTATATAGGAGATGCTATAATGGCATTTTGGGGCGCACCTCTAGATGATCCAGAGCATCCTTATAGAGCCTGCAAGGCAGCATTGGAGATGTTGGAAGCACTGAAAAAAATAAATGAGACGTTGCCAGAAAACAGGAGGATTGATATAGGTATAGGAATAAATACGGGACTAGCTACGATAGGTAACATGGGGTCGACTAGAAAGAAAAACTATACAGCAATGGGCGATACGGTTAATTTGGCTTCCAGATTGGAAGGTGTTAATAAGGTTTTCCACACGAGAGTGATAATAAGCGAGTATACCTATGAAAGAGTAAAGGATAGGTTTTTGTGTAGGCAGTTGGACGTTATAAGGGTCAAGGGTAAGACAGTACCAGTAAAGATTTACGAACTCATTGATTTTATTGAAAAATTTGAGGTTGCTGCTAAGAAGTTAGGAATAAGCCTTGAGGAATTACAGAATTGAGCCGTGCTGGACTCGAACCAGCGACACCCGGCTTAAAAGGCCGGTGCTCTACCACCTGAGCTAACGGCTCTGATAAACACAACTTCACTTGACTCGGTTAAAATATATAAAAGAGGTACTATTAGTTTCAAGTTGAGTGAAATCATGTTCAGGAATTTGTAGGAAGTTTAAGTTCTTTCGTGCAAAAGTCAGCTCTTTTGGCATATGTGCTTGGAGTGTGATTGCAATTTGCAGGTATGGTTGAGTTTTTGGTTTTTACTCACTGCTGAGGTTGGGTAAGATTTGTATATATAGTTCTCCAATGACGTTAGTTGAATTACCTGGATCTTTTTCGTTAACATAAGGTTCGTGATAAAAAGGATTTTGTTTGTTTTTGCTTTTTTCTTATTGTTTGTCAGAGGGTATTCTTTCGTTGAAAGTTATACTCTCGACGATAGTCTTTATGAAGAGGCTAATCAGTTTGAGGCTTACCTTGTGAAAAAGAATTTTTTTAGCATTTCGGGGCTTTATCATTGGGGAGATGTTTTGAATGGTAAACTGAGGGTTGGCTTAAGGGGATTTTTGGGAGAATTGGGGTATACACAGCTACTTGGTATACCTATGTATACCTATTCAGGGGATATTGAAGGTTTTGTCTCAAGTGGTGTTTATTTCTTAGGGGCGGGCTTAGTTTGGAATTACCATGGATATTCACTTGCCGGTAGATTGAAACTTTCATATTCTTATTTGTTGGATGTAAGTTCTTTAAGACTTTCAGTTGATGTTTTTGGTAAACTTGACTTTGATAACTTCTTTTATTGCTTTTCGTTGGAAAATCTTTTGAGTCTGGGGGGCTCATTGGCATGGATTTATAGAGATATTTATGTGTCCATGCTCCCTGTGGTTTTTGACAACTCTTTTGTTTATTTCATTAACAAAAACCTAAGGTTTTTGGGTGGAGTTAAATTTGTCTTGTATCAAGAGTTCGATTTGTCTTTGGGGTATAAAACTGTTAGATATAACCTGCTGTATCCACAGTTTGATATAAGGGGTGGTATTACGTATAGTTTTAGTACTAACATGAACCTCACTTTCGTTAATACTTTCAAATATGGCAATTACTTAAATTTGGGGGTATTTTATGAAAATTTTGTAAGTAAGAATGTAGGGTTCATCGTCAAGCTAAGTTATAGTTATGTGAATTTAATAGAGGGTGGCATTGAAGTGTTTTTTGAAAACGTAGATTTTTAAATCTTTAATTCTATGGTTCCATAAAATACAAGATTAGCTCCTCCGGTCATGTAGACATGGTTGTTTTCTTTGTTCCATTCTACTATTAGGTCGCCGCCAAGCAGGTGAACTGTTAGTTTGTTTGTGTTTGGTAATTTGGTCAGCATAGTTGCTACTGCTGAGGCACAAGCACCTGTTCCGCAAGCCATCGTTTCGCCGCTCCCTCTCTCCCATACACGCATTGATATTTCTCTGGAGTTAACTATTTTGACAAACTCTACATTTACTCTGTTAGGAAAAAGAGGATGATGTTCTATTTTGGGTCCTGTTTCGGAAATTTCAATTTTTCCTAAATCATCAACGAAGATTACACAATGGGGATTTCCCATTGATAGAGTAGTTATTGGCACTTTCAGGAATCCGAAGTCGAACTCCTTGTCTATTAATTTATCCTCCTTGACTATTTCGTTGTTAAGGGGTACTTTACTAGCTTCAAGTATCGGTATTCCCATATCAACAACAAATTTCGTTTCACCGTTGTTTTTCACAACTTTGATTTCCCTTAGTCCTGCTTTTGTAAGAATTTTTATTGTGTCTTTCTCTAATATGTGATCAATGTAGTACTTCGCTACTTGCCTTATTCCGTTGCCACACATCTCAGCTTCACTACCATCTGCATTGAATATTTTCATTTCGCAGTCATGTTCTTCACTAGGCAAGATGAATATGACTCCGTCACCACCTATCCCAAAGTGCCTATCGGAAAGTTTTTGAGATAGGGTAGACGCAACATCGAGAAGTTGGAAATAATCCCTGTTGCTTATTACATCAATTAGTATGTAATCATTTCCCAAAGCTTCAGCTTTGGTAAAGTTGAGCTTCATTGTGGTTTTTAAGCTTTTGCTTCTTTGTGCACTGTTCTCTTATTGCACCACTTACAGTATTTCTTCAATTCTAGTTTTTCCCTTTGAAGCTTTTTAGATTTCTTTGTGTAGTAATTTTTCCTTTTGCATTCTGAGCAAACCAAAGATATAACGTCTGTTGCCATAGATACTCTCCAATGAGCCCAGGATCGGACTCGAACCGACGACCACTTCCTTACCAAGGAAGTGCTCTGCCTACTGAGCTACCTGGGCTTACAAAAGCTAAAATTATTATATTACAACTCGTGAACAAATTTCAAAAACCTTGTAAGTAATCATGCTAACTTATAGCATTTGTGAGTTTATGGTACATTTTATATTAAATCCTTGAGTATAAGGGATGAGCTTTTTGAATTAGGCGAGTTATATGAGTTCCTTTATTGAGTGGCAGGTATTGATAAAAAGCGTAGTATTAAATTACTGCTTAGTGTGTTTGGAATCCCGTAAATTTGCTGAAATTTGGTTGATTTTTTATAATTTCTCTAAGGGTTAGGATATGAAATGGGAAGAGTATGGTTATTCTTTAGTTGAGATACTCATAGTTCTTGCTATAATAGGTATACTTTTAACAATCGCTATACCTAACTTATTCAAAGCTGAGGAGGCTGCTAAGAAGAGAGCTACTGAGATGGAAATGAGAGGTATAATTGCAGCGGTATATAACTATAGGCTAGCTAATTATTCTTTGCCCAATTCTTTGAAGGTTTTAGTTGATGAGGGATATATAAAGGTTGATGCACTCAAAGATGAATGGGGAACTGACTATAAATTTTCTTTGGTTAACAATGAGCTAACAATAATAAGTGCTGGAGCTGATAGAAAGTTCGGCACTAAGGATGATATAGTTATTAGGGAGAAATTCTAATCAAATTGAATTTCTTGCTTACCTTTTGTAAAATTATTATTTATGAGGTATTTACTCGTAGTTTCGCTTGTTATTTTGATTATTTTGGGAGGCATTACGGGTTATGTTCTTCTCTTTGAAAATTCTCAACAAGGTGAGCTCAAAGAGTATGTTTTGATAGTAGAGAAAGGTGATAACTTGTATACTATAGCTAAGAAACTTAAGTCGAATGGTATAATAGAAAGTGAATTTGCTTTTGTTATTCTAGGTAGGCTTTGGGGGATTGATAGGAAGTTGGTTCCTACTGCGTACAAGTTTAACAATGCTATGTCTGTGTTTAAGATAGTTGATGATATTGCGAATGAGAGGATATACACTATAAAGGTCACGGTTCCCGAAGGTAGCACTATGTACCAGATTGATAAGATATTTGCCGAGAAGGGCCTTATTGAAAGGGGCGATATACTTAGAGTTGTGACTAATAGAAGTATAGTTGAAAAGTATGGTATAAAGTCAGATAGATTGGAGGGATACTTGTTCCCTTCGACATATTTTGTGCCGTTTTATTACAAGGGTAAGCCGGTAGAGATAGTTGATATGATGGTGAAGGCATTCTTTAGGAAGGTCAACAGAGTAGAGTATGAAAGGATGGCAAGAGATGTAGGGCTTACTTTTGAGCAGGCTGTTACATTGGCATCAATAATAGAAAAGGAGGCAGGAAAGCCAAAGGAAGAGAAGTACCTAGTTTCCTCTGTTTTTCACAATAGGCTTAAAAGAAGAATACAATTAGCATCGTGTGCTACTGTAATATATGGGCTTGTAGACAAAGGTATATGGCATGACAATAATCTCAAGAAGTGGCATTTGTCTTACGATACGCCTTACAATACGTATATTCGCGTAGGGCTTCCAAAAAGCCCTATATGTAATCCTTCTCTTGAATCTCTGAAAGCTGCTGTTATGCCAGCTAATACTGATTATCTTTACTTCGTTTCAAAAAATGACGGTACGCATATATTTTCGAAAACCTACAAAGAGCATATGGAATATGTGAGAATATACCAAATAGACTATTGGAAATATAGAAGATGATTTTAGAAGTTATCTTTCTTAGTCGATACCAAGTCGTAATAACCTCTTAGTATTATGTCTTTCATTTCAGTTACTGCTTGTTTTATTCCTACGAGGATAGCTCTACTTATAATGGAATGCCCTATGTTAAGCGTTTCTACTTCTGGTATTAAACATACATCGTATGTGTTTTTGTAGTTTAATCCGTGTCCGGCGTTTACTCCCAATCCTATCGAAGCTGCGAATTCAGCAGAGTCTCTTAAGTTTTTAAGTTCTAGGAGTCTCTCATCATTGTTTTTTGCATTTGCGTATCTACCAGTGTGAAGTTCTACGTAGTTTGCTCCTACTTCCTTAGCGAGTTCTATGTCTTCTTTCGATGGTTCAACGAATAGGCTTACCTTGATGCCTTTTTTCTTCAGTTCGCTTACGATTTCCATGAGTTTGCTTTTTATAGGCTTTATATTTAGTCCTCCTTCCGTAGTTAATTCTTCTCTTCTCTCAGGAACTATACATACTTCGTGAGGTACTACATCTAGAGCAATTTTTACTATCTCCTCGTTGATGGACATTTCAAGATTTAGTGAAGTTTTAACTATTTGTCTTGCTAGATAAACATCCCTTTCTTGGATATGTCTTCTATCTTCTCTTAGATGCATTGTTATTCCGTCGGCACCTGCTAACTCAATTATTGGTATTGCTGCGACAGGATCAGGTTCTATGCCTCTTCTTGCCTGCCTAACTGTTGCTATGTGATCAATATTAACTCCTAACTTTTTCCTCACTATCATGAAAAGTATTATTAAAAATCACTTCTAGCTTATTCAAGTAGTATGGATTTTGTTTGGAAATCGAAGTAAATTTGTGCTTATCTTTGTTAATCAATCTGTAAGCACTTAATGATCGAAAAGTTTTTTTTGAGCATGTGGGCTAGTGATAATTGTGCACTAGTGAATTGTAGTTTCTTCCAAACTTTTGGGTTTTAGGTAGTTTTCGCTTCTGTTTGATGTTCGGAGTATGGTGAACAAATGAAGTGCTATTAAGTGCAATGTGTTACTAAAATTTGTTATTGTAGAGGCTTTGCCTCTATATACTTTTAAAAAAATTTTTGACAAGGAAGGTCATGGTTAGCACCTTTTAAAAGGTGCTGCTAAGAGGTGAAATTGCCTCAATATAGAAAGTTTTTGTCTTTGCCATATATAATTTTAGAAAGGAGTAATCTATGGATAAAGGGAAGTTTTATACAGATGAGGTTGCTTTGACGTTTGATGATATTTTGATACTTCCGGGGGAATCTGAAGTTTTACCTTCTGAGGTTGATATTTCAACTAGTCTTACAAGAAATATAAGGTTATCCATTCCTATAGTTAGTGCTGCTATGGATACGGTTACAGAAAGCAAGATGGCCATTGCTATGGCGCAACATGGTGGGATAGGGATAATACACAGAAACCTTTCTATTGAAGACCAGGTTAGAGAGGTTGTGAAGGTGAAAAGATTTGAGAATATAATGATAGAAGATCCTATAACGATACATTACAATGAAACTATTTCGAAGGCCATTGAGATAATGGAGCAATACAATATTTCTGGTTTGATAGTTGTTAATGATGAAGGGAAGCTAGAAGGTATAGTTACGAGGAGGGATATAAGGGCTGGTAGTAGTGATGATAGAGTTAGTACAGTGATGACACCTAGGGATAGGATAGTTTATGCTACTAAGGATATAACTTTGGAAGAAGCTAGAGAGAGAATGTTGAGGAACAGGGTAGAGAAACTTCCAATAGTTGATGAGGAGTTTAATATAAAAGGGCTAATAACTATGAAGGATATGCAAAGGATTAGGAGGAGTAGTGTTTCCACGAGGGACAACAAGGGGAGGCTTAGAGTTGGTGCTGCGGTTGGTACCAGTGAGCAGGACAAGGAGAGGGTTTATGAGCTTGTTAAGGCGGAAGTTGATGTTATAGTTGTTGATACTGCGCACGGCCATACTAAGAGAGTAAAGGAAATGGTTAAGTATATAAAGAGTAAGTTTTCCGTTGATGTTATAGCTGGGAATATTGCTACTTATGAGGGTGCGAAATTTTTGATAGATGCAGGTGTTGATGCTGTAAAGGTTGGTATAGGTCCTGGTTCAATATGTACAACTAGGGTTGTAACAGGTATTGGAGTACCTCAGATTTTTGCTATTATGGAGGCTTATAGGATAGCTAAGAGTGAAAATGTTCCCATTATTGCTGATGGAGGTATAAAGTATTCAGGGGATATAGCTAAGGCTATTGCTGCTGGTGCTGATGCGGTTATGTTGGGTAATTTGTTGGCAGGTACTGAGGAGAGTCCAGGTGAACTTATAATATACAAGGGTAGGAGTTATAAGACATATAGAGGCATGGGGTCAATAGGTGCGATGATGGCGGGTTCGACTAGGTATCCTCAAGGAGTACCAGGCAAGTTTGTCCCAGAAGGAATCGAGGGAATGGTACCATTTAGAGGGCCTGTGAGGGAGGTGTTGTATCAGTTGGTCGGTGGACTTAGATCATCAATGGGATATGTGGGAGCACCTGATATCAAGTCTTTCAAGGAAAGAGCAAAGTTTATAAAAATAACTAATGCAGGGTTGAGGGAAAGCCATCCTCACGATGTTATAATAACCAAGGAAGCACCAAATTACAATACATCTGGTGAGTTTTCAGAGTCGTAGCTTAAGTTTTGTCCTCAATAAGTTGAATAGGATAGTTATTTAAGGAATGCTAACTTAGTTGTGTGCACTTAATTGGTTTTTAGGTGAGTTTCTGATAAACTTGATTTTGCTGTGTGATAACTTTCATTATAGGTTTTGGAGGGGATTATGAAGGGATTAAAGTTATCATTATTAACTTTAGCTTTTTTTGTGTTTGTAAGTTGGGGTTTTGGGTTCTATCTGAATCTTACGCCATCGCAGAGAAAGGATTTAGCAAAGGATTGGTTGGAGGTTGCAAAAGCTTATGAAAAGAGTGGGAAGTCGAAGAAAGCTATAGCTAGTTACAAGCATGTTTATAATCTTTATCCTTTAAGTGATGAAGCAAAGGAAGCTCAGAAAGTTTTGAGAGAAAAGTATGGTGTTAGTATTAAGCAATTTGATAAAGCATCATTTGAAAAATATAATGCTAATCTAGCTAAGGAGTACGAGAAGGAAAACTATAAGTATTCGGTCAATGCTTACCTTATGGCTTATGATGTGAGTGGTAAGCCGGATTACTTGTATAAAGCGGCGATTGTCTACTGGGAGAATGGTCAAAAGGATAGAGCTAAAGATTTTGCTACTAAGGCAATACAGGCTGGCTTCGATAAATCAAAAGTTAAGGAAGAGCTTCTTAAGTAGCTGATGATGGGTGATTACAAGTATGTAAGGGTGGTGTTTTTTAAAACACTACCCTTGTGGCTTTTTTCTTTAATTTTGCTCTTTTTTACGATTTACCAGTTAATGATAGGTAATCCATTTTTGGAGGATATCCATCCTGTTATTGTTCTCGGATTTTTCTTCTTGGTTTCTTTTTTTGTTTCTGCCTACTTGTCTGTTTTTTCATTTAGGCTTCGAAAAGGAATTATTTCTATAAGACTTGGGTATTATAGGGTTAGTTTTGAACTTAAAGATATGTCAAAACTTGGTTTTAGCAATGAATACGAAAATAGGGATATAACATATGGGGTTTCTTTTGGTGTTAGGGGAGAGGTATTTTTGAAAATTGATAATGTTGTACCTTTGGAGATTGTTGTGGCCGATGGAAGAAAAATTTTGGTTTTCGAAAAAGGTATGAATAAAGTTTTGGATTTTATTTTTAGTTTGAATTTAGAAGTTGAACGATAATATTCTATATCAGAGGTGTTTTATGCCGACGGACATTGAAGAACTTGAGAAGGTTTTCATTGATGAAGCTTTTGAAATGCTCCAACTCTTTGATAGTAGAGTTCTGGAACTGGAAAGTGATTACACGAACACGAAGGCTATAAATGAAGCTTTTAGGGCTGTCCACACTCTTAAAGGTGGTGCGGCTTCAATGGGCTACTCTCATTTGGAAAAGATATCACATTCTATAGAAGATTTGCTTGATTTGGTAAGAAGTGGGAAATTAATTGTTACGAAAGATATTGTTTCACTTCTTATTAAAGGCTCTGGATTGATAGAAAAGTTATTAACAGCTATTTCTGAGAGATCACCTATTTCTGGGAAGTTGGAGGATGAAATTGATAAGCTTATTGGTGAGTTAAATAAGTATCTAGAGGGGAGTGGTGGGAGTGAAAATGCTACCGAGAAGTCTGATACCAAGGTTAATTCTGAGTTTAAGGAGGCAGCTGGTTCTATTGAGATCTCTAAGTTAGTAGACAATTATTTGTCAATGGGTAAGAAGATTTATATTTTAGAGTTTGCATTTAGAGAAGACTATCCAATGAAGGAGTTGGGGATATTGCAGGTTGTTTCAATACTTAGGGATTCTGCCGAGATTATAGATTCTACTCCTTCAATCGATGAGATATATTCGAAATTTTACAAAAATGTTCAGGTTTTGATTTCAACAGAAGACATAGAAAGAACGATTGAAAGAGTGAAGATTGATGACATAGTTGAGGATGTCCGTGTTAAAGAGGTGAAGGGTAGTAAGATGGGGGCCAAAGAGGATAGTGAGAGTGAGACAAAAAAGTTAGCAGAGGGGTCTACGAGAGCTACAACTGTAATTAGAGTAGAGAGTAGTAGGGTTGATAGTTTGATGAATTCTTTGGGTGAGTTGGTAGTGGTTAGATCTAACATAAACCAAAGTATTTCTGCTGTTTCTGGCTTAGTCGGTAAACTGAGTGAGGCATATGATGAAAGTATTAAAAGCGTTAAATCTATTGTTTCGGAGATAGTTTTTGCTGTGAAGAGTGGCGAATTTAGCGGAGAAGATATGATGACTTTGATTGAATCTTTGTCAGAAGGCTTAGATGGGTTAAGTGATTTGAGCTCTGTTGTTTCCGATATAAAGAGGAGTTTCGATAGTTTATCTAATTCTATAAAGCTTTTTAATAACATTTCCGTTGAGCTACAAGAAAAGATAACTGACTTGAGGCTTATACCGATAGAATATCTTTTCTCTAGGCTTCCTAGATTTGTTAGAGAGACAGCCGATATGATGGGTAAGGATGTTAACCTTATAATAAAGGGACACGATACGAAACTCGATAAGTCAGTGGTTGACGAAATTTTTGATCCTATAATTCATATAATAAGAAATTCTATCGACCACGGTATAGAACCTGCGGAAGAAAGGGTAAGGTTAGGTAAATCTCCAAAAGGTAATATAGTTGTTGAGGCTTTTAATGAGGGTAATAGTGTGATAATAAGGATAAGAGATGATGGTAGAGGTATTAATTTTGAGAAGATAAGAAGGAAAGGTATAGAGAGGGGGTTATTGAAAGAAGGAGTTGATTATTCTAAAGAACAACTTTTATCGCTTATATTTCTTCCTGGATTTTCTACTAAGGACCAAGTTTCTAGCGTTTCGGGTAGAGGGGTAGGAATGGATATTGTTAAAGCTAGAATTGAGAAGCTTAGAGGTAGTATTTCTATAAGTACTTCTGAGGGTAAGGGAACATCGTTTTTGATAAAGCTTCCGCTTACTGTGGCTATAATGAAGGTGCTGATGTTTGATATAAAGGGTATAATCTTTGCTGTTCCTGTTAACTCGATAGAAGAAGCTATAACGATCCATAGAAGTGACATAACGAAGTTTGAGAATAGGTCAATAATAAAAATTAGAGACGAAGTTATAAGGATATATTCGTTTAGAGAGATATACTTTGACGAAGCTTTAGACAAAGAAGAACTGGACGTTCTTGTGTGTTCTTACCTTGGTAAGAAGTATGCCTTTAGTGTTGATAAGTTTTTGGGTGAGGAGGATATATTTATTAGACCTATTGATACAACTTTAGTTCCTCCACCTGGTATCGTTTCTGCTACTATCCTTGGTAATGGTAAAATAGGTTATGTCATAGACGTTGGTAATCTCATCTCTTATCTAGAGAAAAAGGATATCGTGCAGAACTTATGAAAGTACCTAAGAAAAGGTTAGATTTGGAGTTGGTTGAGAAGGGATTAGTTCAGTCCAGGGAATTAGCAAAAAGGTTAATAATGGCCGGTTATGTGCTTGTTAATGGTCAGAAGGTTTTTAAGCCTTCTACTGAAGTAAAAATTGGTGATGAAATAACAGTTTTGGAGAAACCTAAGTATGTGAGTAGAGGAGGATACAAATTAGAGGGCGCTATAAAAGATTTTGGTGTTGATCCCAGAGATAGGGTTTGCCTAGATGTCGGTTCATCTACTGGCGGGTTTACCGATTGCTTGCTTCAGCATGGTGCTAAGCTTGTCTATGCCGTGGATGTCGGACATGGTCAGCTTGATTATTCTCTTAGAAATGACTCTAGAGTCATTCTCTATGAAGGTGTTAATGCTAGGTATCTTGATGAATTAGTAAAAAAGGGGGAAATAAAACTTTCGGAGGATATTTCTTTGGTAGTTGTTGATGTTTCTTTCATATCTCTTACGAAAATAATTTTGCCTGTTAGCAATGTTGTGGGTGTGGGAACGGAGTTTTTAGTACTCATAAAGCCTCAATTTGAGTTAGAACCGAAGTTCGTCGGTAAAGGTGGAATAGTTAAAGAAGAGCATCATCACCTTGCTATAGAAAAAGTGAGAAATTTTCTTGCAGAGAACAATTTTGTTATAAAAGGTGTCGAAAAATCACGTATAAAGGGTACTGATGGCAATCAGGAGTACTTTATCTATTTTATCAAAAGAACTTGAACAAATTCGCATAAGAATAGTTAAATTAATGTCAAGAAGTATTACTTTCTTGATAAAAATAATGTTCCAGGTGTGAATTTTATTTCTTCCGAGTAGTCACTTTTGGTTCCGTCTTTTCTTACACTTCTCATTGATATGTAGTAAGTTTCATTTAATTTTAAGCCTTTCAAGGTGTAGCTATAGACAGGGTAAAATTTCGTAGGTTTTTTCACTTTTATAGGAGATGGGCCGTTAAGAGCATCATTGCCAAAGTATTTGTCTTTTTCTGTTCCGTAGTATATTTCATAATAGATTATTTCGTCATCTAAGTCGTTTTGCCATGAGATCGTTACTTCTCCCTGGTTTAGTGATTTCATATCTACTATTTGTGGGGTGAGAGGTTTTATGTTAGTTTCTGTAATTAATGAGACTTTGAAGGATTTTATTTCTCCTTCTTTTTTAAGTGGTATGAGTTTTAATTGGATGTATCTGCCATTTATTCCTTCACCTTGGAATAGTTGCCATCCTATTTTGTTGTTGATTAGATCTATGATGTTGTTGCTACCTCTAGCGTAAACGAGGAATTCACCGATTCTTTTGTCTGTCTTTATGTAAAAGAGTTTTGATGAGTAGTTTTTTGTATCTATTATTCTTGATACTATTTCGTTTGGTATTTCTTGGATAGGTTTTGTTGAGATTAGCCTATAGGGTACGAATGCGAAATCATCAATGTATCCTACAAAGTCTGAACCTATATCAAGGATGAAATTGTCATTTCCTATTTCCATTTTAGTCCCTTCGACTTTAGCAAGGCCTATTATTTCGTTGTTGAGATAGAGGAGGATCTTTGAGTTTAACAAGTCAAGGACTATAGATATTTCGCTCCATCTGTTTAGTTTTACTTTGTCATGTGATAGTATGAGTATGTCCTTTTTGTCACCAGTTTCTGAGTTAATAAAAATATTTTTTATTCTCACGTTAACTGTTTCATTTCTTATTGCTGCACTTATTTCTTTGTCTTCTTCAAAGTTCAAAGATTTTAGCTTGAATAGATACGAACCATTATCTAACCTTGTTGGATAAAATGATATGTGTATACTGATTACACTACCTAAGGCTTTTGAGGTAAAGAAATCCTTGGGTAGTACAATTGAAATACCATGATACTTTGTGAAAACTTTAGCTGAATGATTACCACTGAATGGTTTTGGGGATTTCTCAAAACTAAATTTTGAAAACTTGTAGTTATTAATAATATTTTCATCTTCGAAGTTTATGAATAAGCCGCTACTACTACCTGGCTCGTTTTCAATATGCGAAGTGGACATCATCCCAAGTACTTTTTGTTTGGTGTAGGGTTTTGGAATATTAAAGTCTCTTTCGGAAAGTTCAATTATGTCACCGAGTGCAATCGAGTATGATGCTAGAGATAGCAGGATTACGAATAATAAACTTTTGATTTTCACAGAAAGAATTATCGGGAGAAAGGTGAAAATTTGAACAGGAGGCGTGAGCCTCCTGGTAATAAACCTAAAATACCCATTCTATACTGAATTTTGATGATACTAAATCAAAGGAGTTGTTTCCACTTATTATCCACGGAAGTCCACCATTTATGAATACATTGTTAATGAAGCTATTACTTATAACCCAATCAAGAGATAATCCCTTTATTGGCTTCACTGAAAATCCTATCGTAAAGCTGCTTATTAGTGATGAGGAGGACGATATATCCACTGTTGCTTGTCCATCTTTACCGTTCTTTGTGTAAGAATAGGAAATTTCTAGAGGATTACCGATAACACCTGTTCTGAATGTTAGCCAATCAGTAAAAGGTATTTCAGCGGATACAAAAATAGGTACTCTTGATTCTGTTGTGTATCCTTTATAATCATTATCGTTTGTGAATACTCCATTGGCAATACCTCTTGCGTATATTTCCCTACTGTAAGTTGTAGAATAGTACCCAGTACCTAAGAGAATAAGTATGCCGTTTAGTATGTGTGTATTGTAGGATGCTAGTATGGTATAAGATACTACACCGTAGTTGTTTGTAATTTGTGTATCTTCGTCACCGGTTTCTTCGAAGTTGCCATTACCGTCCGTGTCTCTCCTTGTTATTTGTAATGAAGGTAATTGGTAGTTAAAGAAGTTTACAAATCCTTTTACGTATGTCTTATCTCCATCTATCTTTAGCTTTAATGGCACATCGAGTGAAAAGTTGAATGATGGTAGTAATGTATGATGCCTGTAGTTTACGTAATTCTCAATGTTAGCGTCTAGGTTGCTTACAGAATTTTCAGCTGATGGTAGGTATACTTTTAATGTTGGCGATAAGTTAATGAATCCTAGATTTATACTGCTACCGAGTATGATTTTTATTTGTGATATTGATTCTTTGGTAATTGTTTCGGTTCTACTAACCTCATTCGAGGTTATTGTAATCGAGAAGTCTCCAGCGTAACCTATTCCTAAGTAAGGTTTCAGGAATGTTATTGCTAATATATTATTTATTCCAAGAAGTACATCGATTCTGTCTCTGGAGTAATCTGCTAGTGTAAATGATGATAATGGTGTGGTACTTGATTGTAAAAAACCACCTGGAACACCAGTTGCAATATTAGGTATGTATGATAGTTCTTGATACGGGTAGTTAATGATTACTCCCAAATTGAGTTGTTCTATTGGTGTTGGTATGGTATACTTTGCTAGTGCATAAAAACTGGTAGGTGATGTAATGGGTTCAAAAACAACGAAGTTGCTTGTAGAATTCACATACCATGGTTCCAGCACCATGCTAAAGTAGTCATCGATTAGTGTTGATGGCACTGCTAGTCCGTTTATCCTCGATTCTGAGGCAAACACAGCAGAATTGAATACTATCATTAGTATCGCTAAAATAAAAGCTAAAATTTTCATAAAACCCTCCTTAATTTGGATTATTAAAATTTTTTTTTAACTTTTCAAGTTAAGTAAAGTAGGTTTTGAGTCTACGGCTATATTAGTTGATGGTTCTTTTTTATTTCCGTTTTAAGTACCAATCTTAGTAAGCAAGTTTGGTAAGTATTTTTGTTTCAGAGAGGTCTAGTTTCTCTGTGGTCTTGAGTACTTTTGTTGAAGTTATGTTTGTGAAAACTTTATTTTTTAATTTACTGAAAAAGTGAGTGTTGGTATTCATTAATTTTTGGTTAGGAGTTGGATAGTGTTAGCTATTTTGTAATTCTGTCTTTGGTTATTTTTAGTTCTCTTTCTACTTCTTTTCTTATCTTTTCTGCTAATGTTTTGTTATCATCGAAGAGAATACTTACGCTTGTATCTCCGTTTAATCTTTTGATAGTTCTTACTATGAGTAATCCGATGTTTACGGCGTCTAGAAGTGCTTTGTTGTCATGTAGTGGCATTTTGGTTCTTTTTGAGTAAGCCATTGCCCATGGTGGTAAGATGGCACCCATTGAGTTTAGAGTTGCTAGTAGGTAGCTACCGGCGAAACTTGCACCGTCGTCTGCACATGTTGTAATTACGCCTACAACTTTACCTTCCATGTAGCTAGGTTCACCGAATGCTACCATGTTTTCTAAAGAAGTCATTCTATCTATTAAGTTTTTAATTACGCCTGAGGGGGCAAACCAGTATACTGGTGTTGCGAAGATTATCCCGTCAGCTTCGTAAATTTTTTCTAGTAAAAACTTTCCGTAGTCTTCAAATATGCATGGGAACTTACAGTACGGTTCTTCTTCTCTTATGCAGCCTATGCAAGGTTTTATTTCACCATCGTATAGTGAGTACCATTCCGTTTTTGCACCTTCGAATTCTGCAGCCTTCAGGGCTGCAAAAAATAGTTGAGCGGTCTCTCTATCTTTATGGGGTGAACCGAGCAAGCCTAAAACTCTTATTTCCATATAACCTCCCGAATTTGAAATTTGAGTAAATGATAACGAAAGAGTTGTTTAACCACTAAACATTTTTAAGAATCTTATATCGTTTTCATAAAATAGTCTTATGTCTGTTATGTTGTATTTTACCATTGTTATTCTTTCTATTCCCATACCGAAAGCAAAGCCTTTGACTTCGTTTGGATCGTAGCCGGCATTTTTGAATACCTGGGGGTGAACCATACCGCAGCCTGCTATTTCGAGCCATCCTGAGAATGAGCAAACGTTACAACCTTTTCCTCCACATCCTGGGCATGTTACAGCTAGCTCTGCACTCGGCTCTGTGAATGGAAAGTAATCTGTTCTTAGCCTTATTTTTGTCTTGGGGCCAAACATTTTCTGTGCGAACAGCAACATGACACCTTTTAGGTCTGAGAATTTTACATCTTTATCGACGTACAAACCTTCGATTTGGTGGAAGGTATGGGAATGTCTAGCATCTACTGTGTCCCTTCTGAAGCATCTTCCTGGAGCGACGACTGCCACAGGTGGCTTGAACTTTTCCATTGTTCTTATCTGAACTGGTGATGTTTGAGTTCTGAGTAAGTATCTATCTACTATTCCTTTTACATCTAAGTAAAATGAATCGTGATCGTCTCTAGCCGGATGGTTAGGTGGAATATTCAATCTATCAAAGTTGTAAGATTCCAATTCTATTTCTGGTCCCTCAACTACACTGAATCCCATTTCTAAGAAGATATTACAGAGTTCTTCTTTAACTGCGTTTACGGGATGTTTTGTTGGTACAATGTCATAAAGCCTTGTTAGAGTTATGTCTACCCATTCCGATTTAAGCTTCTTTTCTATTTCCAGACTTTCGATTTCATTTTGCTTTTTCTTTATTTCCTCCTCTATTTTTTCTTTTAGTTGGTTAACTTTGCTGCCAAATTCTTTTCTCTGTGATGGTTCAACTTCGCTTATTTTTTTTAAAAGGTCTTTTATGATACCTTTAGTGCCAACATACTTAGCTTTGATCTTAGCAAGTGATTCACTGTTGCTGACTTCTTTTATTTCGTTCGAAAATTCATCTAAGATTTTATCTAGATCCATAGGAAAATTATAAAGAATCTTTAGGGGCTTTTGGAAAATTCGCAGAATTTTAGGTTGGTGGCATTTTTAACTTTAACTTTGTTGCTAGATAGTATCTTTATACGTACCTTATTGAGAGCTGGGAGAAGTAAAATTTAACAGAAGGTGGTATTGATTTAATAGAGATTTATAGAAATGTTGGGCTAGTAGAGCAAGTATTTAAGTTTTTATGGGTTATATGGTAGTAGCGAGGAAATATGCCAGTTGGTGCTAATTAGCACTTGTGCTAGATAGTACTTGTGCTAATGAAATTATGTTTGAGTTTGCGAATTTTTTTATTCTTAGATGTTGTGCTCTACAAATTTGACAACTTCGCTGATTATCTGTTCTATACTTATGTTTTCTAGTTTGGCAGAGTAGTTTAGTATTACTCTGTGTCTTAGAGAATCTACCAATATTTCGTCTATGTGCTTTTTTTGTAATGTTTTATCTCCGTTTAGATAAGCTAGTGTCATACTTGCTTTGAGTATGTGTTGTGTTACTCTTGGTCCTGCTCCCCATTCAACGAATTCTTTTACTAAGGGTAAAGGTGAGTCATTGGGCCTTGTGGCTCTGACGATTTTGACGATATACTCTACTATTTTATCTGGTACAAATGTTTTTCTTATTTCCTCTTTTATTCTGAAAAAATCATTTTTTGTTATTATTGGCTTTATGGAGGATAGGTCTGGTTCTACCTTACAGATTTTTAATTCTTCTTCTAGTGATGGATAATCAACGATTACCTGCATCATGAATCTGTCCAGTTGTGCTTCTGGTAATGGGTATGTTCCCTCTTGTTCTAGTGGGTTTTGTGTTGCTATTACAAAAAACGGGTTTTCTAGTTCGTAGGTTCTACCGAAGACTGTTACTTTTCTTTCTTGCATTGCTTCAAGCAATGCTGATTGTGTTTTTGGTGAAGCTCTGTTTATTTCGTCTGCTAGTAGGATGTTGGTGAATACAGGGCCTTTCTGGAAAACTAGTTTTTTCTTACCGCTTTCTAAGTCTTCTTCTATTATGTCGAATCCGATGATGTCGGCAGGCATTAGGTCAGGAGTGAATTGTATTCTTCTGAATTCTAGGTCTAGCATTCTTGCTACTACGTTAGCCATCAATGTTTTTGCTAATCCTGGCACACCAACTATGAGTATATGCCCTTCGGAGAATAGGCAAGTTATTATCCTGCTTATTACTCTGTCTTGCCCTACGATTACTTTACTTTTCTCTTTGTTTATTTCTTCGAATAAAGACATTCAGAGATGGTAAAAAATAGTTTTTGTTTTTTTCAAATTGAACTTTTCGTAGGTTCCTTATTTATAATTGGTTCAGAATTTTAATTTTGGAGTAAGTTATGAGTTGGTGGAGATTTATAACGATTCTCATTGTTATACTCGTTGGTATTTTGTTGCTTAAGCCTACTTATGAGTGGTATTTTGTTGTACCTGAAAGTGATAAAGCTCTTTTGTCTTTACCTGCTGAAGAGGTTAGTAAGCTTTCACCTGAGGTAAAGAAGAGGTATATGGAAGTAAAACAACTTAGGAATAGTACTGTTTTGGGACTTGGTTTGGACTTGAGAGGGGGGGTGTATATTACTCTTGAACCTGATCCTGTCGACATGACTAACTTTTTGCTTGAAAAGTATGAGGGTGATATCGAAAAAGTCAGAGCAAATTATGCTGAGGAGTTAGAGGGCCAAGTTAATGTGATGTTAGAAGTTTTGAGGAACAGGCTTGATCAGTTTGGTGTTAGTGAGCCTGTTATAAGGAGAGAGGGGGGCAATAAAATTTCTGTTGAGCTTCCTGGAGTTTCTAGTCCTGCACAAGCAAGGGAAGCTGTTAGTAAAGCTGGAAAGCTAGAATTTAAGTTTGTTGATGATGAATTGATGAAAGGAGTGGACAGAAGGTTCCTGAATGAGTACGGGTATATAAGGGATGTTAATGAGTTTTTATCAAACTATTCGTTGCCTGCTGATGATGAGATATTGGGTTATTATGAATCTGACGAATATGGTATTCCTGTTTTAAAGGGTTTCATTGTAGTTAAGAAAGAAGCAGTTCTTGATGGTAGTTTCTTAGCTGATGCTAGACCTGGTCAGGACCAATTTGGTAGGCCTGTTGTTGAGTTTTCTCTGACTTTGGAAGGAGCTGATATATTTGCTGACATAACTAAAAACAATGTTGGTAGAAGGTTAGCAATTGTGCTTGATGGAAAGGTTAGGTCTGCTCCTGTTATACAGACGGAGATACTTGGGGGTAGGGGTCAGATAACCGGCAGGTTCACTCCGGAAGAGGTCAATACTTTGGTTTCTATACTTAAATCTGGTGCTTTAAGTGTTAAACTCAAAGAACTTGAGGTTAGGGCTATAGGTCCTTCGTTAGGTTCTGATAGTATTAATCTAGGTATGAAGGCATCGTTAATTGGTATGTTGCTTGTTTTTGCATTTGCTACTTTCTACTACAAAACTTTTGGCTTCATAACTACTGTTTCACTAATATTAAACTTATTCCTTACGTTGGCAGGTTTAGCAATGTTCAGAGCTACTCTTACTTTACCGGGTATAGCTGGGCTTGCTCTAACTATAGGTATGGCTATAGATGCTAATGTCTTGCAGTTTGAGAGAATAAAAGAGGAGTTAAGAAATGGTAGAGATCTTATTTCGGCTATGAAGATAGGTTTTGATAGGGCTTTTATTACAATTATTGATACACACGTTACTGTCATTATATCGTCGTTTATATTGTCACAGTTTGGATATGGGCCTATAAAGGGATTCGGTACAACATTGCTTATTGGTATAATAGTGTCTTTATTTACATCTGTGTTTGTTGTTAGATTCTTTGCTGAGTTTGTAGTACAGAAGCTGAAGTTAAGGAATTTATCTTTTCTTATCTAGGAGGGTGTATGTATAGTTTCCTCGAGCCTATTAGGAAGCTTGATTTTGTAAAGCATAGGTTTTACTTTATTGTGTTATCGGTAGTAATAGTTGCGGTGGGTATTGTTTTGTTTTTCGTAAAAGGTGGTTTTAAACAGAGCATTGATTTTGCTGGTGGTACAAGGTTGGAGGTTAAAATAGAAGATGGTGATGCAACAATAGATGTTGTTAGGAGGGTTATATCCTCAACTGGTGTAACGAAGGATGTCACTTATGTGGGTGCCCCTTCAGAAAGGATATTCTTGATAAGTATCGGAGTAAAAGAAAATTACGAGCAAGATGTAGAAAAAGTGAAGCAAGCTTTAGTTAAAGAATTTGGAGACAAAGTTATTTTGAGAGGTGAGAACACTGTTGGCCCTAGGTTGAGTCAGGAATTTTTTAGAAATGCTATGCTTTTGTCATTTATAGTTGGCCTTTTAATACTAGGATACATTTGGGTTAGGTTTGATTTGGTATTTGGTATTGGTGCTATTGTTGCATTGATACATGACTTGCTAATTGTTCTTACCGCGGTTTTAATATTTGATATCGAGATGGATATAAGTATTATTGCTGCTATATTGACGATTCTTGGATACTCTGTTACGGACACGGTTGTTGTCTATGATAGAATAAGGGAAAACCTTGAGCTATCCAAGAGTGCGGAGATAGAGTATATTGTTAATACTAGCATAAGGCAAGTTATAGTTAGGTCTATATTGACATCCTTTACGACACTTCTTATAGTTGTTTCGTTTATAATCTGGGGGCCAGAAAACTTGAAAGGTTTTGCTGCATCTCTCTTGGTAGGTATAATAAGTGGTACTTATTCGTCTTTGTTTATTGCTTCTCCTGTTGTAATAGAACTTGAGAAGAGGAGATTGTTAGCTAAGGAGAAGGCTATATAATGGCTGTTCTCAGAGCTGAGAACATATATAAAAGGTATGGCAAGAGGTATGTTGTTAATGGTATTTCGCTTCTACTAAATAAGGGGGAAATTGTTGGGTTTTTGGGGCCAAACGGTGCTGGTAAGACTACAACATTTTATATAATTGCTGGCATCGTTGATCCTGATGGTGGTAATGTTTTCTTTGATGATATTAACATCACTAGGTGGCCCATATACAAGCGTGCTAATCTAGGTATAGGTTATTTGCCACAGGAGCATTCGATATTTAGGAAACTGACAGTTGAGCAAAACGTTATGGCTGTTCTGGAGTTAAAAGGATTTTATGGAAAGGAGCTGGTGAGGAGGACTTTAGAGGTTCTCGAATATATGGGGTTAATGCACGTTAGGAAAACCGTTGCTGCGGCTCTGTCAGGAGGTGAAAAAAGAAGATTGGAGGTTGCTAGAATGATAGCGCTTGAACCTAATTTTCTACTTCTTGATGAACCTTTTACAGGGGTTGATCCTATAGCCATAAACGATATACAGAAAATTGTAAAGATGTTGAAAGAAGACAAAGGCATCGGGGTTTTGATAACTGACCACAACGTTAGAGAGACTTTGAAGATAGTTGATAGAGCTTACATAATACATCATGGGCAGATCCTTGTAGAAGGTGATGCTGATACACTGATAAATGATCCAAAAGCGAAGGAAATATATTTAGGCCACGATTTCGAAATTTAGCGATGAATTAGTTTTGTTTCAATTAAGTAGCTTGTTGTTTGGGAATGATCATCTTAAGGGTATGAGTTGGGTTTTTGAATTTTGTGGGAGTATGGAATAAAGATATGGAACCTCTCTGAAAATGTGATAAGTGTTTTTTAGGGAAATTCTAGGTAATTTGAATAAGTGAAAAAAAATGTTTTATCATATACGAAAATTTTAGGAGGGCTTTTATGTCTGACATCATTGTTGATGTTATTGGTAGAGAGATTATTGATTCTAGAGGAAATCCTACAGTTGAGGTAGATGTTGTTTTGGAAAGTGGTGTTATTGGTAGGGCTGCTGTTCCCTCTGGTGCTTCAACTGGCGATAATGAGGCAATTGAGCTTAGAGATGGTGACAAGGGTAGGTACCTTGGTAAGGGTGTTCTGAAAGCTGTCAAAAATGTTAATGAGATCATTAAAGAAAAGTTGGTTGGTGAAAGTGTACTTAATCAGGCAAGAATAGACAAGATGTTGATAGAGCTTGATGGTACACCTAACAAAGGCAACTTAGGAGCTAATGCTATACTAGGTGTTTCTTTAGCTGTTGCGAAGGCTGCTGCTAACTTACTAAGTATTCCTTTGTATAGGTACATAGGTGGTACTAATGCTAAGGTTCTACCTACACCAATGTGTAATGTTTTGAATGGTGGTAAGCATGCCGATAGCAATGTTGATTTCCAAGAATTTATGATTGTTCCTGTTGGGGTTAACTCTTTTAGAGAAGCTATAAGAATGGCTGCTGAAACTTTCCATTCTCTCAAAAAAGTTTTGTCTTCCAAAGGTTTGTTTACTGGTGTTGGTGATGAGGGTGGATTTGCTCCAAACTTGCAATCTAACAGGCAGGCAATAGAGGTTATAGTTGAGGCTATAGAAAAGGCAGGTTATAAACCTGGTAAGGATATTTGTCTTGCTTTGGATCTAGCAGCTAGTGAATTTTATGACAAAGATAGGAAAATTTATGTTCTCAAAGGAGAGGGTAAAGAGTTGACTTCGGAGCAGATGATTGAGCTACTTGAGGATTGGGTTAAATCTTATCCAATAATCTCGATAGAAGACGGGATGTCAGAGCATGATTGGGAAGGATGGAAAGCACTAACTGAGAGATTGGGTTCTAAGGTTCAATTGGTTGGCGACGACATTTTTGTTACCAATCCTAAGATATTCAAAGAGGGAATAGTCAAAGGTATTGCTAACTCAATATTGATAAAAGTTAACCAGATAGGTACTTTAACTGAAACCTTGGAGACAATAGATCTTGCTAGACAAGCTGGTTATACCTATGTGATATCTCATAGATCTGGTGAAACTGAGGATACCACTATAGCTGATCTTGCAGTTGCTACTAACTCCGGGCAGATAAAGACAGGTTCTCTCTCGAGAACGGACAGAATAGCAAAGTACAATCAACTTATAAGAATTGAAGAAGAGCTTGGGGATGTTGCTGTTTATAAAGGAATAAAATCATTTAAAGGACATGTTTTTGAATAATTTGGGGTGTGAGTATGCCTAAAAAGAATAAACCTAATACATCTGCTCAGAAGAGGTTTAAGGTTACAGGTACCGGTAAGATTTTGAGAAGACAGGAAGGAATGAGACACTTGCTTTCTGATAAATCAAGAAGAAGAAAAAGAAGACTTAAGAAAGAAGTAGAAGTTGTAGGAGCTAGGTATAGAAAAATTCAGCAGATGATTGGATGATTTACATTTCACCTTATGAAAGAAGAAAAGTGATTTTAGGAGATCTCGTTGAGGAGAGATCTCCTTCTGTTGTGTTCCTAAAGAAAGCAAGTTCAGGTTACGTTCCATCTTCTAGTGTTTCTTTCATTAGTTACTTAGATCTTAAGGTTTTTGATAAATGTGATGAAAAGTTCAGTTTGTTTTTTCTTGATCCTGAGGTAGTTGATAATCTAGGGAACGATTACATTGATTTAATTAAAAGAATCTCAAGAAACAGAAATTTAGATTCTGTGTTTATAGTTTCTAGGTCACTATCTGTGAATGGAGTTATTAACTTTCTTAGGAAGACTGATTTGAGCAAGTTTGTTAAGGAAAAGAAGATAGTGATTGATGTGGCTAGATTACCCAGAATTTCTGTACTCATGACAGAGAAGAAGTTTTATGAGCTTGTTCGCTTGCTGAATTTACTTAGTAAGAGAGGTTCAAAGAGGGTAGTTGTTGTGGCTACAAGAAATAGTTTAGAGTACTTGGAGAGAAGGTTAAGGAATATTGGAATAAAGGCGAAAGCTTATCTTTCGTCGTATGATGAAAGAATTAGAAGGAGGGTTTTGATCAATTTTCGTTTGGGTAGGTATGAGGTTTTGCTAGTTTCTAGAGGCTTTTTTAAGGCTTATAAGGGGATTTTGAATCTTGGGGTTGTAGTTTATTTTTCTCCTCCTGTTACTTTTTTAGATTTTTTTAGGGATTTGTCTAATTTCTCTTCTGAGGTTGGTTTTGATGGTGAAATTTTTGTTTTGTTCTCGGAGCGTGATGAGAGAGTTGTTTCTAGGATAATTAGGAGACACCAGAATATGGATAAACATTGTTTGCGTTTTGTTAACTTTCTGTTTTCTAAGGATAAGGTTGGGGCTATTAAAGATTATTTTTTAGATGGATACATTCGTGCTAAGTTGCTTTACGGTTTCGATGTAAATTTTTCGATTGATGGTTATTTTTATCGCGATGACTACGGTATTGCGGACGCTCGTAATGTAAAATTTGTGGAAGTTGATGATCTGAAAGGTGGCTATTGGGAGATGAGAGATATAGTTAGTTTGCTTTTGGGATTAGATGAAGGGATGAGGTTTTATAGGGGGTTTGGTAGTATGAGGGGGCGAAGAAGTGATGAAGTTAAGGAAATTATTTATTCGGCTTTGAACGAAGGATTTTTGGATGTTAGGTTTTTCTTGAGAGATGGAGTTTTAGTTAAGAAGTTTTTTTGAGTTTCAAAACGCTTGAAAATTTACTTTCGAACTTTTTTAATATTTATAAGACGGTAGGGGGATTATGTATGGATAATGTGAACAGGAGGATAAGGCGACAGAAAGCGATAAAGGAGTTTTTGACAGCTTTAGCTTTTTTATCACCTAACTTTTTCGGATTCTTGCTCATAACAGCGTTTCCTATAGTTGCAGTTTTCCTTTTGGCTCTTACGGAATGGGATGGTATTAGCTATGCTTCTAGGGCTGAGGGTGAGGTTCAATTTGTTCCTGTCAAAACTCTAGATAAGGATGTTTTTATACCTAAGGGTACTGAGGTGAAAGGTGAGGTTATAGTTGAGAAGAGATTTACGGGTAGAATGAACAAGGAGCTTGTTGGGTTTAGTGAGATAAAGCTGCCGAAAGTGGGTGATGATTTTGTAATTCCCGTTAGTGTTAAAGGAGGTAAGGAAGCTTTTACTTATAGGTTTCCTGAAAATTCTGAATTTATAGTTGAGATTGCTCTTTACATTACTAATAAAGTGACGAATAATGGGACTATTTCCGAAGTTGTAGAAATTACTAATGCTAAGGTTAGGTTTGTCAGTACTTCAGAGTTTGAGGTTACTACTGGAACTTCAATTGAGATTGTTGGTAAGATAAAGGAAGTTGTTGAAGGAATATATCCGGAGGGAGCCTTTGTGCCTGTTGAAAACATTACTGTTAGGGGAATTCACAAAACCGTTGTGAAGTTTGATGGCCTAACTACGGAGAGTGTTACTATTCCAGCTGGTACTGAGCCTATAGATATAGGTAAGATTGGTATGACTATTGAAGGATATTTTGCCAAAGTTATTTCGATTAAGCCGGGCGAAGAGTTTAACTTGCCTGAAGGTAAGGTTTTGGCTATTGAGGGATTTCCGGAGGTTAAGGCTGTTGTTAGCAAAGCTTTTATAAACGGTAAAACAGGCATAAAGTTTGTGGGTCTTGATAACTTCAAAAAATTGTTTACCAGGGATAAAGATTTCTGGAGATATTTTATAAACACGTTGATATTTATGTTAGAGGTTCCGCTAGGTATGGCTTTTGCCATAATTCTAGCTTTGGCGTTGAATCAGAAGTTGAAGGGAATAACTGTGTTTAGAGTTCTTTATTTCTTGCCTTACATATCAAACTTGGTTGCTGTTGCCATGTTGTGGAGATGGATATATAACGACAATGGGCTCCTTAATGACTTCTTGAAGTCTTTAGGTGTTATTAATCCGCCTAGCTGGCTTGGTGATGGGAATTGGGCTAAAGTTGCTATAATTGTCATGGATATATGGAAGAATGTTGGTTATACAATGCTAGTTTATTTGGCTTCTTTGCAGCAAATACCTTCTTATTTGTACGAGGCAGCTGAGATTGATGGAGCTAACGGACTTCAGCAATTTGCTTATATCACGTGGCCAATGTTAGGTCCTACAAACTTCTTCTTGATCATTATCGGTATAATAAATGGTTTCCAGGCGTTTGGTTCTCAGTATGTTTTGACTGGTGGTGGTCCTGCTGGTGCTACCAAGACTATCGTTTACTACATATATAACAATGCTTTCCAGTGGTTCAAGATGGGATATGCTGCCGCTCTCTCCGTGTTCTTGTTCTTCGTGATGATGATATTCACTATAATTCAGTGGAAGATGGGGCAAGAGTCCACCACTTCCTCTTGGTAAGATTTTAGGAGGTGTTTTATGGCTAAGACAAAAGAACAATTTTATGGTCAAAGTCTTGTTGAAGAGAGAAAAAGGAAAGAGATGATAAGTAATTTGATTGCTTACATAATTTTGTCTATTGGTGCTTTTACTATGGTTATACCTTTCCTTTGGACTATATCTACTGCTTTGAAGGATCCTTCGGATGTTTACGATGGTAGGTTTATTCCCCAAAGATTTTCTTACATCTACGTTGACAAAGACGGAAAGTTTGTTCCTGGCAGTGCATACAGAGAAGGTTATAAGGAAGTTAGATCATGGTGGGCTAACTTTGTTAAGGCTTGGATAGCAGTTCCGTTTGATAAGTATTATAGGAACAGCTTGATAGTTGCTACGATAACAACTTTGGGGCAGCTTGTTACTTGTACTCTTGCGGCTTACGCTTTTGCTAGGTTGAGATGGTTCGGCAGAGATGCCGTTTTCTTATTGTACCTGGGTACGCTCATGGTGCCGTTCACCGTTACAATGATACCTGTTTACATACTATTCAAATTGCTTGGGTTGGTGAACACCCTCGTAGCTGTCATATTACCTGCTCTATTTTCTGCTTTCGGTACTTTCCTACTTAGGCAATTCTTTGTGTCCATACCGTATGATCTAGAGGAAGCTGCTTTTATAGATGGAGCTAATAGACTTCAAATACTTTGGCATGTGATATTACCTTTGTCCAAGGGTGCTCTTGCTACACTAGGTACATTCACATTCCTATTCCAATGGAATGATTTCTTGTGGCCATTGGTCGTTTTGAACTCTGATGAGGTTAAAACTATACCGATTGGATTGACAGCATTCCAGTCTGCTTATGGCTCTCAGTGGGAACTTGTTATGGCTGCTTCTTTAATAGCGTTGATTCCTGTTATATTAATATACCTATTTAACCAAAGGTTCTTCACAGAAAGCATCATGCTTACAGGTTTCGGCGGAAGGTAAAGTTAAAAGGGGTTTTACCCCTTTTTTAATCTATTTTGGATACAAGTACTTTTTACTTTTATGACACTGAAGGAGAAGTTTGGAAGAGCTTTGTTGTTTGGCCTTTCGATTATTTCTGCTAAGTTGTGTTAATGACTTTGTTGTGTTAACAAATTTTCCTGTTCTCTTAGTGCTTGTATACTTATGAGCAATGGGAGTATCAGCACTAGTAGAGAATAATAATGTTGCGACACATAGGGGTACTAAAACAAGCACTGTCGACATTGGTAGTTGCTAATCGATTTTTACATTCGTTGCTTGTGAGTAATTAAGAAGATTTTATCAATAGTGTAGAGCAATTTTTATTAGCTAATTTTTACGTTTTCAAAGAGTTCGTCTATCTTTGAGGATATGTTCTCTGCTTTCATTAGTGTTTCACCAATAAGGAAGGCATTGAAACCTACCTTAATTAGTCTGGTTATGTCATCTTTGGTTTTTATGCCGCTTTCAGCAACTTTTATAGGTATTTCTTTGGGTATCTTTTCGAAAATTTTTTCCTGGTTTTCGATTGATACTTCAAGAGTTTTTAAGTTTCTGCTGTTTACACCTATCATATTTATGGGTAGCCCTTCCACCTTTACTAGATCTCTTTCGTCGTATATTTCTACTAATGTATCTAATCCTAGTTCCTGAGCGATAATTAGGTATTCGGATAATTGGCTTTTTGTTAAACATGTTGCTATTAGAAGAATGCAGTCAGCACCTAAGTAAGCGCTTTCGTATATTTGGTACTCATCTATTATGAAATCTTTCCTTAGAATGGGTTTGTTTGTTATATTTTTTACTCTCTGGATATACGAAGGGTTGCCTTTAAAGTACTTTTTTTCAGTTAATACTGAGATACAGGATACATAATTGTTGTCGTTGTATACCTTGGCAACGTCTTCGGGGGATAGATCATCCCTTATTATGCCTTTTGAAGGCGAGGCGAATTTTATTTCTGCTATTAGCCCAGGTTTCGATGATGATATCCTGTTTAATAGCGAATTGAAGAATTTCCTTTCTGTTGATTTAGGTTTTTCTGTGAGTAAGCTTTTTATGTCCTTTAGGGGTAACTTCTGTTTACATTCGTCGACTTCATCTATTTTATCGAGCAAAATTTTCTCTAGCATCCTTAGTTTAATAATAAACCAAAGATAAGTTTTATTCAAGTTCTGGGATATTCTATTAAGAGTTTCAATGGGAAGATATAGTTATTCTCTACGTTTCGTGCTCTTTTTGTTTAAAACACTGTGTATAAAAACTATGTAACTACAAGAGTAGTTATTTCCAATTGAAGAGATTTTCTTAGGTGATCATTTTGAAAAAGTTAATTAAGTTTTGCAGATTTTTTGTTTTGTGTTGTATATTTTTATGGATTTGGAGGTCGAGTATGATAGACTTCGGTAGGCTCATTAAGGAAAGTTTGTCTTTTAGCAAATCTGAGAGTTTACCGAAGTTTCAGGAATTAAAAAACGAGGTTAGTGAAGACATGGACTCTTACTATAAGGAGGTGGTGTATATGGGTAGAGGAAGTAAAATTTTGGTAGTTGTATCTTTGGCGTTAGTGGTGATAGGAGCTTTTCTATTTTTGTTATGGGACAAGTTGCCTTTTATATCTTCCTCAGAGCCAATTGCTAAAGTTCAAACTTCTACGGAAAAGGTTATTCAGCTGAAGCAGCCACAAAGTATAAATGCTAAGGTGATAATGGCTTACGGTGATGTCAAGGTAGTTAATTTGGGAGAGATTTCTGATGTAGATGTTGGTTATGTTCTCAGGGATGGCGATGTGATTCAGACGGGCCCAGACTCGGAGTGTGAAGTCCAAATTTCTGATAGTGGTATTTTGAGAATAACAGAAAATTCTTCTGTTTCATTATCCGAGATAATTTTTGCTGCAAGTAAAAAGACTGATAGAGAGGCTTTTGTTATGTCTGGATCGGTAAAAGCAGCTTTCAAAAAATTGCCAAAGGGCGAAACTTTTAAAGTTAAAACGGAAACAGCAATTGCTGCTGTAAGGGGTACTAAGTTTTCTGTTAGCGTTGAGGAGCAAGGTAAGACTAGGTTAGTTGTTACTGAAGGCAAAGTTATTTTTGCTCCTAGGATATCAAAACTTGAGGAGGTGAAAAATGTGACAGAGGATGAAAAAGTTAGAGAGAGGATTTCGGAAATAGAATTGAGTGGTGGTATTCTTGTGGATGGTGGTAAAAGGGCAGAGATCACTCCAAAAGCAAAGTTTGAGGCTGAGAAGAGTGTTAGCAATGTGATTGTGAAGATGGAGGATGCTATTGTCAAAGGAAAAGTAGATGATGAGGTAATTTCCAAAGTTGGAAAAGCTGTTGCTTCACTAGGAAAGAAGGATTTAGTCAAAAAGAGTAGAGCTGAGACTCGTGAAATCGATGAAATTGAAAATCAAGTTTCGAAAGACTTTGTGGGGGATGCTACTGTTAGGATTACCGTTGTACCTAGTGGTAAAGAAGTTGAAGGTGCTGAGGTTTATGTTGATGGGATTTTCATGGGTAAGATTCCTTTGTCTAAGATGTTGGTTTGGGGTAAGAAGTATGAGCTTGTGGTCAGGAAAAATGAAGAAACTATCTACTCATACGAGTTTGAAGCAAGTAAGGATATGAAAATAGAAATTAAGCCTAAGAAGGAGGGTAAGGAGCTATCTTCGATGCCTTTAGCCCAAAAGAAAGAAGAGATTGAGTTTATCTCCAAAAATATTGATTTTGTACCAGCGATTTCGTATGGTAAGGTTGGATTTTACTCAGGAGATTATATAGCTATTCCTTCTCACTCTGGTGTCGCTTTTGTTTATGGTAACAAAGTGAAAACAATACCAACTAAAGAATTTATCTCTATGGGGTTTGGAAATGATTTGATAGCTGTTATTTCAAGGGGTGAGGATGAAAAGAGATTTGTTAGAGTGTTTTCATTTGATGGTAATTTAGTTGCTGAATTTGATATAAGTGAGGTGTCTAAGGGATTACTTTCGGTAGGTGGAATTGCTGTTGTTTCGAAGAAAGTTATAGTTCCTATCCTGGATGGTGTGGGTATTATTGATATACCTTCTGGGAATATAAGAGTTGTTAATCTGGGTAATACTTTCTCAGATATTGGTTCGCTAGGTGATTCTGCTGTAGTTGTTAATGAGATAGGAGAAGTTTACAAAGTTGGTTTGGATGGTTCTGCCTCTAAGATAGGGCAACTTAGTTCAACTTCTGTTAGAAGAGGCGTTGTTTTGACTCATTCGGACGGAAGTATATATGTTTTGCATAAAGGTAGGTTGTACAGTTTTGGTTCTAAAAACTATGTTAGCAATTTGGGAGTTTCTGATGCTTTTGGAGCTATATATGGTAACGAGATTGTTCTAAATGCTGGTACTAAGGTAATAGTTGTTGACAGAGATTCTGGTAAAGTTCTTGTTTCGGTAGACACTGTTGGTAAAGTTAACGGAGTACCTTATCTGAAAGACAATTATCTAGTTATTACTGCCTCTGATGGTCTTCATATTTACAATCTATCTACTGGTAAGGAAGAAAAGTCGTACGATATAGTTGGCTATGCGTCACTGATCAAAAATGGTAACGTGTACGTAATAGGAAAGTCAAAGATGTTCATAATACCGATGAAGTAAAAAATAATTTAGGGGATAGGTGAACCTATCCCCTGTTTTTTATTAACCGAAGTACTCAACTTTGTTTGTAGGTGTTTCCCAAACTGTTACTTTATGAGGTTTTAATCCTTTCTTTGAGAGTTCATCGAAGATGTACTTAGCTAAGTTTTCGGCTGTTGGTTGTTTAATTATATCATTTAAATGAGTATGGTCAAAATTAAAAGATTCGAGGTGCTTTTTGAGTTCACCGAAATCTACACCTATTCCTATTTCGTTTAATTCGTTTACTTCTACCGTAAGCTCTATTTTCCACCTGTGGCCGTGTAATCTCGCACAAGGCCCATTGTAACCTTCTACTACGTGTGATGCATCTATTTCTATGCTTTTTGATATTAACCACTTAGGCATTATTTTATTATTCCTAGTGCTTTTCCGTGCTTTTCGAATATTGCTAAAGCCCAATCTAGCTGTTCATCAGTGTGTGTTGCCATGTAGCTAGTTCTTATTATCGTTTCTGAAGGTGGCACTGCTGGCGGTAGTACAGGGTTTACGAATATACCATCATCACTTAGTGCTTTCCAGAACATTAGAGTTTTTTCGAAATCGTTTATTTTGAGGGGGATTATAGGTGTACAAGATGAGCCTATGTCAAATCCCATACTTTTGAAAGCATTTGCCATTTTGTGTGTTATTTGCCATAGCCTTTCTATTCTTTGAGGTTCTTCGTAGATGATGTCTATTATTTTACTTACTACTGCAGCTGTTGCTGGTGTTGGACTTGCACTGAATATTAGAGCTCTTGCCTTATGCTTTAGATAGTTTATTAACCTTTCACTACCTGCTACAAAACCACCTATTGAAGCAAATGTTTTACTGAAAGTTGACATTATTATGTCTACTTCATGGTCTAAACCGAAGTGATGTGCTGTTCCTTGTCCGTACTTACCACCCATTACGCCTATGCCATGAGCGTCGTCAACCATTACCCAGGCATTGTATTCTTTGGCTACTTTCACTATGTTTGGTAAGTCGGCTACATCACCTTCCATGCTGAATACCCCATCTACTACTATAAGCCTTGCTTTCTCCTCAACTTTCTCCATTACTTTTCTCAGGTGGTCTATATCATTGTGCCTGAATCTATACATTTTTGCACCTGATAGTCTACAAGCGTCTATTATGCTAGCATGATCAAGTTTGTCCGTTATTACTGCGTCACCTGGACCTAGTAGCCCTGCTATGGCTACAAGGTTAGCCATATAACCAGTACTTGCTAAAAGTGCTGCTTCTTTGTTTACAAACTTAGCTAGTTTAGCTTCTAGCTCTTCATGAATTTTCAAAGTTCCGTTCAGGAATCTCGAACCTGCGTTTCCTGTTCCGTAGAATTTCGTTGCTTCAATAGCAGCTTGTTTCACTCTTTCGTCTGTTGTTAAACCTAAGTACGAATTTGATCCTAGCATTAGGTACTTTTTGCCGTTTATGTAAACCTCGGTGTCTTGAGCTGATTCTATAGGTCTAAAGTAAGGATAAAGGCCTTTTGCCTTTGCTTCGTCTGCATCTTTAAACTCAGTTATCCTTCTGTAAAGAACTTCATTTTTTAGATGGGTTTCTAGATCTTTACTAGCCATATTCATCTCCTAAAATAAATTTTTTCATAATTTTGAAAGATTAAAAGTCGATTTTCAAATAGAGATGGGAAGCTTAAGAATTCAGAGATATAATTTGGTTAATAAGTGCTTAAAGTATCTGTGTTGGTTAGCAACTTTTACCAAATAGATAGTGAAGTGGAGGTGCGAAAGTTGATTTATTCTTAGATGAGAACAAAAGGATCATGCCTGCTAGTTTACCTGAATCAGATCCTTTTTAATTTTTCAGTGGGGTGATCAAACTTATTCGCTTGGAAGTTTTTTTATTTCTCTTGCCAGTAGTAGGATTTTTTTTGGTGGTAGCTTTTCAATTCTTTCATCTGGTGGTATTCCTAAAGTTTTTAGAATTTCTTCTATTTTGTTGCTTTCCAATTTTTTGAAGTATAGCTTTATTGATTTGATAATTGTTTTTCGTCTCATTGAGAAAAGAGATTTTATTATTTCTCTTTCATCTTCTGATGTAGGTGTTTCTGATTTTTCAATGTAGATAAAAACGGAATCAACTGATGGGATAGGGAAGAAGTGATTTTTTGGTATTTCTAGGAGTTTCTGAATTTTTATTGTGTCCAGCTGGTATATTACAGATAGGTAAGAATAATTTTCGGCACCAGTTCTTGCCGTAAGCCTTTCGAAGAATTCCTTTTGTACCATAACGAAAATTTTGTTTAGGTATTTTATTTCGTATATTACCCTTTTTAAGATTTCTCCACCTACGCTGTAAGGTAAGTTCGATACGAATATCGTTTCTTCCCCTGAGTCTGCGTTTAGGAATCTGTCAATTTCGTTTAAATCGGCTTTTAGAAAATCTTTGTGAATTGGTATTGCATTAGTTATTTTGTGCTCTTCTAACACTTTTACTAAACAGGAGAATATTCCTTTGTCTATTTCAAAGGTTATCACTTTGTTAAAATTTCTACAAAGTTGTAGCGTTAAGCTGCCTATGCCGCTTCCCACCTCAATAACATTTGTTTTTTCCGGATTTTTGGTATGAAGTTTTATAGAGTTTGCTATTTCTATAGCTATTTTTTCGTCACAAAGATAATTTTGCCCTCTTGACTTTGATAGAAATAAGTTGTTTCTCCTAAGTATTTCTTTTATTCCCTCAGGTGAATAGATATTCATTTAAGAACACCGCTTTAGTAGCCGATAATCCATGATAGTTGAGGTTTTGGGTAAATTCCCCTCCCATTCCTCAAGCCCCGGGCGTCATCCTATTCCAACGCTCGGGGATAATTATTTTTTATGAGAAGATCAAACTCCCTATTCTTATCATGTTGCTTCCTTCCTTTATTGCTATTTCGTAATCATTTGACATCCCCATCGATAGATATGTTAAATCTACTTTGTACGTAGATTCTATTTTTTCTTTAATTTTTCTAAGAGTAGAGAAACACTTTGATAGTGTGCTTATGTTGCTTGTGTATGGTGCTAGAGTCATTAGTCCGCTTATTTTTATTTTGTTCTCGAGTAGTTTACCAAAAAAATCGATAGCTGCTTCTGGAAGTACACCATGTTTTGTTGCTTCATTGCTAACTTTAATTTCGAGGAACATTTCACCTTGATAGTTCCTTTTAAGGAGCCCTAGGGGGATATCAAGGTTTTCGATTGATTGAACAAAATCAAACATTTTCGATACTTTTGATAGTTTGTTGCTTTGAACGGGGCCTAGCATGTGCTTTTTTATGTTTTCTAACAAACCTTCTTGAGCAAGTATAGAGAATTTCTTTTCTGCTTCTTGTACTCTGTTTTCACCTATGTGTTCTATCTTTTCGTTTTTCAGTAAAGTTATTACATCTTCAACTTTGGCATATTTTGTTACTACTACGATTTCAATTTTGTAGTTTATGTTGTTCTGAGCCCTTATTCTTTCAACATTTTCCAAGAGAGATTTGTATTTTTCACAAGGATTCATATAGTTATTTTACATATTTTTTCAAGCTTCTATAAAGTTAATTTTCCCTTGTTCCCATTTAGCGAATTGCTATAGTGGTAGCTTATTTTTAAATTTTGAGGGCATTTTACATTCTTAGCTTCTAGGGATGGGTATGCTTTTACAAAGAATATTATGAAGCACAGATTTAAAAGGTATAACTTTTTGGTATAGGTGTGTAAGTGAAGTTGATAAAAATACGTATGCCTATCTTTTATTGAGATGTTCCGAAAGTTGAGTTTAAAATTTTGGTCATGAGAGTAATTTTTAGTTCTTTTGAAATGCAAAAAGAGGTGATGAGTTTGAAGAGGCAGGGTAAAAGTATAGGCTTTGTTCCGACTATGGGAGCGTTACATGAGGGGCATCTCTCTCTTGTTAGGCAAGCGAGAAAGGAGAATGATGTGGTTGTTGTGAGTATATTTGTGAATCCTACTCAATTTGGTCCTAATGAAGATTTTGAGAGGTATCCAAGGCAGTTTGATAAAGATAAGGAGCTACTTGAAAAGGAGAATGTTGAATATGTTTTCTATCCTTCGGTTTCTGATATGTATCCCGAAGGGTATGAAACATATGTTTATTTAGAAAAACTTCATAAACACTTGTGTGGTTTATCTAGGCCAGGGCACTTTAGGGGAGTAGCTACCGTTGTGGCAAAATTGTTTAATATTGTTCAACCTGATAAGGCATACTTTGGACAGAAAGATTATCAGCAGGCGCTGATAATAAAGAAGATGGTGAGAGACTTGAATTTTCCTGTAGAGATAGTAGTGATGCCTATTGTGAGGGAATCTGATGGGTTAGCTATGAGTTCGAGAAATATGTATCTATCACCTGAAGAAAGGAAAAATGCTACTGTTCTCTACAGATCTCTACAAAAGGCTAAAGAGTTAATAAAGGCTGGGGAGAGGGATGTCAGAAAAATAAAGAAGGAGATGGAAAAAATAATTTCTTCTGTACCTTCAAGGATAGACTATGTGGAAATTGTTCATCCTGAGACACTTGAGAGTTTGGAAGTAATACCTGAAAAAGGTAGTATTGATAGAGTTGTTGTTGCTGTTGCTGTTTTTATTGGGAGTGCAAGGTTGATAGATAATGAGATAGTTGAGTTATGAGGATAGGACTGTTTGGAGGTTCTTTTGATCCCATACACATCGGGCATCTTATAATTGCTAATTTTTCGTTAGAAGAGTTTGACTTAGATAAGGTTTTTTTCATTCCTGCTAATGCCTCTCCTTTTAAGACGGAGTATTTATTCTCACCAAAGTGTAGACTTGATATGGTAAGGCTTGCGGTTGAGGATAATGAGAAATTTGAAGTGTCAGATTTTGAGATATCGAAAGGAGGAACATCTTACACAGTAACAACTGTTGAACACTTTGAAAAATTGTTTCCTAATTCCAGAATTTTTCTAATATTAGGGCAAGATTCTGCTCAGTCTTTGCATCTTTGGAAGGATAACAAGAGGATATTAGAGAAGGTTGATGTGATAGTCTATCCTAGGAGCATGAGTGGGAAGTTTGAGAGGTTTGAGATTCCGGAACCTCTTGAGGTTTATAGGGATAAATTTTTCATTCTGGATACACCTTATATTGACATAAGTTCTACTTTGATAAGGGAAAGGTTAAAATCTGGAAAGTCAATAAGGTACCTTGTCCCTGAAGAAGTTTTTGATTACATAAGTAAGCATTTTGCTAACATTTGAGATAAGGGGTATTAGCTCTTGAGATGCTAAAACTTTCTTTACTTTTTGGGGTTTGTTTTAAAAAATCTTATTAGGGGTTATAAGCCCATTACTTGTATTTTTTGAGGGGTTTTAGGATGTTACCGCTTCTTTTGGAAGCTTATGAGTCAACAACATAAGATTTTAATTTTTCAACTAACTTTACTTTAGTATATAATTTTAGTATTATTTTGTATTACCTGGGGGCAAGATGATAGAGCAGAAGTTGAGTATTAAGGAGCTAAAGAAACTGGCTACTGAAATCCGGAAAAAGATACTTCTAATGACTCACAAAGCGAATAGTGGCCATCCTGGTGGATCAATGTCATTGGTTGAGATACTCTTGGCATTGTATTTCTATAAGCTTAGGTATGATCCAAGGGATCCCAAGTGGGAGTTTAGAGATAGGGTGATAATTTCGAAAGGGCATGCTACTCCGGCAGTTTATGCTGTACTTGCAAAAGCTGGTTTTTTCCCAGAAGAGGAGTTAGAAGGATTTAGGCAATTTGGTTCTAAGCTTCAGGGACATGTTTATTTTGAAGTTCCGGGAATAGAGTTCAATACAGGTTCGCTAGGGCAAGGTCTTTCTGCAGGTATAGGGATGGCTTTGGCTTCTAGGTACAAAGGTATAGATTTTAATGTTTATGTTATACTCGGAGATGGTGAAATACAGGAAGGGAGTATTTGGGAATCGGCAATGTTTGCATCTCATCACAAAATAGACAACCTCTGTGCAATATTGGATTACAACAAAGTTCAAGAAAATGGATTTGTTAATGAAATACTCAAGGTAGAGCCTCTTAAGGACAGGTGGGAAGCATTTGGGTGGAATTGTATAGAAGTAGATGGACATGATTTTAATCAATTGTTTGAGGCTTTGGATGCTTTTACTTCTAACAAAGGAAACGGTAAGCCTACAATAGTAGTTGCACATACTGTTAAAGGTAAAGGTGTTTCTTTCATGGAGTATAACCCTGCTTTCCATGGAAGAGCGCCAAACAAGGAAGAGCTTGAAAGAGCTTTAGATGAGCTAGGTGGAGGAAGCAATGTCTAGCGAACTAAAACCTAGACCAACGAGAGATGGTTTTGGTGAAGAATTAGTTCAGTTGGGGTATGAGAACCCAAAGATTATTGTTTTGTCGGCTGATTTGGAAGATTCAACGAGAGCAGAGTATTTTAAGCACAAGTTTCCGGATAGGTTTTTCAATGTTGGTATAGCCGAGCAGAACATGGTTGGTATTGCTGCGGGCCTTGCTAGAGAAGGTTTTATAGCTTTTGCAGCTTCATTTGCTGTGTTTCTAACAAATAGAGCGTATGATTTTATAAGAATATCTGTTTGTTATAACAATGCTAATGTGAAACTTTGTGGTTCGCACGTTGGCGTTACTGTTGGTGAAGATGGTGCAACTGCACAAAGCCTGGAGGATGTTTCAATCATGGCTGTTTTGCCAAATATGAGAATAGTTTGTCCTGTTGATTACATAGAAGCCAGAAAGGCGACGAGAGCGATAGCTGAAGAGTACGGGCCATTTTATATGAGGTTGAGTAGGGCGCCGTATCCTATCATAACGTCACCTGACGATGAGTTTAAAATTGGTAAAGCGAGTGTACTAGAGAATGGTGAAGATTTGACTATAATATCGTACGGTATAACAGTTTCTGAGTCATTGAAGGCTGCGGAAGAGCTGAGGAAGGATGGTATTCACGCTAGAGTGGTTAACATGAGCACATTAAAGCCTTTTGATAAAGAAGTGGTGATAAAGGCTGCAGAAGAAACAGGTGCTATTTTGGTTGTTGAGGAACACCAAAAAATAAATGGGCTAGGTAGCATGATTGCTATGTTTTTGGCAACTAGTTATAACAGATTTGTTCCTATAGAGGTCATAGGAATGAATGATGAATTTGGGCAGACAGGAAAGCCTTATGAGCTACTTGAGTTTTACGGGTTGGATTACAAAAACATATTCAGGGTTGCTAAAGAGTTGATCAAAAGAAAGAAATGAAGATGATTTTCCTCGTAGGTGAAAATAAACTTGTTGGCGACAAGGTTTATATAAATGATTCTACTGATGTTAAGCATCTTAAAAAGGTTCAGAGGATTAAGGTTGGTGAGGAAATAGAAGCTTTTGATGTTGAAACTTCGAGGAAGTACCTAGTCAAGATAGTAAGCATGGATAACGAAGGGCTAATAGGTAGAATCATTAGCTTTGTTACTATACAAAGGCCAAAGCCTTTTATTTTCATTCTTCAAGGTTTGGTACAAAAAGGAACGTTTGAGGATGAGCTACATAAGTTGTCTGAACTTGGAGTAGATTATGTAGTACCTCTATTAGGTAGGCATTCACAGAATTTCCCTATAAACGAAAGATATAAGGAAAGGCTTAGAAAAATTTGCATTGAATCGGCCAAACAGGTGGGGAATCCATTTCCTTCATCTGTACTTGACCCGATAAGCATATTAGCAAGTTTTGAAAATCTTGAGAAGCTAATTAATTCGACTGGGGGAAGCAAAAAAAAGATTATTTTGACCTGGCAAGAAGTGAATGGTAAGGAGCCTAAAAATCTGTTAGAAGTAATCAACGAATTGAAGGGAGTAGACAATATTTTTGTCGCTGTAGGAAGCGAGGGAGGGTTCACTTCGGAGGAAGAGCAGGAGTTCGGTAAATTGGGTTTTGAAGCTGTACACCTTGGTAGAGAGGTTTTCTTAAAATCAGATACGGTATGTATTGGCGTTTCTTTTATTCTTAGGTTATTGAGGTACCAATAGCTTTGTTTATTCTTGGGATAGGAAAATCCCTTCTCAGTGCTGAATAGCACTGATTTGGGGGATTGGATGACATTCGGTAAGGTTAATTTTTTGCTTAATGTTATATTATGCTTAGTAGCACTTGGGATAATTAGTTAAGAGAGAGTCGTAGGCTTTCTATTATGTTTACTTGATAAAGTGTTTCAGATAGCACCAAAATATTGGTTAAAGAGAGGTTTATGAGGTCTTTTATCATAGGGATAGGTACTGAGCTAATAAGGGGTTTTATATTGGATACAAATGGTAACTACATAGCTAGATTTCTTAATTCTTTAGGTATTGATGTTGTAGGTATAGTTATCGTTGGCGATGACAAGAAGATGTTGATGAAAACTCTAAGTTTTGCTTATGATAATTCGGACATTATAATTACTACTGGAGGCTTAGGCCCTACAAGGGATGACATAACGAGAGAGTGTATATCAGAGTTCACAGGTATTAAGTTCGTTCTTTCTGAGGAGATCCTCGAAGAAATAAGGAAGAAATTTTTGGCGGTTCATAGGGAAATGCCAGTTTCAAATCAGAAACAAGCTTTTATTCCGGAGAACGGAATAGTGATAAAAAACAGAGTAGGTTCGGCACCTGGTTTCATAATAAACAAGGATGGTAAGACAATTATTTCTTTGCCAGGTGTTCCCAGTGAGATGGTGGATATGTTGGAAAATGAGGTAAAGCTATACGTGATAGGATTAATGACTAATCATAATGAAAAAGAGTTCGTTGTAAGAATATTAGGTGTACCGGAATCAAAAGTTGATGAGATAGTGGCTGAAGTATTCAAGAACAAAAAGTATGGTACTATAGCGGATTATGGGATAGTGGATGTTATATTTTATTTAGACCACAGTAGGTATGAGGAAGAAGTGAAAGGGATAAAGGAAAAAATAATTGGGGAGTTTAAAAAAAGTTTGGGATTTGTTCCTACAGTTCTTTTCCTTGAAGAAAGGGATGATATATCTGTGAATCTTAGAGATATTTTCATGAGTAAAGGTTTTACTCTTTCTGTTGCTGAGTCTATGACAGGAGGGTATCTATCGCAGATTATAACTAGAGCACCAAATGCTTCGAAGTATTTCTTGGGAGGTATTGTTTCTTATTCTGAGGTAGCTAAGGAAAAGGCACTTGGAGTGAACAGGGAAATCTTACAAAAATACTTTGCAACGAGTCCTGAGGTGACAAGAAATATGGCAGAAAATGTTTTAAGAATTTTTGGTAGTGACGTATCGGTGGCAATAACGGGAATAGCAGGTCCAGAAACTGATTCATCAAGCAGGGAAGTAGGCACAACTTTTATATCGGTATTTTCAAAAAAGGATGGAACTATAACGAGAGAGTTTAAATTGTTCGGTAATAGGGATAAGATAAGGTTTTCAGCAGCTATGCGTGCAATATCAATGCTAATAGAATTTTTGAGTGAAAGAGGTGCTGAGAATGAGAAAAAGTAGTTTGATTATTGACATTTCGGCTATAGTTCTAATCTCAGTACTCTTGATTTTAGGTTTGTCGTACGGGCTATATTACCTAGCTAACTACAAAGTGGTATATAACTATCTTGTTATAACTCTTTCTTTCGTTTTATTTGTGGCTTGGAGAGTTTCAAAGTTTATCAAGCTAGGGGATACAAATGTATCTCCGTTGAAGGCTGTCTATATCTCATTTTTTAAACCATTGCTTTTGCTTATTGTTATTTTCATACTTATTTCAGTAGCAATAGTGTTATCGTTGCTTTTGAACCTTTACTGAATTTTTGTTTTAACCTTATCAGTGCTAGAGAACGTTCTTGTTTATTTAATTTCAACTTAGCTAATACTTTTGAAGTTTAGTTATCAATTGGTGAAGTGAAGGTGTGATGGCCTTTCTAAGCAATAGGTTGAGTGTACTCTAGTTTAAGAAATTTGATCCAGGTTGTACCCTAGAGTGCTTAGATCTTTCTTTAATTTGTTCATAGGTACGCCTATTATGCTTTCAATTGTGCCTTCGATGATGTTGAAGAAATCTTTAGCTATTTCTATAGCTATTCCGCCTGACCACATCTCAACGGGATTGGAATCAATGTATTTGTTTATTTTTTCGTCACTTACGTTTTTGAAGTATACAGTGCATTTGTCATGTCCTACGACAAAAATACTTTTTTCGGATGAAAATATGGTGTATCCTGTTATTATTTCTTGAAAGTCATTTTTGTAGCATAGAAGCCATTTTCTAGCCTCTTCTTTATTAGAAGGTTTGAATTTTATGTCTCCTTGATGGACAACGACAGTGTCAAATGTGAAAAGTAAAAAGGGTTCTGTCTTTTCTAGCTTTTTGACAATGTCTTCTGCTTTTTTGTATGAAAGGTACATAGCAACAAAAACGGGGTTTGTTTTGTAAATTCCTAGTTCCTTTAGGGTTTTCTCTTCGTCAATTTCAGATTTTACAACTGAGAAATTTTTGAAGTGCTTAGAAAAAATTTTTTTTCTTCCTTCTGAGGCACTGCCTAAAATTATCTCCATACTCAAGTATGAACGTAGAATACAAGCCTTTTCAAACTTGAATTTGATTTTTATATCATTTTATACTGTCTTACTAAGAGGCTGATGATGAAGAAGAAGCTTTTGTCTTTTGTTGCCTTTTTGCTTTTGTTTCTAGTTGATTTTTCTTTCGCTGAGAGAGTTCTCCTAGATAAGGTTATTGCCAGGGTAGGAGGAAATGAAGTTGTTAGCTTATTGGAGTACCAGAAGATGAAATCGTTCCTTGAAGAAGGGTATTTATTGAATGGAAGGACCAATTTAGCTATTTCTAAGGATGAAGTAATGAAAAAGCTTGTAACTCAAAAAGTTTTGCTTGTTCTTGCTAAGAAGCTAAGTATCGTTGTTCCTGATGATGATAAAATTGTTAATATCATAAATGACGAAAAGATTATAGATTTTATAAATTCTAACAAGCTATTTAGTAGCCAAATGATATCTGAGGTGAAAAGCCAGTTTATTCTCTCTAGGCTTATAGGTGCTGACCAAGAGTTTAAAGATTACGTGCAGAGAGAGCCAGATGAAAGTGAGTTAAATAAGGTTCTTAGGGAAATTTATTCAAAAGATGAAAATCTGAGTAAGGTTATAAAAGTGAGTTTTATACTTATAACTACATATCTTCCAGATAATTTAACTCTTGCTCAGGAAAAGGAGATACAAGCAGTTTTCGGAGAGATTAGCAATCATATTTACTTAGGCAGGTATGAGAAAGCTTTAGAAGTTGCTAACAAGAAGCTTAGCAAGTACATTGTTACGAATCTTACGAGATATCAAGGTGAGCCTGTTTCTTTACAGAAGTTATACTCTGAGGGTATGCCTATTGAATTTCTTAACATATTGGGTGGTGTTAGGTTGGATAAGAGATTACCGGTTCCCGTTAATTATAAAGTTGGTGATAGGCTCTACACTATAGCGGTTAGAGTTATCTCGAGAAAAGAGGAGAATGTTAGTTTTGAAGAGTTCAAGTCTAATGTATTAAGTGTACCTGAGCTTAAAAATCAGATTTATTCGAGGATTGTTGAAGATAGAATCAAGGAGTGGATAAGAAAGTCAGTTAGTAAGTACAATATATCAATTAATTTTTCTGATGATTCTTATAAAGTTGAGTTATGAACAGGATCTTAATTGCTACTACGAACAAGCATAAGTTTGCTGAGATAAGAGATATATTATCTTCTATTATTGGAAATGTCGAATTTTTATCTTTGAGTGCTTATAAAATTCATCCTCCTAAGGAGGATGGTAAGACTTTTTTGGAGAATGCTTTAGTAAAGGCTAGGTATTATTATTCGAAGTTGGGGGTACCTGTTTTGACTGATGATTCTGGGCTTGAAGTTGAGGCTCTTGGTGGTAGGCCTGGGGTTCTTTCTGCTAGGTATGCTGGTGAGAATTCTACTCAGGAAGACATGATAAACAAACTACTTAGAGAGATGGAGAATGTAGCTAATAGAAGGGCTAGGTTTGTCTGTGTTGCTGTTTTCATGTACGGTGATGAGAAGTTTATATTTTCTCAGGGGGTACTCTGGGGAAATATTTCTTATGAGCCTAGGGGTGATAAGGGGTTTGGTTATGACCCTGTCTTTATCCCTGACGGATATAATAAAACTCTAGCTGAGTTAGGTGAGGAGGTGAAGAACAAGATAAGCCATAGGTATAATGCTTTTTTTGAGTTAGCAATGAAAATGAGAGATTCAGGCATTTTTTAAATTGAAACGCTTAATTATTGTGTTTTATAATGGCTAAAAATTTTCTTGGAGTAGGGTATGTGGAAAGCTTTTGTTAACATTTTCAAGATAGAATCACTTAGGGGTAGGGTGCTTTTTACTTTGTTCATGCTTATAATTTTTAGGATTGGTACTGCTATACCTGTCCCGGGTGTAGATTATTCGGTTTTGGTTCACTATTATGAAAACTTTGGTAGGGGTAACTTAGGAGTTTTGGAGTTCTTTAACCTCTTTGCTGGTGGTGCTCTAAGGAACATTAGTATTTTTGCCTTAGGTGTGATGCCTTACATTTCTTCTTTGATTATCATACAGCTACTTGTCTATGTTATTCCTTCTCTTGAGAGGATCTCGAAGGAACCGGATGGTAGAAGAAGGATAATGCAATATGCCAGGATAGGTGCGGTTCCGATGGCTATAATTGAATCTCTAGGGTTGAGTTTGTATTACCTTAGGGCGATGAAAGCAGAAGTTGCGGCTTATACTGGCTTGGCTCTCTTCCCAGAAACTTTCTGGTTCTATTTGAGTTTCATTATTACCGTTACTACAGGTACGATGTTTTTGGTATGGATGGGTGAGCAAATAACTGAAAAGGGTATAGGTAATGGTGTGTCTTTGATAATAATGGGTGGAATAGTTGCTAGGATACCGGATTCTGTGTATAGGATATATGAGCAGATGAGAACTTCTGGTACCATTGAACTCACGATGTTATTAGTTGTTATTTTATTCCTTGCGGTTATTATTTTTGTTGTTTGGTTTGAGCAATCAGTTAGAAGAATCCCTGTTAACTATGCTAAGAGGGTTGTGGGTAGAAAGGTTTACGGAGGTCAGAGTACATACATACCTATAAAGCTAAATCCTGCTGGAGTCGTTGCTATAATTTTTGCTTCGGCTGTTATGTCTTTCCCACAGCAGTTGTTGACTTTCTTTGGTGGTTCGGATTCATCCGTTGTAAGAACTCTAGTATCTTGGCTATCTTTTGAAGGATGGTTGTATGTTACTTTGTACTTTTTACTTGTTATCTTTTTCTCGTATTTCTACACTTTCATACAATTTAATCCACAGGATTTGGCTGAGATGTTGCAGAAAAACGGCGGGTTTATACCTGGCATAAGACCAGGAGAGAATACCTATAGGTTTTTGAATGATACTTTGAACAAAGTACTTGTGCCCGGTTCTATAATAGTCGGTATAATTGCCGTTGCTCCTAATATTCTTTATAGTTCTCTTAAAGTTCCTACGTATATAGCTTACTTGCTTGGTGGTACTTCGCTTTTGATAATGGTTGGTGTTGCTCTTGATACGCTTACACAGATAGAGTCTCAGCTCATAATGCATCATTACGATGGATTCTTGAAAAAAGGTAGAATTAGGGGTAGGGGGACTAGGTACGTATAAGATTATCCAATTCAAAAATTTGAGTTTTTTACGAATCCATCTAGGTTAACGAAAATTTATATACTTATTATAGAGAGGCTATGCCTCTCTAATGTAAAGTTTGTATGCTTGTTTATGCTAAATAGTGTGGGTGTTGAGTGGTATTTATAAAAAACAATTGTTATTAAGCCTATTCTAGGTGCTGGGGAACTTTACCTTATCTTTTGTATTTGAATTCATTTTAATTCAATGATTAGAATTTTTTTCTATGGAGAGAGTTTTAAGTGGGATGAGACCTACGGGATATTTACATCTTGGTAACTATGTGGGGGCTTTGAGGCAGTGGGTTCAGTTACAGGATAGCTATGAATGCTTTTATATGGTTGCAGATTTACATGCAATGACTACTGAGTTTGATCAAAGTATAGATTTGAAAGAGCTTACTATGGAGATGGTGATAGATTGGCTTGCTGCTGGTGTAGATCCTAACAAAAGTGTGATTTTTGTTCAGTCCACGGTGCCTGAGCATTCGGAATTGTTCACTATACTTTCTATGATAACTCCATTAGGTTGGCTTGAGAGGAACCCAACTTACAAGGATGCCAAGGAAAATATAAAAGATAAGGATTTGAACAACGTTGGTTTTTTGTCTTATCCTGTCCTACAAGCAGCTGATATAATAATTTACAAGGCTACAAGGGTTCCTGTTGGTAAAGATCAGCTACCACACCTTGAGATAACTAGAGAGATAGTTAGAAGATTTAATTATCTTTTTGGTGAAGTTTTTCCGGAGCCTCAAGCTATACTTGGCGAAGTACCACATGTTTACGGAATTGATGGTAGGAAAATGAGTAAGAGTTATAACAATGCTATATACCTGAAAGATTCTAAGGAAGAGATAATGAAGAAAGTTAAGATGATGGTCACTGATATAGGAAGGCCTAGAAGGAGTGATCCTGGGCACCCCGAAGATTGTAAAGTTTTCCCTCTTTACAAAATATTTTATCCTGAAATTGTTGATACTGTTGTTGATGAATGCACTTCTGCTAAGATTGGATGCACTGAGTGTAAGGATAGGATTGCGAAAAAATTGATAGAATACCTTGAACCTATAAAGGAGAGAAGGAATTACTATGAAAATCATAGGGATGATGTTATTGATATCCTTAAGGAAGGCTCGAGGAAGGCTAGAGAGGTAGCCTCTAGGACTATGGAAGAGGTTAGAAGAGCAGTAAGAGTTAAGTACTGGTGATTTCTGTAAATGTCCTTAATCAAGTTTTCAGAAATATTTGTTAGTATCCAAGGTGAAGGTGACAGTGTAGGTAGATTAGCACTTTTTCTGAGAGTTCAAGGCTGTCCCCTCGATTGCATTTGGTGTGATACAAAGTATTCTGTACCTTTTGAAGGAGGTAATGAATTATCTTCTAGTGAACTAGCAGAACTAATAAAGGAGTTTGTTGAGAGTAAAGGGGGAATAGTCATTTTCACTGGTGGTGAACCTCTTTTTTACCAGGATGCCATTTCCGAAGCACTCAGCATCTATTCGCCTCGTTGTGTAGAGTTTGAGACATCGGGTATATATTTGCCTTCGCAGCAGATTAGTAAATATAAATTCAATGTTTCGCCTAAGCTTAGTGGTGCAAAACTATCAGGTGGTGGGAAAGTTTATGAAAGGATTTATGAGAATCTTAGAGAGTTTGCTAAGCTGAATAGTATATTTAAGTTCGTTATTTCTTATGAACATGAACTTGAAGAGGTTATTGGAATTCAGAAGAAGTATGGACTTCCTAGGGAAAGAATTTTCTTGATGCCTGAGGCTACTACACTTGAAGAAATGATTGACAAGTCAAAATTCATAATACCTTTTTGTCTGAAGCATGGATTTAATTATTCACCTAGATTACAGGTTATTCTCAAGATAAAGTGAGAGCTTTGGTGCATTCCTATAGGATTTGGAAGTTGAAATAAGTTGTTTATTTCTGCTATAATATTGGTATAAGTTGGGGTTGTAGCTCAGCCTGGTCAGAGCGCTGGTCTGTCACACCAGAGGTCGCGGGTTCAAGTCCCGTCAACCCCGAATTTTATGTTGCCTAACTTTTATGCAAAAAAACTTCATTTCTTCAAGGGACATATCGAGGGAAGAGTTAATAACTCTTTTTTCATTATCTTCTGAATTAAAAAAAAATAGGTTCTTGTACTCAGATTTTCTAAGTGGTAAGACAATACTAATGATATTTGATAAACCTTCTACAAGGACAAAAGTGTCGTTTTTTGTTGGTATAACTGAGTTGGGGGGTACTGCTTTACCTTTGCAGTCTAATGAGTTGCAGCTAGGAAGAGGGGAGACGATAGAAGATACAGCTAGAGTTCTTTCTAGGTATGTCCACGGTATAGTTATAAGAACGTATAATCACGATGATGTTGTTAAGCTGGGAGACTATTTCAAGTATCCGGTGATAAACGCTTTGACTAACTATGAACATCCTTGTCAGGCTTTGGCTGATGCTTTTACGATATTTGAAAAGTTTTCGTCTTTTGACGTTAAAATTGTTTATCTTGGCGATTTCAATAATGTTGCCAGATCTCTTATGATGACATTGGCAATTCTACAAGCTAGGGAATTATGTTTTTCAGGGCCTCTCGAGTACTATGACAGATCTATAGAGAGAATAGTATATGAACTTTCAAGAGGTAGGACGAGGTTTTATGTTGAGACTAATCCTGAGAAAGCTGTAAAGGATGCTGATGTCATATATAGTGATGTTTGGGTGAGTATGGGGTTTGAAGAAACTAAAGAAGAGAGGGAAAGGCTTATGAGGCCATACCAAGTTAATTCGAATATTATGTCGCTTACCGGTAAAAATACATACTTTATGCATTGCTTACCTGCCAGAAGAGGTGAAGAAGTCACTGATGAGGTTATCGACTCTGTCCAATCTATCGTTTTTGACCAAGCAGAGAATAGATTGCATACCCAGAAAGCTCTTTTGATAAAATTGTTTGAAAACGTTCATTAAGTGTTTGAATCGTATTACGACAAGAATGTATTACAAGTTTTGATGGTGTTTTCTTGAATTTGCCTTTATGAATCTTTATCTTTATTGTATGAATAAGTTTGTAATTTTGTTTTTTGTTTTCTTCTTCTTGTTAGTTAATTTTGTTTTCCCATTCGGGAAAAATAAGGTAAACTATTCTACTGCTAGCTGGTATGTTTATGAACTTGGGAATTATAAGCTTTTCCTTGATATATCCCAGACAAATATTTTCAAATATGTTGTTAGGGCGATAAAGGATTCAGATGAAAAGCTGAGGGCACTGACATTTAGGGATTTGAGTGAGACATTTCCTGTTATAGTTTTTGCTAATCAGATAGAGTTTCAAGCGAATAATATTGTTGATGGGTTTATAGGTGAAGGAACAGGAGGGTTTACCGAAGGACTTAAAAATAGGTTGGTTATTCCTATGAATGGGAATTTAGGGTTTTTTAAGAGAGTTTTGAATCATGAGATGGTACATGTTTATCAATTTGATACTATCAAAGGGGCCAAGAATAAAAGAGTTCTTGGAGATGTTTTTGTCCCTCTTTGGTTTATTGAGGGAATGGCAGAGTATTACTCCGTTGAGTGGGATTTCTATTCTGAGGAGGTCTTGAGGGATATAGTCATTAACAATAGAATTGTACCTCTTGATAGACTCTCAGATCTTAATTCTCTTAGGCCTGATGAGTATTATTTAGTGTACAAGCAGGGTCAAGCTTTCTTGAAATTCATCGGAGACACTTATGGTAAGCAGTCCGTATATAAAATTTTTAAAGGTTACCTTAACGGTGATAAGGATCCTTACAAAACGGTGTTAGGTAATAGTTTAATTGATTTAGAGAAAGCTTTTGTTTTTTCCGTTAGGAAAAAGTATTTGCCAATGCTTAGTGAGTATGATGAAGTTCTTTCTTTTGCTAACCAAATAGATAATACTAGGTTTGGTGAAACTCCCTATCAGAAGTTTATACCTACCTTTGTTTCTAGCAATACTGTTGCGTTTTTAACGTACAAGGATATCTACCCTAAGATTGTGCTTTATGATGTAAGGGAAAAGAAAATAATCAAGGATTTGGTTATAGGTGGCTTCAATGAGAATTACCTTGAGTTTCATATAACTAGGAACAATGTCGCTGTATCGACTAATGGTATAATGGTTTTTGTTTCGAAATCTGGTGGTAAGGATGCTATAAATGTGTATGATTTGAATAGAAATTTTTCGTATCAAGTCAAGTTTGATAGAATATTTATAATATCATCACCTGATGTATCTTTAGACGGCAAACTTGTTGCATTTAGCGGTTTTGATAATGTGAGTGAGGATATATATATCTACAACCTTGAGACAAAAGAACTAAGGAAAGTTACGGATGATATGTTTTATGATGCTGAGCCTAGGTTTTCTCCTGACAAGAGTAGTGTGTTCTTTGTTTCAACGAGAAACAAAGAAAGCATATTTTCGCAGGATACTGATATATATAGGCTTAACCTAAGTACAGGTGAGATTGATAAATTTATAGATTTAGGCGGAGAGGAGCAGAATCCCTTTGTTTCTCAGGATGGTGAATATTTGCTATTTGTTTCCACTATTGATGGTGTCAGAAATATATTTATCTACGACTTCGATAATGGAAAAGTGTTTAGAGTGTCGAAAGTTATGACCGGTGCTTTTTCGCCTAAGCTTGACCCATCTGGTAATACTCTGATTTTCTCATCTGAGAATAATTTATTGTACGATATATACTACAAAAACTTTTCACTGACTGATTTGGTGAGTAATGAAGTTAGTAACTACGTTTACGTTTATGAAAATTCAAAATCTAACTTTTTGGCTGAGAAATCGAGGATAGAGGGGATAGAAATAAGGGACTATTATAGTTATAGTATTATTCCAACGGTTGACTACGTAACTGGTGGGTTTAGTTTGAGTTCTGACTTGGGGTTTATGCTTTTGCTCGGTGCAAGTTTTAGTGATTTGCTTGGTGATCAGAGACTCTCAATAATACTTAACAACATGTATCTGCAAAGTTATGGGACTTTCAACCTCTCTGAGATTAATATTTTGGTTTCTTATATAAATCTCAAGTATTACTTTGATTTTGGTTTTCAGTTTTATAACATTAGGGATTACTTTTTCTCTCTGATGAATTTCTTTGTTTATCCTTCTGTTTTCTATCAAGTTGAGCCTAGTTATTATTCGAAGGCTGGCTTCAGTGGATTTTTGATGTATCCTTTTTCAACGTTTTCCAGGCTAGAGTTGTCTTTTGAGCATTCTGACTACTTCTGGGTACCAATTTATGATTACTATAATAACGTTTTTCACGACAATTTCATGTACTCAATGAATACTTTATCTCTTAGCTATGTTTACGATGCTACGCTTTGGAGTGTTGTTGGTCCGGTAGATGGTATTAGGTCACAGGCAGTATTTTCATACTCTCCAAAGTTTGTTCCTAGTGATAAGAGTTTCTTTTCGACTGTATTTGATTTTAGAAAATACTTTATGATAACCGTCATTGATACTCTTGCTTTCAGGTTTGTTGGGGGGTATAAGTTTGGGCTTGATGCTGATTCTTTTCCATTTTACGTTGGCGGTGTAGGGACTCTGAGGGGATATGATTTTAAGGAGTTTAGTGGTAAGTTGTTATTTCTTTCCAACTTAGAACTAAGGATAGCACTTATAAGAGCACTGTTGGGGCCATTTGGTTTCTCTTTCCCACCAGTTTTTGGTTCTCTTTTTGTAGATGCTTCCTTGATAGGTGACGATATAATGAAGTTTCAACTTACTAGTTTTGATTCGAATGAAGGAGTTTATAAGCTAAAAGATCTTAAGGTTGGTGTGGGGGTTGGGATTGGCATTGCTCTGGGAGTTGGGTTTAAGCTGAGGTTTGACTTTGCTTCTCCATTTGATGGTAGAAGGCTTCTCGATGCTAAGGATTGGAAAACGTACTTTCAGCTAGGGTACGAGTTCTAGCGAAAGCTTCTTCATCAGTTCTTCAAATTCCTTTGGTAAGTCTATTTCAAAGAACATTATCTCATCCCGTGAGGGATGAGGAAAAGAAATCTTCTTTGCTACTAGCGGTATAAACGATTCAGGTAAATTGAATTCTTTTATTTGTTTGCTTGCTTGTGGGTTGTATGTTGCGTCTCCTACGATTGGGTGTCCTACGCTTTTCAAGTGTACTCTTATCTGGTGTGTTCTGCCCGTTATTGGTCTTGCTTTTACTAAGGAGTATTTGCCGTTGGTTGCCAGAAGCTCAAATTCTGTTATTGCTTGCTTGCCATCAGGAACTATTGCCATCTTTAACCTGTTTTTTGGGTTCCTACCAATTGGTTTGTCTACTGTGAAGCTTTTTAACTCTACTTTCCCATTCACTATTGCCCAGTACTCTTTGTACACTTTCCTTGACTTGAATAGAGAAGATAGTATTGCGTGTGCTTTGTCATGTAGAGCTATTACCATTAGTCCTGATGTCTCTTTGTCAAGTCTGTGTACTATTCCAGGCCTTGTATAGCCACCTACGAAAGAGAGTTTGTCTTTGAGATTGTAGAGTAAAGCATTTACTAGTGTGCCGTTCCAATGTCCCGGAGCGGGGTGTACAACCATGTTGTATGGTTTTTCTATCACTGCTATGTCATCGTCTTTGTATAAAACCTTTAGTTCTATGGGTTCTGGAGCAATATCACATACTTCTGGAACTATGTCCTCGAATTCTATTATGTCTCCTTCTTTTGCTTTGTAACCGAAATGCTTGGGTTTGCCGTTTACAAATACCTCTTTTACCTTACCTTTTATTTGGCTTCTTGTGTAGTTTGTGTACCTTGAGATTATGACATCTATTCTGTGGCCAGCGTCGTTACTTGTTACTACTATCCTCATAAGACGACAGCACTGTTATCACCTCTTCTGCTAATAGGTTGGGTAAAATTTTACCACATACCTCTTTGTTAAATACTTTTGATATGAAAAAGGTTTGCTTTATTCTTATTCCCTTTGCCTTACATAGGTTTACAAAATCTTTGTAAGTGAATAGATGGATGTTTGGGGTATCAAACCATGAGTACGGTAATTCCGAACTTACTGGCATTGTGCCTTTAAGTAGCAACTGTAATCTTAGTTTGTAATATCCAAAGTTAGGAAAGCTGATTATTGCGTTTTTGGATATTCTGAGTATTTCTTCAAGTAGGAGTCCGGGAGATTTTAGCTGCTGAATGGTTTTGCTTACTATCACATAGTCAAATGCTTTATCTTCTATCTCTAGGAAGTTTCTGTCTTTGAAGCCCTTGTTTATGTCATAATGTATCACGTTTAATCCTTTTGATAAGCATTCTATTACTTCGGAAGTGTCAATCTCTACTCCTACACCTTTTATGTTTTTCTTTCTTTTGAGATATACAAGTAACTCACCATCACCACAACCTAGATCTAGAACTCTGCTGCCTTCTTCTATTATTTCTTCTATTATTTCGAAATCTTTCCTAACCTTTTTCATAGACTTTCTCTTTTTTGTTCTGTTTTTCTTGAAGTGTGGCCTCAAGGAATGCTCTTATAGCCTTGCTTTCTATTTCTGTGTCTATGAGGAATGAGTCGTGTCCATTTATGCTTTCTATGTTTATGTATGATACATCTCTACCAGCAGCTAGTGCTGCTGATACCATTTCTAATGATTCCGAAGGGGGGAATAACCAGTCAGTTGAGAATGAGATAAAGAGAAATTTACTGTTAGTTTTGCGGAATACTTCTTTTAAGTCCCCGTTTCCGTATTTTTCAGTTAGGTCGAAGTAGTCCATCGCTTTTGTTATGTATAAATATGAGTTTGCGTCAAATCTGTTCACGAATTTTTCACCTTGATAGCCTAGGTAACTTTCCACTTCAAACTCTATGTTGTCAACATCGTATGTTTTGCCGTTTATGAGCTTCCTACCGAATTTCATGTCCATGGATTTCGAACTTAGATAGGTGATATGTCCTATCATTCTGGCAATACTCAGGCCTTTTGAAGGAGTCTTGCCTTTTTCTAGGTATTCTCCGTTTTCCCAATTAGGATCGGAAATTATAGCGTTTCTACCCACTGCATCGAATGCTATGTTTTGAGCCGAACAACTTGCCGTTGCTGCTATCACAACAGCACTTTCGACTACTTCTGGATACATTACTGACCATTCGAGTGCTTGCATGCCGCCCATCGAGCCACCTACAACCGCTAGAAGCTTTTCTATACCTAGCTGCCTTATTAGCTCTCTTTGGACTTTCACCATGTCCGATATAGTTATCGTTGGAAACGTTATTCCGTACCTCCTGCCCGTTTTGGGATTTATTGACGTTGGGCCAGTAGTACCATAACAGCTTCCTAAGAAGTTTGAACATATTACGAAAAACTTGTTTGTATCTATACCTTTGCCAGGACCTATTACATCTTCCCACCACCCTTCTGTAGATCCATCAAATGTTTCTTCATCCACCATTTTATGGTAACCTGCAGCATGCGCTGAACCTGATAAAGCATGACAAACGAGTACAACATTGCTTTTATCATCATTCAGTGTGCCATAAGTTTCATAAGCTACATCTATAGGTCCTGGTAAAATCTCCCCAGACTCTAATTCTAGCCCTTCTGGAAATATCTGTATGATGTTAGTCTTTACAAGCCCTACTGTTTCACCTTTTAACTCTTCAACTATGTTCCCAGTTCTCTTCTTTCTTAAAACCTTATACATTTCTGTGTAAGATCTTTTATAAATTTTATATAAATAAAGAAAAATTTTCAAATTTTCAAAATTTGAAAACTGTCTGTTGATCTTACAAGTATTTCACAACTTCCCAACTCGTTGAGTTTCCAACTCGTTGAGTTTTCAACTCGTTGAGTTTCCAACTTTACGACTTCTAATTCTCAAAGAATTTTTATTGAAACATTGCTGGAATTCAAATTTTTAAACGGTGGTTATGTGGTCATTAATGTTTAATATGGTGAGTTTGTTGTATGAAGAAGTTTTGATCTTTGATAGTGCGTCTCAAGTTTATTGAAACTTCAAGTTGTTTATTGATCGTGTTCAAAGATGTTCTAATAGATGAGAACTATTTTCTCATATATAAGTTTTGAATTCTACATTTTTGATAATTTTTCTTGTGGATGTGGGGAGGCATAGTTTCGAAAATGAGTTACTCCTGGGATAAGGATATAATTGCCTTTTTTTGGTAAGAATTCTGTTTTTGTTATTTAGGGATTCCAGTGAGGTTCTTTAACCGATGTAATTGTTGACAAAAAATATACTTTTTTAGTAAACTTTTGGAGTAGTTTTTTGGAGGTTTGCATGGGGCAAGTGAAGAAACTTATACAAGGTGAGTTTGAGGTTAGGAAGATAGAAGATAATGGCAAGGGGGTCAAGAATTTTCTTTTTGAGATGAGGGATATTGAGTATATGCCTGGGCAATTTCTGATGTTGGCTTTTCCTGAGGAAGCGGCTGATAAGAAAAAGAGAAGAGCATATTCTATTTCTACTTCTCCGACAGAAACTGCTAAGACTGGTTTGGTTGGAGTTACCATAAAGCTTGTTGAGGGTGGATACTTCACTACTAGGTTGTTTGATGAAAGTTTCGTTGAAGGGAATAAACTTTTTGTGGAGGGACCTTTCGGTCATTCTATTTTCAAAACGAATAGCATTAAATCGGTTGTGTTTTTTGCAGCGGGTAGTGGTATAGCACCTGTTAGATCCGGCATGAAGTATATATTCGATGCTATGCCTGATACCAGGGTTACACTGTTTTTCAGTATTAGGACTCCTGAGGAGTTTATATTTGAGGATGATATAAACGAGATGTTGAAAAATCCAAATTTCAGAGGTTTTATTACTGTTACTAGGTATGAAGGTGATGATTGGAAAGGGTTAAAGGGTAGAATTGACAGAAATATAATTTTGGATAATGTTAAGGGTGATGAAGATCTCTTTTATATTTGCGGTAATACTTCCTTTGTTAAGAGTATAAAGGAGATTTTGGAGGGGGATTTAAAAGTTGACAAATCGAAGATTATATCAGAGGCTTGGGGGTAAGAAGCTTTATAAAGGAGATTTTTGTCTAATTCTGTTGAAGCACTGAAGTGTGGGATGTTCAATGCTTGCTTAATTATTGTATTACTTTAGGTAATTTAATAGCTATACCTAGGATATGAATAAATTTGAGCACATAAGCATTTTTTGATGCAATATTTTGATTTTGTATTGATTGGGTATCCATAATAATTTGATATTCAATAGGAGGTGTTTATGATTTGGGTTTTTGGTTTTTCGCTTTTGTTTTTTGCTTTTGGGTATTTTGTTTATTCTAGATACTTAGCGAGAGTTGTGGGTGAGAATCCTAATATTGCTACTCCTGCCCATACTAAGAAGGATGGAGTTGATTTTGTCCCGACTAATAGATTTATTCTTTTTGGGCATCATTTTGCTTCTATAGCTGGAGCAGGGCCTATAATTGGGCCAACGATAGCGGCTAGTATGTATGGTTGGGGACCCGTTTGGTTTTGGATTTTGGTAGGTGGGGTGTTTTTCGGAGCTGTACATGATTATCTTTCTCTTATGATCTCTGTTAAGAACGATGGAAAATCAATATTTAACATATCAAGTGATGTTTTTGGTAAGTTTGCAGGGTTTTTTATGTCTTTGTTTGTTCTTGTTGCTTTGATAATAGTCGTTGCTGTGTTTGCAGCTTTTACTGCTGTTTCTTTCGTTAGTGAGCCCAGAATAGTTATTCCTACTCTTACATTATTAGTTGTGGCGGTTCTTTTTTACTTCATGGCTTATAGATTAAAATTTGGTTTGGTTGGCTCTACAATTGTTTCGTTGATTTTAGTTGGTTTATCAATATACTTTTCGTTTGCCTTCAATTTAGCTATCGTTTTACCGTTTCCGAGTGATGTGTCAGTAATGATTTGGATTATAATTCTTCTTGCTTATTCATTCCTTGCTTCCATTCTCCCAGTTAATTTGATTTTACAGCCTAGAGATTATATAAATTCTTATGTTCTAGTTATAGGATTGCTCGTTGGTATACTCGGAATATTATTTTCTTCTTTCTTGCCAAACATTGCTGTTAATATTCCGTTCTTTGGAATAAGTGATGTTGCTAAGGATCCTAAAACTGGTTTGGTTGACCCTCTCTGGCCTATACTTTTCATAACTGTGGCGTGTGGTGCTGTATCTGGTTTCCATTCACTTGTTGCTTCGGGTACTTCTTCTAAGCAGCTCAATAACGAGAGGGACGGTAGATTAGTAGGTTATGGCTCTATGCTTACCGAGAGTCTTTTGGCTCTCACTGTATTGATAGGAATAATGTACTTCATTGGGTATGATAAATTGGTTTCCCTTGTGAAGGAAGGGAAAGCAATTATAGCATTTGGCACTTCTTTCGGTAATATGACCAATACTATAATTGGAAGTTGGGGATTTGCATTTGCTATATTCATGATAAATGGCTTTATGTTGACTACTCTTGATACTGCCACTAGAATATCAAGGTTTATTACCGAAGAGATATACAAGTCATTGACTAACTCAAACTTGAATAAGTACATTTCTGCGTTTTTTATAATTTTGGCTGCTGGTTACTTGTCTTTGAGTGGTAGCTATAAAGCTTTGTGGCAGTTGTTCGGTACAGCTAATCAGCTGATGGCAGCTTTCGCCTTGATTGTAATATCCGTATATTTACTGTACAGGGGTAAAGATTATTTTGTAGCATTTGTTCCGGCTATTTTTATGGTATTGACTACATTTGGTTCTTTGTTGTTCTACTTCTACAAGTATGCTTTTGTTTCGTTCAATATAACCTATCTGATAATAGATATTGTTCTTCTCTTAATTGCTTTGATTTCTTATGTTGCGATCTTTATAAGCCTTTTGAGGAGGAGTAAAGTTGCTACTGAAAGTTTGTGATTTTTACTTTATCAGAGAGGCGTGCCTCTCTGTATGATTAGAATAATCCAAGTTAGCTAAAAATTAGCTAAAAAGAACCGATAGATTAAGAAGATGGTAGAGCCAATACAATCAGTGCAAATGAGGATAAGGGAAATATACGGAAGGATTGGTGAGATAAACAAAAAGGTAGCCAATATCTATGCTACATTGAATGTTAATTCTGCTCAGAGAATCTATAATACAAGCTTACAACAAAAAGAGGTAGCTTCTCAGAAAGAAGCGAAGACATTCCAGGAGATCCTAAATGAAGCTATGCAAAGCCAGAAAGAGGAGAGACGAAACAATATAGATATTATTTCAAGGCCGAACGAGAGCTTAAGAGATGTAATTCTTGAAGGTACTCAAAACAGGACTGTGCAAGGTAACAGCGAGATAAGCCAAAAGTTTGATGAAATAATAGAAGAAGCCTCCCAAAGATACAATATACCGAAGGAACTAATAAAGGCGGTCATAAAGGCAGAATCGAATTTTAATCCTTTTGCTATATCTCCTAAGAATGCCATTGGGTTAATGCAACTGCTTCCATCGACAGCAAAGGAGATGGGGGTAGAGGATATATTCGATCCATATCAGAACATAATGGGAGGGACTAAGTACCTGAGAACGTTGTTAGATAAGTATAACAATAATTTATTTTTAGCACTGGCTTCCTATAACGCAGGTCCGGGACGGGTTGATTCATCTGGTGGAATACCAAGAATAGAAGAAACCAAAGATTATATTGAAAGAGTTATAAGGTACTACAAAGAATATTCTGAAAGGATAACAAGATGACAACTTATGAGATACTCAATAACGAAATACTTCTAATAAAGCCCAAAGATGTAATAACTGTGAGTGAAGCTTTATCTTTCTCTAAGTTAGTAAATCAGATAGTTTCGAGCAAATCTGTAAAATACGTAATCATTGACTTTCAGAATACTACAGTTGTATCGAGTGCTTTCTTAAGTGCTTTACTTAGTTTGAAGAAGAGGCTTCTTGAATTGGGCGGTGAAGTAGTCCTAGTTTCATTGAACGAGAAGATAAGGAAAATATTTGAATTAGCCGAAATAATACACCTATTTAAAACTTTCCCTTCAATAGAAGAAGGGAAGAATTATTTGTTGGGAAAGAATATCTAGGTTTCTCAAAGTCTGGTTTTTAAGTTTTAACAACATTCGTTAGAAATTTATAATAATTCCCATGAAGAAGCTGATGAGTAGAGAGATAAGAAGGATATTTTTGGAATTTTTTGAATCGAAGGGGCACAAGGTTGTTGAGAGTAGTTCTCTTATTCCTGCGGATGACCCTACACTTCTTTTTACTACTGCCGGAATGGTACAGTTCAAGCCGTATTTCTTGAGGGAAAAGGAGCCACCGTTTACTAGAGCAACTTCGGTGCAGAAGTGTTTAAGAGCTGGTGGTAAGGCTAGTGATTTAGAAAATGTTGGTAAGACGCCTAGACATCATACATTTTTTGAAATGCTTGGTAATTTTTCGTTCGGTGATTACTTTAAAAGAGAAGCGATAAAATTTGCCTGGGAGTTTGTTACCGAAGTTGTTGAAATAGACAAAAGTTTACTCTATGTTAGCATATACAAAGATGATGAGGAGGCTTTTGAGATATGGACCAAAGAGATAGGTGTATCACCGGATAGAGTGGTAAGGTTGGGTGAGAAAGATAATTTTTGGGGACCGCCAGGTGATGAAGGACCTTGTGGGCCTTGTTCAGAAATATATATAGACCTTAGGGATGTTTGGGGATACGATAAGGAAAAGTGTAAATCTCTTGAGGATTGTGATGGATTTTTAGAGTTTTGGAACTTAGTTTTTATGCAATATTATCAGGATAGGCATGGAAACAGGAAAGAACTAGAATTTAAGGGAATTGATACCGGTATGGGTTTAGAAAGATTGGCTATGATACTCCAAGGTAAGAAGAGTGTCTACGAAACGGATATTTTTGAGCCTATAATAAACAAAATATGTGAAGTTACTGGCAAGAGATATGAAGGTGATAATATAGTGCCGATGAATGTTATAGCTGACCACACTAGAGCTATCACTTTTGTTGGTTCTGAGGGGGTTTATCCTTCTAATGAAGGTAGGGGATACGTTATAAGGAGGATACTGAGGAGAGCTCTAAGGTACGCCAGCAAGATGGGAATAAACGAACCGATAGTTTATAAGGTCATAGATGGTGTTGTTGAAAGTATGGGGGACATTTATCCTGAGATTGTAGCTAAAAGGGATGCTGTAAAGAAAGTAATAAAGGTGGAGGAGGAAAGATATTTTGATACGGTTAGTAAGGGAATTCAGTATCTTACGGGCGTTATAGAAAAATTGAGAGATATGAAGGTTAGTGTTTTGCCTGGAGAAGAAGTATTCAAGCTTTATGATTCTATGGGTGTTCCCATTGATTTGATAGAGGATATTTGTAGCGACGAAGGTATAAGCATAGAGTGGAGTAGGTTCAATGAACTTATGGAAGAGCAGAAGAAGAGGGGTAAGGTTAGTTGGAAAGGAGCAGATAAACTCGATTTTGCTGCCATTGTGAAGGATATTAAGCCAACGAAGTATGTTGGAGATGATTGCCACGAGTATGAATCAACAATAGTTTCTTTGTTTAGATATGGAAATGGGAAGGTAGAGAAGGTTGATACTCTTGTGGAAGGTGAGGTTGGGCTTGTTATTGTTGAGGAAACACCTTTTTACGGTGAGGGGGGTGGACAGGTTGGAGATATTGGGATGATGATGAGTGATGAGAACATAGCGATTGTCAACGATACTAAGAAGTCAAATGATGTTTATGTACACTTTGTTAAAGTTGACAAAGGAAGTTTCTCCGTGGGTAGAAAGGTTAGGTTATCTGTTGATTATGATAGAAAACTGAGTACAGCGAGACATCATACTGCTACCCATCTACTCCACGCTGCATTGAGGAAGGTTTTAGGTGAGCACGTTGTACAGTCTGGTTCTTTAGTTGAGCCTAATAGGTTGAGATTTGATTTTTCTCACTATGCACCTTTGGACGAAAAAGAAATAGAAGCTATTGAAGACGAGGTTAACGAGATGATACTAAAGAATGTAGAAGTTGTTAAGAAGTTTATGAGTAAGAAGGAAGCAATAAGCGGCGGTGCTTTGGCGTTTTTTGGTGATAAATACGGAGATGTGGTTAGAGTGGTTGAGGTTCCAGGATTCTCGAAGGAGCTTTGCGGTGGTACTCATGTCAATAGGACGGGTGATATAGGTATGTTCAAGATAGTTGACGAAGAGTCGATAGCCTCTGGAGTTAGAAGGATAACTGCTGTTGCTGGTAAAGCTTTGCTTAACTACGTGAGAGAAAGAGAAAAGATAATCTCCTCATTGTCATCTAGACTTAGTGTGCCTTCGAGTGATATAGTAAACAGAGTTGAAGGGTTGCTTAATAAATTAAAGGAGCTGGAAAAAGGTAAGGTCTCAAGACAAGTAAGTAAGGAAGAGATTCTTTCCTCTACTTTCGAAATAAATGGTGTTAAGGTCGTTTTTAAGGTTCTTGATAACGTTGATATAAATCAGCTTGGAGGGATAGTTGATACTATTAGGGCTGAGATCCCTAGTGTTGTTGTGATGCTTATTTCTAAATCTGACGATAAGGTTTCTTTTGTTTGTGGTACGAACGTTGATGATGTAGATTTAAGGGATGTGATAAATAATCTTTCCTCTTTAGGCGTTAAGGGTGGCGGTAGGAAAGATTTTGTCAGAGGTGGCATAGCAAAAGATAGCGACTTGGAAAAAATAAAGTCAGATTTTGTGGCTATTGTTACTAAGATTTAGAGAAATATTTCTGCTTTATTATTGCCTAGAGTTTTTGGGAGATTTTTATGGTTAGAGTTAATCTTTTGAATGAGTATGGAGAGGTGGGTATCCCTGAGAGGAAAATAAAAGAGGTGATTAGGTGGGTTCTGAAGGAGATGAATAGGGATAATTCTGAGCTTAGTTTGGTCCTGTGCAACAACGATTACATACACTTTTACAATAGAGAATACAGAAAAAAGGATTACCCGACAGATGTTCTATCTTTCGTTGATGGTGAGAGAGTGGGTAAGATCACTTATCTTGGGGATATAATTATTTCAGTTGATAAAGTTAAATCTCAGAGTGAGGAGTATGGAGTGAGTTTTGAGGAGGAGTTTTCTAGACTTTTGGTTCATGGGATACTTCATCTTTTAGGGTATGACCATGAAACTAGTGAGGATGATGAGAAGGTAATGATAGGTATACAGGATAGACTTGTTGATGAGGTGGTGAAAAAATTTTTTGGTCATTAGTATATGCTTTCTATTATTTCTTTTATTGTGCTTATCTTTTCGGCTAGATTATCAGTTTTTATTTTTAGTAATATTTCGTTTTGGGCTCTTTGTGAAAATTCAAGAGGGTACTTGTTGCTAAGAAGTAGAGCTGTGAACTTTTCGGGATCCGGTAGACTTTTGGGTGAAAATCTTATGTATATGCCCTCTGAAGATTCTGATACTTCTTCTATTTGGTACTTTTTTAGGTAGATTCTGAACTTTACTATTTCTGATAGTTTTAGCAGACCTTCTGGTAGTATTCCATATCTGTCTTTGAACTCTTCAAGTATGAAGTTTAATTGTTTCTCGGTGAATGCTATATTTAGCTTAAGCATTATTTCTATCTTTTCGCTGTCGGGGATTTTTATGTCTGGTGGGAATATTCTGTCAAATGTGAAGTATACTACAGGATCTGAATACTCGATTGGCTCACCGCCTTCCGCTACAATTCTTAGTGTTTCTGATAGCATTCTTGTGTAAAATACATATCCTACGCTTTTTATGTTGCCGTGTTGTTCTTTGCCTAGCAGGTTTCCCGCCCCTCTCATTTCTAAATCTTTTAGTGCTATTCTGAAGCCTGCCCCCAGATCTGAGTGTTCTTCTATGGCGTTTAGTCTTTTCATCTGGAGTTCCGTTAAAATGTACTTAGATGGATATATAAGGTAAGCATATCCTTCTATACTTCCTCTACCGACCCTACCTCTTATCTGGTGTAGATCTGCTAGCCCGAACATATGAGCGTTGTTTATTATTACTGTGTTGACGTTTGGCATGTCGAGCCCTGACTCTGAAATTATAGTTGATACCATTACCTTATACTTGTCATTTAGAAAATCGAGGAATACGTTTTCAATTGTTGATCTATTGAGTTGCCCATGAAGTAGACATACATCCTTTTCATCTATTATCTCTTTCGACAATTCTAGTATCTTCTCTTTTAATTTGTCTATTGTTTCTACTTTGTCATTAATTATCAACACCTTTCCGCCCCTTTCGATTTCGTGTTTTATTGCTTCTCTTATTATCTCGTTGTTCCATTCTACTATGAAGGTTTTTATTGGTTTCCTCGATTTTGGAGGTGTTGTTATCAATGAGATGTCTCTTAGATTTGCCAGGCTCATGCCTAAGGTTCGTGGTATTGGTGTTGCCGAAAGCATTAGGACATCTATATTTTCATAACCTTTGAGTATATTTTCTTTGTGAGTGACGCCGAATTTGTGTTCTTCGTCAATTATTATTAGGCCTAGGTTCTTGAATCTTTTCAGTGCCCCATTCTCTGAAATTAGTGAGTGGGTGCCTATGAGTATGTCTATGTTGCCCTTTTCTACCTCTTCTAGCGTTTTTTTTACTTCCGAATCAGTTTTGAGCCTTGATATTACATCAACTTTGACGCCGAAGTTTTCAAATCTTTTTGAGAAATTCCTGAAGTGCTGTTCAGCAAGTATGGTAGTAGGGACGAGAACCATTACCTGCTTGCCGTTTAACACATAGAGATATGATGTTCTCATCGCTATTTCAGTTTTGCCGAATCCAACGTCACCGCAAACAACTCTGTCCATTACTTTGTGAGAGGTGAGATCGTTTTTTATCTCTTCCATAACTTTTATTTGGTCTGGTGTTTCTTCATAAGGGAAACTATCTTCAAACATTTCGTATTCCTCAAAGTCAACTCTCATTGGTTCCTTTGAGAATGATTGCCTAGTTGCTTTTATTCTCAGAAGGTCCCTCGAGAACTTTAATATGCTTTCCTGTACCTTCTTTTTTATTGATTTCCAGTTTTCTTTTTTGAGAGAGCTTAGTTCTACCTTTTCGCTGCCTATGTATTTGCTCAATAGATTAAACTGTTCAGGTGGTAAGTAAAGTATGTCTTCATTTGCGAACTCTAAGACAGCGAATTCTTTAGGTTTGCCGAGATAGTTTAGTTCCTTTAGTCCTCTAAATATTGCTATTCCATAGTTTGCATGTACTACGTAGTCACCTTCCTTTACTTTTTCGAAAAAGAAGATATCTTTTAATTCTTCTGAAGATAAGGAATTATCTTCAAACTCGTATCCGAATTCTTCTTTCCCAAAAAGCTCTTTAGGTGTGATTGCCATTATTTCATTTGATTCGGCACCGTTTGGCAGCAGGATACCTTCGAGTATCAGTACTTTGCCTTTTTCATGATTTTCCAATAGGTTGTTGTCAAATTTTTTTATTTCGAAAGGAATTCTATATTTTTCGAATAGTTTTTTGGCCTTTGTTGTATATTTCTCATTTGGTGAGAAGAAAAAGATTGTTTTAGAGAGGTTGGATAAGATGTATTTTGAAAGTAGTTTATAATTAGGTAGAATGCTATTAGAAGTTGAGAAGTTGGGTAGACTTTCAAATTTGGTTTTCTCTATGTATTTTATTTTTTCTAAGTTTTCTGTGATTAGTTCGCTGGGAGGTAAAAAATTTTCTTTGTTCTTTGTTTCATGATAGAGCTTTTCAATCCTTTCTTTCAGAGAAAGAAATTTGTTGATTAGCGTATCTTTAGGTATCAGTGATATAATATTTCCTATTTTCTCTAACTCTATCAGGCTTCTTAGTTTGGTTTTGAAAAGTGTGCTCAAATCACATTCAAATGGTGGATATATTGTTACTTCTTCTAGTTTTGATACACTTACTTGTGTTTCTGGGTCAAATACCTTTATTGCTTTAATTTCGTCAAATTCAAATACTATCCTTACAGGGTTTTCATAAATTGGTGGGAATATATCGACAGTGCTTCCTTTGTGTGTCATTGTGCCATAATCTTCTACTTTCTCAACTACTTCGTAGTAGTTACCTAAGGTTTCGAATAGTTTGGTTAGGTTTTCACCTTCACCTACTCTTAGGGATGTTATTGGACATAAGTTATCTTCGTTAATTGTTTTTATACAAGCTCCTTCAAGTGAGGTGAGAACCACGAAGTTTTTTCTGGTTATTAGTTTTATCAGAGTGTTTTGCCTATCTTTGAGGTTATCGATCGGTGGTACTGAATTTATGTATGGTACTATGTTTAGATCAGGGAAAGTTAGGAAATTTAGTCCTTTTGTTAGGTTATTTATAGCGTCTAATTCTTCCTCTTCTACTATTACGATTGCGTTTTGAGAATTTTTTATGTCGGGATCAAAGAGAATTTCGTAAAGCCAGTTATAATTTTTCTTTAGCATTTGAGGAACCTTTTAGAGTTTTGATAAAAACTCTATTGCCTTGCTCGAAAATCTGTTTTTCTCAGATAAGCACTTGTTTATGGTTTCTCTTGTTATTGTGTACCTATAAAAAATTTGATATTTGCCACTTTTCAGTTGTTGCCAATAATACCCACTTAGAACAAGTTTTAGTTCTTTAGCTAATAGGTTGGCGTCAGGTATGAAGTCCTGCAAATATACTTCTAAGTAATCTTGGGGGTTTAGGATTCTATCATCTGGGTAACTTGATTCTGTACCGATTACGAAGTATGAATCTTCTGGTGATTTTTGAATGATGCCTTCGGCATTTAGTTTTATTACCCACTCAGGAATAGGTCCTTTACCTTGGAAAGAAGAGCTATTTTGAATTATTTCGTCTTGATTAAGTACAGGTTTTATAAACCTTACCTGAGGTTTTGGGGTAGGGCAGCCATATACTATAATAAAAGTGATTAACAATATTAGTGAAAGCTTTAAGACTTTCTTAGCTTTGCACATAGCCAAGCTATAGAAATTATCATAGTTTACTCACTGATATTTCAATTTGCCCTGATATCCTAAATACATTGCGCCAAATGTTATTTCTTTGTTGGGTATTCGGGGAACAAAAAGAGGTAAGCTTTTGATATTGTAAAGTAGTAGTTATTCTCCTATAACTTTTACTATTAGCCTTTTTTTTCTTTGCCCATCAAATTCAGCATAGAATATTTCCTGCCATGGTCCTAAGTCAAGATTTCCGTTTGTTATTGGGACAATAACCTGGTGATGAACTAGTATGTTCCTTAGGTGAGCATAACCGTTGTCTTCACCTGTGTGATGATGGTGGTAGTGAGCATTCATTGGTGCTAGCCTCTCTAGCATTTCGTCTAGGTCTTTTAAAAAACCTGATTCGTTGTCGTTTACAAACACACCGGCTGTTATGTGCATTGCGGATACCAGTGCGAAACCTTCCTTTATGCCACTCTTCTTTACGACTTCTCTTACTTTGTCGGTGATTCTTATGTATTCTATCCTTTTTTGAGTGTTGAACCAGAAATATTCTGTGTACGATTTCATACTTTAATTTTGGAGTATGAAAACTAGAAAAATCATCTTGAGAAAGCCTTATGTGAACATCCCGGTGGTGGAAAACAAGCTAGGAAGTTAGCTTTTATAGAGATTTTGTGCTTAAACTCATTGCTCACTTAATTAAAAAAGTGCTATGGGGGTGATAAAGTATTATAACCACTTTTTGATTGGGTAATTAAGGAAAAGTGATCCTGTAAAAGACTTTTTTGGTGAAGTGAAGTTAATCTTAGCTTTATGGTAGAGTTATAGATTTACTAGATTAAGTAATCTATTATTTCTTCCGAATTTATTGAAAGTAGAAAGTAAATATCTTATAATTCTTGCTAAGAAGGTTTTAGGGGGGATTATATGGAAGTAACGAGAAGGGAAATAGGGGATGTTGTCGTCTTTGATGTTGTTGGCGAAATAGATCTTTACAATGCTCCTACGATAAAGGAAATGGTAAGACAAGAGATTGAAAAAGGTAAAGTAAATATTGTTGTAAATTTAGATAAAGTTAGTTATATAGATTCTTCCGGTATAGGTGTCTTAATATCTAGTTTGTCTAACCTAAAGAAGGTTGGAGGAGGATTGAAGTTAGCTAATGTTTATGCTTCTGTTAGGAAAGTCTTTGAGTTAACGAAATTGACGGGTTTCTTTGATATATACGATTCTGTTGAGAATGCGGTAAATGCTTTTAATCAGTAAAGTTTTGCTTTAGTTGCCCAAGGTAAAAAGGGAGGTTGAACCTCCTTTATCTTCCTATCTGTAGCGATTTTTCGAACATTTGTCTTGTTGAGTTTATAACTGTTACGTTCGCTTCGTATGCTCTTGATGCTGATATGAGGTCTACCATTTCTTGGACTATATTGACGTTTGGATAGAGAACGTAACCTTTGTATTTCCCGTGCTTTATGGCGTCGGGGTGTGAAGGATCGTATACTAACCTCGGGGGAGAGTTGTCTTTCTCTACTCTTACAACTTTTACACCTGCTCCTTGGCCTGGCTGGAGTGCTTCAGGTAAAAGGTGGCTTTTGAATTTTAGGCTATCATCTCTTGGCATAAGGACAACTCTTTGCCTTTGGTAAGGACCACCTTCTGTCGTTCTGGTTGTTTCAGCGTTTGCTATGTTGTTTGCTATGACGTCCAACCTAAATCTTTGAGCTGTTAATCCGCTACCACCAATGTTAAGAGCTGTGAACATCCCCATACACTATTATGATCGGCTAGAAGAAAAAGGTTTTTAGAAGATTTTTATTCCTATCACTAGCTTAAGGATATTTTCGAATATCCTTAAGAAACTTGATGAATCTAGGATATAATATAGCTGTGGTATGAAGCCGGAAAATATCACAAGGTATCCTATTATCAATATACCATTCATTAAGAACTGAAGTAGTCCTATTGTTCTGTCTACTATCTTGGGTTCTATATCTCCAACGAGGTTATATATTTTTTCTGCTAAGGGTTTAAAAACAAAAAACGTTACCACTGAGGTGATGGCTAGTATACCTAATTCTATGAGTATTAGGTATTCCTTTATGAGAAAGTGTTTGAAAATTCTGTAGACTATTGCGTTTATTAGTGTTATTACAAAAAAGTAAAATGTTATTCTTAGGCTTTTTCTGAATCCTGACCAGAAGCCAAAGAGAAGCAAGGCGATGTATAGAAGAGCTCCAAGTACATCTAAGGTTTTTGACAACCACATACGTAAGAATTCTAAATAGGTGCGTTTGTTCCTTTCTAGTTGGTAAGATTGCGCTAAGAGAATGTTCTTAGGTGTCTTGTTCGGTATGTTTTGTATTAGAGTTACTTGATTTAACTAATATCTGGGACTTTGAGTGAGAATGAAAAATTCCTGTTGGGCAAGAAATGCTATTAGGCATATTGCCTTGGGAAATTACTAAAAGAAAATTGTTTCTTAACGAAATTAATAATGGAGGGTTTGTATGATAGTGAACAACAACTATAGTCTTGATCTGGTTTCTCGAAGGCAGCAAGCGGTAGATGCTGCTACGAAGGAGGAGATAAGAAAGTTAAATGAGATGCTTAGAGAAAATCATCAAGGTAGTAAGCTTGAGTTGGCTGAAACTGATTTCCTTAAAATATTGACTACTCAGCTAAAAACCCAAGATCCTACAAACCCTGTGGATGACAAAAATTTCATTACTCAGATGGCTCAGTTAACTTCGATAAGAGAGTTGAATAATCTTAACAGAAATATTCTGTCACTTGTTTCTCAAAACTCTATAAATAGTTCTTTGTCAATGATATCCAAGACTATAAGTTGGATAGATAACCAAACGGGTCAGTCCATGTCTGATAAGGTTGTGGGTGTGAGGCTTAATGAGAACGGAGAAGTTTTCTTGAAGACTTCTAAGGGTGTCTTTGTTTCAATTAAGGACGTTATAGAGGTGGAGTGATGGTTTTGGGGATTGTGCAGGCTAGAATTGATTCAGGTAGATTCCCGCTAAAAATTTTTGCCAAGTTTTCAGATGGTACTTCCTTGCTTGAAAGAGTGATAAAACAAGTTTTGAGTAGCAAACTTATTGATAGAGTGGCTATAGCAACTAATTATTTTTCGTATGGGATGATAAAAGATTTTGTAAATGAATTTGGTTTTGATATTGATGTTAAGGTTGGGGATGATGAAGATGTTTTGGGTAGGTTTGTAAAATGTGTTTTATCGTATGATATCAATTTTGAGCATGTTGTCAGAATAACTGCTGATAATCCTCTTACGTGTCCTAATGCTATTGATGAAGCTATAAAGTTGCACGTAGAGAAGAAGGCAGATTTGACACACTTTCTTGGTATGCCTTTGGGGACTGGCGTTGAGGTTATAAAGGCATCTGTTCTCTTCGAAATAAACGAATTGGCATTTGAGAAATACGACAGGGAGCACGTTACACCTTACCTGTATAAGCATAAAAACTTGTATAGGGTGTTAGAACCTTTTTATAAGGATGGGGTAGATTATCAAGGTATAAGGGTCACTATAGATTATCCTGTTGATTTGGAGAGTGTTGATAGATTACTAAGTAAACTTAATTACAAGATTCCTGTTTATGTTGGAGATGTTATAGGGGTCATAGAGGAATTAGCTAGGGTTTGATGGATTTTATAATTGTTGTTGGTAATTTGGTTTTTTTGTTGGTTTTTGCTATTTTTGACGTTTTCAATAGGCGAGTTGTTCCGAATTATTTGACAATTATTTATGTTTTTCTGTCGGTTATTAGTATTCCCTTTAGGAAGGATCTTTTACCTTATGTTTTGGGATTTGGGGAATTCTGCTTGATTTTGTTAATAGTGTGGGGATATTCCAAGTTCAGAGGGGTTAGGTTAGTTAATGTCATTGGTGGGGCTGATGTAAAGGTTTTCTTTGGGTTGGCTGTCAATTCTGGAATTTTTGTTTTTAACTATACAGTTCTGATTTCATCGTTTCTGGGAATCGTTTTTGGGCTGGCGTTTAAGAAGAGGAAAATCCCGTTTTTACCTTTTTTGTTCTTTGGTTACCTACTTGCTATCGCTTTTCTTTTTCTGAAAGAAAGGTTTTAGTTTTTCTCTGAGCAATTCTAAAGCTCTTGCGTGTAACTGTGATACTCTTGATTCAGTAACGTTTAATATTGCTCCTATTTCCTTTAATGTCAGTTCTTCGTGGTAGTAGAGCATTATGACTTGTAGTTCTTTTTCAGGTAGCTCTTTTATTGCTTCTTTTATCTTTTCTATTATTTCGTTCTTTATTGCTAATGTTTCCGGGTTTGCGTCTTCGTATGGTACTTCCAGGACATCTTCCAGGGTTATTGAGTTTTCAGAGGATGAGGAGTCGGGGAAGATAACATTATCCAATGAACTTATGTAGTTCTTTGCATTCTGGAGTTTCAGAGTATTTTCTTTCAGTTCTTCCAAGGAGAAACCTAATCTTTCGGCTATCATTTCTTCGGTTGGTTTCTCACCAAGTTCATATTGAAGTTCTGATACTACCTTTTGGTATTCCTTCTCTATCTGTCTTACTGAGCGTGGTATCCAATCCATTTCTCTTAGTTTGTCGTATATTGCTCCCCTTATTCTTATTATTGCGTAGGTTTTGAATTTTACCCCCCTGTCTGGGTCAAATCTTTCAATAGCATCTATTAGTCCTTCTATACCCCAGCCTATGAGGTCGTCGTAGTCGGATTGGTTGCTAACGTATACGTTCATGTTAGACACTACGTATCTAACTAAGGGAGCATACTTTTCTATGAAAAAGTTTCTAATTTTTATGTCCTTGGTTTTCTTATATTCCTTCCACTTTCTATCTTCTTCTTCTGGATCTAACTCATATTTTGAAAGGTCTATGTTAGGTCCCCTCACACATCCCTCACTCTGTGATTAATTATTTTTATAACTCTGCTGTTTATTCAAATTTTTTTATCTTATTTTCAAGCTTGCTAGTGCTATCATTGCAAAGGTTATGCCCATTATCCAAAATCTTATGAGTACTTGCGTTTCGCTCCATCCGCTTAACTCGAAGTGGTGGTGTAGTGGAGCCATTTTGAATATCCTTTTGCCTTTTGTTATTTTGAAGTATATTATTTGCAACGCGACGGAAAGTGTTTCTAGGACAAATACCAATCCTACTATGATGAGAAGTAATTCTTGTTTTACAAGTATTGCCATTGCTCCTAATGTAGCTCCTAGTGATAAAGCTCCCGTATCTCCCATGAATATCTGGGCAGGGTGAGCGTTGTACCATAGGAATCCACCAAGAGCACCTACCATACTGCCTGCAATTATTGTTATTTCTCCTACCTTATCGATGTAAGGTATGAGTAAGTAATTTGATATTATTATGTTTCCTGCCAGGTAGGCAAATACGCCGTATACGGCAAAGGCTATACTGGATAAACCTGTTGCTAACCCATCTATTCCATCTGTCAGGTTTACTCCGTTTGATGCTCCCGATATTACTAAGATGTAGAATATAAACATTGCAAGTGGGGGTAATGTTATCACTAGTTCATTTGTGTAGGGGATATATACTTTTGTAAAATATTCTTTAAAGGTTGGGAGGAAATATATTCCTAATATGAATATTAGTGAAAAGATGATTTGAAGTGAGTATTTTTGAATCATTGATAATCCGTTGTGGCTTTTCCTTATTTTTTTTAGATAATCATCTAGGAATCCGATGAATGCAAACGATAGCATTACGAAGAGCACCAGAGGTATATAATGGTTGTTGAACCTACACCATAGTACGGATGATAGTGCTGCTATGGGTATGAACAAAGCACCGCCCATTGTTGGGGTACCTTGTTTCGATAGATGTGAGGAAGGCCCAAATTCCCTTTCAATTTGTTTGAATTGCTTCTCTTTCATGAATTTTATGAAGTATGGCATTAGTATGAGAACTAAGAGAAAAGAGGTGAACATTGCACCTAGAGTTCTGAAGGTTATGTACCTAAAGAGGTTGAATCCGAAGAAAAATTCTCTCAGAGGGAAAAATATTTCGTACAGCATGTTATCCACCTTTTGCCATTTCTACAGCTTTTAACACTGCTTTTGCTTTATTCATTGTTTCGTTATATTCACTTTCAGGAACCGAGTCATAGACTATTCCTGCTCCTGCTTGTACGTATGCTTTGTTGTCTTTCGCTATCATTGTTCTTAGTGTTATTGCTGAATCCATGTTCCCGTTGTAGGAGAAATATGCTATTGCTCCTGCGTATGGACCTCTTCGTACGTTTTCGAGTTCATCAATTATTTCCATTGCTCTTACCTTTGGTGCTCCTGATACCGTGCCTGCCGGAAATACAGATTTCATGACATCTATGCTTTTTGCACCTTCTTTAAGTTCTCCAGTAACATCCGAAACGATATGCATTACATGAGAATACCTCTCTATCACCATGTATTCGTTAACCTTGACACTTCCGTATTTTGATACTCTTCCCAAGTCGTTCCTTGCTAAGTCCACTAGCATTATATGTTCTGCCAGCTCCTTTTCGTCCGAAAGTAGCTCTTTTTCTAGTACTTTATCTTCATCTACACTCTTGCCTCTCGGCCTCGTTCCCGCTATTGGCCTGGTTTCTATGGTGCCGTTCCATACTTTAACTAGCATTTCAGGTGATGAGCCTGCGATGGATATGTCACCAAAATTCAGGAAAAACATGTATGGTGATGGATTTATCATTCTAAGGTTTCTGTAGACACTAAAAGGATCGATATCTAGATTGAAGCTTAATCTTTGTGATAGAACTACCTGGAATATGTCTCCGTTTTCTATGTACTTTTTGGCTTTTTCGACTGACTTTATAAATGATTCTTTTGTTACATTTGATGTCCAGTCTATTGTTCCTTTTGGATGAGAGAGTGGTACTATTGGTATGTCAATAGGTTTCTTTATTCTTGATATTATTTCTTCTATTGCCTTTGAGGCTCTGTTCATCGACTCTCTTTCATCTGTTATTACTGGTTCTATTGATATGATTTTTATCAATTTTAGTATGTTGTCAAAGCATATTAATATTGATGGAGAGATGAAGTAGAGATCTGGGATATCTATTTCTTGTGGGTTTTTGTCAGGTATTTTCTCGATGTACCTTATAGCGTCATACGATATGTATCCTACTAAGCCACCGTAAAATGGTAGTTCAAAAGGTTCACCTGAGCACTTTATCACCTCAACATCGAGTAAACTGTTAAGGATTTCGAATGGATCATTTGTTTCTCCTGATACATTTGAGGTGCCTTCTACGTAAAATTTTGCTACAGATTTGCCAGTTTTTTCATCTGTGCCTATTTTTTCGCTTCTGAAGATATCGAAAGGCTTTGTTCCTATGAATGAGTATCTACCTATCACTTCGTTACCTACAACACTTTCCAGTAAAAAAGAAAAAGGAGAAATGTCCCTTATCTTGAGGTATATCGAAACGGGAGTTTCTATGTCCCCTGGTAAGGTTTTTTCGGATATACAGACTTTCATTTTAGCTTGACAATCTTTTTTCAACTAAACTTTTTACTAATGATCCGTCGGCTCTGCCCTTTACTTTAGGCATCAACTCTTTCATTACTTTCCCTACGTCTAGGGATGATGAAGCACCAACGGATTTTATTGTCTCGTCTATTAATTTCAATAGTTCTTCCTCTGAAAGTTGCTTTGGCATGTAGCTTTCGAGAATCTCTAGTTCTTTTTTTTCTTTTTCAACTAAATCTTGGCGATTGCCTTTCTCGTAAAGTTCTATTGCTTCTTTCCTCTTTTTTATCTCTTTTGAGATAACTCCAATTATTTCTTCATCCGTTAGCTCTTTACCACTGGCTCTTAGTTCTATTTGCCTGTACTTCAGAGCAGAAAGAAGAAGATTAATAGTATTTCTTCTTATTTCGTCTTTGTTTCTTATAGCTTCCTTATAGTCTTCATTCAGTTTTTCTAGTAACATTTTCCCCTCCAACCGATATTTTAATTTTAGATTTAATTCACTTTCTAGAAATGAGAGAGGCTTTGCCTCTCTCCTAAAAATATTTGACCTCCACTAGACAAACCTTCCAAAGCTGGATGTATAGTTTGACAAAGTTAGGAGTTTCTGAGAAGTATTAAATCACGTTTTTTAGATACTTGCCGAAAAATGAAAGGGAAGGCTTTACCTTTCAGGGGTTGGTATATTGTGTGTAGTACTAGGTAGTGTGTATGTTATTCAAATTCGAATGTGTAATTTGAGATTATTAATTTGTAACCTTTTGTCATGGTTTCCCCGTTTTTGAACGGTGAAATGACTTTCGATGTATCGGTTACAAATATTCTGTATCCTGAGATAGTTGATTTTACCTTTATTTCTCCTTCGTATTCCCAATCTTTAAGCTTTATGTCACCTTTTTCTTTCGAGATTGTAATTGTTCTTTTGGTTAGGGGTAGTTGGAAAGCCTTTTTGGTTTTTCCTGATATGCATATAACTCTAGATATCTTTGATTTTTTCTTGGATGAGGTTATTATCAATATGTTTGCTAATATGATTAGTAGTAGGATTGCAAGGAGTGAGATTCCTATTAATGGTAGGATTTTGTTTATTAAATTTTCTCCTTTGATGGTTTCTACTATGGCTCTTTGAGCTTCTTCTGGTTCTTTAGCTTCTATGACAGATATTTTGGTGCCTTTTATCTTTTCTTTTATACTACTTTTTTGTTCTTCAGTTTTTGGTTGTTGAACTAATTTTTCTAGGGATATGTAATATATTAGTTGGGATGGATCAAACAATGTTGCTATTTTGTCGAGTTCAATTAGGTATTCTTTACTTTTTATAGGTGGATCATCTATTCCATCTGAGATTATTATTATTCTTGACTTTTCAGGAGGTATGTTGTTTGTTTTTGCTAAAGTTGATATATCCTTTAACATTTGGTAGGTAAATGTCCATTTGCCGTATGGTCGTGTACCATACATTATTTTAACAATAACATCCTTTGTATGATTTCCTTTTATTTCTATTGGCCCTCTAATTTGGGTTTTTTCGTTGAAATCTGCAATGTAAACAATATCTCCGTTTTTTAGAGAGTATATAGCGTTTGATAAGGACTTAAGCGCTATATCGTAGAGTCTTTGGTTGTCTATAACTTTTCTATTCATGCTAAGGGAAGTGTCGAGTACTATTATTATATAGTCGCCAAAGGCAAGATTAGAAACGAGCAAAATGATGACTAAGAGAGGATATAATGCTATACTTTTTTTCATAATACCCCCTTATGTTGATTTTTTTATTCTGTGAGCACCTTTCCTTTCTAGGTCGAGAATTGAGTTTACAAAATTCTCGATTTTCATTTTGTCTTTCCAATCCATATTAGCCGAAAATTTTAGTCCTATGTCTACAATTTCGTCAGATATCCTGGCATATATGTTTACTACTGCCGATAGCACTTTAACATAAGTTTTATCTGGGAAAAATATTTGGCAGAACATTCTTTTGTTCATTCTCACATACTTGCAGAAATTGGGATCTCTTATTATTGTTCTCATTCCCCCTATGCTAAGATCTATTATTTCTTGAGGTTCCTTTGTTATTGTTTCAAATGATCCTTCAGTTTCTAGTTTGAGAGATGCGTTTTGCGATAGGGAGATTAACCTTTTTATTGCCCCTGCACTTAGCTTTTGTTTTTTTGATAGAACTCTTATTACTCCTATTACTTCTTCATCAAAAAAGATAGGTACAATTGCTTCACTTACTATCTTATTGTCCTCGTAGAACTGCCTTATTTCTTCTATTCTTTGGCTTATTTCTGTGTAGCTTTTGCCGCTTTGTGCTAGCATTTTTATATAGTCTTCGTATGTTATTATAAAGTCTTCTTTAAGTTTTATATTTGAGGTGTCCATTACTGCGAAAGGCTTTTTTAGCATTCTTACTAATTTGTATAAAGTGTTTTTTTCATGAGTCTCGTCAAAGAGAAAGACTTTTGCGAAATCGTAGTTTTCGCTTCTCCTTATATTGCTTTCTATGGTTTTTAGAATTGCATCTATCTTTTGTTGTAATGAGCTATCCTTTATAGTTGGATCTATAACCTTCATAAAGTATATGGAGTACATATTAGTTACTAGTGGGTTGCCTTTGATTTTTACTCGCGGATGTTTCCTTTTTGGATGCATTATTAGCCTTAATGGGTATTTTATGGTGCTCTTGTCTAAAAATAGGGTATCGAACCTTATGGTATTTGCTCCGTAGTTTGCCTCAGCTTCAGCATTAACGCTTATACATTCATCTATTGATGAATTCTCAGTTACTACTCTTATGTCCTTTAATTGAATTGAGGTTGGGGACAGATTTTCTATTAGTGCTGTTACGGTTATGCCGTTTTCTGTCCTTGTGGTTATCAGACTTTTATTTTCCTTGAGATAGCTAAAAATCTTTTGAATCCTATCTATGTCTTCTATTATCTCTTCAGTTACCATACTTTTCTAGGTAAAATATCGGTATTGGCTTGTTTCTTCTTGAAGTAATTATACTACATTTCTATTACTACAACTGCTATGGCCACTAAGTCTGTGTGAGATATGGAGATATCTATACTTTTGGGGTTCATCGATGTAAGTATCTCTTTTGTTTTGCCATAAACATTTACGAATGGTCTGCCATTTTCACCGTTTAGTATCTCTACCTCTTGGAAGTTTATAATTCCTGTTCCTATAGCTTTGAAGAATGCTTCTTTGGATGCAAATCTTCCTGCTAGATTTAAAAAGAAATTTTTGTGTTTCATTACATACTCTTTTTCTTTTGGTGTTAGGATTCTATCAACGAATTTTTCACCTTTTCTCTCAAAAAATTCCCTTACTCTCTCTATATTTGTCACATCTATTCCTACTTTTACCACAGTTGAAATTTTATTTTAAGCTAAACTTTTTTTTCACATTCGTGAAGTTTTGAAAATCTTTATGCTAAAGTGCTTGTGTTGAGAAGACTTCCTTAATAAGGCGCAGTATAATAAGGTGCAGGTATAACCTGTAAAATTGTTGAAAAATTTTTGATGTTGATTGATTATTTTTTTCTATGAATTGGAATTTGTTGGTTGATAAGTTTAGAGATTTCTTGAATTTGTTTAAGATCAAAAAGTCCAGGAAAAAGAGTGAAGGTATAAGAAAAATAGTTTTGGGAATTAGGCCGAGAGTTATAATAGGTTTTAGCTTGATTTTTTTTGTTCTTCTCTCTGTTTTGATGGTTTTCACATATTTTTCGCAGCTTAGCATAGTGCTTGCTGAGAAATTTAGTAAGGCTTCTAGCGTGTCAGGAATTATAGGGAATGTTTCGGAGTTCCTTCTAGAGAAAAGTTTAGTAGAGTCTCAACTTGAAAGAGAGAGTCAGAAAAATTTCATCATCTCAACATTAGAGAACTTTTTTAAGCTTAACCCAGAGGTTGTTCAGGTTGCTATACTTAATCAATCTGGTAGAATTGTTCTTAATTTAGGTTCGAGTGTGTTGTCTTTGAAAAAGATAAGAAGTGAAGTGAAAGGGAAAGTGAAAAAGCAATTCTACTTTGACCTTAAGGTCAAAGGTGAAGGTGGCAATAGTAAAGATTACAAGGTTATAGTTCAACCTATAATGCAAAGTTCGGGGCTTTTGATTAGTGTTAATGATGATTTTGATAATGTGATTAGAAGACTTCACGAAAAAGGGCTTTCTTCTAAAAACCAAGAATATTACTATTCCAGATTAGCCGATAAATATGGTAAGTTTTTACCTAAAGAGTTTTTGTCAAAAGACAGTAGATTTCATGGAGACCTACACTTTTTGTTTTTGTACCTTTACAAGGAGGCTTTCGCAAGAAGAGGTGTTAATTTAGGTAGAGATAGTTATCTTCTTAGTGACGCTTGGTTGAAGAACGCAAAGAAAGGCATAAACAGGTATCTTGGGGAAGGTAATATTACAATGGTAAAGAATACTTATGATAAGATCTATGAAAACCTTAGTAAGATAAGGGAGTATGGAGAAGAGTTTAGGTATCTTGGTGCTTCGCTAGTTGTTTTTGATGTTACGAAGATGTTGCTAGAGATAAACAAAAACATTAGATTGCTTTTTATTATTTTCATCGTAGTTTATGTTATTAGTGTTTTTGCAATTTACTGGCTTTCTGGTTTTTACGTTAAGAACATAAAAGAGCTTGAGAGGTGGGCTATTCAAGTTAGCAGTGGGGATTTAGGAGTTAGATGTGCAATAAGTTCTAAAGATGAGATAGGTAGGCTGGCAGATGTTTTTAATTACATGTTAGATGAGATAGTTTCGAGGTATCAGCTTGAGAAATTTGTGTCTAAGGAAACGGTTGACTTAGTTAGATCAAAGAAAATGAAGGATATTCTACTCGGTGGGCATAAAAGAAGAAGTTATGCTTTTTTGTTTAGTGATGTAAGGGGTTTTACTACGTTTTCCGAGAAGAATGATCCAGATTTTGTCATCCAAGTTTTGAATGAGTATTTTGAGATACAAGCGAGAATAATCAAGAAATACAAAGGTGATATTGACGATTATGTGGGTGATCAGATTATGGCTCACTTCGGAGGAAGCAATAAGTGTGATAATGCTATACACGCTGCAATAGAGATAGTAAGAGTTATTGAAAAGTTTAACGAAGATAGAAAAAGTAAAGGTATGGCATTTTTTGAGGTAGGAATAGGTTTGCACGTTGGGAATGTAATAGTTGGTAGTATAGGTGCTAGTTTTAGAATGGACTATGCGTGTGTTGGTGATGTTGTTAATACTGCCTCCAGATTGTGTTCTTCGGCTAAGCCCATGGAAATATTGGCTTCTAAGGAGATAGTAGAATCTTCAAGAAAAGATTTTAAGTTTGAAGAGATTGAACCTCTTGCTCTTAAGGGAAAAGAAAAACCTTTTGAAGTCTATAGAATTATACCTTTATAATTAGTTCATGAAATTTCTTTTACCTTTGGTTGAAGAGATAGTGCACAACGCGAAAATTTTTGATAAGCTGATGGGGACAGAGTACGAGTATTATTGTGTTTACGTGTTTTGTAATATTTTAAAGTTTTTTGCTTACTTTAAGGTTTCATACGAGAATGGCAGGATTGTTAGAGTTTTTAATTATCTGAGGGAAATTGAAGGTATTCTAGACGAAAGAAAGGTGAATGTTGCTAAGTTGGCAGTTTCTCTTTCTCGTAGGAGCGATAGACTCAAGGATAACTATAGACTTGTTGATATTAATGAGCTTAGGAGTGTAGTTTCTGAGATTCTGAGCAGTGTAGAGAGTAAGTTTGGGTGTGGATGGGAATAGATTTGGTTTTACTAAGATTTTTTATTAGATACCTTTTTAAATTCATTGGTTTAAATCTTTGAAGCTTAGTGTTAATAACACTTTTTTGAGTGTTTTTGTGGTGGATCCTATTCGGTGTATATTTATATGATAAAGATGGTTAAAATTACTGATGAGTACTTGCTTACGTAGATTCAGGAAGAGTCGAATTTAACTAAACAATTGGTTTAGCTTGTTTTGAAGAATTAATAATGTTTGATATTGTTTTACTTAGCTTTTTATACTTTCTGACATGAGAAGATTTTTGGTATTTTCTTTGATTTTAGTTGTATTTTTACCTGTTGTCTCTTTTTCCTTTGATCTTAAGTATGGTTTATCTACGAATAATATCTATAGACTTAAGGTTTACACGAAACAGGACATATATATTGATGGGGTTTACTTTAGGACGGTAGAAGGTATGGCGAAAATAACTTACCAGCCTTATGCTTATAGGGAAATTGATGGTCAGAAGTACGTTGAGGTGAAGTATTTATTCTATTATATGAATAGGAGAAGTTCTTTGGAGGAATATAAGTTAGCTAGGGTTGATGAGGTAAGTTTTTTAGTGGGAAGTTCGGGGAATGTAGTTTTACTTGATAAGTCTTCTTATTTACCTCCTAAGAGGGGTATTCCTTCTTTCTCTTCAGGTTTTGTTGCTAAGGGTTACAAGTGGCAGTCTATGGGTGAAGAAGTCTATACAGAGAAGGATGAAGTTATTAAGGTACCGGTTCTTGTAAATTACTACGTTGATGATATCTTTATGAGGGGAGGCAAGAGTTTTATTTCTTTTGAAGCTTCGTATAAATATCATTATTTTGTACCTGCTGGTAAGTACTTAAAATCTTTGAAGGTTTCGTCTTCCGTAAAGTATAACTGGGATGCCATAGAAGGCATTTTTTCTGAGTATAGGGAGGTTTTTGATGTAACTAAAGAATTTTTGCCGGGCTATGCTTATTCTTCTACTCGGCATCAAGGGACATCTTTGGGTGTAATGGAAATTATTCCTATTGATGTTGCTAAGCAGTATAGGCTGGCTAGGGAAATAGAAAAGTTTGTTTCGAATGTTCAGGTTTCTCCACCGGAGAAAAACGAAATAAAGGTTAACATTTCCGATATACTTTTTGATACCGGTAGTTACCAAATAAAACCTTCATATAGGAATATGATTGTGAAGCTTGCTGAAATAATAAGGCAGTACAATGAGGTCGATGTTGTTGTTGAGGGTCATACCGACGATGTTGGAAGTAGAGAATTTAATTTGGCTCTTTCTGAGAATAGAGCTAGGAGTGTAGCTAAGTTGCTTATAGAAAGCGGTGTGAGTAAGGATAAAGTTTCTTATGTTGGTTATGGGCCTGATAGACCACTTGTTCCGAACACTTCGGACGAGAACAGAGCTAAGAATAGAAGAGTTGAAGTGAAGCTAATATGGGGTAAGTGATTTTTGAGAGTGTTTTCTTCGATTTATTATAATGTGGGAGGTAGGGGTTATGTTAGTAAGGGGTAAGACTTCAAATGAGGCTTTGGAAACTGTTATAATTTCGAATTATCTCGATTTGTTTTTGGGGGAGAAAGATTTTTTTAGGTCTCCTCATTATTTTGTTTGTGAGCTTTCGCATGCTCTAAAAAGAGAAGGGCATAATGTTACTGTTATACTGCCTTGGTATAAAAAACTCGATGAAACACTGAAGAAAATGGGAATTTACTATACGGGAAAGACAGAAAGAATTTTGATTCCCATGGATAGGGGGGGTAATGAGGATAAGGAGGTGGAAGCTAGGTTTTTCGATTGTATGGGAATTAGGTTGATATTTATTTATGAGCCAACTTTATCAGACAGAGATGGTTTTGTTTTAGATCCTTCCACTGGATTCTTTTTCCCAGATAATTTAAAAAGGTTTGCTGTTTTTTCGAAAGCATCCTTGGAGGCTCTTAAGGTCATTCCGTTGAGGCCTAATGTTATTCATATTTTTGGTGATTGGAGTAGTGTTGCGGCAGTTTATGCTAAGGTTCTTTTTAAGTATGATAATCTTATAAATAGGGCTAGGTTGGTTTTTACTATACCTTCTCTTGAGGATCAGATATTGTTGCCACCGGAGCAATATTCTTATCTTTCTCTGGAGTGGAAGTATTTTAGCTATGAATTCTTGGAGTTTTACGGTAAAGTTAATATTGTAAAAGGGGGAATAGTTGCTTCTGATATCACTACTTTTTTGAGTGAGTCATATGTTGAGGAAGTGACGAAGGCAGATTTTGGTAATGGGCTAGAAGGAGTTATCATCCAAAAACTCAATGAGGGTAAGATTAAAGGTATACTTCCAGGGGTTAATACTGAATTGTGGAATCCAAAATCTGACAAGGAACTCAGTAAGATAGGAGCTAATTACAATATTGACAGCTTGCAAAACAAGGTCAAGGCTAAAAAATATTTGGTTTCGAAATATGGGCTTCAGGAGGATAGTATTGTTTTCTTCTTCTACGGTGATTTAACCGAGAGAAGTGGGATTTCGCTTGTTTATGAAGTTTTTGGTGACGTGCTTAAAAATTATAAAGCTTCGTTGATTGTAATCGGTAGAGGAGATGACTTTAGAGAGCTTTCATTAGCTGAGCTTCAGGATAACTTTAAGGGTAAAGTTGTTTGGTTAAAGGATTGTAAATTGGGGGATTTGAAGCATATAATTTCTGGCTCAGATGTCGCTTTGATACCTTCGATGTCTGAGCAGGATAATATACTACACATGGTGTCTATGGTGTATGGAACTTTGCCGTTGGTTAGAGGAGTGGGAATACTTAATGACGTTGTTAGAGATAGAATAAATGGTTTTAAGTTCTATAATTATTCTCCTTCAGAGTTCTTGGCGAAAATAAAGGATGTTTGTGATATTTACTTTAGGGATCCAAAGAGATGGAGTAAAATACAGAAAACTGCCATGAAATCCGATTTTTCTTGGGACAGTGTCGCTAAAAAGTATGTCGAGATCGTTTACAAAGAAGGGAAAGAAAGTAAAAAGTAACATAGGTTTTAGCCTTGTTGAGGTTTTGGTAGCGGTATTCATTGCTGCTGTCATTATTACAGCTACGGTTGAAACGTTTAGAGTAATATTCAGGAGTATAGAAACAAGTAGGTATGTTAACGAAGTTTTGAACTCAGTTAATTATATCTACGATGCCATTTCGTTGGGTGATATTAAACTAGATAGGTATACCTTTTATACAAACATAAATAGCGTCAGTATCTTTATCAAACTTACAAATACAGTTTCAACGAATCCGTTAGAGACAGACATTTTAATATATGCTACGAACTTTAGGTATTCTTTTAGCGTAATGACAAGTATATTCTGAGAAGAGTGTTATTGAGCATCTTGTCAAGTCAAGTAAAAAGTATTCACATTTCTACGACATTGAGGAATAATTGTAAGCTATAGGCCTTGTACAAAAATTCTCACAAAGTCAGTGCTCAGGTTTATTATTCTTAAGTTCCTGCTTCCAGAGGTCTTTCAACAAGGTAATTTGCTTTTTCTTAATTTCTCACATGCACATAGCTTTATATCATAAGAGGAGAATGCAATAAGATAGTTAGGCAGAGGTAGAATAGGACTTGAGTAATCCTTATAGTATTTCCTACTAGCTAAGATGATGAAGTGAGTCTTGTCTGTTTCAGTATCTTTGGATAATTTGCAATTTCCTAACTTCGGCATTTGACGTTTTGCCTAAGGTTTGAAATTCCCTTACATAGCTGTGGTTTTGGGCTAGAATCTAAAGGTTACTCTGGTAGTACCAGGTTTATTAAATAAACTTGATAATTTGTCGTAGTTACTTAGAATATCATTTTGTGGGGGTCAAAAGATGCAGTAGCATCCTTTTAGTTTGTATAGAACTTCGAAGAGATTATTTCTCTTATGTCTTTTATCAAGTTTGATATTTCTTCTATTTTTGGTTTGAGTTCATATGATATCAGATCACTTGCATACACAAAATCTTTTTGGCTTATTGCACTTATTATGTTTTCTATTATCTTGCTGGTTTCGTTAATATCAGAGAAGTTGTAAGATTTCAGTTTTTCGTAAAGGTCGGGGTGAAGTTTGACGAACCTTATTGAAATGTTTAAGTAATAGAATAGATCTAGGAAAGTATCAGCAAATTCGTATAGCTTGTTCAGGGCTTCTGTATCTTTACCTAGTTGGAGGCTTAATGATATCTCTTCTATTAGTTCAAGCATTTCGGAAATATCGTTGTCTATTGACGAGTCAAAAACAATTTCTCCGTCGTTCTCTATCTTTTCTAAGATTTTGGTTAGGTCTGTTAAGAGTTTTTCAAGTGTTTCGAGGGTAGCTATTAGTGCATCTTTGTATTCTTCACTTTCTTTTGTTTTTTCAAAAGAAGCTTCTTGTAATTGTCCCACTATTTCATTCCTTGTTTTTATCCACTTTGAGTTGTAAGACAGAACGAAAATCATGTTGGTTGATGAAACTAAGGCGTCGATTATCCACTGCTTTGCATCTTCGAATTGATATCGTTCTATTAGGTTGCTTTTTATTAGTTCTTTGAGCTTCCTTACGTATGGTATTAGTGAGAATATGAGAGATGCTGAGATCTCAAAGAACGAAGCGGTATTTATTTCTAAAACTTTTACGTTATCGATGAGAATGCTTTCTAGTTCTGGATCCGTTGGATAGTAGATTTTCCCGTCTACTCTGAGTTCGGTTATTGACTGTCCGTAACTGTACACTACTTCTGAAATGTTTTCTATGATGTCTTTTACCGTCTTTTCGTTTTCTACCCTGAAATCTATCTTTGAGCCCATTATGTATATATCCATTAGTTGCCCTCTCATAGTATATTATATCGTTATATAAAAAATTTTTTCAAGGGGTTTAAATTAAGTTGAGTTTAAGAATTTAACTTTACTTAACTCTATGTAAGTAGATCATTTCAAAATCCTGGTTAATTTTAGTTAAGCTCTGCACCTTTACGTGCTATTGTAATAAAGGTTTTACTCAGTGCAAGTTTGAAGGAATTTTTTAATGTATTCTAGATTTGTTTGAAACTAGGTTTATCTTACATATAGAATTAGTATGCAAAGGTAGGGGAATATGGTTATAAGAGGTAAGGTTTGGAAGTATGGTGATGACATAGATACTGACAAAATAATACCTGCTAGGTATTTGAATACTACTGATCCTTCGGAGCTTGCAAAGCACTGCTTAGAGGATGAAGACCCAACGTTTGCTTCTAAAGTTTCGCAAGGGGATATACTGGTGGCTGGTAAGAATTTTGGTTCTGGCTCGTCTAGGGAGCATGCCGTTATAGCCATAAAGGCCGCTGGTGTTAGTGCCGTTGTTGCTAAGTCATTTGCTAGAATATTTTTCAGGAACTCGATAAATAGAGCATTGCCGATTGTTGAATGTCCTGAGGTTGTTGATGTTACAGATACAGGTGATGTTCTGGAAATAGATTTGGAGAAAGGAGTGGTTAAAAATATAACTAAGAACATGGAGTTTGCTATAAAACCTTTTCCAAAGGTCCTGTTTAACATTTTTGAGCATGGTGGGCTAATGAATTACGCTAAAGCTAGGATTAAAAAAGCTTAATGTGATGGGCGGTTGGCTCAGAGGTTAGAGCACCTGCCTTACAAGCAGGGGGTCAGAGGTTCGAATCCTCTACCGCCCAGATAAAATTTGATTCTTCGTCAGTTCTTTCCTATAATATTTTTATGAGATTGCTTTATATTGTCTTTCTTTTGGTTTTTGTAGTTTCTTTGCTTGCTTATTCTTTTGTAATGACAAACGATAGGTTCATTATAGACTTTTCACCATCTACTACTAACTTGGTTTACGGATTGGCTAATGTAGCTATTCAGCAGAATCCACCCAGACTTGTCTTATTTTCTTCATACGGTTACTTTAAGATAACAAATATAGAGATACCAACAAATGAACTAAGCTATTTTGATACTATTATTGTTTCTTGTGATCTGACTCCTGGCACAAGGTTGTATGCCAATGTTTTAAATGCAGAGAATGGGTATATAATAGCGAGCAAGACGATTGAATTTCCTCAAACCTCAGGTATCATAGATCTCAAAAGGGTCTCAAAAAATATTAGATCAATAAGGTTGGTGTTTTCTTATGATACAACTTCGCCTAGTGGTGGTAAGATTGATAGCATAATAATAATGAGATCTTTCGTTCTTGAGAATGCTGTTTCTGATGATAGTATTCTTGCTTATCCAAATCCTTTTATACAATCCCCAGGGGGGATTGTTAATATATCTATGAAGCTTACCTATCCCAATAAAGTTTCGATCGTTATCTTTGACTCGAAAGGTAATGTAATAAAGACTTTGTTTAGAGATGATGAGTTCGAGGATGGGATTTATAATTTCCCGTGGGACCTAAAGGATGACAGAGGTAAGGATGTAAATTCTGGTACTTATGTTGTTTTCGCTAAAATTGGTGAAAAAGTTACAACTAAGAAGCTTTATATTGTAAGATGATAGAGTTTTTGAATCCTTTTGTTTGGGCCTTGTCCCTATCATTGATACCTGTGCTTATATATCTTTACAGGTTCTACAGTAGGAAGAAGTATATTTTCCCTACTCTAAAATTGGTTTCTGAAAGTGAGAAAGCAAAGTGGCTTAACATAAATGCTGAGTTGTTGAAACTCTTCCTTAGGATGCTGATCATCGCTAACGTAGTGCTTATATTCTCCTCACCAGTTATCACAGCTAAGAAGGAAGATAGCATAGTTTTCTTCATTGACAATTCATACAGCTCAAGGTACAACTTTGATAATTATCTTTCTTATTTGAAAAATACGCTAAAGGAGTATCCTAACAACGTGAAGGTTTTTGTTTTTGACAATTCGGGCAATTTTATTTCTGGTTCACCTGGAGAGGTCATTGAGAAGTTGAAATACTATTATCCTAAGGTTAAGGAATATAGTAGAAGTGCTTTAGAGAATGCCTTGAGCACGGCTTCAGGCGGTAGAATTATTTTTCTTACTGACGGGCAAGGAAGCTTTTGGGATCTTGTTAGGAGTTTGGGGATAAAGAATTATGATAGCGTTGTTTTATCTTCCTTCTCTCTTGATGCTAGAGCGTATATAAGAATTTGGAATAGGCTTATGAGAGATGTTGAGGGTGAGATTGAGGTTTATTCAAAGTCAAATTGTAATGTTGAGGTTGTTTTATCAAATTCAGGTGTTGAAAGGATTATTATGTCGTCGCAGGTAGTAGGTAAAAAAATTTTTTATATCAAGTTTACTAATCCCTTTGAGGGGATTAGTGTTTTAAAGGTTTTGCTTTTTAGGGACGCTGCAACTAATGAATTTTTTGTACCTATCACTTCGGTTAAAAAGCTTTCTTTGAATGTTACAGAAGAGGAAAGAAAATTCTTTTTGGCTTCTTTATTCTCTTTGGGCTTTACGAATTCAGTTGGTAAGGGAAATGATTTGAGTATTAGTGTTTTGAATAGCGGTAACCTTTCTTTATTTAGGAATTCTGTAATTATTCCTAAATCATCTGAAGCAAAATTTTTGTATAAAGGTAGGTTCATAACTTTTCACACAAACTACATCGGTGATTACGTGAGAAGTATAAATTACTTTTTCCATTCTCTACCTATCAGTACTAGGCTTTTCCCTAGTTTTGTACCTGAGGATTCTTGGGTTGTTAGACTTGGTTCTACTGCTGTTGGTTTGTACTTCGGTGATGGGAATAACTTTTTGGTTTTTGGTAATTTGAATTTGTATGATAGCTCTTTGCCAATTTTCTTGAAGGAAGCTTTTGAATTTTTGCTGATTGATTCGAAGTTTTTGACTAATACAGGCTTGTATAATTATGATGGGACTTTATCAGTGTTGCCAGAAGAAGAGATTTCAGATGTTGAGTTTATGGGACAAACAAGTGCCAGAGCGAATAACAAATTTAATTTTGTTTCTCTTTTGCTTTTTGTGTTTCTATCTATTCTTATGGTTATCGAGAGGTATATTTAGGAGGCTTTATGGAAGAGTTTATAGTTGTTGAAAAACTTAGGAAGTCTTTCGATGGGCATGTCGTGCTTGACGGCATTTCTTTTTCTGTTAGCTATGGTAAGGACTTACTCGTTATAGGTAAGAGTGGAGTAGGTAAGAGTGTTTTACTTAAGAATATTGTTAGGTTGATTGAACCGGATGGTGGGAAAATATTTTTGAATGGTATTGATATAACATCCTTAAGTGAAAATGAGCTCAGAGAGTTTAGAAAAAGTGTAGGTTTTCTTTTCCAGAGTGGTGCACTTTTTGATTTTTTGAGTGTCGAGGACAACATTTTATTTGTTTTGGAGAATGTAGCGGGTATTACCGGAGAAAAAGCAAGAAGAAGAGTTAGGGAAGTTCTTGAAATGGTAGGATTGCCAAATGTCCTTCACAAGATGCCTTCTGAGCTAAGTGGTGGAATGAGAAAGAGAGTAGCGCTTGCAAGAACTATTTCAGTTAATCCAAAGATGTTACTTCTTGACGAGCCTACTACCGGTTTGGACCCTATAACATCTGATTACGTTATTTCCGCAATTATTGATATGAAGAATTATTTTGATATACCTATGGTTGTTGTTACACATGATATAGAGGTTATGAAAAAGATAGGGGGACACGTTATACTTATTGACGAAGGTAAGATAGTTTTTGAAGGTGAATTTGAAGAAATGCTTAGAGGTGGTAATGAATACACAAAGCAATTTCTTTTAGGGATCTCTGAGGGGCCAATAAAAGTCTCTTAAACTATTGAGGTAATTTTTCCGTATTTTAATTTCAATTTTGAGTTTATATGAAAATATAATTAGGTAGGCCATTAATCGGGGGTAGCTATGAGGAAGTTTAGGATTTCGTTTGTTACTAGGGTTTCTATTCTGATATCTGTTTTGATATTTGTGACTGTTTTTATAACATCCTATATTTCGATATCTTTTTTTGAAAGTAGGAACGAAGAGATTATTTTGGGGATGATAAAACATATGGCTTTTAAGTACAAGTACGAGTATTTACTGTCTGACGATTTTAGAGCTACCATTAGTGAATTTGAGGGTAAAGATGTTTATGATCTTTACAGGTATTTTAGGGAGGCGTGGTGGAATATTGGTAAGGAGGGGATAATAGAGAAGGAGGGTAAGGATAGGTACTATGATACAGCGTTTTCATACTTCTTTTTTGATGGTAGGGTTATGAGGGGTGATGATCCTGAGTTGGTGACGAATGAGGCTTTTATTCGTTACATAAGCAACCAGATGGATAAGAAGGAGGCTTTTGAGGGTAGGTTAGAGGTTGTTGAAGTGGGGGAGAGGGGTTTTCTTGTTTTGTACGCTCAGGCGAACATAGGTAAGACGAAGGGGATCATGGGTATGTACTTTAGGCCTGATTACTACGTTAGTTCTATTATTAGGGATTTTGTTGATTGGGTTAATTTCTTTTTTGTTAAAGATGGTAAGCTTTTGGCTTTGAGGGTTGAGCGTGATTATTCTGTTGATGAGGTTATGGGTGTGTATAGGAAGGTTGTGGGTAGTGAGAGGTTTTTGGAAGAGGGTTGGGATTATAGTGTTGTGGGGAAGCATGTTTATTTGGTTTATCGGGAGGATTATGGTGATAATGTTGTTTTTTATGAGCTTAGGAGTTTTGTTTCGCCGTGGTTTGTTGCTGGTGTTGTAGGTGTGCCTGTTGGTCTTCTTATGTTCTTGTTGAATGTTTTGGTTATTGGTAGGGCTTTTAGTAGGATAAGGGAGGTGAGTGAGAGGATAGGGGAGTTAGGTGCGAAGGGGGGTGATTTGTCGTATAGGGTGGAGGCAGTGGAGTTGCCTTTGGCTGAGCTTAGGGAGGTGGTGAGGAGTTTGAATTTGTTTTTGGATGCTACGGAGGAGATTGTTAGGGTTGTGAAGGAGGAGTTTAGTGAGGTTGAGAGGGGTTTGGAGAGCTTGGGAGAGGTGAAGAAGGTGATAGACGAGATAGGAGTGTTGATAGGTAAGCAGGATGAGGTTAGGCAGATGGTTGAGGAGATAAGTGCGATGGCTGGGGAGGTGTCGTCGACGGTGGAGGAGATAACGAGGACGATGGAGGGGGTGGCTGGGAGTGTTGAGAGGCAGTATGGCCAGATAGAGGGGATAAGTAGTATGACGGAGGAGGCGGTGATGACGTTGGGTAATGTGGTGAAGAGGGTTAACAAGGTGGATGAGGTGTTGAAGGGGTTGAGGGATGAGGCGTTGAGGAGTAGTGGTGATGTGAGGAAGGTGGTGGAGGAGGCTAGGAGTATAGGTGGTGTGCTGGGCAATGTTGTGGAGATGATAGGAGTGATAAAGGAGATAGCGGACAGGATAGAGGTTTTGAGTATGAATGCTGGGATAGAGGCGGCGCATGCTGGGGAGTATGGTAGGGGTTTTGCGGTTGTTGCGGACGAGATGGGGAATTTGGCAGAGGATAGTCGTAGGAAGGCGATGGAGGTTGAGGATATAGTGAAGAGGGCGATAGATAGGGTGAGGATGGTGTTTGAGAAGGTTGAGGAGAGTGGAGAGGTGTTTATGAGGCTGTCTGAGAAGGTGAGGGATGTGAGTGTATTTGTGGACGAGGTGAATGCTGCGATGGTTGAGGTTAGTAAGGGCAATGAGGAAGTGATGAGAGGTATAAGTAATTTGGTGAATTACTCTGAGAGTATAAAGGTTGCGGTGATGGAGGGTAAGAGTGGCGTTGAGGAGATAATGAAGGCGGTGTATGAGGTGAGGGATGCGGCGAGTAATCTGAGTGAGCATTTTGTAGAGTTGTATGATGTGTTGAAGGGGGCTGTGAATAACTTGGTTAGGGTGAGTGGGGATTTGCCGGAGTTGGTGGAAGGGATAAGGAAGGTGAAAACCGAACTCGATAAGTTCAAAGTGTCAAATCGTAAGCAGGATAAAGTAAAATCAATAACCATCGTGGATGAGTAGGGCCATCCTATTATTTAAATTGCGAGTATAAGTACTTGTTCCTTATACTATTATAAGGAGGATTTTATGAAAAGGATAAGTTTTGCAGTTTGTTCACTACTGATATTGGTCTTTGGATTTACCTCGTTTGCCTTTAGTGTGTATAAGATGAGGGATTTGAAGAGGAAAGGTTTTGGTGGTGTGTTAGTTGGAGCTTTGTATAACTTTGGGATATCCGAGGTGAATGAGGCTTTAGGTAGCTATGGTTTCCCGAAGTTTGGAGATGTTTCTTTGGGTTTAGGTGGAATGGGGTTTGGCGTTCTAAATAGTGGTGTTGTTATTGGTGGTGCAGGTTTAGCTAATATGCCCTCTACTACAGAAGCTAAGATAAATGGCACTAATGTTTCGGCTGTTATGTCTGGAGGATATGGATTCTTCGAAGTAGGTTATAGTGTGATTAACAGTGATAGTTTTGTTTTCGCTCCTATTTTGGGGCTTGGCGGAGGTGGCACGGAATTAGTTTTTTCTGTGAAAGATGATAAGTCTTACGATTTTGATGAGATTGTGAGGAATCCTATTACAAGAGAGTTTGGGGTTGGTTATGGTGGTTTTGGGCTTGAATTAGGAGTTTTAGCTTTGTTTGCTATCAAAACTTTTGAGAAGGAGAAGAGTTATAATGAGTTCAATGTTAGGACTCAGGGGGCATTTGGTGTGGGTCTTAAGGTCAGTTATTTCTACATATTTCAGGTGAATGATCCATCGGTCATGAATGAGCCAAAGTATAGTGGTCATAACGTTTTTGCTTCTCTTATTATAAGCTGGGGTGGTTTTTCTGAATTAAAGAGAGAATAAAGTTTTTAGGGATGCGTTAAAGCATCCCTTGAGATTTTATAGCTTTGTTATATCCTAAGTGGCATTAAAATTGATTCCTTTTTTCTTATAGACAACTGCTAATATATTAGCGACAATAGAGTAGTATTCTGGTGGTATTTCTTCACCTATGTCTACCGATGCGTATAGAGCTCTTGCAAGGGGCCTGTTTTCGACAATTTCTATTCCGCTCTCTTCTGCTATTTGTCTTATTCTTAGTGCTAGGGCATCTACACCTTTAGCTATCACTGTGGGAGCGTTCATATATGAGGGGTCATACTTGATTGCTACTGCATAGTGGGTTGGGTTTGTTATAACTACATCAGCTTTTGGTACCTCTGATAATGATCTTCTTTGTAACATTTGCTGTTCTAGTTCCCTTATTCTTGCTTTGATTTGTGGATCTCCTTCAAACTCCTTTATTTCTTGCTTTAGTTCTCTAGGAGTCATCATCAATGATTTTCTGAAACTCCACCTTTGGTAGAGGTAATCGAGAAAGCTCAGTATCAGGAATACTAATATTACGAACATAGCTGTTTTGAATGATGTCATTAATATATAGAATGTTGCTTGTAGCGGTTCTGTGAAAACAATTTTTCTGAAGTTTGGTATTTCTGATGATATTATTACGAAGACAAGGCCAGCTGCTACACCAATTTTTACAATTGACTTTGCAAGGTTAAAGAAAGTATCTCTAGAAAAGAATATTCTTTTCAAGTTTCTGGGGATGTCAAAAACTCTACGTAGATTTGGTGTTAGTTTTTTCCATGCAACGTTGAATCTAGTTTGTAGTCCGTGGCTCAGTATACTTGTAAAGACGGATATAAAAAGTATGGGTAATAGAAATGTAATTACAACTTTACCTGAAAGAAACAAAATTTTACCTATCGTTGATGGATTGATTTCCTTTGAACCTACTGTATTTAGTGCTATCATGAACACTTCATATATTCCCTTCAGTATGTTCGTTCCTAGAAAAACGATAGAAGCAAACGTCAATAGTAGTATTATGCTGCTTGCTAGTTCTTGTGATTGTGGTACGTTTCCTTCTTCCCTTGCTTTCCTTATTCGGTACTCAGTTGGTTCTAGTGTTCTACCTTCGTCTTCCTCGGCAAATAATTGTAAGTCTATTGATGTCACAAGTTTAGGTTTTTTAGTGAAAAGAGATAGTTCATGCTGCACGATTCCCCTCCCAATAATTATTTTCATTCATTGCTCAAAAAAATACAAGTTAGGTGAAATTCCTAATTTTTGTTATTATCTCTTCCATTAGTATATGGTTTTTTATACCAGGTGAAGTTTCAATTCCGCTTGATAGGTCTATGCCGTATATTCTCTGTCCGAATTTTTTCAGAACTTCTTCTATGTTATCTCGGTTCAAACCGCCTGAAAGAAAGATTTTTTTGTTTTTTGTGTTATTGAGGATATAGCTAAGTATTTCTTCGTTTATTCTTTTTCCAGTTCCACCGTATTCCCCTTCTTTGAAGGCATCGAGTAGTATTAGTTCTGTCGGAGTTTCGTTAATCTTTTCTAGTACTGAGTAGTCCTTTACCCTAAATGCTTTTATGACTTTTAGCTCTTTTTTTATTAGTTCTTCTATGTACTCATTTGTTTCGTCTCCGTGAAGTTGTGCTAACTTGAAGTTGTACCTAAAGTATGTTTCTTTTACTTTTTCTATCTCTTCGTTTACAAATACGCCGACAAATGGGGCATTATTTACTGTCTTGGTTATGATCTCTAATTTTTCTATTGTTACAAATCTAGGGCTTTTTGGAAATAATACTAATCCTATGTAATCAACGTTGATCGAAAGTGCGAACTTTATATCTTCTATCCTGGTGAATCCACAGAATTTTACTTTCATCTATATTCCTCCGATAAGTGAGAATTTTTTGATTCATCGCTTTTTAAGCAAAAATCTTTGGAGAGATTATAAAATTTTTACATTTGCTTGAAAAAGTTTTTTGTGGAGACTCATTATATATTTGGAGCCATCGTTACTTAGGATTTTAGGTAGGCGAGAGCGCTAATTGAATAACCTAATCTTGATAAGTTGAAAAATTTTTGTTATATCTTTAAACATAGAATGCTTTTGTAGTAGTTAAGTGCTTGAGGCACGTTGTGCTTGAAGCACGTTGTGCTTAAAGCACGTTGTACTTAAAGTACGTTGTACTTAAAGTACTTGTGTTTTGGGTAGGGATTTTATTATTTTGTTGGAGGATGAAGATGGGAAAAAGATGGGAAAAGTTTCAGGGCATAAGGATAGAGAGGGAGTATAAGGCTAATTATGATGGTCCTAACTTTATGAAAGAGCTATTTCCTTTTTCTGAGCCTCCTATAATAGAATTTGATGGGTTGGTTCCTCCTCAGCATATACCTGACGAGATATGGCTTACTGATACTACTTTTAGGGATGGTCAGCAGGCGAGGAATCCGTACACAGTCAAGCAAGTTGTTGATCTTTTTACTCTGTTGCACAAACTTGATAATGGGAGTGGGGTAATAAAGAAGACAGAATTTTTCCTTTACACAAAAAAGGATAAAGAGATAGTTGAAAAGTGTATGTCTCTAGGATTTGATTATCCCATAATTACCGGTTGGGTTAGAGCACATCATGAGGACATTAAATTACCTATAAAGATGGGAATAAAAGAAACTGGTATTCTGACATCAATTTCTGACTACCACATATACAAGAAACTTGGCATGACTAAGAAGGAGGCGGAGGAGCTTTACTTGAGTGTTGTTAGGAAAGCTGCTGAGCTAGGATATGAGGAGGTTAGGTGTCATTTAGAGGATGTAACAAAGGCTGATATATTTGGGTTTGTCATACCTTTTGTGCAGAAACTGATGAGAATATACGAAGAGAGTGGAATGAGGATAACGATAAGGCTTTCTGATACTCTGGGGTACGGTGTACCTTTCCCAACGGCTTCGGTGCCAAGAGGTATACCCAAGTTGGTTTATTACTTGAGGCAGGAGGCAGGTGTGCCTTCAGAATTTCTAGAGATGCACATGCACAATGACTTCGGTGTTGTCATTGCTAATTCTGTTGCAGGGTGGCTGTATGGTGCTTCTTCAGTGAATGCTGCTTTGCTTGGCACTGGTGAAAGGACTGGTAATGCACCGCTAGAGCAGCTTATATTCTGGTACATCGGTATAAAGGGTACTTCCAAGAATATGAATCTTGCTGTGATCACGGAAATAAAGGAATACTACGAGAAAGAGATTGGTGAGAGGATAGATCCCCAGAAACCTTTTGTTGGTGACTTCTTTAATGTCACTAGGGCTGGTATTCATGCTGATGGTCTCATGAAAGACCCAGAAATATACAACATTTTTGATACTGAGAAGATTCTCAATAGGAAACCTTTGGTCATAATTACTGATAAATCTGGTAGTGCTGGCGTGGCTTATTGGATAAACACTTTCTACAACTTGCCAAGTGACAAGCAGCTCTCTAAGAACGATGAAAGAGTTAGAGCAATTTATGATGAGATTCTGAGAATGTATGAGAATGGGAAGGAAGGACATGTTTCTAATGAAGAGATGAGAGATCTTGTTAGAAAGTATATTCCTGAGTTAGAGGCAAAATGACGATACTTTTGGTTAACGATGACGGAATAGATAGCTTGTCAACGAAGTTTTTGTATGAGGAGTTGTCTAAGAAACATAAAGTTTACATGGTTGTTCCTAGTCAGAATAGGAGTGGTGTTTCCCACTCCATAACAGTTTTCAGAGAATTCTGCGTTAGGAAGTTGGATGATACTATTTATGTTGTTGATGCGATGCCGGCAGATTGTGTTAAAGTTGCTTTGCTTTCACTAATCAAGGAACCTGTGCATCTTACCATTTCAGGTGTAAATATTGGCCCTAATTTAGGGTTAGATATCTACTATTCGGGCACGTTCTCGGCAGCTAGAGAGTCTGCACTTCTTGGTGTAAAGGCTATTTCGTCGTCAGTTAATTTATCTTGGGGAGAAGTTAACGAAAAATTGTTTAGACAATGTGCTATTTTCATAAGCAAACTAGTTGATTTCTACCCACTTCAATACATACCTACGGACGTTTTCCCTAATATTAACATACCTAACGCTTACTTTGAAGATATAAAAGGTGTTGCAATAGGTAGAGCTTACGAGAGGTATTATTTTGAGACATCATATGTTGAGATAAGAGACTCGGAAGAGGAAGAAAAATTTAAGTGCTTACTAAATGGTGGAGTTAGGGAGCATAAAGATTATGTAGATTCCGATATCTACCTATGTAAAAACGGTTATATATCATACACGATGTACAGTTATTATCCTAGAGCGGATACTTCTAATTATGAAATTCTTGCTTATGAAGCTTTCTATAAGGCACTAGAGCTGACTAAGGCACAAGTTAATTTATCTCTCTAAGTGGTTACACTATATACGGGTACATTAGAAAATTCCTCTTTTCACAATTTTTTGTAGGGAGGTTGAGGATTTTTGTGATTAAGGGAGGCGTTGCCTCCCTTGTAGATAACTTTCCTTAGATTAATGTAATTTTAGTTACGGATTGTTTAAACTAAAGTTTGTTGGAGGGATTATGTGGGTTAAGGTGCTTAAAGAATTTTTTTGGCTTTGGTGGGATAATCTTTCGAAAAACATTCTTGTGAGTATTATAGGGTTCTTGGTTAATATTCCTACTTTGGCTTTAGTTATGGGACTATTTATTTTTATGAGAGTTCCGTTTGAGGCTACTCCAACTTACGAGGAATTGGTTTACTTTTGGCTTGTTATGGCTGTACTATTTGGTATGAGCATTTTTTTCCCGTCACAGATAGCTCTCCTGGGCGTTGCAAAGAGATTTGCTACTGGTGAGCATAAAAAGTTTTTTGCTGAGTTTTTCGAAGAATTGAAGCTTACGTGGAAGAAATCTTTACTTGGCACTTTTGTTTCTCCAATTATAATGTTCCTTGGTGTCTTCGCTATAATTTTCTATCTTAGCTTCTTTGGACCTGATAACATAATTGGTGTTGTCCTATCCGTTATTACCTTTTGGTATCTTGTTGTGATAATCTTATTTTTCGTTGTTTTGTCTGTTTACATTCCTTTTTTCCCCAACGACCCACTTAGAGTTTCAATAAAGAGATCTTGGGCTATAATGATGGATAATGTTTTTATTGTATTTCTTACTGTGATGATGGTTATACCTATATTCATATTCAACTTTATTAGTGCCATAGGTATGTTACTTCTCTATCAGGGCTTGGTTAATTCTCTCTTTGTTGCTATGTTCGTCGTTATCCTCAGAAAGTACAAAGTTATAGAGGATGTTGAAGATAATAGGACGATAAGAGATATTTTTAAACCTTTCTGATCGTGTGGTAGTTTACTTTGGATCAAAGGGTTCTTGTTTTGTTTTTGAGAAGCGAGTGAATTACGCAGGCACGAGAAAATAATTTTTTCTATTCAAGGCGAATAAAGGTGATATAGTTTGATTTTTATTTAGTTTGTGATTTGATATATAATTTATGTAAATGGACAGAAGTAATGGTTACGAGCTTATAAAAAGTGGTAAAATAAATGAAGCTCTCGTTGTGTTTGAGGAGAATTTCAGGAAGTTTCTGGATAAGGATTCGGAGTGTGGAATAAAGATACTGAAGTATTTGTTGCCGAAGGTGAGGAGGATAAAAGATTTGAAGGATCCTTACAAAATTGCTGATGCTATAATTTCCGAATGGCCTAAAGTCCTTAGTAATATGAATCTTAATGGGTGTAATGAGAATTTGGAGCTTATGGAGGCTATTAAATATTACTTGTTTTTCACTGCGTTGAAATATTACACTCAGATAATTAATAATATTAACCAAGATGATATTTTGGTGGTGAGAGACACTGAGTTGATGCTGAAGGTTAGCCGATGCTACAGAGAACTTAGGATGGAGGACAAGGCTATAGAGCTTCTTGAAGAGGTTAGATTGTACAATCCTACCGATTCTGTTGTGCTTTCGATCCTTGGGGATTTGTATTTCCAGGTAGGGAATATTGATAGGGCGAAGTTGTTCTTTAGAGAGGCTTTTTTTTGGGATCCCCAAAGGATCGAGTTGCAGGATATAAAGTGCCCTATTATAAAGGCTTTAGCGAAAACGGTTAGGGCTAACGGTTACAGGAATGAAGAGGTTAATGAGTGGATACCTATATACGGAGCAATAGAAAATGTTTTTGATGTCCGAAGAGAGTTAAGTAAAGAGGAGGTGGACATTATAGTGAAGAAGATTCAGATGCTGGAGAATGATTTTTTGAAACATAGGGAGTGGAGGAATATTACTGAGCCAAGGTTAATAAATAGCTATCTCTGGCTTATTGATTACTACTATTTGCAGTTAGGTGATTACGAGCTTGCTAGAAGCGTTGGAACAATTCTTCAAAGATTTTCGCCAAATATATACAATAAATTAAAGTTGGGAGGTTACAAATGGCTGTGAGTATTGATGTTGTTTCCGAGATGGTAAAATTATTAAATGAGGAGAAGGTTTCTAAGCATTCACTTGGGGATTATCAAAGAAGAGATTTTGTGAGAGTTGAGGAAATAGTGGACCAGGCAATCGAGAGTGGTGATGAAGGGAAATTACAGGAGTTTTGTGAGAACTATATTAGCGAAAATCCGAATAGTGTGTATGCATTTTATGCTGTTGGGCTTATATATCTTAAGAAAGGATCGATAGATACCTACTATATGCCTGAAATAATAAAGAGGTTCAGTGATGAAAAAAAGGTTTCTACGGTCATATTCTTGGTGGAAAAAGTTTTGGCGTATAGGGAAGAAAAATATGCACTAAAAATATTAGAAGAGTATTACAAAAATGAGAACAGAAAGGATGAGTTGGTAGAGATTAGAGAGAGAATAGCAAATGTTGACCATAGGGATGGTTATACTCCTAAGTACTTGGCCGAATACTATGAATCTGAAGGTAATATACAGAAGGCCATATATTATTACAAGCTTGCGCTTGAAAGGTTTATAAATCTCAAAAACTCAAGTTCGGCTGGTGCTGTTTTCGAGAAATTGATTTCTCACTACAGCTATGTTGATTATAAGTACCTTTTGAATATTTCGCTTAGGTTACTTGAATTATTGCCTCACGACAAGATTGCTAAGTTGCTACATAAGGTTGCCACTCACTACAAGAAAAAGGAGATGTACGACGAGGCTTTGCGTATTCTTAAGTTTATTCTTTCTAGGTTGGCTCCTAACGATGCAGGTATAAAGACAGATTTAAAAGAAGTTTACGAAGCTTTATATCCTGGCCATACTTTGCTTAATAAGCACTGGAATGAATTAATGGAGTTCTTTAGAAGAAGATTGTCTTCTTATGTAAGGATAAGTCCAGATGAGGTTTTGGCTAAACTCAATGAGTTTGAGAAGCTTTTGAAGTTTGATGTAGGTGTTTATGTTTACCATAGAACGTTTGGTGTTGGTAAAGTTGTAAGTGTTGAGGAAGAGTGGATTGTAATTGATTTTGTCAATAAGAAAGGGCATAAAATGTCCCATAACATCGCTTTCTCTTCACTTGAGGTTTTGAAAGATGATGATATAAGAGTTTGGAAGGCGTATAGAAGGGATGAGTTAGAGAAACTCATATATGATTATTCACCAAAGGTTGTAAAGATGGTTTTGATTGCTCTGGGTGGCGAAGGAACAGTTAAGGAAATAAAGGAAGTTCTAGGTAACATTGTTCAACAGGATGTTGTGAACAATTTTTGGAATGCAGTAAGACATAGGTTAGGAGAAGAGAATATAATTGTCTCGCCTACTAACAAGAATAGGTATGTTTATGTTGGAGAAGTTGGTTTGGAAGATAATATAAAGGTTGAGCTTAACTCGTTGACATCATTTGATGATAAAGTAAGGTTTGTATATAACTTCTTGCAGCAAGGTGGGGTACTTACGATAGAACAGTCTAAGCCTATAGTTGAGTTTTTGAAGGAAACTTTTGATAAGTCTGATGATAGGATTCAGGTAGTTGTTAGCGGAGTAACATTGTTGGTTTTCTATCACAGGGGATCAGGTGAAGATATTACCGAGTTTAGGAAAAAGCTTGTGGAGAATATTGGTAAGTTATCATTGGATGAGATTGTAAAGATTCTTGAGATAATGGATCTCCAGGAGTTAAGAAAAGACTTTTTGGTTTTGTTGAGAAATGTTTTCGATAACTGGGATAAGATTTATATTGAGCTTGTAATGAAAATAGATCAGGTTAGATTGAATAATTATCTGTTCTATGAGCTAGCAAGCTTTGATAAGATAGAGGCGATAAGGGAGTTAGCTAAGGAGATAACGAAAGGATTAGATCAGCCAATAGGCAGTAGATTCAAATCTTACATGAAATACATCTGGTTTGCTAAGCTTGTTTTCCAGAAGGAATATGAGGACGTATTTAAGGCTATTGGTGTAAGCAGACTTGAGGTTATAACGAATGTAATAAAGATCCTTTCCTCGATACAGCTCAGCTTTGAGGAGAGGGGTGAGAAGGGAATAACCAAGAGAATATACCTTAGTGCTAAGGATATATTTGGTAGGTATGAAGATATAGAGGATTTGATTTTGAGTACTGACAAAGATGTTGCTTATTCGTTGTTCTCTTCTATTGAGGAGCTTGAGCTTTTGGACTCAAAGAATATAGCCTCTCTGAGAGGTAAGTTATTCTACAAATATCCGGATTTGAAGAGCCTAGAAGATTCTAGAGGTAAGAGGAGCCCATACTTGGCCACGAAAGCTACTATTGAGAGGATAAAAAGCGAGTATAATAGGTTACTTAATGAGGAGTTACCGAAGGTTTCAAAGCTAGCTTCAGCTGGTCAACCCGAGTATGTTGAGAAAGAGGAGGAGTTGAAATCTATCATTGAGCAGATGGCAAATGAGCTATCGGAGTTGAAGGTTATTAATAGGGAGGAAGTTTCTACAGAGTATGTTGATGTAGGTACTAAGGTTGTCTTAAGGTCTAAAGTAACTGGTGAGACGGTAGAGTATCATATTCTTGGCGATAAGGAAGCAGATCCTAGTAAAGGTATAATATCTTATAAGTCCCCGTTGGGCCTTACTCTTTTGGATAATCCTGTTGGGACTGTAGTTAAGCTTAATTTGAGAGGTACTTACGAAGATTTTGTTGTTGAGAGTATATCAATTTCTGAATATGTATAATGTTCACTGATGGGTTAAGCCAAATAACAAAATACACTATCGAGAAGATAGACAAGGTTCCGCAGGATGCTGTTGTTAAAGTCTTGGAAGCTTTATTACAAGAAAGAGAGTTATTTTGGGAGTTTTTTGTATCTATAAATCGTGCGGTTATTGTTGAAGATGCGAATGGTAAAATTCTGTTTCATAATCCTTATGCTGTCAAGTGGGGAGTTGTCGATAAAAATAGTTTAGTTGTTTCAGATGAGTTTAGGAAAGTTTTTGATGAAATAAAGAGTAATTTTTCTAGTGAAATACTGACTTTCGAGGTTCAGAGAGTTGTGAAGGTTAAGGATGTTATAGTGCCTTCTATAATGAGGGAGAGAGTCTTTGAAATTCTTTGTGTTGCTAGTTCACTACCTGAAAAGCGTAAGTATATGTACTTGCTTAATGATGTGACTGAGAGGAGAAAAGAAGAGTTAGATGAGAATCAGAGGAGAGTTATGTCCTCTATTGATACGCTACTTACGGGAATAGCTCACGAACTTAAGAACCCACTTTCTTCTATTTACTTTCACGCCCAGGTTTTGAAAAGAAGTTTGGAGAATACCAAAGATAGCACAAGGAGAATAACGAATTCTGTAGATGTTATACTTTATGAAGTAAATAGGCTTAACAAGCTGGTAAACGATTTTATACAATCCCTTAGGCCTTCTAGGTTTGTTGAGAAATACGAGGATGTGAATTTGATAATTAGAGAAGTTTCTGAGATGTTGCTAGAAGATGTTAGCAGCAAAGGGATATTCTTGGAGCTGGTTCTAGATGATTCTGTTCCTGAGTTTTTGTGTGATAGGGAAGTAATCAAAATTTTGATTTTGAACTTGTTGAGGAATGCAATTGAAGCCATAGAGGAAGGTAGGGGCGGTAGAATTTTGATAAGTACGTCAGCTACTATAAAAGATGGTGAGGATTATATAGTTATTTCTGTCAGGGATAGCGGTAAAGGAATTCCAGATGAGATTAAGCATAGAATTTTTGAACCTTACTTTACCACAAAGCGTTATGGTTCGGGACTTGGGCTTAGCATAGTTTATAAAATCGTCAAGGATTACAATGGATTTATTGAGTTTGATTCGAAAGAAGGTGAAGGTACGGAGTTTAGAGTTTACTTACCAGTTGGGGATAGGCTTAAGAAACTTACCGTATGAATGTAGTTGTTGATTTTAGTAAGGATAATAGGAAGATTTTAAAGATTTTGAAAGATGGTAGAACTTTTTACCTTTCTAGCAGTTATTTCCCGGTCTCTGAGGCTGAAAAGGTTGTTAAAAGTTTGAGGTTTGAGAAAGATACGGTTTTGGTGGTTGGTCTTGGAAATCCTTACTTGATTAGAGAGCTGGCTTTAGCTAATCCCGATAAGAGAGTACTGGTTGTTGAGTTTTTGGAGAGTATACACTCGTGTATTTTTTCAGAAAAAGAGTTTAAAACTCTTTTGATGTTACCTAATATAAGCGTTGAGCTTTTTGATTCTTTTGAGAAGTTTAAGCTTTTCGTTGGTGATTTGAGTGATTTTGACTATTACATACATCCTTCGTATAGGTTTTTAGTTCCTTTTTTGACTGAGGTTGAAACTGCTATTAGGAGCCATTTACAGAGCGTAGCAATCAACAAGAATACTATAAAAAGATTTGGGAGAGTATGGGCAAAGAATTTTCTTTCTTCACTCAAGTTTGTAGCTGGAGTTAAGGGAGTTCTTGATTTGTTTGGGAAGTTTAAAGATTTCAACACTGTTGTTATTGGTGCTGGCCCTTCTCTTGATAGAGATATTGATTTGGTTAGGAAGCTTTATAATAATTCTGTCATAGTGGCTTCGGATACTTCGTTTTTGCCTCTTCTGAGAAGCGGTATAAAGCCTGATATAGTTGTTAGTGTTGACCCTCAAAGTAGAAATTTCCTTTATTTGATTTATGAAAAAGTTTATGACAATGTAATATTTGTTTGCGATACTCTTTATTTGCCTTTGATATATGAGTTTGTGCCGAATAGTAATATTTTTTTGTTTGATTCACCGTTTAAGCTTTGGGGGGAAGTAAAGAAGGTATTAGGTGAGAAGGGGGAACTTTTTGTTGGTGGTTCTGTCGTGTGTACTGCTATTGATTTAGCGTTTAGAATTGGTAGCGGTCACATTCTTCTCTTTGGCAATGACCTTTCGTTTACTGACTATAAAATGTACTCGGGGAACAATATATTTGAGATGTCTTTGATGTTGGACGGGAATTTCTTCGAGCCTTACGATCCTTGGACTTTTATTGCTCGGTATCCTTTAGTTAAGGCTTTTAATAACGTAGGTGAAGAAGTTTTTACTGACCCTAGAATGCTTACCTTCAAAAGATGGATCGAGAATTACATTTCTGCTACTGGAGCTAAAGTTTTTAACTTCACTTCTAAGGCACTTCCTTTGGTGGGACAACAGCGAGGTGATTTATCTTTTTTCTTGGATGGTAGCACCTCTTCCAGAGGTGATATAGAGAGAATAAAAGAAACGCTTATTTCCATTTCTTTACGTAATGATGTTGAAGTGGATAACGTTTTGTCTATGATTATGGAAGGAGTTGAGAAGTTAAGAGAGGAGATTTATGGTTCTCTAGACTTTTCGAAAATTACGGAAATTTTGGAGAAAAATTTGGTTTTGAAGTATCTTGTAGAGCTGTCGATACAGGATACACTTTTGTCTAGCTATTCTGAAGAGAGTTTTGTTAAGGCTTTGAAGTCTTCTGTTGTGTATCTTAGTAGGGTTTTGGGTAGGTTGGTGTAGCAGAAGATTTTTATTCTCAAGGTATATTCTATTTTTTGCTAAGTGAGTTCAGGGAAAAGTAATCTTTTCAAAGGAGTTGTATAACTTGAATTTGTTTTGAAGTTTTACTATAATTTTTAATGCACGGGGGCGATTTTTGGGCTCGACGGGGTAGTTGGCGCTCCTGGAGATCATGCCGGGTGCCCCACGTTAGAGGGTAAACGAAAAATAAGTGCCAACGAAGAACTAGCTCTTGCAGCTTAATTGCTGCAAGCCCTGACCTACTGATTGCCCTTCTAGGTAGGTTGGGGTCGGGAGAAGGGCTAGGCTGCTTCCTAACCTGAGGGAAGTAGCTGAAGGTTCAATCAGGTTGTGGCTAACTGAGAGGCCTACCTTATCAGTTAGCCGAGATATTCCGGTAGGCTAAGCATGTACAAATCTCCAGGTGTGCCTTACCTCGGACAGGGGTTCAATTCCCCTCGCCTCCACATTGTCGGGTTCGTATAAACTTTTTTCTTGTTTTGAGAACTTTTTGAGAACTGTTGGATTCTCGCAATTAGAATTTGCTAGTTGTAATTGTTCAAAATAAGAGGTATGAGGAATTTTATTTTGGCTGTTTTGATATCTCTTGTTGTGGGTGTTTTTTTGTTTGGTTGTGGTCTTAGGCTGAAAGAGAAACCTGAGGAACTTAATAAGATGACGATACCGGAACTATACAGTTTGGGTGTTAAGTACTACTCTGAGGGTATGGCCAATGAGGCTAAGTTTGTGTATACCAAGATAATCGAGAAATACAAAACTCTTCCTACGCCAACTGATGAAGATAGAGATAAGTATTATTGGGCTCTTTACGAAATTGGTTTCATAAACTACAAAAACGAAGATTATAAGGAAGCTTTAGCCTTTGTTGATAGGGTTATAGCCAGTACGAATGAAGGTTTAACAGATAAGTCACCCCAGGTTATTTTGGCTAAGAAGGTAAGATTGAAAATTCTGCCTTACCTGAGATGATAGTTATATTTGAAGATATAAAAACGGTAAATAATCTAAGGCCTTTTTCTTTGGTTAGGCCTATTCACGATCTTAAGAGTGGTTATTTATCGATAGCGGAGAGAGTTTCTCTTTTGTTTGGTGATGAGGTTAAGGTAGTATCGAGAGCTGAAGTTGATTATGTTTTGCCTGAAACTAGGATATTGAGGTATCAGGATATAACGAGAGTAGAAAGAGTGGTTTTTGTTAATTCTGCTTATTTGTATCCTGAAAGGGAAATTTTGGATATTGGTGATTCCATTGTTGTTTGGGATGGACGGATAGTTTCTTTGAATGTTAGCGCTAGAGATATTGATA
>CAYYXA010000048.1:0-14979 GCA_964475465.1 uncultured Brevinematales bacterium
TCTTGTACCAACGGCTTTGGTCACGTTTAGGTAATTTCCGTTAGTTGCTAGGTTATCGGAACCTTTGCTGTAACCATTACCATCATATATACCTAGTAAGGCTGACACACCGTCAATTAATTTAACTTCTGCTGAAAAGCCAATATCTGCGGAGGATAGGACTTTGAAGTAATCTTCAACTGATTTTGTGTAATACCTTAACCCAACGAAATCATCAACGAAGCCTACCCATTCTGTCTTGATTATACCTAGCGATAGCTTTAGTGGATCAATTTTGATTTCTCCGTAAGCGTACTTTAGCCTCAATGTCCAGCCGCTTGCTGTTTCGTATATGTCAGGTGTCACTCTTAGCTTCAGCCCATTCTTTAGATCGGCTCTAAAGTCAATGTAAGCTCTTTCAAGGTGAAAATGATTAAAGTTTGTTGAGCCTTTCTTTATGTTTGATGGATAGTATGAGTAGCCAGAGAATACTGTCAGAGATGTTTTTAACTCTGGCTTCTCTTCCTTTTTCTCTTTGGCTACAACATTTGCTTCTTGAGCCCATGTGATGGAACCTAAGAAAATTGTGGCTAATATTGTTAGAGTTAACCTTTTCATATTGCCCTCCTTTTGCTAAAAATTTAAGCTATGTTGTAAAATTTTTGGAAAAGTAAAGGTAAAGATGATGTAAAGAAATATTTTATCGAAGAATTTAGCAACTTACTGTGTTTCTTATTGGTTTGGTTTGTCAGAAGGCACTTAATTAATAAATTGCTATTAATTGTTTCCTACTTTGAGGATTCAAGGAAATATGATGTATTATATAAATTTTGATATTTACGATCATGAATTTTATCATTTCTCTTATGGTTTTAAGGAAAGGTTTTGGAGTAGCTATTGCTTTGTTTTGGGTTTTTCTTTTTAGTTTTCACGGGTATTCGTATGTTTTTAGGTGGGTTTTGAGCACTAATGAGATAATCAGAGTGAAGAGTCTTGTAAGGCAGAATGTTTTCACTAATAACTCATTTGCTAGGTATGTTGAGATAATGAACAAAGCTTCGTTAGATGTCAAAAGTGTCTCAAGTGATGGTAGAAGAAGTTATTACGGGGTTGAAGGTATTTTTTATGTATTTTCAAAGGATTATAGTAGGGATGTTGAATTTAAGCTTGAGGAAGTTTCTGGGAGTAAGTATGTTTTATCGGATAATGGTGAAATGATGATTTCAAGGGAATATATTATGCCGGTGGTAAGGAATGTTCCGTATTTCCCGGTTGTTAATATTGACGTTAATCAGGAATGGTTTGCTAGTGGTAAGGAAGTGCATAAAGTGGGATTTAGAGAGTTATACGATGTTGTTGAGATTCCATTTACTGCTAATTATAAGTTTGTTTCTGTGACTAACATTTTTGGTAAGGAAGTTGCTATGTTGACTATAAAGTATGGCTTTGCTAAGGAATTTAAGGGAACCAAAGTGGTTAGGTATATATCAGGTTCTTCGGATATTCTTTACTATTGGAATCTAACCGATTCCAAGCCGTATTATATGGAAGAGAACTACTTTTTCAATGTTGTTTACAATGATGGGCTCTCTGTTATTTATTCAGGCACTTCCGAAGGCATGTTAGAGGTTATTAGGAAATGGGAAGAGAAAGAAAAGGATGCAGTTGTATCTGGTGTTTCGAATGCTATTTCTAATGTTAAGGGGGCTGAAATAGTTGTTAGGGAAAATGAGATTAATCTCTCAATTCCTGATGTACTTTTTGATTTTGGTAAGTATGAGGTTAAAGAGAATTTCGTAAAAATTTTGAAAAATGTAGCTGATAGCCTAAAAAATTATAACCAAATAGATATAGTTGTTGAGGGGCATACTGACGATATAGGTGGTGATGAGTATAACAAGAAGCTTTCAGAACTTAGGGCGAGGGAGGTAGCTAAAATACTTATAGAGTACGGTATTGATCCTAAAAGGATTTCCTATGTTGGCTACGGTAAATCGAATCCAAAGGTTCCGAATACTTCTGAAGAGAATAGAGCGAAAAATAGAAGAGTTGAGATAAGGATTATTTGGGGGAAGTAGTAATGGGTAAAAAGGAAAGCTTGGTGTCTCGCTTAAATAGAATAAAAGGTCAAATTGATGGTGTAATAAGGCTTGTTGAGGAAGATAGTGATTGTGAAGTTATATTTCAGCAGATGAAGGCAGCTTATAGTGCAATGAGAAGTGCTATAAAGTACCTTCTTATAGAGGAGACAGGTATATGTATTGAGAAAGGGAATGAGAAAAAGTTAAAGAGGCTGTTAGAGAAACTAATAGATTTGCCTGATGAGTAGATTTTATGGTTTTTGTCTTTGAAGGAATTGATGGCACTGGTAAAACAACTTTGTCGAAGATGGTTTTTAGCTATTATAGTTCTCTTTTTCCGGGAAGAGTGTTTTGGTTTTCTGAACCTTCTGAGACTGGTTTAGGCAAGAAACTAAGGGATATCCTTAAGTATTCAGATTTTAACTTAAACATTTTTGAGCAGGTTTTGCTTTTTGATGCCGACAGGTCCTACTTTGTTAGGAATGTTCTATTACCTGTAATGAGAGAAGATAACATAGTTATAGTTGATAGGTCTTTTATTTCAACGTATGCTTACCAAATACTTAACGTTGAAGATGAGAGTTTAAGACGTTTGCTAATTGACGTTACTGAGTTCTCAACGAACGGCGTTTTCTTTGATGTTGTTTTGTTTTTTGATTGTGAAGTTGAGATTTCACTTGGTAGAAGAAAGGAGAAGGATAATTTTGAATCTCAGGGATTTGATTTTTTGAATAGGGTTAGAGAGAATTATAAGCAATTTTTGCTGAGTGGTCATAGGAAAATAGGTAGGGTGGTGAATATAGATGCTTCTAAGTCTTTAGAGGAGGTTTATGAGGGTGTTATTAAGGTCTTTAGAGAGTTTGTTGGGGATGTTGGTTAGGTTAGTGTTTTTCCAGTAGTGTTGGGTCTTCTAGCTTCTGTTCGGAGTATGATTTTATAATGGTATGTTCTTTTGTAATCATTATACCTAGTGTGTCAAATATTAGTATTGCTATTTAGTAATGCTAAATTGCCAGAAGGAAGTTCTACCTGTTCTTTATTTTATAAGGTGCTAACTTTTAGGAGCGAGAAGGAAGAAAGTTTCATTTACTTGAGCATGCCTATTAGTTCGTTGGCGTCATAGTATAGCATTCTGTAGGTCATTTCGTCTATTGCTTTTCCTCTTTGTGCGTTGAGTAAGTGCTTGTATGCCTCCATTAGGTTTCTGGCGGTGTGGTAGTTCCACCAACCTTTCTTTATGTTGTCTTTTGCTGCTACCAGTTTGTCATTTAGTCCTTCGTAGACATCCTGTTTCTTTATCCACCCAAGCTCATAAGCTTCTTTTGTTATCTTTATGAGTTTTTCGATGTATGCTAGTGGTCCATCGGATGGGAATGGCTTTACGATTGGTCCTACAACTTTGAATGCTTTAGCGTCCATAGGTGCTTTATAGTCAGGTGGTGCCTCTCCAGCATCCTTAAACACCCATCGTGCTGCCCGCCTCCAACCGTTGAGAGTCCAGACTCCTATCATCGTTTTCGTTCCTTTTGCTATTATTATGAAATCAAGCCTACCTCCGGGTGGCATATCACCCTCACTCTCACCGATTACCATCGTTCCGCCAGGCACCTTGAAATAAACAAGTTGACCGCGAACTTTTGTTCCGTCGGGTTTTCTAGTGCCTCCTAATCCGAAGTGAGCCATTCTATCCTTTTCGGGTATTTCTCTTATTTGGCCTGTGAATGGGTTTATGTGCTCTCTGGTGACACTGACTCCTCCCATCCACATTATATTGTTGTTGCTACACATTCCTCTTATGTATAGAAAGTCATCTGCTATATCTCTTCCTTTCTCAAAGATAGAGAATATGGTTGCGAATTTTCTTTTGTTACTGGCGTCATAGAACAAGGTGTAGTGGTATTTTATACCAGTTAGGGGCTTTTTCTGTTCGTTTGGCAAGTGCCAAGGTGGGATATAATTTGTTACAAATTCCACACTCCATTCAATCCTAGCTGTGAAATCGGCTGGGTTCTCGTTGTAAGGTTTAACGGCATATGATGTATTGACCGAGAATGTGATTAGCAGAAGCGAAGAAAAGAATGTTAAGAACTTTATCCTCTTCATAAAGTCCCTCCTTATTCATAATAATTTTTACTGAGATGGCAAGTTATGTGATAGTGATCACCTTCGTTTTTGTAAGTGAAGACAGTAATACCAGCTGATGCATTGTAGTTTGAAATGGCTTCACGGATATATTCAGGATATAGAGGTTTGCTAATGTCTTTATTCCCATATCCATCGTCGGAGAAGGCGGATATGTCCACATGTCTTCCATCCCTATGTGTTCTATGTGGTGGTGCGTATATCCTATGATGAATATTAGCTAGATAAGTTATTGTGTAAACATTGCCATATCCATCCACTCTGGTTATCGTTAAATCATTATCATCCTTATATCCTATCCAGAACATTCCTCCCCAAGGCAGAGAAGCATCAGTTATCCTGACTATAAAATCCTTACCTTCTTTCTCTTTATACACCTCTCTTATCTTAGAAATGAGAGAAGCTAACTCACTTCCTACACTATACTGAAGATAGTTGTTATTAACATGAAACTCCGTCTGCCCTACAAAATTCCAAGCAATTTCACCTTTGTTATCAATGCCTATCCTACTGAACTCATAGAGATTGGGTATCTTGACATTAACTACCGATGTTTTTGCTGTCACAAGTTCGCCATTGTAATACGCCTCGGCTATCACGTTGTAAATACCACTCACATCAGAAGCAGTATACAAAACAGAAACTTCCCTTTGCCCCCTCTGTAACCTAGTACTATAAGGCCAGAGTTTCCCAACAGGCCTCGGTATAGTATTAGATGGAAGACCAGTTATCCAAGCTTCATAATTACCGGTAACAACGTTATTAGCAGGATCATTATTAACACTATCTCCAGGCTCTACGTGAAACTTTATCTCCACCTTTTCTAAATCCTCATCGCTGATATCCGGTAGGTCTTCCTTAGCGTACCTAAAGGTTAGGGTGGCTCTACCGTCGGGATATATGATCTCATCTGGCGTCTCATCTGGAAACTTGTTGGGTCTTAGAGTCAAGTTTTCTGTCAATATATCTTCTTCTGGAAAAGGTCCACTACAACCTTGTAGATAAATCATAGTTAAGAGGAAGGTGACCAAAAGTGGTGATGTAAAAGTGATAATCAAAAAGGCTTTGCTTACGCCTCTCTCTCTTATAAGGCAAAAGATTTTGTTTTTCATACCCACCCCCTTATTAAGACGAGGGAACTTTATTAATTCATGGTTTTTACCTTCTTAAGAGGATTATAACTTTAGGAGGTTTTAAATTTCAAGAGGACTTTGTCTTCCTACGAGGCTTCCTAAATACCGAAATGTAGAGCCTGGATTCTTCAACTATTATTTGAGTTGATCAGCACTTGACCGTTGGGTTCAGAGCAAAGACTTAAAAAGTGGAGTTATTGCTGTAATTTAATGTAGACTTTGTTCCTGTTGTTCCTGTTAAAAGGTTGAATTTCTTGTTCCTATCTTCAAATCTCTTATTTTTGCTAAGTGGTCATAGGAAAATAGGTAGGGTGGTGAATATAGATGCTTCTAAGCCTTTAGAGGAGGTTTATGAGGGTGTTATTAAGGTCTTTAGAGAGTTTGTTGGGGATGTTGGTTAGGTTAGTGTTTTTCCAATATTTTTTGGCCTATTCTTGCTGCTCGGTCTGGCGGTAGTTTTGATAAAAGGAACGATGAGATGGATAGCGTTCCTTCTCTTTCTGATATTTGGTCTATTTTGAGGAGTATATCTACTATCATGTCATCTTTCATGTTTTCGAGTATCTTTACTGCCTCATCTGGGGGTAATGACCTTATATAGTTTGCTAGTTTTGTTATTTTTGCGTTGTAATCTTGGAATATTTTTTGTTGTTTTTCTAGGTTTACTTTTATTTCTTCAACTTCGGCTAATTTCTGCTGTAGATATAGTTCCTTGGATCTTAGTTCTTCTTCTTTTTTCTGTATTTCGTTTAGTCTTCTTGTGAGGTCGTTTTTCATGTAATCTAGTTCTTCTTTGTAGCGTAGAAGGCTTTCTTTTTCTAGTAATGTTGGGTCCTCCATTTTTTGCTCAAAGTAGGCTTTGACAAAAGGAATATTTTCATATAGGAAGCCTTTGTAGTCTATTATTCCCAAAGTGTCAAGTATTAGTATGCCTATTGTTATGAGAGCTAAGTTACCAAATAACAACAGTAGTATTCTTTTACCCATGTAGAAAGTTTAGAAGTATTCAGGCAATTGTTTCAAATTTGCCTGGGATAGGAAAGATTATGCTCTTTGAGGAGTTATTTTGACAAGAGAAGCGATGTTTAATAAGAGACTAGCGGTTTTAGAGAATCATAATCAATTGGAAGAGGTTTTGGTTGTAGATTTATACTTTTGGTATGAATGCTATAACTAGGTTGATGCCTCATGACCTTGCTGCTGAGAAGGCGTGTCTAGGTGCGATGATAATAGATAATGAAAAGATCCCCAAAGTTCTTGATATACTCAGGGAAGATCATTTTTACCTTGATAAGCACAAGTATGTTTTCTCGGCCATATTCCAGCTTTACGAGGAAAGAGAGCCAATTGATATAATAACAGTGCAAAACAAACTTAAAGAGATGGGAAAGTTTGAGGATGTTGGGGCTTCTTACCTAGCTTCCCTTTTAGATTCAATACCTACAACAACGAATGTTGAGTATTACGCGAAGATAGTTTATGAAAAGTATATTCTTAGGTCAATAATAAAGGCTTCTTCAGAAATAATTGACATTGCGATGAGTGAAAACGTAGATGTTAACGAAGCTATTGAGTTAGCTGAAAGGAAGCTTGTAGAGTCTATAGATATTCGCAGGCAATATGAGTATTTCAAGCTAAGAGATATTGTTGTTGAGACTCTGAGGGGGGTTCAGAAACTGGCTAAAGAAAAAACTCTCTATACTGGTGTGCCCAGTGGATATAAGGCTATTGATGATATGACTGGAGGTTTCCAAAATGGTGACCTTGTGGTTTTTGCTGGTAGGCCGTCAATGGGTAAAACTGCTTTTGCTTTGAATTTGTGCTTAAACTTTGCTAAAGCTGGTAAAAAGGTTCTTTTCTTCTCTCTCGAGATGTCTAAGGAGCAGCTAGTCCAAAGGTTACTTTCCACTGAAAGTGGAATAGATTTGAAGTCTCTTAGAACTGGAAACATAAGGGAGAGTGATTGGGATTTGCTTCTGGAGGCAGCTATAACACTCTCGGGGTTGGAAGTTATAATTGATGACACGCCTTCAGCTTCAATACTTGATATAAAGTCTAAGGCTAGAAAGATATACGCTAAGGAGAAAGGTATTGATGTAGTGATTATTGACTATTTGCAGATAATTGAGGTTCCTAAGGGGTTGTCGGTTGTGAGAAGTAGGAACGAGGAAATAGGTTTTGTGTCAAGAAGCTTGAAATCTCTTGCTAAGGAATTGAATTTGCCAGTTATAGTTTTGTCACAGCTTTCTAGAAGTGTAGAAAAAAGGGTTGATAAAAGACCTATACTTTCTGACCTTAGGGAAAGTGGAAGTATTGAGCAAGATGCTGATTTGGTGGCTTTCTTGTATAGGGATGATTACTATAACCCGAATACCGATAAGAAGAATATAGTTGAGGTTATAATATCAAAGCAAAGAAATGGTCCTGTGGGAACTGTTGAACTACTTTTCAAGAAAGAAATTGGTAAGTTTGAAAGCATAAGTGAGGAAGATTTTTCGTTCAGGGATATACATACATTGCCTAGCCGTGAAGATGAAGATTTTTTAGATGAGGATGAAGATTTCGATTTTGATGACTTTAATGATGAGGATGAAAGATAAGATTCTTGAGAGGTGCGTTATAATTTAACATAAAGCTGTGTTGTACATTAAAATTCCTTCTGTTTATGAATAAGGTTATTTGGTTAGCTTTATTGGGGGTATACATATCTTTATCTAGCTTTTCTTTTGCCCAAGATGTCTTGTTGGCTGTTTCTAACGATATTGTTAAATTGAGATACAATGATGCGATAGTTAAGCTGGAGGATACTATTTCAAAAAATCCTAGTGCATTGATTTATTATCCTCATCTTATTGATTTGCTTTTCAGGGTTGGTAATCTTGATCTAGCTAGGAAGTATATTGATGTAATGTCTAAGTATAGTCCCAGGGGGGACGTCACACTTATTTACAGAATGGAGTATCTTAGGAGAGTTGGGAATGTTGATGAAGCATTCGATGTTGCTAAGGAACTTTTATCCAGGTCGTCTGTGCTTACAAATCAGGATTTTTTAGTTTTCTATTCTAGGCTTCTGGCAGAGAGAAATTTAGCTAGTGCGAAAATATCTTTGTACAAGTACCTTCAGGTTTTCCCAAACAACTATAAGCTTAATTTGGAGCTTGCTAGAGTTTTGATTAAGTTGGGTGAGCTTAATAGAGCTAAAGAGAAATTGGATTATTCATTGACTTTAAACAGGTTTAATAAGGATGTGTACTCTTTATATGGTGAATATTTCTTTTTGGTTAGGGATTACGATAAAGCTATTAGTAACTTGCTGAAAGCTGTTATTTTTCCAGAAGTTAACACCAGAGAATATTACCTACTTCTAGAGTGTTACTATAGGTTAGGTAGATATTCAGATGCACTTAAATGGGTTGATTTTGTTACTAAAGATGAAAAAGTTAGAGCTAACCTGATGTTTTTGGATAAGCAATATGAAAATATACTGAAACGGTATAGAAATTCAAAGAACGATATAATAAGACTATTTGTAGAAGAGAGTAGCATTTTATTAGACTCTGATTTTAGAAGCAAGGACACAAGAGTTAAACTTTCTGATGTGAGATATAATGATACTTTTAGGTTGAGGAAGGGTGGGAGTTTGTATCTTGATTTTTATTATCGCAGAGCTATTAGGTTGAATCCTGAGAATTACAGGGCTTGGTATGATTTGGCAAATTATTACATTTTTTCTTACTCAAGATATGTTGCTTTTAGTGAACTGAATGTTGCTAGAAATGTCATAAATAACTATGAGAAATTGAGGGATCTGTATTCATCTTTGGCTGGGTATGTAAGCAATGTTTCTAAGCTTAGGCAGTGGGATATAGATTTGGGGAGAGTGGGCAAAGAAAGAATTTTTGTTAATTTGATGGCTGCTGATAGTGTTGTCTCAACGAATTCTTTTATTTTACAAGCCCATAGATGGGCTTGGGAATATATGAAAATACCTTACTTTGATTTTACAATTAACGACAAAAAAGTCAACTTATCAATGCTTGATAGGAGCTATTCTTTGGTTCTTACTTCTAGAGTTAGTCAAGTAGGCAATTATTTAAGAGCTGATATAAGTGTTATTTCCCCTGTTGATTATTCGGAATTGGGAACTTTTTCTATTTCGGTTGATCTGGCTGAGGAGGTTGTTCCCCAGCTCTCATATTTGATTGGCTATTATTTGAAATCTGCTGTTTTTGGTATTTATGGAAAAGTTCTAGGTAGCGAAGATAATGATAAAGTTGTGGGTATTGTGATGAATGGAAATCTGAATATAGGTGACAAAGTTGTGTTTACTGACTCTTCGGAGTATTCTCGCATACCTATTAAGAGGTATAGGATTGTAGCTGAGGGTACTGTCATTGATAAGGATGGTGAATACGTTTTGATGCGGTTAGATGCGAATTATAGGTACTTGACTAAGATTTTTAGTGGGAGTATATTTTTAAAGGGGACTTAGGGGGTGGCTTATGAAAATAAACTGTGTCGAACTCAGAAATTTTAGGATTTTTAGTGATTTTAGGTGTGAATTTGGTGACAAAACTTTGCTTCTTGGTAAGAATGGAAGTGGCAAAACTACAATAATAGAGAGTTTGTATTATGGCTCTGTTTTTTCACCTCTGAGGAGTTTTGAGACCGATAGAGACTTAGTTAGAGTAGGTGAAAACTTTTTCAATTTGAAACTTGGTTTCGTGGATGATTACGGATATAAGCACGATATTTTTGTTGCGTATGAGATCAACGAGAATAAGCCTAAGAAAAAGATAAAGTTTGATGATAAAACTACGAATGTAGTTTCTGCTTCAGGTAAGCTGAAGGTAGTTCCTTTCTTAATAGAGGACTTCCAATTGGTTTTTGGTAGTCCTTCTTGGCGAAGAAATACGATAAATAAGGTTCTCTTCTCTGTTTCTGAGTCTTACTATGCTGATTTGATTAATTATTCCAAGATAATAAAGCGCAAGAATGCTTTAATAAAGATGATAAATGAAAAAAGAAGCGAAGGAGAGGGAGATGGAGCTATTGAGGATATGATTTCTCTTTTGAAGAACTACAATGATAGCATTGCTAAACATGCTGTGGAGTTAACTCTTAAGAGGTTGGAGTTAATTAACTACGTAAGCGAATTCATGCAGAAGGAGGACTTACCTTTTGAGCTAGGTGTTAAGTACAAATCCAACATTGTTGATGTAATTAAAAATTCTAGTGATCCTGTGAGTGATTTGAGAGATTATCTTTCGTCAAATCTTGAGAAAGAGCTAGCTTACGGTAAGTCGATAATAGGCCCTCACCTTGATGATGTTGTACTCTACACTAAAGGCAACAAAGCTGCTAAAGTTTTCTTGTCTCAAGGGCAGGTGAGAATGGTAAGTATACTCTTTAAGCTGAGTATGGTTAAGTATATTGAGGCCAGGACAAAGCAGGTTCCTATTTTGTTATTTGACGATGTTATTGGCGAACTTGACGAGAGGAATAAGAAGTTGGTCTTTGATAAATTGCTAGCTTTGGGGAATATGCAAGTTATAGTTGCTTCTTCTGAGATGGACGAAAATGTGTTTGGCGGCTTTAACGTCATAAAGTTGGGTGATTAATGTCAATTGTATTACTTACATAAGTACCTGTTTAGATTTTTGTGTTTAGAGGTGTTTTATAACATTCTTTTGAGTAATAGGTGGGAATAACTATATCACACATCATTACAGACGGTTTTTTGATATTGATGTATGTTTTGATTATTTTATTTGCAGTGATTGATTTTGTTATAATTTCTGAAAGAAAATTTGAAGTTCAAGGGATTTTTTTGTAAATTTTTGATATTTGGAGGGTAGTGTGAGGAACGGTAGTAAGGGAGGTTTCGATAAGGGACCTTTTCAATCAAATGAAGGGGGTAATCCGTTTATTGTTGTTATTCTTCTCTCTTTGGTAGTTTTAGCTATATACTTTACGTTTGTCGGTGGTGATGTAAAGTTTACACCTGAGCTTAGTTATAGTGAGTTTGTTAAGCTTGTAAAGGAGAAGAGGGTTATAAAAGTTGTTATAGAAAATGGTATGGTTATAAAAGGGCAGGCTTTATCTAAGGATAATGCTGTTTTTTCTTTTAAGGTTAATATTCCTTATGCAGATTTTGAGCTGATGAAGCTTCTTATAGATAGTGGAGTCGATGTTTATGGTAAGGATACTAAGGGGATAGAAGACTTCATTAGTACAATTTTGTTTGTTGCTGTGTTAGTTGGTGCTTTGTTGTTCTTTATATGGCTTATAGGTAGGCAGGGTGGCGGTGGAGTTGATAATAGCAGAATTTTCAATTTTACTAAGAGTAAGGCTAGAGTCTATAAGGATCCACCTAAGAAGGTTACTTTTAATGATGTTGCTGGCATAGATGAAGTTAAAGAAGAAGTGATGGAGATTGTTGATTTTCTTAAGGATCCTAAGAAGTACATAAAGATGGGAGCTAGGATCCCGAAGGGGATACTACTTGTTGGGCCACCGGGTACCGGTAAAACGTTATTAGCTAAGGCGATAGCTGGAGAGGCAGGAGTACCTTTCCTTAGCATGAGTGGTTCTGAGTTTGTTGAGATGTTTGTTGGGGTTGGTGCGAGTAGAGTTAGAGATTTATTTGAACAAGCTAGAAAGAATGCACCGTGTATAGTTTTCATAGATGAGATTGATGCTGTCGGAAGGTTCAGAGGTGCTGGGTTAGGCGGAGGACATGATGAGAGGGAGCAAACTCTTAATCAGCTACTTGCTGAGATGGATGGATTTGATTCTCAGGAAGGGATAATCGTTATAGCTGCGACAAATAGGCCTGATATTCTTGATCCTGCTTTGCTTAGACCTGGTAGATTTGATAGGCAGATAGTTGTCGATATTCCTGATGTTAAAGCTAGAGAAGAGATTCTAAAGGTACATATAAAGAAGGTACCTTTGGGGGATGATGTTGACATTTCAGTTATAGCGAAAGGGACACCAGGATTTACTGGTGCTGATATCGAAAATTTGGTTAATGAAGCTGCTCTTATAGCTGCTAGGGAGAATAGCGATAAGGTTTATATGAGACATTTCGAGAAGGCTAGGGACAAGATATTGATGGGGCCAGAGAAGAAGGTTTTTGTTATAACGCCCGAAGAAAAAACGATAACGGCGTTCCATGAGGCTGGGCATGCTTTAGTTGCTCACCTTCTGCCTTATGCTGATCCGGTATACAAGGTTTCAATAATACCGAGAGGTAGGGCTTTGGGAGTTACTCAGCAGTTACCTGTTGACGATAGGAAATTTTACAGTAAAGAAATGTTATATCAGATGATAATGGGTATACTTGGAGGTAGAGCCGCTGAAGAGGTTGTTTTTGGCCCTAAGTTCATATCGAATGGTGCGCAGAATGATATTGAAAAAGCTACTAAGATAGCAAGAGCTATGGTGTGTGAGTGGGGAATGAGTGAGCTTCTTGGGCCTATACAGTATGGCGAAAAGGAAGGACCTGTCTTCTTAGCTAAGGATATAGCCGTAAGGAAGACGTACAGTGAGAGAATGGCAGAGGTGATAGATAGTGAGATAAAGGCTATAATTAATTATTGTTACAACGAAACAATGAGGATAATAAAAGAAAACATGGATAAGCTTAAGAAGTTAGCTTTTGAGCTTATAAAGAGAGAAACACTTTCGGCTAAGGAGATAGAGGAAATACTAGGTGAAAAACCGAAGAAAGAAAACTTTGTTCTAAAGTCACTGCCTGATATTACTGAGATAATGAGCTTCTCAGCTAACTGATTTTTTGCTAATCTTTTACATAGGGACTTGTGCCTCTATGTAATGAGAGGCAAATAAACCTTGCAAGTAACTATTCTTGTCTAAGTGTATTTTTAATGAATGGGAGTTTTGCGGGTTTGTGTTAGGTATTTTGTGTTAGAACATGATTAGGGGGATTTTTGATATTTTTGGCTTATAGGGGTTGGGAAAATTTAGGTTTCTGGTTGGTTTTATTAGAATTGTTTTTGGGTTGGTTTTTGCTTTTATAATATACTACGTATGTCTTTAAAAAGTAGGATTGAGTTTGAAAAAGCTAAGATGAGATCAGAACTTAACAGGCTTTTGATGGGGCTTACGATTGGTAATTATGAGCTTTTTTCCTTTGACGAGGTGAAAGACTTGATAAAATCGAATGTTTTTGTTTATAGAGGTATACAGAGTATACCTTTGAAGAACATAAAGGGTAGCGAAGGTAGGTATCTCGATTTCGATAGAGCTTTTTTACCTAGGCATGAGGGGATAAGAGAGAAATGGGAAAACATGATGGATTACTTGGATTCGAATCCGAAGATACCGCCTATTTCTGTATATAAAATTGGTGATTATTATATTGTCAGGGACGGTAATCATAGAGTTTCAGTTGCTAAGGAATTAGGACTTGAGTTCATTGATGCCGAGGTTGTTGAGATACTTTTAGATTTTCCAATTAAGGACCTTAACGAAAAGGAATTATTGCTTGCTAATGCTTATAAGACCTTTGTTGAAGAAACGAGATTTGATAAAGTTTTTCCGGATGTAAAGATAAGGCTTACAAATCCATGGTATTATTTTGTTCTTATAGACCATATAAATACGTATAGGTATTTTCTAGGGGAGAAGTTGGGTAGAGAAGTATCTATTGAAGAAGCGGTTAAGGATTGGTACGAGAAGCTTTTTTCGAAAGTTGTAAAGATTATAAAAGAAAGGAAATTGTATAAGTATTTCCCTGAGAGAACCTTGGAAGATCTTTATATATGGATAATGGATCACTGGCACTATCTCAAAGAGAATACAAAAAATCCACTTCTACCCATAGAAAAGGCTATAGAGGATTTTGAAAAAATTAAAAAGATGGAGGACTTGTCTAGGTTAAAAAAGTTCATTCTCGAATTGATTATCTTCCCTATAAAACTTATTTATAGGGTTGCCAAGTTTGTGCTTAGCAGGATTTTTTGATGGTTTTTGTATTGTGTAATTCTAGCTTGTATTTTCCTTCAGTGACAAGGCTGGTAAGCATCTGCTTGTAGCGTTATTTCAAAATCTTATGAATGATTTCATGAAGAACTTGTCTGATTCAATTCCTAAGGTTACTCCCCACGATATGAATGTCAGGATGCTAGCTGTTATTGCTGTAGTTCTCATGTCTTCTTTGAAGTAGTAGTAGTAGTTATGTATGTTTTGGTATTCAGGGTTTTGTCGTGCCAAGATGCCGTAGTACCTTTCTTGTGAATCAGCCCAAAAGTATAGAAATATACTGGATACTGATGTTATACCAAGAAGTGTAGTGACTCCAACCATTATTTTGTAAGGTGTTTGATTTTTTGGGTTTATTAGCCTTAATTCGTATTCATTGGTTTTCCCGCTAATAACCTCAAGTGTTGAGAAATTCACTAGCTCGCCCTTTTGTAATCTTACTCTGTACTGGCCCTGTGGTAGTTCTAGTGTCACTGGTGTTTTGCCATAGTATTCTGATTCTACGAATGTTAACGCTTCTTGAGGTATTGAGGTTATTTTTAATATGCCTGAGTTAGATGAGATACTTAGAAGTGATTTTTTGTAGAAGTTGACTTTGTTGGGTGCTGTTCATACCCACTCATCAGATCGGAAGG